>NZ_BCWB01000015.1 GCF_001592045.1 Thermobifida fusca NBRC 14071 = JCM 3263 | reverse complement strand
AGGGGATTTCGGTGTCAACCTTGTCCGTCGAGACTTCGAGCAGCGGCTCGTCGACCTCGACCGTGTCGCCCTCCTGCTTGAGCCATTGGGTGACAGTGCCCTCGGTGACGCTTTCGCCCAGATCGGGCATGGTAACGGGAGTCGACATGGGTTCCTCTTGAGTGAGCGGTCACAAGAACGACAGAGAAAGATGATGGGCGGGCTCCCTCGGGCACCCGCCCATCTCCAAGAATCAGTCGTGGACGTGCAACGGCTTGCCCGCTAGCGCCAAGTGGGCCTCGCCCAACGCCTCGGACTGGGTCGGATGCGCGTGGATGAGCTGCGCCACCTCAGACGGCAGCGCCTCCCAGTTGTAGATCAGCTGGCCCTCGGTGATCAGCTCGCCGACGCGGCTGCCCACCATGTGCACACCCAGCACCGGGCCGTCCTTGGCCGCGATGACCTTGACCGCGCCCTGGGTCTGCAGGATCTGGCTCTTCCCGTTGCCCGCCAAGTTGTAGACGAACTCGGTGGTCTCGATCCCGCGTTCGGCCGCGGTCTTGGAGGTGATCCCCACAGACGCCACCTCCGGGTCGGAGTAGGTGACCCGCGGAATACCGTCGTAGTCGATGTTCACCGGGTTCAGCCCGGCAATGTGCTCGGCGACGAAAATACCCTCGGCAAAGCCGACGTGCGCCAACTGCGGCGTGGGGATCAAGTCGCCCACCGCGTAGATGTTGCCGACTCCGGTGTGCAGGTTCTCATCGACCTGGACGAAGCCGCGCTCCAGGCGGATGCCGACCTCCTCGTAGCCCAGCCCCTGGGAGACCGGACCGCGGCCCACCGCCACCAGCAGCAGCTCGCCTTCCACGGTCTTGCCGTTCGCCAGCGTCATGCTCACCCCGGTCTCGGTGAGCTTCACGCTCTCAAACGGGCTGCCCAGCTCGAACTTGATCCCGCGCTTGCGGAACGCCCGCTCCAGCAGCTTGGAGCTGGACTCCTCCTCCGCCGGGACCAGGTGCGGCAGCGCCTCGACAATCGTCACCTCGGCGCCGAACGAACGCCACACGCTGGCGAACTCGACGCCGATGACACCGCCGCCCAGGATGATCGCGGACTTGGGGACCCGGTCCAAGCGGAGCGCCTCGTAGCTGGTGATGATCCGCTCCCCGTCGATCTCCAGACCAGGGAGCGAACGCGCCTGGGACCCGGTGGCCAGGATGATGTGCCGACCCTTGTAGGCCACCCCGTTGACCGTGACCTCGTCGACACCGGTCAGCTTGCCCTCACCCTCGACCAGGGTGATGCCGCGGGCCTTGATCAGACCGGTCAGGCCGCGGTGCAGACCACTGACGACCTTGTCCTTGTACTCGTGGACACGGGCCATGTCGATTGTGTCGAACGAGGCCCGGACACCGAACTTCTCGCTGGCCCGCACCGTGTCGGCGACCTCACCCGCGTGCAGCAGGGCCTTGGTCGGAATACAGCCGTAGTGCAGGCAGGTGCCGCCGAGCTTGTCTTTCTCAATCAGGGCGACACGCATGCCGAGTTCGGAGGCGCGGATGGCGGCCGAGTAGCCACCGCTACCGCCGCCCAGGATGACGAGATCGAATGTGCCGCCGCTTTCACTCACGGGAAGGACACTCCTTTTCCTGCGGTGTGATCACACACCGGTGGCGAGCCCGGACGCGGCTCATAACGTCCGGTCATGGGTTATTCGGCTCTTTGAGCGAGAGACTCGGCGAGACGGACAAGGGTGCGTGTCGCTGCGCCGGTGCCTCCCTTAGGCGTGTAACCGTGGGGTTCACCCTGGTTGAACGCTGGCCCGGCGATGTCCAAGTGCGCCCACTTGACTCCGTCTGCGATGAACTCCTTGAGGAACACGCCGGCGCTGAGCATGCCGCCCCAGCGCTCACCCGCGACATTGGCGATATCGGCGACTGACGAGTCCAGTCCCTTGCGCAGCTCCTCGGGCAGCGGCATGGGCCAGGCCGCCTCACCCGCGGACGTGGCAGCAGCCACCACCTGGTCGCGCACCGCGTCGTCGTTGGCCATCACCGCGAACACGCGGGTCCCCAACGCGACGAGCTGCGCCCCGGTGAGCGTGGCCACGTCCACGATCAGATCAGGATTGTCCTCCTGGGCGCGCACCAGCGCGTCCGCCATCACCAGGCGGCCTTCCGCGTCCGTGTTGAGCACCTCCACGGTCTTCCCGCCGTAGATCCTCAACACGTCAGACGGACGCTGCGCGGTTCCGCTCGGCATGTTCTCGGCGATCGCGAGATAGCCGACCACATTCACCGGCACCCGCAGCTCGGCGATCGCGCGCATCGCGGCCAGCACCGCGGCCGCGCCGCCCATATCGGACTTCATCCACTCCATCGCGGAGCTGGGCTTCAGCGACAACCCACCGGAGTCGAAGGTCATGCCTTTGCCGACCAGCGCCAGCGTCGTCGTCGCCTCCGGGTGGCTGTAGGACAGGCGAACCAGACGCGGCGGGCTGGACGACCCCTGGCCGACACCGATCAGACCACCGTAACCGCCCTCGGCCAGCGCCTTTTCGTCAAGGATCGTGATATCCAAGCCGTGGTCCCGGCTGACCTGCTCGGCGATCCCCGCGAAGTCGGCGGGACGCAGGTCCGCGGGCGCGGTGTTCACCAGGTCGCGGGCGAGACAGACCGCGGAAGCCACCACCGTGGCGCGCTGCACCGCCTCAGCCGCGTCCGCAGCCCCGCTGACCACAGTCACCGAGCTCACCGGCTCCTTCGTGGAACCCGTGCGGTAGCGGTCAAAGGAATAGCTGCCCAGCACAGCGCCGAGCGCCGCGGCAGCGGCCAGCTCACCGGTGTCCGCGGGCAGTGCGACCACCACCCGGGACTTGCCGCGCAGGGCACGCAGCGCGGCACCCGCGGCGCGCGCCACGACGTCAGCGGAGACCGATGCACCGTCCGCCGGGGCCGGTCCCAGCCCGACCGCGACCACCACGGGGGCCGCCACAGCGCCCAGGGACGGGACAGTACGCACCTCCTCCACCTCTCCGGTGGCACCCAGCAGGGCCAGGGCCGAGCCGAGTCCGCCAGAAAAAGCGGAATCGACCTCGGAAGCACCCGACGCCGGCACGAGGCCGTCGTCTCCCGAGTGGTAGCCGACGACGACCGCGTCAGCATCGAGCGAACGTGGGGATTCGGATTTGACTTCCAGCGACGTGCTCACGGTCCTGATGCTAGTCCTTGCGTTGTACGGGCCGACACACGCATAGCGGGCGCGCCCTGAATTCTGTGACGGACATGGGGGAACGCTTGGCCGCGCCGAAAAGACGTGTCGAATTCGCTGGCTGGGAGTTCACGTCGGAAACCCGGCGGTACCAAGACAACCCCGAGTGATTTTATGTGAATCGGTGTGATTCTGCTTACAGATGCTTACAGGGCTGCTGCGGTGACCAGTGCGGCCCCGGCGGCGCTCTCCACCAGCGCACCCAACACATCACCGGTGATCCCGCCCAACCGACGGCACACCCACACCAGCACTCCGCCCGCCACCACCAGACCCGCAGCCACCGCCGCACACCACGTCCACTCCACCAGGCCCACGGCCAGCACCACGCCCGTGACCGCGGCGGCGGCGGGATAGGGCACAGTACCAGACACGAACGCGCCCAAACCCTCCGGCCGTGCCGCACCCACCAGCCGCGTGCACGCCCACGTGATCGCCAACCGCCCCGACACCAGCGCGGCAGCCAACCCGGCCACCGCCGCCCCCGTCCCCTCCTCCGCCAGCGCCGCCACCGCCGCCACCTGGAGCAGCACCACGAACACCAGGGTGATCACACCGAACGGGCCGATATCGGACCGCTTCATGACCGCGAGCGCCCGGTCCGCGTCCGCCCCGCTCCCCAACCCGTCGGCCACATCCGCCAGCCCGTCCCAGTGCAGACCGCGCGTCAGCAACGCCACCGCGCCCACCGCCGCCACCGCGGCCAGCAGCGGAGACACGCCCGCCCACAGCGCCCCCGCCAGCACGGCCCCGGACACGGCAGCCAACAGCACCCCCACCAACGGCGCCGCGGCCATCGCCCAGCCCGCCACCCGGCGATCCACCCGGGACACCGGCACCGGGATCGCCGTCAACGTGCCCAGCGCCATCCGCAGCCCGTCCGCACAGTCCCGCAGCATCCCGCTCACGACAGCGACAGCACCCGCCCGGCCGTGACCAGCACGACCTCCTCCGACTCGGCGGCCAGCCTCTGGTTCACCCGGCCCAGCCAGTCCCGGAACAGCCCCCCGCTCACCGTCGGCGGCACCACACCCGACCCCACTTCGTTCGTCACCGCCACCACGTAGGCCGCGCTCGTCCGCCACGCCGCCACCAGCGCGTCGATCCGCTCCTCCAGCCGCTGCTCCGCGTCCGCAGGCACCTCGTCCGCCCACATCCCGCACTCGCCCATGACGTGCGCCAGCCACGTGCCCACACAGTCGAACAGCACCGCGCCGTCCGCCTTCGCCAGCACCGCCGCGACATCCGTCGTCTCCACCGTGCGCCACCACGCCGGGCGGCGCGACCGGTGTGCGGCCACCCGCTGCGCCCACGCCGCATCCGCGTGCGGATCCGGGGCCGGGCCCGTCGCCACGTAGAGCACCTCCGGCTCCCCCAGCAGCCGCAGCTCCGCCTCCGACGACTTCCCAGACCGCGCCCCGCCCGTCACCAGCACCCGGTACGGGCCGTGCGGCCGCGACGGCGGCCACGCATCCGGCGGGCACCGCAGCTCCTGGCCGTCCAACGGGGCCAACGCCCCCCACAGCCGGGCCCGGCGGTCGAACTCGGCCGGAGAATGCACCCGGTGGTCGCCGCCCACCGCCACCACGACCGTGGTCAGCCCCACCACGCCTGCCCGCCGCAGCGCACCGATCGTCTCCGGCGACTCGCCCACATCCACCAGCACCAGGTCTGCCTGGTGGTCGGGACGCGGATCCTCCGGATCGCTGTCCGGCGGGGGAGTCGCCGGAGCGTCAGGCCGCGCAAACAGCAGCCGGCCGCCGTCCGCGCCGTCCACCCGCAGCCCGTAAGGCGTCTGCGCCGCCGAATAGCCGGCCGGAAGCAGGTTCGACACCAGCCCATCGGGGGAGGACAGGCTCAAGACATCGTCCACGGTGACCCGAAGCGGCAACCGACGGGACTGGACAGCGAGGTTGCAGGAGGCACAACGGCAGTGAGGGGCGGGCCACCCTGCCGCCCCGGCTGTTCCGGCGAGACGAATACGCACGTCCGTTAGTTAACCGTAGTGGACCGGTCAGGATGTCTGAGGACGGCTGGGATTCCCGTCTCACCAGACACTTTGCGTGACCGGAAAGAAGAAAAGTGAGGAACATCCATGGCGTGGAGCTGGCGGTACGAGAAAGCCGATGGGACCGTGCTCAGCGGTGAAGACCTCCCCGACACCCTGTTCCCCTCCCGCGGCGACGCGGAAAGCTGGCTCGGAGAACACTGGCGGACCCTGCGCGAATCCGGAGCAGAACGGGTCGTCCTGCTCAACGAAGGCGTCGCCAAATACACGATGAGTCTGAACGACGAGATCTAGGCGGGACACCAGCCGCCCACCCCCGCAGCAGCGCCCCGGGCAGGACGCCCGGGGCGGCACCACGCGCACCCCCAAAGAGCGGGGGTGCGCAGCAGGACCGGGACGCTCACACGGTCACGCGTTCCGCGTGGGTGAACCGCGGCAAGCGGTGGACGTGCACCCGGTCCTCCGGCAGCACGTCGCGGGCCAGCTCAGCCAGGTGGGCGTGGTGGGTCAACACCACCGGCTGGACCCGGTCCGCCACCGACTCCAGCACCCGCAGCCCGGCCGCAGCCCGCTCGTCGTCGAACGTCATGAACACGTCGTCGAGCACGAACGGCATGGACTGGTGCTCGGCCGCATAGTGCTCCACGGTCGCCAACCGCAGCGCCAGATAGAGCTGGTGCCGAGTGCCCTCGCTCAACGCCCCCATGTCCACCAGCTTCCCCGTGGCGCGGCGGACCCGCAGCACGGTCGTGCCGTCGTCAGCTGTCTCCGTCTGCAACTCGCGAAACCGGCCCACGGTGAGCTGCCGGAACAGCTCCTCGGCCCGGCGCAGCAGCGGGCCCTGGTGGGCCTGCCGGTACTCCTCGATGCACCGCAGCAGCAGCGTGTGCGCGAGCACCAGCCGCGTATGGGTCTCCGCGTTCTGGGCGATCCGGGCCAGCACCTCCTCCCGCTCCTGGGCGGCCTGCGCGGCCAGCGCCGACCCGTCAGCCTCCCCCAGCTCCCGCTCCGCTTCAGCCAAGTCGCGCACCGCGGCGCGATGCTCCTCCTCCGCCGCGGCAATCTCCTGGCCCAGCTCTGCCAGACGGCCCGCCAGCTCCTCCCGGTCGACCCCGGCCGCAGCCTGCTCCGCCTCCGCGACCCCGCCCGGCCACGACTCGGCGAGCGACCGCTCCACCAGCGCCACATCGTGCCGCAGCTCCCGCACCTGCTGGGCGCGGTCGATCGCCGCCCGCAGCTCCGCAACCGAATCGACGCCCGTCTCCTGGCACATCTGCGCGCACTCGGCTTCCACGGCCTCCAACCGGGCCTGGGCGCTGCGCGCCTTCCCGCGGAGCGCCTCCACCTCCTCACTCAGCGCCTGGCGCCGCTGCTCCTGCGCGCTGTTCTCCGCCACCCGGTGCCGCAGCGCGTCCAGGGCAGCGTGCCGCTGGGCAGCACTGTCCGGCACGGGCAGGCCGCAGGCCTCGAGCACCGCGCCCACCCGGTCGTGGAAAGCAGCGATCTGCTCGCGCAGCTCCTCCGCCTCCGCGGCCCGCTGGTCGGCCTCGGCGAGCCGGGACGCCGCCTCCGCGCACTGGTCGAGGTCGTGCAGCACCTCCTTAGGCAGCCGGTCCCCGGACACGGGCACCGACGCCGCAACCGTGCGCCACTCCTCCTCCCAGGCGCGCAACCGCTCGGTGACCGCGTCCAGCTTCGCCTCGGCCTCCACCAGGGACCGTTTCGCCTCCTGGACGGTCCGCTCCTGGTCGGCGCGCTCCTGCGCGGCCTGCTCGCGGCGGGCGCGTTCCGCGGCGGCCCGCTCCCGCAGCTCCCGCACCACCGCCTCCACGTCCGCGTCCTCCGCAGCCTCCGGAACCTCGGCCCCCGCGTCGCGGAGCGCCCGGCGCAACTGGTCGGCGTGGGCCGCGGCCCGCTCCCGGCGATCCGCCAGCTTGCGGCAGGCCGCCGTATGCTCCTCCTGGCGTCTGCGCAGCTCGGCGAGCCGGTCCAGCACCGTTTCTGCCGCATCCACGTCCGGGGCAGGCAGCAGCGGGTCAGGCCACAACGCCTGCCACTGCGCCGCGAGCTCCTCCCCGGCCGCACGCGCGGCCGCGGCCTCGCGCTCCGCCAGCGCCAAGCGGTGCTCCAACACGGTGATCTGCTGCCGGGCCTGCTGGCGTTCCGCGATCCGCTGCGCCCCGGCCAAAGCCCGGTCAGCGAGCTCGTCCGCGTCGCGGACCGCGCGCTCGTAGGCGTCCGCCGCCTCCGCATCCGAGCCGTCGCGGACCCGCTGCCACAGCGCGTCCCGCTGCCGGCGGGCCTCCGCCAACGCCTCCTCGGTGGGAACCGTCTCGTCTTGGGTGAGCTCTGCCAACCGGAGCCGTTCCCGCGCCAGCTCCGCACGCACCTGGGCGCACTCCTCGTCGGCGCGCCGCTGTGTTTGCGCATGCTCGTCCGCGCGCCGCCGGTAGGCGACCACCTGGTCCCGCAGCGGGGCGTGCGCGGCAGCCAACGCGGCACAGTCCGCGGGATCCCAGCCCGCGTCCCGTGCGATGCGCTCCAAGGCAGCGGCGGTCTCATGCACCGTGTCGGCCGCGGCAGTCATCTCGTCGAACAGCGTGGCAGGCAGCGCATCCAACGCGGCAGCCAGCGCAGCGCTGTCGCCCGGGTCAGGCAGCGCGTCCAACCGCTCCTGCTCGGCGGTGTGGCGGCGGCGCTGCTGCGCCACCTCCCCGCGGGCCTCCTCCACGCGGGGAAGCAGGTCGGCATAAGCGTCCGCGAGCTCCCTCACCCGGTTCCGCGTGGCCTGGTCCACGGCAGGCACCGCGGGACCGTCCGCCCCGGCCGGGTCGGGGCGCACCTCCTGCAGGATCTCCCGCGCCTCCTCCCGCAGGCGCGCCGCCTGGCGTTCCAACGCAGCGAGCCGCTCTTCGTCGGCTTCGATCCGCTCCCGGGAACGGGCCAGCCGCTCCACCTCCGGGGCCGCGTCCAGCAGGCGCGCATCCACCACCAGCCGGTCCAGCTCCTCCTGCTTGGCCGCGAGCTCGGCCGTGCTGTCCGCGAGCGTCTCCTCGGCAGCACGGGACTGCTCCTCCAAACGGGGGAGCCGGTCGGCGAAATCCAGGGGGGCGAGCGGGCCCTCGGCTTCCAGCTCCGCGATCCGCCGCACCTGCTGAGCACGCGTGTGCAAGGCAGGAAGCGCCTGCTGCAGGGCGGTCCACCGTTTCTGCTCCTCACGGAGGGACGCCAGCTTCTGGTCCAGGTCCTTTTCCCGCTGCCGCTGTTCCGCAACGGCGGCCAGCCTGCGCCGGTAGTCCGCAATACGAAGCTGCGCCTCCCCGATCCTCCTGTTCAGATCCTGGTATTCGCCCAGCTCCTTGTTGATCGTCGGCCCCCGCCTCCCCTGCGGGCGGAACAGCGCGTCCCGCTGCTTTCTCAGCCGTTCCACCAAAGCGCGTAACTGGGGGTAGGCGCGAGCGGACAGCAACGCTTCACCGACGTCGCCGCCCCCTTCCAACAGCGACTCCCCGCCGCGCTCAAGCTCCTCGAGAGTGAGCGCGAACATGGAAAGGAACGTCGAGCTGCTCACCCCGCCCAGCAGCCGCTGCACCACGCTCTCATCCAGCGGATTCCCCCGCGGATCAGTCAACGAGTTCTTGTCGCGCTTGTGGCGGACGAACTCCACGACCCTGCCGTCGTCGCTGCGGACCACAGCCCGCAGCTTCATGTCCGGTTTGTCGTGCACGAAGTCGTAGGGGGTCTGTTTAGGAATCTTGTAGAACAGGTCGTGGAGCGCGCGCAGCGCGGTGCTCTTCCCCGCTTCGTTAGGGCCGTAGACGATGTGCACCCCGGGGGCGCCCAGCGGCAACGACAAGTCGGTGAACGGTCCGAAAGCCAGCAGGTCCAGGCGTTCGATCCTCACTGCGCACCCCCCAGCTCAGCGGCCAGCAGCTCCACCGCCTCCGCCAACAGGTCGCGCTGCCGCTGCGGGTCGCTCAGCTCTTCCCGCAGCTGAAGAGGCAGTTTGCCCAGCAGTTCGGCCGACGCGATGACCTCGGTGAGCTGCTCCGGGGATGCGGAGAGCCGGGCCGCGGTCCGCCACAGCTCACCGACCAGCTCGTCCGCGTGGGCGGCGTCGAGACGCTCCTCAGGGGGAGACGTCTTCACCCGGAGCTTCTCCAACCAGGTGTCCGGGCGCTGCGCGGCGATAGCGCGCAGCTCGTTCAACAGCTTCTCGTGGTCGCGGTGCAACTGCTCGTGGGCGTCCGTGGGGCCTTCGACCACCACCCGCACCGCGTGGACGCGGTTGGGTTCGGTGTCCCCGGCCAGCTCCTTGTCGAGCTGCTCGGAGACCAGGGTGAGCACGTCGGATACATCGCGGGCGCTGCGCACATCCACCCGCAGCTCGTGCCAGCGAGCCGCCGTGTCGAGGTCGTGGTGGCGCAGCCCTGTCACCCGGTGGCGGTCGTCCACGGTGACCAGCGTGCAGCCTTTAGGCCCGGCCTCGCGGACGTTCCGCCCCTGAATGTTCCCCGGGAACACCACTTTGACGTCGGCGTCGTATTCCACCTGCCGCTGGTGGACGTGGCCCAGCGCCCAGTACTCGTAGCCGTGGTCGACCAACTGGTCGATACGGCACGGGGCGTACGGCTCGTGTCCTTCCCGACCGGTGAGCGCAGTGTGCAGCAGGCCGACGTTGAACAAGCCGGACCGCGGCGCGGGATAGTGTTCGGCCAGGTTCGCCCTGACCTCCCGCTGGGCGAACCCCTGGCCGTGGACGGCGAGCCCGCGCTGCTCGTCGACCACCGTGGCGGGGCGCTCCGTGGGAAAGTAGTGCACATTCTTCGGCAGGGAAGCGGTCAGCGTCCGCGTCATCAGGTTCGCCGCGTCGTGGTTGCCCGCGATCAAATACACCGGGATGCCGGCGTCGCACAGCCGGGTCATCTGCCGGGTGAAGAACAGCCCGGTGTTGTAGTCGGGCCAGTCCCCGTCGTAGATGTCCCCGGCGAGCAGCACCGCGGTGACCTCCTCCTCTAAGGCGAGAGTCACCAGGTTCTCCAAAGCCTGCCGTGTCGCCCCGCGCAACTGGTCGGCCGGGGCCCCCTCGTACCGGGAAAGGCCCCGCAGTGGACTGTCGATGTGCAGATCAGCGGCGTGGAGCAACTTCATGGATCTCCTCCGGGGGAAGACGGAAGACAGCGGACCAGCATGCCATGACCTGGGATAGCGTGCAGCGGATCGCGGGAACATCCCCAAAAGAGAGGACACCGCGGGGTGCTGCTCCGGAATGGAAAATGAATTCGGTGCTACGGTGCGGGAAATCTATGCTGGGGGTCGCTGGTCGGTCACGAAAAGCAGTGGCGCCCAGTGAAATACCTACCCCCTTATCTGCACGGAGCAGGAATGGCGCAGGAACTTCCCAGGTCAGTGAAGGCCATCAGGATTCTGCTGTTCGTGGTGGCGGCACTCACGTTCGTGGTCGCAGCGGCACTGTTCATCGCCGGGGGAGCGTCTGCCTACGCCTTCGGGTATGCGCTCGCGCTCTCCCTGCCGGGGGTCGTGCAGCTGGGGCTGGGACTGCTGGTGCCTAAAGGCGGCGGCGGAGTGTTCTACGCCATTCTCGTCACCGAGATTCTGCTGGTCCTCGTCACCCTGGCCGCCATAGTCGGCGGAGACGGCCGAGTGACCGAACTCGTCTTTCCCGTGGTCATCCTGGTGCTGTTGAGCCGCCCTTCCGCGCGCAACTTTTTCTTCGATCGCTGACCGCCGTGTTTGAGGCCCGTGTTTTAGTTCCTGGGGCCCTATACACGGTAACGGAAAGCCACTAATTTCATACATTCCGCACCCGTATGTGCGGCGTTGGTGTGGCTAGGGAAAAGCGTCGCTGAAACAGGTGGGTAGTGCTCAGACGGATTCACGACCCGGAACGGGGAGCATCGTTCACGGAATATGCCGGGGTCCTCGTGCTGGCCGCGGCAATCGTGGCCGTCCTGGCATTCTCCGGTATCGCGGCACGCGTCGCTGAAACAGTCGACTCCGCGGTAGCGGCCATCCTCGGCGGCGACCCCATGGACGCCCCTGAGGGAGACGGCACCACCCCGAGCGGGGGAGGGGGCGTTACGCCGGACGGGTCCGGGGAAGGGGCTGGCCAGCCCGGCACACCGGACTCCCCGCCGGAGAACGCGCCTGCGGACGGCACCGGCTCTGACGAGGGCACCATCGTGCCCACGGGGGGTGGAGGCAGCGGGCCGACCGCGGCCGACCAGAACACCGGTGGCGGACTCTTGGACACGATCAGCCAAGGGCTGAAAGACGTCGGCACCGGCATCTGGGACGCGGGCGCCGACTTCGTCACCGGGATCAAAGACGACGCCGTCGGCCTGTGGGAAGGCGCCAAAAAACTGTGGAACGACCCGGGGCAGTGGTTCTCGGACGCCAAAGACAGCATCGTCGAAGGCGCCAAGAACACCTGGAACCAGGTGACCACCGACCCCGGCGGGTTCTTCCTCGACCTGCTCGTCAGCGATGAGGTCCAAGAAGACTGGAAGAACGGCGACAAGACGCATGCCGTCGCCCAAGGCATCGCGGAAAACCTCATCGGCCTGATCCCCGGCGTCGGCTGGTACAAGAAAGGCAACCGGGCCCTCAACGTCATGGGCGGCAAGGACCGCGGCTCCGAGACCACCCCCGGACCGGTCCGCGCCGACGGGGACCAGCCCGGCGACAACCGCCGCAGCGACGACGAAACCACCCGGCCCCCGGCGCGGCCGTGCCGGGGCAACAGCTTCGTGCCGGGCACGCTCGTGCTGCTGGCCGACGGCACGTACGCCCCCATCGAAACCATCACCGTGGGGGACGACGTGTGGGCGTTCGACCCGCGCACCGGCACCGAAGGCCCCCGCACCGTCACCGACCTGCACACCAGCCACAGCACCACCACCCTGGTGGAGCTCACCGTGGACGACGGCACCGAGCACGGCGGTGTCGTGGTCGCCACCGACGCGCACCCGTTCTGGGTTCCCAGCCTCGCCACGTGGGTGGCCGCCATCGACCTGGAACCGGGCACGTGGCTGCGGACCAGTGCCGGAACCTGGGTCCAGGTCCGTGCGGTAGCGGTCCGCACAGCCGAAGCCCAGCGAGTCCACAACCTCACCGTTGCCGACCTGCACACCTACTACGTTGCGGCCGGAGCAGCCGACGCACTCGTCCACAACGAAGCAGGGTGCATCGACAAGTCCCACCCCATCGAGGTCGAAGCCGGCCCTGAAGCGGCCCAGGAGTGGCGGAAACGCTGGGAAGAACAAGGACAGGCCCTCAGCCACCGGCGGAACGTCGCGGTCGCCGACATCCGCATCGACGGTTTCAACGCAGGGCAACTGGTGAGCGTCAGCGGGCAGAACGGACGTCCCGGCACGGTAGAGCTGCCCGCAAACCCCCGCTACACGCCGAAACCCGACATCAACCGCGACGGCTCGGTGGGAAACACCCGGGAATACGAGACGGAACGCAAAATCCTGGAGCACGTGGCACAGCAGTTGAACCCGCGCAACCCGGACGGGAGCATCACCGCGCCGCGCACCGACATCACCGGGGAAATCCACCTCTACACGGAGCTTCCCCCATGCCATTCCTGCGGTCGCGCCCCCTCCGGTGACGATCCGGGAGGGATCATCGAACAGTTCAAGAGAGAATTCCCGAACATCGACGTGAAAGTCACCTACGGCGACGGGCAGACCTACCCCTGAGCCTGAAAGAAAGGAGAAACAGAAAGCTCGCGCAAGGGAGCAGGCCCGGGGAAGCCGACGGCTCAAGGCACGGAACGAACCATTAGTCGCGGGTCGGCGCCACCCCCGGGCAGAATTCAGGCTGTCCGCGGCCCGCAGGCAGAACAACGGGGTGCCCGCACACGGCGCCCCGGCCACAAGCGGAGAAACAGGGAACGTCCGAGCAGCACCCTCGGGCTTTCGGGGAAGAAGAGGTGACGGCCATGGGAAGAAGCGACTCTGCGCCTTTCGACCCTGAGTGGTTCACGAAAGAACTGATGGAACGGGGAATCGCCACCCCGGAGCAGATCACAGGCTGCACCCCGGAAGAAGTCGCCGAGGTGCTCGCGGAGAAAAAGGACGTTTCCGTGCCGCAAGCCTACGTCGACTTTCTACGGTGCGCCGGGCGGAGCGCAGGAAGCCTCTTCCAAGGCTCCGACATCCACTATCCGGACTGCCTGGGGATCAACGCATATGCCGAAGAGTTCGCGCGGGACGACGACCCTGGGCTCACCACGGAAGGGCGGTTCTTCTTCTACGTCCACCAGGGCTACGCGTTCTACTTCTTCGAACACGGCAAAGACGGCGTCTGGAGCTACGTCGAAGGAGACGGCGAGCCGCGGAAGTACGCGGCCACGTTCGTCGAATTCCTCAGCAGCCAGCTCGACAACGCCACCCGGACGGCACGCCGATAGGACAGCCGCCCGATCCGTCGGGAAACCCCCGTGCCCCGGCAGGCGCCGCACCGCAGCCGACACCCGCACACACCCGACGCGGCACGCCCGGGCGGACGCGAACCGTCCACCCAGACGTGCCGCGCACGATATTCAGGGCGCCGTCACCCTGCACCGGAAACTGGGAGCACACTCACCCGTGCCCGGAGGGCAGCAGACCCGCCCAGGCTACGGCCGCTCCTTCGGGCTCGCGGTCAGCGCCGGGTCGCGCTCAACAGCGTCCCCCAGGATCTCGTCGATACGGCGCATCAGCTCGGCGTCGAGCTTCACCCCCGCCGCCTTGGCGTTGTCCCGCACCTGCTCCGGCCGGGACGCGCCGATGATCGCCGCCGACACGTTCGAGTTCTGCAGCACCCACGCCACCGCCAACTGCGCCGGAGTCAGCCCGGCCTCCGCGGCCAGCGGCAGCAACTGCTGCACCCGCTCCAGCAACTGCTGGTTGTCGAGGAACTTCCGGATGAACTGGGCACCCGACTTCTCGTCCGTGGCCCGAGAACCGGAAGGCGGCGGCTGCCCCGGCTTGTACTTGCCGGTCAGCACGCCCTGCGCGATCGGCGACCAGACGATCTGCCCGATGCCTTCCCGCTTGCACAGCGGCACCACTTCGGCTTCGATCACCCGCCACAGCATGTTGTACTGCGGCTGGTTGGACACGATCCGGTCGAAGCCCATCTCGTCGGCGATCTTCAGCGCCTGCTCGATCTCCTCGGCACGCCACTCCGAGACACCCACGTAGAGGACCTTGCCCTGGCGCACCAAGTCGTCGAAGGCGCGCAGCGTCTCCTCCAACGGGGTGGCGTAGTCGAACCGGTGCGCCTGGTACAAGTCCAGGTAGTCGGTGCCCAACCGGCGCAGCGACTCCTCCACCCCGCGGATGATGTGCTTGCGCGACAGGCCCCGGTCGTTCTTCCCCGGACCCACCGGCCAGTACACCTTGGAGAAGATCTCGATGCCGTCACGGCGCTGCCCTTTGAGCGCCTTGCCCAAGACCTCCTCGGCACGCCCCTGGGCGTAGACGTCGGCGGTGTCGAACGTGGTGATGCCCTCGTCCAGCGCAGCGTGCACGCACGCTATCGCCGTCTCCTCTTCGACCTGGGAGCCGTGGGTGATCCAGTTTCCGTAGGCGATTTCGCTGACAACAAGTCCGCTCTTGCCGAGATGACGGAATTCCATGACCGTACACCTTAATTGCTCGGCCCACCGAACTTACTCGGAAGTACGGCCGTTGTGGCGCAGTCAGCGGCGGTGCTTCGCCAAAAAGTCGTCTCCCACGTTCACCCGAGGCTTCGGCAGCCGCAGCTTGCGGATCTGCACCTGGCGCATCACCGCGTACATGCCGGAACCGCGGACGTTCTCCGTCTCCTTCGGATAGTGCTCCGCGATCAGCTTCTTGACGCGGCGCGCCGTGAAGAAGCCCTCGATGACGATCGTCACCATCATCATGGGCCACACCACATAGGCGGCGAACAACTGGACCTCGGGCACGGGCACGAACATCAGCACGATGATGGCCAGCGAAAAGTACAGGAAGAACTCGCTGAGCGTGCGGCGCGAGTCGACATAGTCGCGGGCCAACGCACGGGCCGGACCGAGGTCCTGGGGCCGGAAGTAGCGGTCCTCCGGCTTGACCAGCCCGGCACGCTCCCGCTGCCGCCTCCGCCGCTCCCGCTCCCACATCAGCTTGTAGGCTTCCCGACGCGTCTTCGGGGCGGACAGCGGCCTGCGGAGCTCCCGGGCTGCTTCCTTGCGTTTGGGAGTGGGAACCCCCTTCTTCGGGGAGTATCCCTTGCGGGCAGGCGCTTTGTCGGTCTCAGACTTGGTGGAATTGCTCATGACCTGCTCTTGGGATGCTGAGGCGGAGCGACGACGGAACACACCCATCAGGGTAGCCGCTCACCACTCATAGCGGCCCTCGGGCAGAGCGCATAAGGTTGAAAGAAGCGCCCGCTGGGAACAGCCGATACGGACCGAGAAAGAGGACGGCCACGCCGATGAGCGTGTTTCAGCGACTTTCCATGATCTTCAAGTCCAAGGCGAACAAAGCCTTGGACGCCGCGGAAGACCCGCGGGAAACCCTTGACTACTCGTACCAGAAGCAGTTGGAACTGCTGCAGAAGGTGCGGCGCGGGGTGGCTGACGTCGCTACTTCCCGTAAGCGTATCGAACTGCAGATCCAGCAGTTGGAGCAGAAGGCCGCCAAACTGACCAACCAGGGTCGGGCCGCGCTGGCGCAGGGCCGGGAAGACCTCGCCAGGGAAGCCCTGGAGCGCAAGTCCGCGCTCCAGCCGCAGCTCGACAGCCTGCACGAGCAGCACGCCCAATTGCAGAGCGAGGAGCAGAAGCTCACTCTGGCCGCCCAGCGGCTGCAGGCCAAGGTGGAAGCCTTCCGCACCCGCAAGGAGACCATCAAGGCCACCTACACCGCCGCCCAGGCCCAGACCCAGATCAGCGAGGCGCTCACCGGCATCTCCGAGGAGATGGGCGACGTCGGACTGGCGATCCAGCGCGCTGAAGACAAGACCGCGGAACTCCAGGCCCGCGCTGGCGCCGTCGACGAACTGCTGGCCTCGGGGGCGCTGGACGACCTCAGCGGTGCGCCCCGCGACGACATCCAGGCGGAACTCGACCGCATGGCCAGCACCGACGCGGTGGAGCGGGAGCTCGAAGCGATGAAGCGGGAGCTCGGCCAGGGCGGAAACGCGCCCAAGCAGATCGAGGGAGGCGGCGCGTGATCGTCCGCATCATGGGCGAAGGGCAGCTGGACCTGTCCGAAGCCGACCTCGACGTGCTCAACGACTTCGACCGCAAGCTGGAAGAGGCCATCGAATCCGGTGACGAGGCCCGCTTCCGGGTCGCGCTGCACGACCTGCTGGCCAGAGTGCGCGCGGACGGCAAACCCCTGCCCGACGACTCCCTTCAACCGTCGCAGTACATCCTTCCGCCGCCCGACGCGAGCATGGAAGAAGTGCGGGCCATGCTCGGGGACGAAGGGCTCATCCCCGACAGCCTGTAGCCGCGCTCACCGGTCCGGACGGGGCCGCCACGACCCTGGCGGCCCCGTGTTTCGTTTCCGGCCCTCCGGTCAGTGGGCGTCCGGGGCCCTCCTGCCCGACCTCGTAGGGGTGTACCCGGACCCGATGGAAGGCGGTGTGACGTGGCACGCACCAGGTTTATCCCCGACCGAGGGCTCACCGTCCGCATGGCGACCACCATGGTCCTGCTGGCCCTCGTCTACGCGGCGTTCGTGGTAGCGCTGCTGTGGGCCGGCATGCCGTGGTGGCTCGTCCTCCTCGTCGTCGGGGGCGTGGCACTCGTCCAGTACTTCGCCTCCGACCGCATCGCCATGGCCGCGCTCGGCGCCCGCGAAGTCACGCCGCAGCAAGACCCCGAACTGCACGCGGTCGTCGACCGCCTGTGCGCCCTCGCGGACATGCCGAAACCGAAAGTCGCGGTCGCGCACACCGACGTGCCCAACGCATTCGCCACCGGGCACAGCCGGGGAAGCACCATGGTGTGCGTCACCACCGGGCTGCGGCGCCGGCTCGACAACGTCGAACTGGAAGCGGTGCTCGCCCACGAACTGTCCCACGTGGCGCACCGCGACGTAGCTGTGATGACCGTCGCCGCCTTCCTCGGTATCGTCGCGGGCTTCCTCGTCCAAGCTGGGACCCGGTTCGCGCTCCTCACCGGCGGCGGACGCAGCCGGGAAGGCGGGCCTGCGCCCGCGGTCATCGCGCTGCTCGTGGTCGTGATCAGCGCGATCGTGTGGGCGTTGAGCTTCCTGCTGACCCGCGCCCTCTCCCGCTACCGGGAGCTGTCAGCCGACCGCGCCGCCGCCTACCTGACCGCCCGGCCGTCCGCGCTGAGCAGCGCACTCGTCAAAATCAGCGGGGACATGGCCCGCATCCCCACCCAGGACTTGCGGCAGGTCGAACCGTTCAACGCGTTCTTCTTCACCCCCGCGCTGAGCGGGAAAGGCGTCAGCCTCAGCGCGCTCCTGTCCACCCACCCCCCGACCGAACAGCGGCTCGCGCAGCTCGCAGAGATCTCCCGACAGTTGGGAAGGGGAGCCTGAACCGTGGCCCGGCACCACCGACGGAGCCTCCGGCGGCGGATCACCGACCTGGTCGACACCCTGCTCGGCCGCACCCGGCCCCGCCGCGCCAACCTGGACCAGCTTTTCGCGCTGCCGTCCGCCGCGATCACCCTCCGCGTCGCCACCGGGCTGCGCCCCACCGGCCACGCCTCGGTCGCGTTCCGGCCCGCCGAAGGCGAAGCGTTCGCCACCGTGCAACAGGAGATCCTGGACCTGCTCAACACCGGCAGCGGGCCGACAACCGAAGTGCAGCGGGACGAGTACGGCTACACGTGGCTGGTAGTGCGCTCCCCCGCCAGCGAAGAAGGAGGAGGACTCACCGGCCTGGTCACCGACCTGCACGCGGTCAACTCCAGCCTGGAAAGCGCCGGGTTCGGGCCGTCCCTGCTGTGCTCGCTCGTAGTCTTCGCTGCCCCGGACGGGCGGCGCCTCGCCCTCGTCTACCTGTACAAGCGGGGAACGTTCTACCCCTTCGCCCCCAAAGGCGACCACGACCGGGACAACGCCCTCGAACTCCAGGTCAGCGCCGCACTCGAAGGGGAACTGGCCATGGAAATGGACAAGAGCCGCTGGTTCCCCGTCTACGGTGCGCCCGGCCTGTGACCGGCCCCGCTCCCGTGCTTGGCGAGCGCTTTCCGGCACACTACAGGGGTGCGTATCGTGATCGCTCCTGACAAGTTCGCTGGAACCCTCACCGCGGTCGAAGCAGCCGAAGCCATCGCAGACGGCTGGCGCTCCGTCGACCCGGACACCCACTGCACCCTGGTGCCGCTCTCCGACGGCGGCCCCGGATTCGTCGACGTGCTGCACACGGCGCTCGGCGGCACCCTCGTCGCCACCGAAGCCACCGGGCCGCTCGGCACCCCGGTGCAGGCCCGCTTCCTCCTCGTCGGACAGACCGCCTACGTGGAAAGCGCCCAAGCGTGCGGCCTCCACCTGCTGCCCGCTAAAGACCGCAACCCGGAAACCACCACCACCTACGGGGTAGGGGAGCTGATCGGCGCAGCCATCGACCGCGGCGCCACCACCGTCGTCGTCGGCCTGGGCGGCAGCGGCACCAACGACGGGGGAGCGGGCATGCTCGCCGCCCTCGGCGCTACGCCCGCCGAACCACTGCGGAGCGGCGGCGGTGCCCTCACCGGCCTAGACCGCGTCGACCTGGCCGCGGCCCGCGCCCGCGTCGCCGGCATCCGGCTCATTGCCGCCACCGACGTGGACAACCCGCTGCTCGGCGCCCACGGCGCCAGCGCCGTCTTCGGACCGCAGAAAGGCGCGGACGCCGCCCAAGTCCAGCGCCTGGACGCCGCGCTCGCCCACTTCGCGGACCTCACCGACCCGGAGACGACGCTGCGCGCCACGCCCGGAGCCGGGGCAGCCGGCGGGCTCGGCTACGGACTGCTGCTGCTCGGCGGCACCGTCGAATCCGGGGTGCGCAGAGTGCTGGGCGCGGTCGGCCTCGACACCCTCGTGGCCTCCGCCGACGCGGTCATCACCGGGGAAGGGTCCTTCGACTCCCAGTCCCTGCGCGGCAAACTCCCGCATGGGGTAGCGCAGACCGCGTCCCGGCACGGCGTGCCCTGCGTCGTCCTCGCCGGCCGGGTCGCCGTCGCGGAAGAAGAAGCCGCCGCGGCAGGCGTCACCGCAGCCCACTCCCTCGTCGAATCCGCGGGATCAGTGCAGGCCGCCCTGGAGCACTCCGCGCGGGAACTGCGCCGCCTCGCAGCCCGCGTCGCAGCGGACTGGCCGCGCTGACCTGAGGTAACGACCGTGATACAGGCAGCAGGCGGGAAGAAGAAAGACACGTCACAAGTGTTCCGGGATAGCGAGCGTCTCCCCGGAGCACCTACTCTGAAGAGTGCACTGCACAGGGAATGCTGCAACGAGCCCTGACGTTTGACGCGTCAGGAATCCTAAGGTCGCCCAAGGCGGCGGCCACCCCGTTTTGGAGGAGTTTCGCACATGACGGCTGAGACTGACGCCACCACGCAGGGGGTCACCCTCACTGACGCGGCGGTGGAGAAGGTCAAGTCGCTGCTGGCCCAGGAAGGCCGCGACGACCTGAGACTGCGTCTAGGAGTGGCGCCCGGAGGCTGCTCGGGACTGCGCTACCAGCTCTACTTCGACGAGCGCACGCTCGACGGAGACATCATCACCGACCACAACGGGGTCGAGCTCGCCGTCGACCGCTACAGCATGCCCTACCTCATGGGCGCCACCATCGACTTCGTGGACACGATCGAGAAGCAGGGCTTCACGATCGACAACCCGAGCGCGCAGAACTCCTGCGCCTGCGGTGACTCCTTCCACTGATGGGTCACTCCCCGCACACCTCGCCGTGAAGGCTACGGGCCCGCCCCACCCCCGTGGGTGAGCGGGCCCTTTCGCTGTTCTGCGGCTTACCGCACTCTTCGAGCGGGGTGGATACAGTTGTGCCGTCTGTAACCCGTTTCTGACTCCGAGGAGTCCGTCGCTGTGCGCATCGCGGTCACCGGATCCATCGCTACCGACCACCTGATGACCTTCGAAGGCCGGTTCGCCGACCAGCTCATCGCCGACCAGCTCACCCAGGTCTCCCTGTCCTTCCTCGTCGACGAACTGGAAGTACGCCGGGGAGGGGTCGCCGCCAACATCAGCTTCGGCCTGGGCTGTCTCGGACTGAACCCGATCCTGGTCGGCGCGGTCGGCGCGGACTTCGCCGACTACGCCGCCTGGCTGGAACGCCACGGTGTCGACACGTCCGGGGTGCACGTCTCCGAGATGCGGCACACCGCCCGGTTCGTGTGCACCACCGACCGGGACCACAACCAGATCGCCTCCTTCTACGCGGGAGCGATGGCCGAGGCGCGCAACATCGAACTGTGGCCGCTCGCCCAGCGCCTCGGCGGCATCGACCTGGTCGTCGTGGGAGCCAACGACCCGGAGGCGATGATCCGGCACAGCGAAGAATGCCGGGTGCGCGGGATCAACTTCGCTGCCGACCCCTCCCAGCAGCTTGCCCGCATGGAAGGGCCGGAAGTGCGCTCCCTGGTCGAAGGCGCCCAATACCTTTTTGCCAACGAGTACGAAAAAGCGCTGACCGAGCAGAAGACCGGGTGGAGCGACGCGGAAGTGCTCGCCCGCGTAGGCGCCCGGGTGACCACCCTGGGCGCCAAGGGGGTGCGCATCGACCAGGCCGGAGAACCCAGTCTCCACATCCCCGCCGCCCACGTCTCGGAGGCAGTCGACCCCACCGGTGCGGGCGACGCGTTCCGCGCCGGATTCCTCGCCGCCCTCTCCTGGGGGCTGGACCTGGACCGCTGCGCCCAGGTCGGCAACGCCACCGCTGCCCACTGCCTGGAAGTGAGCGGCCCGCAAGAATACCGGCTGACCAAGGAAAGCCTGCTGGAGCGGATGGCCCGCTCCTACGGCGACGACGCAGCGGCCGAGGTCGCCGACCGCATGTCCTGACCCGGCGGGACGGCTGTGCCCGGGAAGCGAACCGCCGCGACAGCCCTGCGGTTGGTCAGCGCACCTTCCGAAGGCGCGTAGAGTAGATACCCGACCCTCGTGTCCGGGCATCTCGGTGGTGACCTGTTTCTGGTCCACGCGCTCGGCATGAAGCAGCCCGGGCGCTGAGACGCGTGCCGGGATCTCTACGCCACGCCGCCGCGTGCGGGGTCATCGCGGCGGTAGGGAACAGCCCCGTCCCGCAGGAGACGGGCAGGGCCGTCGAACGACGCCTCCCAGAACTAGGCGAGCCTTACCTGGGATTCCCACCTTTGTGTGAGAACTGAACACTGTGGAGGACTTGAATGCGCTACACCGGACCGAAGGTACGGTTGTCCCGGCGCGCTGGCGTTCCCTTGACCCGTAAGGCGGTCAAGTACTTCGAGAAGCGTCCTTACCCGCCCGGTGAGCACGGCCGTCGGGTGCGCCGCTCTACCAGCGACTACGCCGTCCGTCAGGCGGAGAAGCAGAAGCTGCGCTGGTACTACGACCTTTCCGAGAAGCAGCTGGCCCGCGTCTACGAGAACGCGAAGAAGCGTCCGGGCCGTACCGGCGAGGAGATGATCGCCGAGCTCGAGCTGCGGCTGGCCACCGTGCTGCTGCGGGCGGGCTTCGCCGCCTCCATCTACGCGGCCCGCCAGTTCATCAACCACGGCCACATCACCGTGGACGGCAAGAAGGTGGACATCCCCTCCTACCAGGTCAAGCCTGGCCAGATCGTCAGCGTGCGGGAGAAGTCGCGCAAGCTGGTCCCGTTCATCGAGGCCGCCGAGGGCGTGCACGCCGACGAGAAGATCGCCAGCTACCTGGCGGTCAGCCACAAGGACCTGACCATCGCCGTGGTGGACCGGCCCAAGCGCGAGCAGGTGCCGGTTCCCTTCGACGAGCAGCTCGTCGTCGAGTACTACGCCCGCTGATCCAGCTTGGGCACTGGGGCCGCACCTCTGCACGGCACGGGGTGCGGCCCTCGCCGTGGCAAGGGCGCCCGTCCTCGTCAGTACATGCGCTGCACGTGGAAGGCGCTCCCCCTGCTCAACGGGACCTCGCGCAGGAACGTGTGCCGCTTCATCCGACACCACGCCGGAATGTCGGTCCGTGCCGCTGGATCATCGGCGGTGACCGCGATCACTGATCCAATCGGCACTTCCCGCAGACGGTTTGCGAGCATGATGATCGGCACCGGGCACTTGCGGCCGATCGCGTCGATGGTCAGCAGCGGCTGCTCCGACACGGGGCTTCTCCTTGTCTGACGAAGGTGTGTCCTAATCTTTACCCCGACGGGTCGCTAAGAGGTACCCGGTGAAGCGCCTCGTGATCACGGCGATAATCTCGGCTTAGCCAGTCCTGCGGTTCCAGGGGCCGCCAAGGTTACGGTCAAGGGCTAAGCCCGCACAACGGACGTTGTGCAACACGCTGACCAGCGGTCCCCGGAGAAGGGACGCTGGAGCGTCGCGATAATGTTTCCGCTTGACAGGCTTTTTTGGCATAGGACCCGCCCGCACACAGTGCGGCATCACCGCTGGGAAGGCAATCCGTGAGTCCGACCCGCCATAGGAATCGGCGCCACGCGCTGCGCCGATGGGCACCACGCGGCGCCGTGCTCGCCGCGCTGGCTGTGGCCGCGACCGGCTGCGCGTCGAACGAGTTCACTCGTCTGGGGCTGCCGGAGCCGATCACTGAGCAGGCAGAGCGTGTCGTCACGCTCTGGCAGGGCTCGTGGGTGGCGGCGTTCGCGGTCGGCATTCTCGTCTGGGGGCTGATCATCTGGTCGGTGATCGCCTATCGGAAGCGCTCTGAGCAGCTGCCGCCTCAGGTGCGCTACAACATGCCCATCGAGGCGCTCTACACCGTTCTGCCCATCATCGTCGTCTCGGTGCTGTTCTACTTCACGGCCCGAGACCAGACCTACCTGCTGGAGACCGACGAGCCCGCTGACGTCTACGTCGACGTGAACGCGTTCCAGTGGAGCTGGCAGTTCACCTACGAAGACGAGCTCGACGTCAACGGCAATCCTGTCTCTGTCGCCGGGGTCCCGTCCACCAGCAAGGACGAACTTCCTGTCCTGGTGCTGCCGAGCGACAGCGTCGTGCACTTCGACCTGGAGGCTCCGGACGTCATCCACTCGTTCTGGATCCCCGCGTTCGCGTTCAAGCTGGACGTCATCCCGGGACACCCGAACGAGTTCCAGGTCAAGATCAAACCCGGCGTTGAGGGAGACTACGAGGGCCGGTGTGCAGAGCTGTGCGGTTACGACCACTCGCGTATGCTCTTCACCCTCCGCGTAGTCACTCCTGAGGAGTACCGGGCGTGGATCGAGGAGCAGAAGGCCAACCCCCAGGAGCTGCCCGCGGTTCCCGACCTTGAGGAGGAGGCTCCTGCTCCCAACCCGGGCCCGGCCACGGCCACCCAGGACTCCTCCGACACCGCGGCCACGGCTGACGATGCCGCGACCACGGCTGAAGAAGAGGATGGTCAGTAGATGACGACGACGGTTGAGACTCCGACGGCGACCGTCCGGGCATCCGCCACAGCTCGGCGGGCCACCCCGGGCTCGAAAATCGTCAGCTGGCTGACGACAACCGATCACAAGGTGATCGGGTACATGTACCTGATCACCTCGTTCGCATTCTTCCTGCTCGCCGGTGTCATGGCGCTGCTGATCCGGGCCGAGTTGATGTACCCGGGCATGCAGCTGATGAACAACGAGACCTACAACCAGTTGTTCACCATGCACGGCACGATCATGCTGTTCCTGTTCGCGACGCCGCTGTTCGTCGGGTTCGGGAACGTGCTGCTGCCGCTGCAGATCGGGTCACCCGACGTGGCCTTTCCCCGGCTCAACCTGTTCGGGTACTACCTGTTCCTGTTCGGCGGCCTGATCGTGGTAGCCGGGTTCATCACGCCCGGCGGTGCGGCGAGCTTCGGCTGGTTCTCCTACGTGCCGCTCTCGGATGCGGTCCGTTCCCCGGGGCTCGGTGGCGACCTGTGGATCATGGGTCTGGCCATCAGCGGTCTGAGCACCATCCTCGGCTCGGTGAACTTCATCACCACGGTCGTGTGCATGCGCGCCCCCGGTATGACCATGTTCCGCATGCCGATCTTCACGTGGAACGTGGTGCTCACCAGCGTGCTCGTGCTGCTGGCCTTCCCGGTGCTCACCGGTGCCTTCGCCGGGCTGGCGGCTGACCGCATCATCGGTGCGCAGATCTTCAACCCCGAGCACGGCGGGCCGATCCTCTACCAGCACCTGTTCTGGTTCTTCGGCCACCCGGAGGTCTACATCATCGCGCTGCCGTTCTTCGGCATCGTCACCGAGATCCTCCCGGTGTTCAGCCGCAAGCCGATCTTCGGCTACAAGAGCCTGATCGGCGCCACCATCGCGATCGCGGGACTCTCCATCACGGTGTGGGCGCACCACATGTTCCCCACCGGCGCGGTCCTGCTGCCGTTCTTCTCCTTCATGACCTTCCTCATCGCGGTGCCGACCGGCGTGAAGTTCTTCAACTGGATCGGCACCATGTGGCGCGGCCAGCTCACCTTCGAGACGCCGATGCTGTTCTCCATCGGCTTCATGACCACCTTCCTGTTCGGTGGCCTCACCGGTGTGATCCTGGCCTCCCCGCCGCTGGACTTCCACGTCACCGACTCGTACTTCGTGGTGGCCCACTTCCACTACACGGTGTTCGGCACCGTGGTGTTCGCGATGTTCGCGGGCTTCTACTTCTGGTGGCCGAAGTTCACCGGCAAGATGCTCAACGAGAAGCTGGGCAAGCTCCACTTCTGGACGCTGTTCTTCGGCTTCCACGGCACCTTCCTCATCCAGCACTGGCTGGGTGCGGAAGGCATGCCGCGCCGCTACGCGGACTACCTGCCGGCGGACGGCTTCACGCTGCTCAACCAGATCTCCACGGTCTCGTCCTTCGTCCTCGGTGCGTCCACCCTGTTCTTCCTGTGGAACGTCTGGACGACCGCGAAGAACGCTCCCAAGGTGACCGTGGACGACCCGTGGGGCTACGGCTGCTCGCTGGAGTGGGCGACCTCCTGCCCGCCGCCGCGGCACAACTTCGTCTCGCTGCCGCGGATCCGCTCTGAGCGGCCCGCCTTCGACCTGCACCACCCGTACGCGGCGACCCCCGCGGTCGCTGAGCCGGCCACGGCGAGCACGAAGTAGAAAAGGAGCACCATGCGAGTTCAAGCACTCCTGTTCATGGGTGTTTCCAGCTTCTTCGGCGCGGTCGCCGTGATCTACGCCTTGGGAAGCTGGTACCTCACCGGCCAGGTGGAGTGGACCGGTACAGTCACGCTCGCCATTGCCATCGGCTTTGGGTGGATGGTCGGCTTCTGGCTGCTCATGGCAGCCCGGCGCAGCGAGCACTACCACGGCCTGCCGCCGGAGGAACGGCTTGATGCGGAAATCGAGGAGGGGGCCGGCGAGTACGGCTTCTTCAGCCCGCACAGCTGGTGGCCGCTGTTCGTCGCCATGGCAGTGGCGTTCACCGCTGTGGGCGTTGCGGTCGGCTGGTGGATGACCGCGATCGGCTTCCTCGCGATCATGCTCACCGTCATCGGCTGGGTCTTCGAGTACTACCGCGGAGAATTCCAGCACTAGACCGATTCCAGAACAAAACAGGGCGGCGCTTCCTTCGCGGAACGCCGCCCTTTCGATATCTTTCTGATCACGGGCCACGTACGTGTCGAAATTGTGACACGTAACGACGGCCCTTTTTGCTTTTTTCCTTAAACTTTCCGGCCGGGCAACGCGTCCTACCACGGCAGAACCATGTTTAACCGGACGAGATCAGACACTGGAGGTCGCACGAGTGGAGGGTAGAGCAATCCAGGCGGCTCGCCGTCTTGGGGTTGGAGTGACGGCGGCAAGCCTCCTCTTCACCGTGGCGTGCTCCGGTACAGAAGAGGCCAGTGGGGTCCGCAACGAGTCACCCACCGCAGAACTCACCATTGTTCCCGCGAACGGGGAAACCGAGGTCAGGCCAGACACTCCCATTACGGTGACCGCGACCCGGGGAACCATTGAGGATGTCCAGGTCATTCAGACCCCTCTCCCCGAGGAGGGATCTGAGGCCTCAGCTTCTCCCGAGGCGGAGAACACTGCTTCCGACGAGTCGGAAGAAGGCCCGTCCGAGGTTGACACGATCACCGGCACCCTGAACGAGGACAAGACCGAGTGGGTCAGCGACTGGACGCTGATCCCCGGCAGCACGGTCACCGTAGTGGCCAAGGGGAAGAGCCCGGAAGGGGACGTCACCGAGTTCACCAGCGAGTTCACCACGCTCGCGGCTACTCCCGGCAAGCGGCTGGAGATCCAGTCGAACTTCCCGGTCAGCGGGGACGTCGTCGGTGTGGGCATGCCGGTCATCATCAACTTCGACCTGCCTGTGGAGAACAAGGCTGCGGTTGAGGCGGCTCTCGAAGTGATCTCGGAAAAACCCACCCAGGGAGCGTGGAACTGGTTCGGCGACCAGACCGTCGTGTTCCGCACCGAAGAGTACTGGGAGCCCTACCAGAAAGTGACCGTCAACATGCGCTTGGCGGGCGTGCAGGCCGCCGAGGGCGTCTACGGGGTCAAGAACTACCAGCTCAACTTTGAGGTGGGCCGGTCGCAGATCAGCGAGGTGGACAACGACACCCACCGGATGATCGTCACCCGGGATGGGGAGCAGATCAAAGACTTCCCCATCAGCAACGGCAAGGGCACAACCCGGGCCTACACCACCACGTCGGGCATCCACCTGACCATGGAGAAGTACCAGCACCTGGTCATGGACTCCTCCACCGTCGGTATTCCGCCAGGACACCCTGACTACTACCGGGTGGACGTCAACTACGCGGTACGTTTCTCCAACAGTGGCGAGTTCACCCACGCCGCACCGTGGAACGGTTCGCTTGGGCAGGCCAATCTCAGCCACGGGTGCATCAACATGAGCACCGAGGACGCCCGGTGGTTCTACGAGAACTCCTACATGGGCGACCCGCTGATCGTCGTCGGCACCGACCGGGAACTGGAAGTCGACAACGGCTGGGGCTACTGGCAGCGCTCCTGGGAGGAGTGGCTGGCCAACAGCACCCTCGGTGAGCCGGACCGCACCGACGAACCCGGCTCGCCGGGCCGTCCCCACGGCACGATCGGAGAGCAGGCCGAAGCTGCAGAGTAAGCAGGAGTCGGCTGCACCGCCACACGGCGAAGGCCCCCGCACCGCTGGGCGGGGGCCTTTCTCGTGCCAGAAGGTGCGCAAGCGTCTCAGTCGGGCACAGCGGGCGTATTCCCCCTTCCCCCTGCCGAAACCTCAGGGAAGGCCTGGCGTGTCGGGAAACGCGATCCTGGGCGCGTTAACGCGGTCCTGCGGTCAGGCGGCCGCTGGTGCGGGCCGCCCAGGGGCCTGCCCCGGCCTGCCCACGGCAACCCCAGGGTGCGCCCTCTCGTCGCTGCGCGGCCATCCCCGGCCACTGCCCACACCACAGCGCGCCCTTCCCGCCGCGCTCCAGGCGTGCTGCGCGCACAAGAGAAGGCCCGACAGGGAAACCCCTGCCGGGCCTTCAGCCGGTCTGTGGGCGGCGTAACGCCGGTCAGTGCTGTCCGGCCTTCTCCTCGGTGCGCTGCTCGCCGTGCAAGGCGGAGTGCGGCACCACGTCCTCGAAGGACACGTTGTCCTTCGTGTACCAGTGGGCCAGCCGGATCCGGAGCTTGCCGAGGAAGCCGCGGGCAGCGGGAGACTCCACCCCGTTGGCGTCCACGGTCGGCGGCACCGTCCGGAAGCCCTGGTACTTGGCGCTCTGCAGCACCTCGACCGTCTCCGGCGAGGACTCCTTGTGGACCTCGATGAACTCACCACCGGGGAGCTGCGTAATGGTGCCGCTCTCGTAACCGTGCTCCAAGGTCGCACGGTCCCGACGCTGCAAACCAAGGCAGATCCGCTTGGTGATGATGAACGCCAGGATCGGACCCACGATCAAGGCGATCCGGAAGATCCACGTGGTCGCAAACAGGCTGATCTGGAACGTGTGCGACAGGATGTCGTTCGAACCAGCCAGCCAGAGCACACCGTAGAAGGTGATGCCGGCGGCGCCCAGGCCGGTGCGGACCGGGACGTTGCGCGGCCGGTCGGCGATGTTGTGCGCCCGCTTGTCCCCGGTGATCCACGCCTCCAGGAACGGGTAGATCGCCAGACCGCCGAAGAGCAGGCCCATGAAGCCGAGGCCAGGGACCAGCACGCCAGTCACGACCGCGTACCCGCCGATGTCGAAGTCGAACCAGTCGGGGAACAGGCGGAGCGACCCCTCCAGGAAGCCCATGTACCAGTCAGGCTGGAGACCCGAGGTAATGGACGTCGGAGTGAACGGGCCGAACAGGTGGATCGGGTTGATCTGAACGAACGCGCTCAGACCCGTGATGGCCGCGAACGTGAAGAAGAAGAACCCGCCTGCCTTGAGCGCGAAGCCTGGGAACATCGGCGTACCGATGACCTGCTTCTCGGTCCTGCGCGGTCCTGGGTACTGGGTGTGCTTCTGGTACCACAGGATGATGAAGTGCGCTGCGATCAGCGCCAGCAGGATGCCCGGCAGCAGCAGGATGTGCAGCATGTACAGGCGAGGAATGATCGCCTCGCCGGGGAACTCACCGCCGAACATGAAGAACGACAGGTAAGTCCCGATCACCGGGATCGCGAGCAGCACACCCTGGAAGATGCGGACACCCATGCCGGACGGCAGGTCGTCAGGCAGCGAGTAGCCGAACAGGCCCTCGACGATCGCGATCGAGAAGATCGCCACGCCGATGAGCCAGTTGATCTCGCGCGGCTTGCGGAACGCCCCGGTGAAGAACACCCGCAGCATGTGGACGACCAGCGAAGCCACGAAGATCAGCGCTGCCCAGTGGTGGATCTGCCGGACCAGCAGACCACCGCGCACGTCGAAGGTGATGTGCAGGGTCGAGGCGTACGCCTCGCTCATCTCCACCCCGCGGAGGCGCTCGTACGAGCCCTCGTAGACGGTGTGCGACATGCTGGGGTTGAACCACAGCGTGAGGAACACACCGGTGAGCAGCAGGATGATGAACGAGTACAGCGCGATCTCGCCCAGCATGAACGACCAGTGGTTCGGGAAGACCTTGCGCAGGTTCTTCTCCGCGGTCTTGGCGAGATGGAAGCGGTCGTCGATGTAGTTGCCGATGCCGCGCAGCGCCTTAGGCGCCTGTGGTGCCTGGTTGTCGCTCATCAGTCCTCAACTCCAGCGTCCCAGAAGGTGGGGCCGACCGGGGCGGAGAAGTCTCCGGCCGCGACGAGGTAGCCCTCCTCGTCGACCCTGATGGGCAGTTGCGGCAGAGGCCGGTGCGCCGGGCCGAACACCACTGCTGCGCCGTTCGCGGCGTCGAACGTGGACTGGTGGCACGGGCACAGGATCCTGTGCGTGGTCTGCTCGTACAGAGCGGCCGGACATCCCACGTGGGTGCAGACCTTGGAGTAGGCGACGATGCCGTCGTGGGTCCACTCCAACTGCTGCTGGGACATCCCCGGACCGAAGTCCTTCGGGTCCATCTTGATCAGGATGGTGACCGCCTCGGCCTGGTCGTTCATGCTCAGACCGTGCTCGGGGTCGTCAGGCTCGGGCAACACCGAGATCATGCTGCCCGGGACAAGGTCCTCAGCCCGGATGCGCCGGTTCGTACCCTCGACAACCAGGTAGGTGCCGTCGCGCCAGATGGTGCGCTTGAGCTTGTCGCCAGGGAGCGGACCCATGTCGCGCAGCAGCACGACCGGGGCCAGTCCCAGCGGCACCATGGCCAGCAGCAGGGTGCGCCGCAGCAGCGGGCGCTTCAGAATACCGCTCTCCTGGGCGCCCCGCATGAAGAACTCACTGAAGGAGCTCTTCTCCTCCTCCGACGAAGGAAGTTCGTCGTAGGGGGAGGAGACCTCGTAGTGCGGCAGGACTCGGCGGACCCACACGGTCATGCCCGCGCCGATGCTGAACAGCGCCAGCGCGAGCGTTCCGCCGAGCAGCATGTTCGCCCACTGGGCGGTTTCCGGGTCAGCGATCGAGGGTGTGCCGTCGCTGTTTGCCGGGAACATGAAGTAACTGACGAAGAACCCGATGCCCGCGAGGAACGCGACGAGGAACCACAGCGAAGCCATCCGCTCCCCTCGCCGCTGCACCTCCTCTGGACGGACATGGGTCTCTTCAGCCGGGTACGGACCCTCGTGCCGGCGGTGCGGGGCATCTTCGGCAGTGGCCAACGTGGCACCCTCGCTCGTGGGGGTGCCGATGACCCGTTCCCGGGACTTATCGGCGTCGTTGTGGTTGGTGTTGTCAGTCATGGGCTCGCTGCTTCGCGGTGATCCAGATCGCGCACGCCACGATCAGGCTGATGCCGATAGTCCAGCCGATGAACCCCTCGGCCACCTGGCCGACCCGGTCCAGGGAGAAGGGGCCACCAGCGTTCGGCTCGTCTTGCAGATTCTTGACGAACGAGATCAGTGCCTGCTTGTCCTCCGGGCTGATGGTGTCGTCGTTGAACACCGGCATAGCACCGGGGCCGACGATCATCGCCTCGTAGATGTCCCGCGGAGAGGCCTCGTCGAGTTCCGGAGCCCAGCGACCGTCGGTGAGCGCACCACCGGCACCCGACCAACTGTGGCAGTGTGCGCAGTTGGTCAAGTACAGCCGCATACCGGTCTCGACATCGCCGCCGCCGACATAGGCGGCGTAGTTCTTCTCGTATTCGGCCAGCGCCGCCTCGTACTCGGCGTCGGAGCCGAACTCTCCGCGCTGCGGTGCGTCGCCGGGAACGTCGTACGGGATGCCCGGACCGCCACCGAACGCGCTCTCCACGTAAGCCGCGAGGTCCGCGATCTCCTGGTCGGAGTAGACCTGCGGCCGGCGGGGCATCTGGACGTTGGGGTCAGCGGACGGCATACGGCCGGTACGGACGTAGAAGTCCACGGCCGCGGCGCCGACGCCCTCCAGGCTGGGCCCCCAGGCAACGGCACTGCCCGTCTCTTCCTTCGTGCGGCCCTTGCCGTCTTCGCCGTGGCAGCTCATGCAGCTCTGCGTGTAGATCTGCTTGCCGTTGGCGATGTCGACCTCGCCTTGCTCGGCAGCCACGGTGTCAGCCACGGCGTGGTTAGAGGTGGGCGAGATGAAGGCGTAGCCCACCCCGAGAAAGGCCAGCGCAACGATGACGACGACATACCCCGCCAGGGGATGCCGTCGTCGCGCGGTAATCCATTTCACGGTTTCCCCGTTCGGGTCACTGGAGTAGGTAGATGGACGCAAACAGACCGACCCAGACGACGTCGACGAAGTGCCAGTAGTAGGACACAACGATCGCGCTCGTCGCCTGCTGGTGAGTAAAGCGCTTCGCGGCGTACGTGCGTCCCAGCACGAGCAGGAACGCGAACAGGCCGCCGAGGACGTGGAGACCGTGGAACCCCGTGGTCAAGAAGAACATCGAGCCGTAGGCGCTGGAACGCATCGTCAGCCCCTCGTGCACGATGAGCTCGTAGTACTCGTACCCCTGGCCGATGATGAAGATCGCGCCGAGGAGGAACGAGATGAAGAACCACTTGCGGAGCTTCTTGACGTCACCACGTTCCGCGGCCCACACGCCGAACTGCGCGGTGAAGCTCGAAGCCACCAGAATAGTCGTAATGGTCGTGGACAGCACGATGTTGAGATGCGCGTCTGGCCACGGCCCGAGGTCGGGGTTGCCCTTGGTCACTGATCGGATGGTGAAGTACATCGCGAACAGCGACGCAAAGAACATGAGCTCGTTGGCCAGCCACACCATGGTGCCAACGCTCACCAGATCAGGACGCTTGGCAGCGCCATGCACTGGTGTCGGTCCTATCTCTTGATTCGCGGTTACTGTCGCCACGCAAGCATTATCGCGGTATCTGACAGGGGGTGTTCCCCGACCCCCCGTAACGGGGTCAAGAAGCGGGTGTCTGCCGGTCAAGGCGCTGAACTCGTTCTACTCGGCGGGGCCCCGCCGGAGCGGCCGGAGTAGCGAGACCGCCCCCCGTTTTCGGTCCGACCCTATCGGTTCGGTCAAGGTATCCAATAGAGACTAGAGAGAGGCGGCACCCCGTCGTCACCAGCACCACGAGGGATAGGCTCGCACAGAGCACCCCGGCCAGTGTAAGGACGGTAACCATGGCGAACACCGGAACCGACAAGTCGGCGTTGATGCGCGTCCTCGTTTACAGCCACGACGCCTCCGTCCGCGAGCAGGTACGCCTCGCAATCGGCCGCCGACCCGCGGCTGACCTGCCCAAGGTCGAGATCGTCGAGTGCGCCACCGCGCCTGCGGTCCTCAAGCGCCTTGAAGAGACCAAGGTGGACGTGGCCATCTTCGACGGCGAGGCCCGGCCCGCCGGAGGGATGGGACTGTGCCGGCAGGTCAAGGACGAGATCTTCGAGTGCCCGCCGGTCCTGCTCATCGTCGGCCGCCGTGACGACGGGTGGCTTGCCGCCTGGTCGCGTGCGGACAAGGTCGTCAGCCATCCCATCGACCCCATCGCCCTGGCCGAGTCCCTGGCCGAGCTGATGCGCGAACGCCTCCGTCAGCTCGCCATCACCCAGTAGGCCCGGAAGAAGCGGGTAACAGCGACCGTGTCACTCGCCAGCGCCGCCGCGGAACCCCGCGGCGGCCGGTTCCTCCGGCCCTTCGCTGACGCACTGCGTCATGGGGCGGACACCGCCCGATGGCGTCGCCTGCCGCGCCCGGCCACCACACCCGGCGCCCTGTGCTCCGAAGTGTCCGTCCCCCACCGGTGAAAGCAAGGAAGCAAGGAATCCTCACGTGAGTGAACGAACCTGGTCCCACCTGATCAGCGCACTGCTGAACGGCACCTCTCTGACGGCCGACGACACCAAGTGGGCAATGAACGAGATCATGTCCGGTTCGGCCACCGACGCCCAGATCGCGGGGTTCGCGATCGCGCTGCGCGCCAAGGGCGAAAGCGTCGCTGAGGTGCGGGGTCTGGCCCAGGGCATGCTCGACCACGCGGTGACGATCTCCGTCCCCGGCGCCACCCTCGACATCGTAGGAACCGGCGGCGACCGCGCACACACGGTCAACGTCTCCACCATGGCCTCGATCGTCGCCTCGGCTGCCGGGGCGCGGGTGGTCAAGCACGGCAACCGGGCAGCCTCCTCCTCGTGCGGCACCGCCGACGTGCTGGAACGGCTGGGCGTGATCATCGACCTGGACCCCGCGGACGCGGTCGCGGTGGCCGAAGAGGTCGACATCACCTTCTGCTTCGCGCCGCTCTACCACCCCTCGCTGAAGTACGCGGCCAAGCCGCGGCGCGAGCTCGCCGTGCCCACCGTCTTCAACTTCCTGGGACCGCTGACCAACCCGGCCCGGCCCACCGCCTCCGCGATCGGCGTCTTCGACCGGAACATGTGCGAGATCATGGCCGGGGTCTTCGCCGAGCGCGGTGTGAACGCCCTCGTGTTCCGCGGCGACGACGGGCTGGACGAGCTCACCACCACGACGACCTCGTCGGTGTGGATCGTCGCCGACG
>NZ_BCWB01000014.1 GCF_001592045.1 Thermobifida fusca NBRC 14071 = JCM 3263 | reverse complement strand
CCGCTACGAGCAACTGGACCCGGCAGACCTGGGCATTCCGCGGGCCACCCCGGAAGCGCTGCGCGGCGGAGACGTCGAGTTCAACGCCCGCGTCGTCCGCGAGTTCCTGGACGGCCGCCCCGGCCCGGTGCGGGACGCGGTCCTGCTCAACGCGGCTGCGGCGCTCGCCGCCGCCGAGGGGGTCACCGGATCCCTCATCGAAACCCTGCGCGCCCAGTACCAGCGGGCTGCGGAAGCCGTGGACAGCGGCGCGGCCAAAGCGAAACTGGACGCGTGGGTGGAGAGCAGCCAGGCCCGAGCCAAGCAGCTCTGACCGGTTTTCCGGACACATTCCGGCCGCGGTCCGCCCGCGCGGGGCAGGCCGCGGCCGACCGCCGCTACAGGCCCAGCGAGAACGCAGCCTCCAAGTCGTGCTGCGAATAGGTGTGGAACGCGATGTGGGTGTCGGAGGAGAGCACCCCGGGCACCTTGTTGATCCGGTTGGGGATCACCTCAGCCAGCTCGTGGTGTTCCCGCACCCGCACAATCGCGATCAGGTCGATCTCCCCGGTGACCGAGTAGACCTCGCTCACCCCCTCCAAGTCAGCGATCGTCTTCGCGACTTCGGGAATGCGGCCGACGTCGACTTTGAGCATCACGATCGCGGTGATCACGTGTCCTCCTCAGGGATGACAGCCCGACGGCCCTAGTGCACGTCGGACAGGCGGGCGCCCGCTCCCCAGCGGACGCGGTAGACGAGCAGCCCCACAACCAGGCCGGTGAGGAAGCCGTAGACGTGTGCGGCGTAGGCGACGCCACCGTCCTGCCACTCGTTCGGAGACAGTCGGCTGCTCAGGTAGAGCAGGTAGTCCAGCGCGAAAAAAGTAGCGACCAGCACCCAACCCGGCAGCCGCACCGGGAGGATACCGAAGAGCAGAGTCGTCACCCTACTGCGGAACTGCACCACAAGATAGGTGCCGAGCACCCCGGAGATCGCCCCCGAGGCCCCCACCATCGGCACCGCAGCCGGGCCTTCCGCCAGCGAGAACCCGTAGCACGCCGCCACCCCGGTGCCCAGGTAGATGAGCGGGTAGCGGAACCTGCCGAGCCGGTCCTCCACGCACGGGCCGAACACGAACAGGTACACCATGTTCCCCGTCAAGTGGAAGGCGTCCGCGTGCAGGAACATCGACGTCACCGCGGACAGGCCCGGCCAGATCACCGTCGAGGGGAGCGGGCAGGGCGTGAAAGCGGCCGCCTGCTCAGCGGTGAGCCGCGTCCCGGTGAGCAGCGCGGCGGGGAAAGCGGCCCACCGCAGCAGGTACTCCTCGATCGCGCAGCCCCGGGACTCCGGCGCCCCGTACCAGACGGCCAGCAGTGACATGGGGGACAGCAGGTAGACGGCCACGTTCACGGCGATCAGCGTGTAGGTGACCACAGGGACCCGGCGTACCGGATAGTCGTCGCTGAGTGGAATGCCTGCCATTGCCCCCGTGTCCTGCTTTCTGCGGAACTCCTGTGGTGGTCCAAGTCTGTCAGTATTGCCGGGGAGCTCCGGATCTATGCCGGCGTATGCCGGTAGATCCACTGCCGGTAGCGTTCCGCGCCGCCGACGGGGGAGACCCACGACCCCTCCACCTCCAGCAGCCGGACGTCGGGCGCCTCCAACCAGCGCAGCAGACACTCGGTCTCCGCGGCGTCCGCGCGCGGCAGCGCACCCGCAGGGGGCGGCACGCTCTCCGCGGTGCGCACCAGGGTGCGCAGCAGCGTGTGCGGATCAGCACCGGGACGGAGGCGGGCGCTGCCCGCCAGGCGGCCGTACCGCACCACGCACACCTCCCAGTCCGCCCCCGCAGGCCGGGCCGCCACCAGGTGCGGGACCGCGCTGAGAGCCCGCACCCGCTGCGTGCGCACCGCAGCCGCCAGGAACGCCGACAGCCGGTCCCGGTGAAGGGCCGCCTCCTCGTAGCGCAGCTCGCGGGCGAGCGTGTCGATCCGCGCAGTGAGGGCCGCCACCACCGCGGACACGTCACCAGTCATCGCCTGGGCCACGGCCTGGACGTGCGCGGCGTACTCGGCGGCCGACTGGGCTCCGGTGCACGGCGCCCCGCAGCGGCCCATCTCCGCCAGCGCGCAGGCCGCATCGGGGCGGGGCGGGGTGATGCGGTGCGTGCACTGGCGCACGGGGAACGCCTGGTGGAGGGCGTCCCGGGCTAGCAGGGCCGTCCGGGAACTGGAGAACGGCCCGAGGGCGCCCAGGTAGTTGTCGCCCACCTGCCGCACGACGGCCAGGCGCGGGAACTCTTCCGCGGTGATGACCAGCCAGGGGGCGCGCTCCGGGTGCCGGGACCGCCGGTTGTAGGGCGGTTTGCGCGCGGCGATCAGCCGCAGCTCCCGGACTTCGGCTTCCACAGCCGTGGCGCACACGATCGGCTGCACGCGGACGGCCCGGCCCACCATCTCCTTGATCCGCCCGCGCTGTTCCGCGGCGGTGAAATAGGACCGCACCCGGGCCCGCAGGTTGACGCTTTTCCCCACATACAGCGGGTCGCCGGAGGCGTCTTCGAAAACGTAGACGCCGGGCGCTTCCGGAATCCCGTCGGCCAGGTGGCGTTTGCTGCGCTGCCCGGAAGTGACAGGGCTGCGGAATGCGCGCAGCTCCTCCCATGTGTCCACACCGCGGGCACGGAGCCGCCCCACCAGGCCGCGCAGCACGTCCGCGGTGGCGCGGGCGTCGTCGAGCGCCCGGTGGGCGGGCGGGTGGGCACCGAAGACCCGGGCGAGCGTGTCGAGCCGGTGATTGCGGACCTCGCCGCGCGGGACGAGGCGGCGGGCGAGCTGCAGCGTGTCCAGCACCGCGGGGGAGGGCCAGGGGATCCCGTGCCGGGCACACGCGGCTTTGAGGAAACGCACGTCGAACGGGGCGTTGTGCGCGACCAGCACGGTGCCGGGACGGAACCCGGCGAAGTCCAGGAACGCGGAGAGCGCCGCCGCAGGCGAGGGCGCGGACTCCACCATGGCCGTGGTGATCCCGGTGAGCAGGGTGATCGACGCGGGCACAGGGGCGTGCGGGTTCACCAGGGTGGTGAACTCGTCCAGGACCTGTCCGTCGCGGAGACGCACCGCCCCGACCTCGATCAGCGCTGCCGTCGCCGGGTGGGTGCCGGTGGTCTCCACGTCGACCACCACGAACGTCACGTCCGCGAGGGGGCGGCCCAGGTCGTCGAAAGACCCCTGGACCAGGTCCTTGGGTACTGTCACCCCGCCAGGGTACGGCCCGGCCAGCGGTGGAGGGCCGCCGAGGAGCGGCACACGGTTTTCCCAGAAGAGCATGGAAAGATGGGGAAGACTGCCCGGAGCGCCGCGGTAGCCGGCGGGGACGCCCAGGTGTGATCGCGGCCGGGAGGGGCAGTCACACCGGCAGCAGCATAAGGAGGGAACAGACTGTGTGGGCGGCGACGGCGTCACCCGGAGACGATGGGGCACCGTCATGACAGACGATTCCGGGAATGCTGAGGAACGCGGACCGGAGCACGCGGACGACGAGACCTTGGACCGGCCGCTCCCCGAAGCGGTGCGCACCCGAGTCATCGAATACGGGGCCGAGATCCTCGGCATGATGCTCCCGACGGAGATCCCGCCGAGGCTGCGGAGGATCGCCAAGTTCGAACCGCGCCGTCGAGCGCGCCTGGCCGGACCTGACATCGCCGCGCAACTCGAGGCTGACGCAGAGTTCCGTTCCCGCGTCGCTGAGCGGATGCGGCAGGCGTGGCCGTCTCTCGTTGCGGAGCTTGACCAGGGGGAGCTGCCCCCCGCCGTGGACCCGGTCATCGCCGGGGCCGTCCTCTACGTGCTGCGGCCCCCAGGGTGGGCGGCAACCGTCCAGCAGATCCACGACGAACTGGAGCGCGAAGCCCGGGCCAAAGCCGCGGACGACACCGCGGAAACCCTCGTCGAACTGCAGACCAAACTGGACGAGATCAAAACCCAGCACCGCCAGGAAGTCCTCCGGCTCCGCGCGGAGCTGCGGGAGCACAAAGCGGAGATCGCGGAGCTGCGCCGCAAGCTCCACCACGAGCGCCAGCGCGCCAAAGAAGCGGTCCGCGGCGCAGAGCGTTCCATTGCCGAAGCCCAGGAGCACAGTGACGCCGCCGCGGCCCGGCTGCACGCCGTCGAAGCGGAGAACCGGAGGTTACGCAACCGGCTCGCTGCCGCGGAAGCCCAAGTGGAGAACGCCCGCCGGGCGGCCCGCGCGGCGCGCGGCGCCGAAGAAGCCCGCCTGCGGGTGCTGTTAGACGTGCTCCAAGAAGCCGCGCAAGGACTGCGCCGCGAACTGGCCTTGCCCGCGTCGATCACGCTCCCCGCCGACCTCGTGGCCGCCGAAGCGCGGTCAGGCACCGCGGAGATGCCGGGGCAGGGCCTGCCGGACGACGACCCCAAGTTCATCGACCAACTGCTGACGATCCCGCGGATCCACCTGCTCGTCGACGGCTACAACGTCACCAAGACCGGCTACGGTGACCGGCCGCTCGCCGACCAGCGCGCCAAGCTGCTCGCCGGTCTGGAAGGGCTCGCGTCCCAGACCAAAGCCGAGATCACGTGCGTGTTCGACGGCGCGGAAATCGACTCCCCGATCGCGCTGGTGAATTCCCGTCGGGTCCGCGTGCTGTTCAGCAGTCCCGGGGAGACCGCCGACGAATTGATCATCCGGCTGGTGCGGGCCGAACCGGAAGGGCGGCCCGTGGCCGTGGTCACCTCGGATAAAGAGATCATTGCGGCGGTACGGCGGGAAAAAGCGCGGACCGTCGCGTCCCCCCTGCTCCTCCGCCGTTTGGAATGAACGGTGCTGAGCTGGGAGAAGACGCCTGTGTCGAAAGTGGCAATTCTCTGCCACGGTTGAGCGGGTGGAAACTGGTCCGCTAAGTTCTCTAACCGGGGTCGTGGCTGTGCGCCCGTCCGGTGCTGCCGACTCCACACAACTTCCCTCGCGTCGTACCCCCCGACGCACCCCCCACGTCACCTAACCCCTCACGGTGAACCAGATTTAAGGAGCGTGTACCGCGCCATGACTAGTCAAGGTGGACGGCGCGCGGCTCGTCGAATCGCGACCGGACTTGGTTTCGTAGCGGCAAGCAGCCTCGTGCTGCCTCATGGGACCGCGCATGCTGAGCCGACCAAAGAAGAGGTCGAAGCCAAGCTCGAAGAACTCCACGAAGAGGCCAGCGCCCTCGTCGACGAGTACAACGCGGCCAAAGAGGAATACGACGCTGCCAAGGAAAAGGTCGAAGAGCTCGAAAAGCAGCTCGGGGACGAGGAGGAGCGCTACGAGGAGCTGCGGGAGAAGGTCTCCAGCTTCGCCAGCGCCGCCTACATGTCCCCCGACCTGGAGGCGGTGACGACGATCCTCTCCGTGGAGGACCCGGCGGACATCCTGGAGCAGTCCGCGGACCTCAGCTACCTCTCCGAGACCCAGCGGGCGGAACTTGAGGAGTTCTCCAACTCTTCCGAGCGGTTGATCCAGCTCAAGGAGGAGAACGAGGAGCTGCTCAAGGAAGCCGAGGAGAAGAAGGAAGAGGTCGAGAAGAAGCAGAAGGAAGTCGAAGAGAAGATCGAAGAGCAGGAGGCCCTGCTCGCCCAGTTCCCGGATGCCGACCCGCTCACCTCGGGCTCCAGCTCGACTGGCGGCACGTACACCGGTCCTGCTTCCGGCAACGCCCGCACCGCTCTCGACTTCGCCTATGCCCAGCTCGGCAAGCCCTACATCTGGGGCGGGACCGGTCCGGATGGCTACGACTGCTCCGGGCTGACCATGCGCGCCTGGGGTGCGGCCGGGGTGAGCCTGCCGCGCACCACGTACGCGCAGGCCACCGTCGGCACCCGGGTCAGCTACAACAGCATGCAGCCGGGCGACCTCGTCTTCTTCTACCCCGAGCTGAGTCACGTGGGACTGTACGTGGGCAACGGGCAGATGATCCACGCCCCCAGCTCGGGACGGACCATCGAGGTGGTCTCCCTTTCCGGCTACTGGAGCCAGCACTTCCAGTTCGCGGTGCGCCCGTAGCCCGCTCACGAGGGGAGCGGAACGGGGGTTCCCCTGGGGGAACGGGACGGCCGTGCCCGCACGGGCAGAGCTGCGGTCCCGTGGGGTGAACCGCCGTCACCGGGCGCCGCGCACCGGTCGTTGCCTGGGGGTGGCGGCACGTGCCGCCACCCCCAGGTGTTTTTCCGAGGGCTGCTCCCCGGCGGCAGGCTGTGTGCTGTCCCGCTGGCCCAGCCCGCCACGACGGGGCCGGGACGGACGGCGGCCCGGGAGCGGTGCGCGCTTGGCCCTGGCTTGGCCGTGGCGTGGCGTCCGCATGGCCGTGACTATTCCAGCCTGATCCGGGCCACGGCCCGCAGCAGCGGGATACGTCCGCTTTTCCGCGCCAGACGGGGATTCGGGCCGATCATGCGGTGATTTTGGACTTGACGAATTTTGTGCAGAACATAACGAATTGGTTGAGAGTGTTGGCGCGGATGCACTATGTTCATCCCGAGCGGAGTCGTGACTCTCGCCATCACCCGATGGCAGCGACCGCTCCCGCCGCACTCCGCGATCTCTCTCGCACCTTCAGACCGCGGAGACCGGGGAACCTCCCTCCCGGCGCGTAATCCCCACTCCACCGTGCCGGAGAGTCCTTCTGCTGACGGGGCGTCTCTCCCGCCCTGTACTGCCCAGTCCTACCGGTAGGCGGAAACGGGAGAAAGGTGTGCCACAACCGTGGATGATGACCGCCATCACCGTGGCTTCTGGCGCCGCCGTCTGACGGCCGCGGGCGTCATCGCCGCAAGCCTCCTCGCCCTCACCCCCGGGGTCGCCTACGCCGAGCCGACCGCCGACGAGGTCCGCGAGGAGATCGAACGGCTGGAACAAGAGTTCTCCGAGCTCAACGAGGCCTACAACAAGGCGAAAGAAGAGCACGAGGCCGCTAAGGAGAAACTCGAAGAGATCACCGAGGACCTGGAGGAGACCGAAGAGGAACTCGACGGCCTCCAAGGGTCGATCAGGGTGCTCGCCAACACCGCCTACAGCGGGGTCGACTACAGCTCGCTGGTCTACCTGATCGGCTCCGACAACCCCGACGACATGCTAGTCCAGTCAGCGGACCTGCACTACCTGTCGGTCAGCCAGCAGAACAAGCTGGAGCGCTACACCGAGCAGCGGGAGAAGTTGGAGCAGCTCCGCCAGGAGGCGGAAGAGACCGAGCAGGAAGCCCAGGCCAAGCTCGACGAAGCTGAGGAGGCCCGTGAGGAGGGCGAGGCGCGGATCGCCGAGCAGGAAGCCCTGCTCGAAGAGCTCACCGCGGAAGAGCAGGCTGCGGCGACGGCCGGGATCAACACGGTCAGCTCCTCGGGGACGACCTACACCGGTCCGGCCACCGGCAAAGCCAAGATCGCCCTGGACTTCGCCTTCGCCCAGATCGGCAAGCCCTACATCTGGGGCGGGACTGGGCCGAACGGCTACGACTGCTCCGGGCTGACCCAGGCCGCGTGGGCGGCCGCGGGGGTGAGCCTGCCGCGGGTCTCGCAGGACCAGTTCTACGCCGGCCAGCGCGTCTCCTGGGAGAACATCCAAGGTGGCGACCTGCTGTTCTTCTACGACAGTGTGGCGCCCACCCACGTGGGCATGGCCACCGGGGACGGCCGGATGATCCACGCCTCCACGTCGTCCAAGCCGATCGGCGTGGTGGAGCTCACCTCCTACTACCGGCAGAACTTCGTCGGGGCGGTCCGTCCCGGCTAACCGGCCCCGCCAGGCCTGGCCAACATGACAGGGCTCCCGCCGCACGTGCGGCGGGAGCCCTGGTTCATTCCGTGCCGGAGAGGCCCGGTCACTCGGCGTAGAGCGCCTCGATCTCCGCGCTGAACTGCTTTTCGATGACGTGCCGCTTGAGTTTCAGCGACGCGGTCATGTGGCCTTCAGCCTCGCTGAAGTCCACCGGCAGGATGGCGAACTTCCGTACCGACTCGGCCCGGGAGACCGCCTTGTTGCCGTCGTCCACCGCCTTCTGCACGGTGGCCCGCAGGTCGGGGTCGTCCACCAGCTCGGCGATGGTGCCGGTCTTGTTGTGCTGCTTCTTCCAGAACTCGAAGGCTTCCGGGTCGATGGTGATGAGCGCGGCGACGAACTTGCGGTTGTCGCCGACGACCATGCACTGGCTGACGATCGCGTGGCTGCGGATCCGGTCCTCGATGACCGCGGGGGCGACGTTCTTCCCGCCTGCGGTGACGATGATCTCCTTCTTCCGCCCGGTGATCCGCAGGAAGCCTTCCTCGTCGAGTTCGCCGATGTCGCCGCTGCGGTACCAGCCGTCCTCGGTGAACGCCTCCTTCGTCGCCTTCGGGTTGTTCCAGTAGCCGCGCATCACGTTGTCGCCCTTGACGAGGATCTCCCCGTCGTCGGCGATCCGGATCGACGTGCCGGGGATGGGGCGGCCCACCGTGCCGATCTTGTTGGTGTCGGGGGCGTTCGCGGTGGTGGGGGCGGACGTCTCGGTCAGACCGTAGCCTTCCAGGACGGTCAGGCCGATCCCGCGGAAGAAGTGGCCGAGCCGCTCACCCAGGGCGGAACCACCGGAGACGGCGTACTTGGCCTGCCCGCCCACCGCAGCCAGGATCTTGCGGTAGACGAGCAGGCTGAACACGGCGCGCTTGAGACGCAGCCCCAGGCTCACCTTCCCGGTGTCCAGCGCCTTGCTGTAGGCGATGGCGGTCTCCGCGGCCTTCCGGAAGATGTCGCCCTTGCCACTGGCGATGGCCTTCTGCTCAGCCTTGTTGTAGACCTTCTCGAACACGCGGGGCACGGCAAGCAGGAACATGGGGCGGAACGAAGCGAGCGCGTCCAGCAGGTCCGGGCCGGTGGAGGGGAAGTGGCCCATGACGGTCTTCGTCTCCACGCAGCCGACCTGGATGATGCGGGCCAGCGAGTGCGCCAGCGGGAGGAACAGGAGGGTGGAGCGCCCCTCCATGGTGAAGACGTCCTTCATGGGGCCGCTGTTGACGCTCATGACGTCGAAGGCCAGGTTGCGCTGGGTGAGCTCGCAGCCTTTGGGACGGCCGGTGGTGCCCGAGGTGTAGATCAGGGTGGCGAGGTCGTCGAGGCCGGTGGCGGCGCGGCGCTCCTCCACCACCGAGTCAGCCACGTCCGCGCCGGTGGCGACGAAAGCGGGGAAGCTGTCGCTTTCGATCTGCACGATGCGGTCGGGTTCCAGGAGTTGTGCGGAGACAGCCCGGACTCGTTTCGCGTGCTCGTCGTTCTCCACGAAGGCGAGCGTGCTTCCCGAGTCGCGGAGGATCCACTCGACCTGCTCTTCGGAGGAGGTGTCGAAGATGGGGACGGTCACTCCGCCGATGGTCCAGATGGCGTAGTCGATGACGGTCCACTCGTAGCGGGTCCGCGACATGAGCGCTACCCGGTCGCCGTGGTTGATCCCGGCGGCGATGAGCGCCTTGGCCACGCCCATGACGTCGCGGTGGAATTCAGCGCAGGTCACGTCTCGCCACGCACCGTCCACGAGCCGCCGGAACATCACGGCGTTGGGCTCCTGAGCCGCACGGGTGAAGACGGTGTCAGTGAGTCGTGTATCCGGGTCAAGTTCCTTTACCGCGGGGGTGGTGTACTCACGCACTGTTCAGCTCCTGATGTTGTGCGGGCATGGCAAGAGAGTGTGACGACGGTAACAATTTACGCTACTGGTTGGTAGCATTTGTGCCTATTTGGTACCGGATGGTGATCCGGCTGCCACGCCCCGAACTGGACCGTTGTACTGTCCGTGACCGCGCGTGCCAGTGAGCCGGGTCCGGCGAGGTAAGTATGGCGCACCTCGCCTGCGAGGGGAGGTTTCGGGGCATATCGTGGAACTCGGATCAACAGTGCGCGGTTGGCAATCTGGCGCAGACAGTACCGCAGCAGACGGTTACGGTGAGAAGAGGCAACCGAGCGACAGACGGATGACCATGGCCAGTTCCCACCGCAACCAGGATCCGAGCGAGATCATCGACGAAGCGCTGCGCCTCGTGGACGCCGTGCAGCGCAGGCTGCTCACCGCCGCCATCCGGCGGCAAGTCCAGAACGCCGCCTCTCCGCCGCCGCGCAGCGATGATGTATGGGCAGAGGCGATCCGGCAGGAGACAGAGCCGGAGGCCCCGCTGACCGACCAGGTGCTCGACATCGCGCGCGAAACCCTGCCCGAAATCGGCCGCCACCTGAGCGCCGCGGGCGCGCTGATGTTCGACGCTATGAGTCGTAGTCTGTCCGCGGTGGAGCGTTCGCTGCGGTCCCGTCCCGGGAACGGCGCCGCCGGAACTCCCGCTGACGGGGAACAATAGACCCGTCAGCGCAAGGGTCGACCGGCCAGGCCGATCGTCGACACTGGTTTAATCCAATGGTTTACTCCATTCGGCGAGTCCCAGGGCACTCGGACGTGAGCTCGGGCATGAGGTGAAAGGGAGCCGACCATGCGGTTGACGATCGGCGTGGACATCGGTGGCACCAAGGTGGCCGCCGGCGTTGTCGATGTTGACGGCCGGATCCTGACGAGGGTCAAGCACCCCACTCCCGCCGACGGCGACGCCCTCGCCGATGTGGTCTGCGACACCGTTGACGAACTCGCGGGACATTACCCCGCCGGCGCCATCGGCGGAGTCGGCGTGGGTATCGCCGGGTTCGTCGACGAGAATCGTTCCACCGTCATCTTTGCCCCCAACCTGGACCTGTGCAAAGAACCACTGCGCGACCGCATCCGGCGCCGGATCGACCTTCCCGTCATCATCGAGAACGACGCCAATGCGGCGGCGTGGGGCGAAGCACGGTTCGGCGCAGGCCGCGGCGTCGACCATGTGGTGTGCGTCACCCTAGGCACCGGGATCGGGGGCGGCATCATCCTCAACGGGCAACTGTTCAGAGGCCGCTACGGGGTGGGCGCGGAAATCGGCCACTACCGCGTAGTCCCGGACGGGCGCCTGTGCGGCTGCGGCAACCGGGGCTGCTGGGAGAAGTACGCCAGCGGACGCGCCCTCGTCGCTGAAGCGCGCGAGCTGGCCCGCACCGACCCCCGGCGCGCCAAGCGGCTCCTCGACTTCGCGGACGGCGACCTGGAACGCCTCCAAGGGCACCACATCACCCAGGCCGCCCTCGAAGGCGACGCTGCCGCGCTGGAATGCTTCACCACCCTCGGCACCTGGGTGGGGCAAGGGCTAGCCGACCTCGCCGCGATCCTCGACCCGGAACGGTTCGTCATCGGCGGCGGGGTCTGCGAAGCCGGAGAAATCCTGCTCGGCCCGATCCGCGACTCTTTCGCGCGCAACGTCACCGGCCGCCAGGTGCGGACCCTCGCCGACATCCGGATCGCGGAACTCGGGTCGGCGGCGGGCATCGTGGGTGCGGCCGACCTCGTGCGCTGCTAACCGAAAAGAGCATGGGAGAGGCGCGCCAGGCGGGGTAGCCGCCGGATATGGCCGCTGTGCTGCGCGTGCTGTCCTACAACATCCGGTCCCTACGCGACGATCCCCTGGCCGTCGCGCGGGTCATCCGGTCGTGCCGCCCTGATGTGGTCTGCCTGCAGGAAGCTCCCCGGCACCTGCTGTGGCAGACCAAACGACGGTGGCTGGCCCGCCGCTGTGGTCTCCGCCTCGCGGTGGGCCGCCGCCCCGGCGGCCTGGAAATCCTCACCGCCCCCACCCTCGCAGTCGACCACTGCAGCCACCGCCTGCTGCACCGCTATCCCCGGCTGCACCAGCGCGCCTTGGCCATCGCGCTGATCCGCCGGGGCCGCCGCCGCATCGCCGTGGCCGTCAGCCACCTCGACCTGCAGGCGCGGGCCCGGTACGCGCACGCCGCCCAGCTCCTCGCCTTCCTGGGAATGCAGCCCGCCCCCGCGGTGCTGGCCGTCGACGTCAACGAGCGGCCCGACGGGCCAGCCTGGCAGATGCTCGCCACCCACCTGGTGGACGCGGGCGCCCACGGCCCGGAAGGCGGAGAGCCGACCTTCCCGTCCTGGCGGCCCCGCAGCCGGATCGACACGATCTTCGTCGACCGGCGTCTTACCGTGCGCGCCGCAGGAATCCCCGCGGCACCGGCCCGCCGCGACCTCGTCGCAGCCAGCGACCACCTTCCGGTCCTCGCGGAGATCGCCTTACCGGGCGAGGAATAGTCCGCCTGCCCGCGGGCCTAGACCACCGCCCCGTCGTCCGGACCGGAGGGCTGGTCGCCCATGCGGATCAGCAGCACGACAAACCCCGTCACGAACGAGCACAGCGCCACCAGCACCAGCCAGCCGGGCACCGCCATGCCCAGCAGGGTGATGACCAGCAGCAGGACGGGCCCGCCCAGCAGACCGGCCCAGGCGAGCCTGCCGACCAGGTCCCCACGGGGCAGCGGCGGCGGGGGAGGAGGGACGTAACGCTCCTGGTCGCTGTCGTCGACGTCGGCGGGCTCCCCCACCGGGGGGTGGAACGGCCGAGGCGGCAGCACGTGGTCCTCGGCGTCGTCCGGATCCTCCGGTTCGGGGCGGTCGGAGACGTTCTCTATCTCAGGCCAGGTGGACTCGGAAGCATCGGAGGTGTAGTACCGCGCCACGAGATCCGCCCAGACCTCGTCCGGGTCTGTGTCGGCGTTCGGGGACGGCTCCGCGTCCTCCGCCTGGTCCGCACCCTCCGTGACACGGTCGGCGAGCTCCGGAAGTTCGGCGCGCAGCACCGCCACCGCGGCCGCGCGCTCCTTAGCGTCCACGTACAAGCGGTCCGTGGCCTCCGTGTCCGCGGACTCCGCCGCGGGGCCCACGGTGACCGCGTAGGCGGCGATCCCGGCCCGGCCGAGCGCTTCGAGCATCGTGTCGGCGAGCGCGGGGGTGAGCAGGAGCAGCGGGACGTAGGAGTCAGCAAGCAGACCATTGCCGCGGCGCTCAGTCATGTCCGGCCCCTTCCCCGCGTCCGGCGGCGCGCACAGAAGCGCCCCAGCCGTCGACGGCGGTCCCCGTGCCGCGTCCGCAGGAAGGAACCGCGGCATGGACCGTCCTCGGTGTGAAGGATACGCAGCGCTCCCGGAGCGGGAGCACCGCCAGTGCTCCGGGAACCGTCCAGGACAGGCTGTCAGGCAGCGCGGCGGCCTGCGCTTCCCGTGGCGGCCAGGGCGGGGCAGCGGGGAACAGCTCACAGGGTGGGACGGCTGCTCTGGGTGCTGGCCGTGGTGTGGGGCACGCCGGCCGCGGGCTCCGGGGAGATCCATAGCACCGGGTGGTGCTGGTCTTCCGGCACAGCGCAGCTTCCGCGAACAACGGCATTGCAGACCCTTCCAGGCGGTGAGACGGCCAGCGGGGGGAACACTGGAATTACGAAACTAGCCAAGCGCCGCGGCACTCGGTAGTCCTCTTCGTCCGTGGCGCCATGGTGGCTTTGGCGGTGTCCCCCACCAGATGGGAAGATGACCACGATTGTCAGTGGCAGCGGGAGAACGACTATGGCCGTGCCGGACGGGCACTCCCGCATAGGCAGAGGTGAACCGTGTTCTACTGGGTGCTCAAGGCAACTCTCGGACCGGTGCTCGCGGTGCTGTGGCAGCCGCGTGCCTACGGAGTGGAGAACGTCCCTCGCCACGGGCCTGCCATTTTGGTGGGCAACCACCTGTCCTTCTCGGACCATTTCTTCGGTCCGCTACCGCTGCCCCGGAAGATCACCTTTCTCGCTAAAGCCGAATATTTCACCGGAAAAGGGATCAAAGGCTTTCTCAGTCGCCTCTTCTTCACCGGCGTAGGCCAGATCCCCATCGACCGGTCCGGAGGCAAGGCGAGCGAGGCGGCGCTCCGCACCGGACTGCGCGTGCTGGAGCAGGGCAAGCTGCTGGGCATCTACCCTGAGGGCACCCGCTCCCCAGACGGCAGGCTGTACCGGGGGCGCACCGGGGTGGCCAGGCTCGCGTTGGAAGCAAAAGTCCCGGTCATCCCGATGGCGATGATTAACGCGGACAAGATCATGCCGCCCGGCAAGATCATTCCGCGGCTCGGTATCCGGCCCATCGTCAAATTCGGCAAGCCCATGGACTTCTCCCGCTACTACGGGCTGGAGAAGGATCCGCGGGTGCTGCGGGCGATCACCGACGAGATCATGTACGCCCTCATGGAACTGTCCGGGCAGGAGTACGTGGACCGCTACGCCCAGACAGTGAAAGCCGAGCTGGCGGCCGCCGCCCAGCAGGAGAAGAAAGAGGAGCAGCAGTCCCGCAAGGAGCAGCGGCGCGCCCGACGGGAAGCGAAGCGGCGGGAACGCGCCCGCCGCAAGGCGGAACGCAAGCGGAAGAAGAAAACGGAGTCCGCACAGCCGTGATTCCGCTCACGCTGCCGGGCTGCGCCGGACAGAAACTACGGCGCAACCTGGTCGTTTGGAAGACCGATCACGGGTAGTGACCCGCGCGGGAAAAGCCACGGGACGAACGGACGGACGCGCGAGTTGGCCTCGACTCTCGCGAGCGCTATGGTCTAGACCATACGATGGTTGCTGCGTGAGAACGCGGTCCTGCCGTGTGCGTTCCGCGCCCGCGGGGCATCGCCCCGGCCGGGAGCGGTCGTTTTCGTGACTCCCGTGGCACACGGGATTCCAGACGATTCAAGGAGTACACGCAAATGCGAGTCGGGGTACTGACCGGGGGTGGCGACTGCCCGGGCCTGAACGCGGTCATCCGTGCGGTGGTCCGTAAGGGCATCAAGGAATACGGATACGAGTTCGTCGGATTCCGTGACGGGTGGCGCGGCCCCCTGGAAGGCGACACCATGCCGCTGGACATCGAGGCGGTCCGCGGCATCCTCCCGCGCGGCGGTACCATCCTCGGCTCCTCGCGCACCAACCTCATGAAGATCGAGGGCGGTGTCGAGCGGGTCAAGGACAACATGGCCGCGCTCGGGGTGGACGCGCTCGTCGCAATCGGCGGTGAGGACACCCTCGGCGTCGCGCGCCAGCTCCACGACCACGGTGTCAACGTGGTCGGTGTGCCCAAGACCATCGACAACGACCTCAACGCCACCGACTACACCTTCGGCTTCGACACTGCGGTCAACATCGCGACCGAGGCCATCGACCGCCTGCACACCACCGCCGAGTCGCACCACCGTGCCCTGGTCGTCGAGGTCATGGGCCGCCACGCGGGCTGGATTGCGCTGCACGCGGGCATGGCGGCCGGCGCCAACGTCATCCTGATCCCCGAGCGCCCATTCGACATCGACGAGGTCGTCGCCTACGTCGAAAGCCGCTTCAAGACCAACTACGCGCCGATCATCGTGGTCGCCGAGGGCGCCCACCCGAAGGAGGGCCAGCTCACCCTGGCCAGCGCGGAACGCGACTCCTTCGGCCACGTCCGCCTCGGCGGCATCGGCCAGCGCCTCGCCGAAGAGATCGAGGCGCGCACCGGCAAGGAAGCCCGCTCGGTGGTCCTGGGCCACGTGCAGCGCGGCGGTACGCCGTCCGCCTTCGACCGGGTGCTGGCCACCCGGCTGGGCCTGCACGCCATCACCGCGGTCCACGACAAGGACTTCGGCAAGATGGTCGCCCTGCGCGGCACCGAAATCGTCCGCGTTGACCTGTCCGAAGCCACCGACCAGCTCAAGACTGTCCCGGTCGAGCGGTACGAGGAAGCCGAAGTCTTCTTCGGCTAAATTCCCGTAGGATTTCTCGCGGCTCCCAGCGGAGAATGCTGGGAGCCGCGGTCGTGTCCGCGTGAAGAGAACAAAACGCTTGCGTCCCTGGTTGATACTGGGAGGTAAGCAGTTTTCTCTGCACTGATCCCATCCGACTCGCAACCACCGGAGGTATTGCCATGTCCGCCTCGCTCGACTCCACCACCGTCGACGCGCGTGCGGACGGCGCGGTCGGGACAGCCGCGCAGGAGCTGGGCGAGCTGTGTGTGCTCCTGAAGCTCGGGGAGATCGTGCTCAAGGGCAGCAACCGGCACCTGTTCGAGCGCCGTCTGCAGAACAACATCCGCGCCGCCGCTAAAGGCCTGCCCGAATTCCGGCTCTCCCAGCGCAAAGGCATCATCATGCTGCGCATGCCCGGTGCCTCCGACCTCGAAGTGGCCCAGCTGGCCGAGCGCATGCGCAACGTCATGGGGATCGTGTGGGTGCACCTGGTGCGCCGGGTCGCCAAAGACGTGGACACCGTCACCCAGGTCGCGGTGCAGGCCATGGCCGACCGCTCCGGCTCTTTCGCGGTGCGGGCCCGCCGCCGGGACAAGCGTTTCCCCATGATCTCCTCGGAGCTGGCCGGGCACGTGGGCGCCGCGATCAAACGCGCCTACCCCCACCTGACCGTCAACCTCTCCCAGCCCGACCACACGGTCCAGATCGAGGTCGACAAAGACGAGGTGTTCGTCTTCACCGACGGCATCCCCGGCCAGGGCGGCCTCCCGGTAGGCATGAGTGGACGCGGCCTGGTCCTGCTGTCCGGCGGGATCGACTCCCCGGTCGCGGCCTACCGCATGATGCGCCGCGGGCTCCGGCTCGACTTCCTGCACTTCTCCGGCATGCCGTTCACCGGACCGGAGTCCATCTACAAGGCGTACAGCCTGGTCCGGCAGCTCGACCGCTTCCAGAACGGCTCCCGGCTGTACGTGGTGCCGTTCGGCAAGGCCCAGCAGCAGCTCCGCAACTCCGGCGCGGAACGGCTGCAGATCGTCGCCCAGCGGCGCCTCATGCTCAAAACCGCGGAAGCCCTTGCCGACCGGCTCAACGCCAGCGCGCTGGTCACCGGGGACGCCCTCGGCCAAGTGTCCAGCCAGACCCTGGCCAACATCACCGCCCTGGACGACGCTGTGGACCTGCCGATCCTGCGTCCGCTGATCGGCATGGACAAGACCGAGATCATGGACCAGGCCCGCGCCATCGGCACGCTCACCATCTCCGAGCTGCCCGACGAGGACTGCTGCACCATGCTCACCCCGCGGCAGGTGGAGACTGCGGCCAAGATCGCCGATCTGCGGCAGATCGAGAAGCGACTGGACGTTGAAGAACTCGCCGAACACCTGGCCAGCAACGTGCAACTGCACCGCCCCAGCTTCCTGGGCGAGGAGGAGAACACCGCAGCCTGACCGGACCTTCCGCGCCCGCCGCACCCGGCCGCGACGGGCGCGGGTCCGGTTACACGCCGGCGCCCACCTGCGCCACGCTGGGCGTGAGCGTGCGGCCCACGAGCGGCGGCAGCGCCGTCACCACGTGCGCCAGCTCGGCCAAGTCTGCGTGCGTGAGCGCCTGCGGCCCGTCGCACAGTGCCGTCTCCGGAGCAGGGTGCACGTCGACGATGAGGCCGTCCGCGCCCACCGCGATCGCCGCACGCGACAGCGGCAGCACCAGTTCCCGCTTGCCGCCCGAATGCGACGGGTCCACCACCACGGGCAGGTGCGACAGCCGCTGCGCCACGGCGACCGCGCTCACGTCCAGCGTGTTACGGGTCGCTTTCTCGAACGTGCGGATGCCGCGCTCGCACAGCACGATGTTCAAGTTGCCGCGCTGCGCAATGTACTCGGCGGCCATCAGCCACTCCTCGATCGTGCTGCTCATCCCGCGTTTGAGCAGCACCGGCTTGCCCGCGTCGCCCACGGCTTGCAGCAGCGCGAAGTTCTGCATGTTGCGGGTGCCGATCTGCAGCATGTCGGCGTAGGAGGCGACCAGCTCCACGTCGGAGGCGTCCACCACTTCGGTCACAATCGGCAGGCCGGTCTCCGCACGCACATCCGACAGGATCTTCAGACCGGTCTCGCCCAGGCCCTGGAACGCGTAGGGGGAGGTCCGCGGCTTGTAGGCGCCGCCGCGCAGCAGCGCGGCACCCGCACGCTTCGCCATCAGCGCCGCTTCCAAAGTCTGCTCCGGGGTTTCCACCGCGCAGGGACCGGCGATGAGTGTCATATGGTCGCCGCCGATCGGTACCCCAGCAACCTGCACGACCGACCGCTCAGTCGTGTTTTCCCGGCTGACCAGCTTGTAGGGAGTGGAGATGCGCAGGATGTCGGCGACGCCGGGGAGGGCACGCAGATTAAGCGTCTCGAACCGTTCCACGTCGCCTACCAGGCCGATGATGGTCCGGCTCACCCCCCGGGTCACGTAGGCCTCACCACCCACCGAGGCGACGAGGTCAACGATGGAGTCGATGGTGTCGGAAGGGGCGTCGGGCGCCATAACGATGACCATTGAACGCTGTCCTTACCAGGTGCTGTGGAGAGTGTGGGAGCAGCGGTGACCTGGACAGAAAAACAGAAAAGCCCTGGACCGTTCGGCCCAGGGCTTCCAAGTCGTCCGTGTCAGCGCAGCGCTCGTTGGGCGACCGGGCCCGTGGGCCGGTAGCCGTAAAAGCGCCAAAAGTACCGCTGCATGGCAGCGACTATAGCGCACCGCGCCGCCGCCGCTGAAGCCCACGGGGGTAGGAGCGCGCGCACGGGCACCTGAAAAGATGGTCCTGGGATGAGTATCGGGAGAAGAACGATTGTCTGAGCGACGGCTGCCGCCAGGGCAGTACGTGCCGAACGAATGGCCTGCTGTGCACTACGGCCCGGTACCGAAATTCCGCCCGCACCGCTGGGATCTGCAGGTCTACGGAGCCACAGCGGACGGGACGCAGTACCGGTGGGACTGGACCGAGTTCCAGACCCTGCCGCGCGTCGACGTGGTCACCGACTTCCACTGTGTGACCAGATTCACCAAGCTCGACGTGCGGTGGCGCGGGGTGGCCGCCTCCACCGTGCTGAAACTCGCACCCCCCGCCGAGGACGCCACCCACGTCATGGTCTGGGCAGAGTACGGCTACAGCGCCAACCTGCCCCTCGACGACTTCCGGCGTCCCGACGTCATCCTCGCCACCCACCGCGACGGCAAGCCGCTGGAACCCCAGCACGGATACCCGGTGCGGCTCGTCGTCCCCCACCGCTACGGCTGGAAGAGCGTGAAATGGGTGCGCGCCATCGAATACCTCACCGCGGACCGGCGCGGCTTCTGGGAGGAGCGCGGCTACCACAACCTCGCCAACCCGTGGCTGGAGCAGCGCTACTCCTACCAGGAGGACCCCGGGGACGGGCCGCCGCTGGACTGAGCGGGCCCGCTCAGTCCAGCCCGATCCAGAGCCGGTCCTCCCTGCCCCGGTCCCGATCCCGCTCCCGGCCGAAGGGGGACGTCCAGATCTCGATCGTGGAGCCCTTCGGCGCCTCGCCCTTGGGGTTGTAGTCGCCGACCCGGTTGCCGATCACCTGGTGCACGGTGACCTCGAAGCCCCGCTCCTCCAGCTCCTTGCGGGCCTTGTCCACCTTCCACCCGCGGATGTCGGGAACCTCCACCAGTTCCGGACCGGACGAGACGGTGAGGGTGACGCTCTGCCCCGCCCCCACGGTGGTCTCCGCCTCCGGGTCCTGGGAGATGACATGGCCTTCGGGGACCTCGTCGTGGTGCTCCTCGACGACCGTCACCTCCAAGTCGCTGGACTCCAGCAGGCGGCGCGCATCGTCCACCTTCTGGCCGACCACGTTGGGCATGGGGAACCCGGCGCTGATCGTCAGCGTCACGCTCTCCTCGCGGTTGGCCTTCTCGCCCGGGGCCGGCTTGGTGGTGATCACCGTGCCCGGAGGGTTGTCAAACGAGGTGATCTCGTCTTCCACGATGTCGGTCAGCCCCACCTCTTTGAGGGCGTCCCGGGCCTCCGCCACCGAAGCACCTTCGACGTCGGGCATCTCCACATACTGCGGCCCCGCCGACAGGATGAGGGTGACGAGCGTGTCCGGCAGCAGCCTGCTCCCAGCCTCCGGGTCGGTGGCAGCGACCGTACCGGGCGGCGCCTCGTCGCTGTAGGCGGGCTCTTCCGCGGTCTGCACGCGGAAACCCAGCATGCGCAGGTCCCGGCGGGCCTCGTCGCTTTCTACGCCGACCAGGTCGGGAACCGTCTCATAGCGGCCGTCCACCATCCACCAGCCGAACCCGACCGCCACGACCAGCAGCAGCACGGTGGCGACCAGCAGCGGCGTGCGGAGACTCGGCCGCGGCGGCCGGTCGTCCTCGTAGTCGTCGTACTCCACGGGGGGAAGCTCGACCCCCTGCAGGGTGCGGGTGGCGTTGTCCGAGTCTTCCGCCGTGTCCCCGGCAGGGGCGGGCGCCATCTCCATCACAGAGGTCACCGCGGCGGACGGCTGCTCGTCCAACGCTTTCCGCGCGGCGAAGACCGCGGCAAGGAACTGGCCGGCGTTGGCGAGCCGGTAGGCGGGGTCGCGTTCCGTGGCGCGCACCACCAGCGAGTCCACTTCCGGGGGAATCCCCGGCACCACCCGGGACGGGCGGGGGACGTCCTCGTTGACGTGCTGGTAGGCCACGGCGATCGGAGAGTCACCGGTGTGCGGCTGGCGGCCGGTGAGCAGCTCGTAGAGCATGATGCCGCACGCGTAGACGTCGCTGCGGGCATCCGCGGTGCTGTGCGTGATCTGCTCCGGGGACAGGTAGGCGGCGGTCCCCATGAGCGTGCCGGTCTTGGTCAGCCCCTGCTGGCTGGCCTCCGCGGCCCGGGCCAGCCCGAAGTCGGCCACCTTGATCTGGCCGTCGTGGGTGATGAGGACGTTCTCCGGTTTCATGTCCCGGTGCACCATGCCCGCCTGGTGGGCGGCGCCCAGCCCGGCGAGGATCGGCACCATGATGCGCAGCGCCTCGGCGGGGGAGAACCGGGTTCGCGCCTTCAACGCGGCGCGCAGCGTCTGGCCCGCCACGTACTCCATCGCCAAGTACACGTGCCCCTGGTCGCTGCCCTGGTCGTAGACCTGGACCACGTTGGGGTGCGACAGCTTGGCGACCGCGAGCGCCTCGTTGATGAACCGTTGGACGAACTGCGGGTCGCGCGCCAGGTTGGCATGCATCACCTTCAGCGCGACACGGCGGTCCAGCCGGAGATCGTGAGCGAGGAAGACAGTCGCCATACCGCCGTTGGCGATCTTCGATTCGACCCGGTACCGATGGGCGAGGGTCGTTCCCACTAGCGCGTCCGCAGCCGTCATGTCCACGAGGGGAAGTTTACGGGGGAAAGCGGAAACTGACGGTCTCACCACAGTTTCGGCACGCAGCAGTAAAGAAACCCGGGGCGGGACCACGGTCCCGCCCCGGGTTTCAGCCCTCGCGCGGCGGGGAGGAGGCGTGCGCGTAGCGGCGGATCGGGATCCGCCCGGCCAGCCGGGCCCGCCGACCAGCCGACACCGCCTCCCGCATCGCGTGCGCCATCAACACCGGATCCTGGGCCCGAGTGACCGCGGTTGCCAACAGCACCGCGTCGCAGCCCAGTTCCATGGCGAGTGCCGCATCGCTTGCGGTGCCGATGCCCGCGTCCAAAATCACAGGGACGTCCAGCTCTTCGACGATCAGTTCGATGTTGTGCGGGTTGCGGATGCCCATCCCCGAACCGATCGGCGCCCCTAACGGCATCACCGCGGCACACCCCACCTGCGCCAGCCGGCGGGCCAGCACCGGGTCGTCGTTGGTGTAGGCGAGGACGACGAACCCCTCGTCCACCAGCCGTTCTGCGGCGTCCAGCGTCTCCACCGGGTCAGGAAGGAGGGTGCGCTCGTCGGCGACCACCTCCAGCTTCACCCAGTTGGTCTCCAACGCTTCACGCCCCAGCCGCGCAGTGCGCAGCGCGTCGACCGCGGTGAAGCAGCCTGCCGTGTTGGGCAGCGGGCGGACCCCGGTTTCCCGGAGCACATCCCAGACCGACCCTTGGGCGTTCGGGTCAACCCGGCGCATCGCCACAGTGGTCATCTCGGTGCCGGAGGCACGCAGCGCGTCCGCCAGCACGTGCAGCGACGGAGCACCCCCGGTGCCCATGATGAGCCGGGAATGGAACTTCTCCCCGGCGATCACCAACGGGTCCTCGAAGGTGTCGGCGCGGGTCGTCCCGGTCGCAGCGTCGGTCAAGTCAGCCCCCCTGCACAGCGGTGAGCACGTCCACCCGGTCGTCGGGGGAGACCACGGTGCGCGCCCAGTCGGTCTTGGGCACCACCTCGTCGTTGACCGCCACAGCCACGCCCGACTCCGCCCGGGTCAGGGAGCGCACCACGTCGGCCACCGTGGTGTCCGGAGCGAGCTGACGCGGCTCACCGTTGATGATCGCGTTCACGATGTTTCAACCCCTTTCGATGGTGAGGATGAGGGAAGGAAGCGGTCTGCGGCGAGATGGCTCGCATAGTCGGGCAGCCGCCCCGTACTCAAGACTTCGGCCATGACATCTCCGGTCACCGGGGCCAGCAGCACCCCGTGGCGGTAGTGGCCGACCGCAAGGTGCAGCCCGCGCACACGGGTGGGTCCCAGCAGCGGCTCGTTGTCCGGCGGCCCGGGGCGCAGCCCCACGCACGTTTCGACGATCTCCAGTTCCGTGACCCCGGGTACGAGCTCGCGCGCGTCGCGGAGCATCTCCCAGACCCCGCCGACGGTCAACCGGGTGTCGAAGCCCATCTCCTCCTGGGTGGCCCCCAGGATCACCTCGCCATCGGCCCGCGGCACCAGGTAGACGGGGGAGCCGGTGACCAAGCCGCGCACGGTGCGGGTCACCAGCGGCTCGGCGCCCACGGGGGTGCGCAGCCGCAGCAGCTGCCCCTTGACCGGGCGCAGCGGGGGCACCACTCCCTCGGGCAGTCCGACAATGTCGGAGCTCCACACGCCCGCGGCGAGCACCACCTGGCCCGCGTCGAGAGTGTCGCCGCTGTCCAGCACGACGCCGCGCACGGCGTCCTCGCCCCCGACCACCTCCCGGACGTGCCCGGCGACGAACAGTGCGCCGCGGGCAGCGGCGGCGGCACGCAGCGCCTCAGACAGGCGGCGCGGATCCACCGAGTGGTCGTCAGGGGCCAGGAAGCCGCCCCGCACAGTGGGAGCCAGCATCGGCTCGAGCCGGCGGCATTCGCGTGAGGTGAGCCGTTCGGTGCGGATACCGAGACGGTCGCGTAGCTGCTGCAGTTCCGCGAGCGTGGCCATGTCGTCCGGGTCGAACCCCACCTGCAGGGTGCCTTCGGTGCGGTAGCCCGGGTCGACGTCGGTGTCTTCTGCGAGCTCGGCGATGAAATCGGGGTAGCGCTGCTGGGACCGCAGCCCCAGACGGATCAGCGACTCTTCCCCGAACACCGCTTCGGTTGCGGGGGTCAGCATGCCCGCCGCCACCCCGGACGCGGCGCCCGCCTTCTCCGCGGACACGACGGTCACCCGCATCCCGAGGCGGGCAGCACGCCATGCGGTGACCAGGCCAATAAGTCCGCCCCCAACGACAAGGACGTCCGGGGCTGAGCGCAACTGCACGGCGCGCCACTCCCTTCGCCGGTATGACCCGGATCAGGTTCTGCGGTCGGAGGCGGACAGCCTCCCTCTCAGCCGGGTTCCGCCCCGGCTCCCGCGGGTTTTCGCTTTCGTCCGCATTCTAGGTCGCCCGTGACTGGGGAAGCCAAAGGTCCGACATGTACGCCTAAAGCGATCACGGTCGGTCGAGAGGATTCGGCGCGCGCCAGATGTGGAAGATTGGGACCGTGACACAGATCGATCGCGACCTCGACGCGCTCGTCGGAGAGTGGCTCACTCTCCAGGAAGCGGCCGCGGCCCTCGGTGTGAGCCAGAACCAGGTCCGGCAGATGATCCGCAACCACCGGCTCCTCGGCGTGGTCCGCGGCGGAGAACTGGCGATTCCCGCGGCGTTCATCACCAACGGCACCATCCTCAAAGGCCTCCAAGGCACCCTCACCGTGCTCGCGGACAGCGGTTTCTCTCCGGAGGAGGCGCTGCGCTGGATGTTCACCGCAGACGACAGCCTGCCCGGCACTCCGCTCGATGCGATCCGCGGCAACCGCGGCACCGAGGTGCGCCGCCGCGCCCAGGCGATGCTGCTGTAAGACACCCCGTCGCCGGGTACGCTGCACCCGCCCCGCGGGACAGGCGCTCGGCGACGATCTAGGGTGGGAGCCGTGGACGAGACTCTGCGAAAGCGGTTGGAATCCGCCCGGCTCTACCTGTGCACGGACGCCCGCGCCGACCGAGGCGACCTGGCCGAGTTCCTTGATGCGGCGCTCGCCGGGGGCGTGGACATCGTGCAACTGCGCGACAAGACCCTGGACGCGCGGGACGAGCTCGCCGCGCTGGAAGTCGTGCGTGAGGCGTGCGACCGCCACGGGGCGCTGCTCGCGGTCAACGACCGGGCCGACATAGCCCACGCCGTCAACGCCGACGTGCTGCACCTGGGACAGCGGGACCTGCCCGTGCGCTACGCCCGCGCGATCCTCGGGGACCGGCCGCTGATCGGCCGCTCCACCAACGCGGCGGAGCTGTCTGCGGCCGCCGACCGGGAAGAAGGCGTCGACTACTTCTGTATCGGCCCGGTGTGGGCGACCCCGACCAAACCGGGACGGCCCGCTGCCGGGCTCGACGAGGTGGCGCGGGTCGCCGCCCTGCACCCGCAGCGCCCCTGGTTCGCGATCGGCGGGATCAACGAGGACAACCTGGACCAGGTGCTGGCCGCGGGCGCCCGCCGGGCTGTCGTGGTCCGCGCCATCACCGAAGCCGAAGACCCGCGTGCGGCGGCGGCGGAGCTCAAACGCCGCCTCGTGGCAGCGGCCGCAGCCTGACCGCGGCCCGCCCCCGCCCGGGCGGGCCGGAAAGGGCGCTCAGCGGGGGCCGAGCGCGCTACCGGAGCCGCTGAAGAGCGGCGCGTGGGACAGCGCGCTCGGATTCTTCCGCAGGTAGCCCTCGAGGGAGCGGGCAGGGTGGCCGGTCAGCCGCAGTACGGTGCGGTTGGCGGTGCTGAGTTCCCCGGCGGCGATCGCCGTGCAGGCGCTCACCCGCTCCGCGATTTCCCGGGCGGTCAACCCCTGCGAGGAGAGGAAGTCGATGGCCTCCTCCGGGGTTTGCGGAACGTAGACGATGGTGCGTCCGGTGAGCGTGGACAGGCGGGTCGCGGTCTGCCCCAGCGAGACGGCTTCCGGACCGGTCACGTTGTAGATGCGGTTGACGTGCTCTTCCGGGGCGTGCAGCACAGCGGCGGCGACGTCGGCGACATCGTCCCGCGACACCCACGCCACGGTGCCTTCCCCGGCCGGGCCGCGGATCGTGCCGTCCTCGCCGATCCACTCGGGCAGGAGGTCCAGGTACAGGCTGGGCCGCAGGAAGGTGTAGGCCACCCCGGTGGTGCGCAGGTACTCCTCGGTGGCGTAGTGCTCCCGGCCGAGGACGCAGGTCGCGGCGGCGCTCGCGTTGAGGAACGACAGGTAGACGATGTGGCGCACCCCTTCGGCCACGGCCGCGTCGATGACGGCCCGGTGGAGTTCCTCGCGGTTCTCCGCGTGGTCCGCGGCGACGAGGAACAGCACCTCGGCGCCGCGGACTGCGCGGCCGAAAGCGGCAGGATCCTCGTAGGCGGCCAGGACCGCGCTCGACTTCGGGAGTTCGGGGGCGCGGTTGAGGTCACGGACAATGAGCCGCTGCGCAAGGCCCAGCCGTGCCAACTGGGCGGCTACTTTGCCGCCGACGGCTCCGGTCGCCCCAGTCGTCGCGATAACACGTTCCGCTCTCAGATCCTCACCCATAGTGTTTATCTTCGGCAAACAGTCCCGGACGTGCACTGACCGGCGCGCCGGACCGCGCGCGAAACGTGCCGGTACCGCCCCGCGCAACGCGGCCCCGGCACCGGGAATCCCCCACACGCGCGGGATGCCCGCACGCCTGCCGGAAGCTGAGCACAACCCGGGGGCTATGTCCTAGGATCGCGCCATGCACCCCAATGTTCGCGCTGTCGCCGAACTGCTCGCTGCCCACGGCGCTTCCGGCACCGTCAAAGAGCTGCCGGACTCTGCCCGGACCGCCGCGGACGCCGCGGCACAGTTGGGCTGCGAGATCGGCGCGATCGCCAACAGCCTTGTTTTCGCCGCGCGCTACGACTCGGCGGACACCTCCCCCGATACGCTCCACCCGGTACTCGTCCTCACCAGCGGCGCCCACCGGGTCGACACCGGCAAAGTCGCCGCCCTCCTCGACGCAGCGGAGGTCGTCCGCGCCACCCCGCAGTTCGTCCGGAAACACACCGGCCAGCCCATCGGCGGGGTCGCTCCGATCGGCCACCCCAAGCCGCTTCCCACCCTGGTCGACGAGTGGCTGGAGCGTTACGAGACTGTGTGGGCCGCCGCAGGCCACCCCAACGCGGTATTCCCCACCTCGTTTACGGAACTCTGCCGCCTCACCGGGGGAAGACCGGCTGACGTGGGGCAAGAGTCGTCCTAAGAGACCGGGAACACCTGGGGGCGGTGTGGAAACCGAGATCGAGTTCTGGGAACTGGCCGCGCCAGCCTTCATCCGCGCCCTGCCCGCGCTGATGGAGATCTACGCGGCTGCCATGGCACCGCCCCCACGGCAGCTGCCGGGGCGGCAGGCCATCATGCGCCAGCACGCCCACTATCCCCGGTTCCATTCCGTGGTCGCGGTGACCGGGGAGCGCAACGCGGTCGCGTTCGCCTACGGGTTCCACGGCTGCCCCGGGCAGTGGTGGCACGACGTGGTCACCGCGGAACTGGGGCGCATCGACCCGGAAGGGGTGCGCCGCTGGTTCGCCGACTCGTTCGAAGTCGCCGAAGTCCACGTGCTGCCGGAGTGGCAGGGCAACGGGATCGGCCGGGCACTCCTGTACCGGCTGCTGGAGCCCCGGCGGGAGCGCACCGCGGTGCTGTCCACTCCCACCGGGGCCACTCCCGCCCACGGGCTCTACCGTTCGTCAGGGTTTGTGGATCTGATCACCGGATTCCGGTTCCCGGGCACAGTGGACCAGGAGTTCACCATCATGGCAGCGCAGCTACCGCTGCCGGCTGGGTGGCGCCCACGAGCCGGTGGTAGACCTCGCGGGTCGCCGTCGAACGGTTGAACGTGATGAAGTGGATGCCCGGCGCCCCTTCGGCGAGGAGCCGTTCGCACAGCCGAGTGGCGTGCTCGATACCGAGCGCGCGCACCGCCTCGGGGTCGTCGGCGACCCGTTCGAACTCTTCCGCCAGCCTGTGGGGGAACGGCGCTCCCGACAACTGCTCGGAGCGGGCGATCGTGCTGAACTTCGTGACCGGCATGATCTCAGGGATGATGGGCACGTCGCAGCCCCGGGCCGCGACCCGGTCCCGCAGCCGCAGGTAGTCCTCGGCTTCGAAGAACATCTGGGTGATCGCGTAGTCCGCTCCTGCCCGGCATTTGCGGACGAAGAAGTCCGTGTCGGTCTCCACGTCGGGGGAGCGGGGGTGCTTGTAGGGGAATGCGGCCACCCCGACGCAGAAGTCACCGCTCTCCTTGATCAGCCGCACCAGTTCTTCGGCGTGGGTGAGGCCCTCCGGGTGCTTGACCCATTCGCCCAGCGGGTCGCCGGGCGGGTCGCCGCGCAGCGCGAGCATGTTGCACACCCCCGCCGCCGCGAACCGGCCGATGAGGTGGCGGAGCTCCCGCACCGAGTGGTTGACCGCGGTGATGTGCGCCACGGGCAGCAGAGTGGTGTTGGTGGCGATCTTCTCGGTGACGTTCACGGTCCGGTCCCGGGTGCTGCCGCCCGCACCGTAGGTCACCGAGACGAAGGAAGGGCGTAGGGCCTCGATCTCCCGGATCGCCCGCCAAAGCATGCGCTCCCCCTCGGGCGTTTTCGGGGGGAAGAACTCGAAGGAGAACGTGGGCTCTTTACGCGCCAACAGTTCGCTGATACGGCGCGGACGAGGCGCCGGGCGCGGCGTGGGTGATCCGAGCATGTCTCCCACTGTAATCGACCATATCGGTGGGGTTTGGGTGTGTCGTGGTGAAGACGGGCGGCGGAACAATCGGTAGCCTGCCCTTATGAGCTCCTCGCACTTGTCTCCCGTCGCCTTCGTGCGCCCCCTTGTCGATGCCGAACTGGCGGCCTTCGTCGCGAGCCGACGCCCGCTGCTGCTGGAGATCGGCGCGGAGTGGGAACCGGTGCTGGCCGCCCTCGAAGCCATGATCAGCGGCGGCAAGCGGCTGCGGCCGGCGTTCTGCTACTGGGGATGGCGCGGCGCGGGCGGGGGAGAGGAGCCCGGCCTCTACACGGCCGCGGCAGCCTTGGAGCTGCTCCAGGCGTGCGCGCTGATCCACGACGATGTGATCGACAACAGCGACACCCGGCGCGGGCAGCCCGCCGTGCACCGCAGGCTCGCCGCCCTGCACCGGGAGTCGGGATGGCACGGCGACCCCGACGAGTTCGGCCGGGGCGCGGCGATCCTGCTGGGGGACCTGTGCCTGGCGTGGTGTGAAGACATGTACCAGTCGAGCGCGCTCCCCGCGGAAGCGCTCGCTGCGGGGCGGGGCCCCTTCGACCTGATGCGCACCGAGGTGGTGGCCGGCCAGTACCTGGACTTGGTGGAGCAGGCGCGCGGCGCGGACACCGTGGAGGCAGCGCTGCGGGTGATGCGGTTCAAGTCGGCCAAGTACACCATTGAGCAGCCCCTCCACCTGGGTGCAGCGCTGGCGGGACGGTACGCCGAGCTGGCCCCCGCCTACACCGCCTACGGCATCCCGTTGGGGATCGCCTTCCAACTGCGCGACGACGTCCTCGGGGTGTTCGGGGACCCGGAGGAGACGGGGAAGCCTGCAGGGGACGACCTGAGGGAGGGGAAGCGCACGGTGCTGGTGGCAGAGACGCTGCGCCGGGCGGCAGCGGACGACGCCGAGCAGTTCCGGCGCCTGCTGGGCGACCCCGAGCTGGGGGCCGAGGAGATCGCCTGGATGCGTTCGGTCATCGTGGACAGCGGTGCGCTGGAAGCCTGCGAAGCCCGGATCGCCGACTATGTGGCCGATGCGACGCAGGCCCTGGAGAACGACGTGATCGCCGACGACGCGCGTTCCGCGTTGGCGGACCTCATCGTCGCTGCCACCGCACGTAAGCACTAGCCTGCCGCGGGGCTTGCTGTCCGGGAAGCGGTCGGGGCGTGCGGGCTGCGGGGTTGCCGGTGTGCCGTGCACTCTGCGTGCGCTGCGGGGCTCTTTCCGCCAGGGTTGACGAACATGTGTTCGAAGGTGTTCACTGGGAGTGTGCGCGGCGGCTTCCTCGCTGCCGGTGAGGAAGGCTCCCGCGGTCGTCGTTTCGGGGCGGCGCCCCCCTGACGTCCCGAAACCTCGCCGGTCGGGCGGGAGGAGGGGAAGCCTCTCGCCCGACCCTCCCAACGGCCCCCTGCGGGGTATGCAGGCAAAGCATGGTAAAGGCGGCTGGCTGCACAGCCAGCCGCCTTTACCATGCTTTGCGGCGTTGTCCCGGACGCCCTCAGCGGTATGGTGCCCGGGCCGTGCGCGAGCCTTAGAAGGCTTCCACTGCGCGCCGCGCCTCGGGGTCGAGGACGCCCCAGTTGATGAACTCTTCGGTCAGTTCAGCGGGCGACCGGTCGTAGATGACCGCCAGCGAACGCAGATCCTCCTGGCGGATGGACAGCACCCGGCCGTTGTAGTCGCCGCGCTGGCTCTGGATGGTGGCCACGTAACGGGCGAGGGGCCCGGCCTTCTCCTTGGGCAGTTGCTGCATGCGCTCCAGGTCGATGACCAGCTTGGGCGTCGGACCCAGCGGGGCGGGTGCGGGCTCGCCCGGCAGAAGCTCCGACATCGGCACGCCGTAGAACTCGGCGAGGTCGGCCAGCTTCTGGACCGTGACCGCGCGGTCACCGCGCTCGTAGGAACCGACGACGACAGCCTTCCACCGCCCCTGCGACTTCTCCTCTACTCCGTGCAGGGACAGTCCCTGTTGCGTACGGATGGCACGCAGTCGGGCACCCAGAGCTTTCGCGTATTCCGATGGTGGCATTCTTTCGTGCTCCCCGGCATGAAAAGTGGCTGAAACAGGAGGCGGGATCCGCTGCGGGTCCGGTGGAGAACCCCGTCGCATCACACCGACCTAGTGCGGCTCAGTCGGCGACTCGCGGCATCACACCCCCACAATGGTTACGCACAGTGACGGTAGGGCGGGAAGAGTGCTCAGGTCAAGCCGTTGGGTGAAAACGCGACGATTCAGTGGCCAAACTGTGTGTAAGTGAGACGACTCTCATAGGTCTCCTCAACAGGACATAACACCCTGGTCGATTTTTCCTGAATGTCACCTCCTGCGAGGTTCCTTCCCTGCTCATCTCGTCACCACGTAAAGAAAGCGTACCTTCCGAATCCGAAAGATTGCGCAGAGTCAAGATCTAAGAGTGTGATTACTCTCATAATCCCTGGATGTTGGGCCCATGCTACGTCATGCGCGGAAAGTCGTCGCTGGTACCGTGAGAGCCGTCCGACGTCCTTTAACGACCTGTCCAGTGAGGCAGGGAAGGAGGTCCGCTTGTGCATGCCCACAACCATGCCGGCGGTGAGCGACCAGACCAGCGACGAGCGGTTCTGGAAGGCCCCGAGATCTCCCGGGCGCTGACCCGCATCGCCCACGAGATCCTCGAACGCACCAAAGGGGGCCACGACCTCACCCTTCTGGGCATCCGCACCGGAGGCGTGCCCCTCGCGCAGCGGCTCGCCGAACGCATCGAACGCGTCGAACAGCGCCCGGTCCCCTGGGGCGCCCTCGACATCACCATGTACCGCGACGACCTGCGGCTCGCCCCGGCCCGCGCCCTCGGCAGCACCGACATTCCCCCCGAAGGCGTCGACGGGCGGACCGTAGTCCTCGTCGACGACGTGCTCTTCTCCGGCCGCACGGTCCGCGCCGCCCTGGACGCCCTCAACGACCTGGGACGCCCGCGCGCCGTGCAACTGGCGGTCCTCGTCGACCGCGGCCACCGGGAACTCCCCATCCGCGCCGACTACGTGGGGAAGAACCTGCCCACCTCGCTCCGCGAAAGCGTCACCGTGCTGCTCGAAGAACTCCACGGGCGCGACGCGGTCCTCATCGGCCCCGCCAAGCCCCGTCCCGGAGCGCCCGAGTCCGCCGCAGCCACCCCGGGAGGAGCACGCTGATGCAGCACCTGCTTTCCGCCGGAGACCTCACCCGAGACGAGGCCCTGCTCATCCTCGACACCGCGCGGGAACTCTCCCAGGTCAGCGAACGCTCCGTGAAGAAGCTGCCGACCCTGCGCGGCCGCACCGTCGTCAACCTGTTCTACGAAGACTCCACGCGCACCCGGATCTCCTTCGAAGCCGCCGCCAAACGCATGTCGGCGGACGTCATCAACTTCTCCGCACGCGGCTCCAGCGTCTCCAAAGGAGAAAGCCTCAAAGACACCGCGCTGACCCTGCAGGCCATGGGCGCCGACGGGGTCGTCATCCGGCACAGCGCCCCCGGAGCGGCGCGCCGCCTCGCCGACTGGGTGGACGGCGTCGTCATCAACGCCGGCGACGGCACCCACGAGCACCCCACCCAGGCGCTGCTCGACGCCTACACCATGCGGGAACGGCTCGGCCGCGTCGAAGGCCTGCGGGTCGCCATCGTCGGCGACATCCGGCACAGCCGCGTCGCCCGCTCCAACGTGCTGCTGCTCACCACCCTCGGCGCCGAGGTCACCTTGGTCGCCCCGCCCACCCTGCTGCCCGTCTCCGTCGACACCTGGCCCTGCGCGGTCTCCTACGACCTCGACGAAGTCCTGCCCAAGAGCGACGTCGTCATGATGCTGCGGGTGCAGGCCGAGCGGATGCACTCCTCGTTCTTCCCCTCCGCGCGCGAATACAGCCGCCGCTACGGCCTGGACGCCGACCGCCTGGCACGGATGGCCGACCACGCCATCGTCATGCACCCGGGCCCCATGGTCCGCGGCATGGAGATCTCCGCGGAGGTCGCCGACTCCGCCCGCTCCACCGTCACCGAACAGGTGACCAACGGTGTCAGCGTCCGCATGGCCGTGCTGTACCTGCTGCTCGGCGGTGCCATCCACAGACCGGGAAACCAGGGGGAGCCCCGATGACGACCACCACGCGCTACCTGATCCGCAACGCCCGCATCCTCGGGGGCGAGCCCACCGACCTGCTGCTCGCCCACGGCCGTATCGACGCGATCGGCCCCGACCTCCCCGCTGACGGCGCCGAAGTGGTCGACGCCGCCGGGGCCATTGCCCTGCCCGGCCTCGTCGACCTCCACACCCACCTGCGGGAGCCTGGACGCGAAGACGCAGAAACCGTCGCCACCGGGTCGCGGGCCGCCGCCATGGGCGGCTACACCGCCGTCTTCGCCATGGCCAACACCGACCCCGTCGCCGACACTGCCGGCGTCGTCGAACAGGTCTGGCGGCTGGGCCGGGACGCCGGATACTGCGACGTCCACCCGGTCGGGGCGGTCACCGTCGGCCTGAAAGGCGAACGCCTCGCCGAACTCGGCGCCATGGCGGACTCCCCGGCCAAAGTCCGGGTCTTCTCCGACGACGGCATGTGCGTCTCCGACGCCCAGCTCATGCGCCGCGCCCTGGAATACGTCAAAGCGTTCGACGGCGTCATCGCCCAGCACGCCCAAGAACCGCGCCTCACCGAAGGCGCCCAGATGAACGAAGGCGTCGTCTCCGACCGCCTGGGGCTCGCCGGCTGGCCCGCCGTCGCCGAAGAAGCGATCATCGCCCGGGACTGCCTGCTCGCCGAGCACGTCGGCTCGCGGCTGCACGTCTGCCACGTCTCTACCAAGGGGTCGGTGCAGATCATCCGCTGGGCCAAGAGCCGCGGCTGCGACGTCACCGCCGAAGTGACCCCGCACCACCTGCTGCTCACCGACGAGCTCGCCGAGAGCTACGACCCGGTCTACAAGGTCAACCCGCCCCTGCGCACCGCGGAAGACGTCGAAGCGCTGCGTGAAGGACTGGCGGACGGCACGATCGACATCGTCGCCACCGACCACGCCCCCCACCCCAGCGAAGCCAAAGAAACCGAGTGGAACCAGGCCGCCATGGGCATGATCGGCCTGGAAACCGCGCTGTCGGTGGTCCAGCACACCATGGTCGACACCGGCCTCCTCGACTGGGCCGGAGTGGCGCAGCGCATGTCCGCCACCCCCGCCCGCATCGGACGCCTCACCGACCAGGGCCGCCCCATCGCCGTGGGAGAACCCGCCAACCTCACCTTGTACGATCCCACGGCGACGCGCGTGATCGACCCTGCGACGATGGTGTCGAAGAGCCGCAACACGCCCTTCGCCGGAATGACCCTGCCCGGACGTGTCCTCGCCACCTTCCTCCGCGGGGTACCCACCGTTCTCGACGGGAAGATTCAGTGAGCACCAGTCACCACGCCCCAGCAGCCGTCCGCCTGCCCACCGCAGCAGCGGACGCCCAGCGCCAGAGCGACCAGACAACCACCATGCCCGCAGAGGGGAACAAGAACGTGCAGGTACCCGCGATCCTGGTCCTGGAGGACGGCCGAGTCTTCCACGGGGTCTCCTTCGGTGCAGAAGGGGAGACCTTCGGTGAAATCGTGTTCCACACCGGAATGACCGGATACCAGGAGGTCCTCACCGACCCCTCCTACCACCGCCAGATCGTGGTGATGACCGCACCGCACATCGGCAACACGGGGGTCAACGACGACGACGCCGAATCCCACCGGATCTGGGTGGCCGGATACGTCGTCCGCGAACCCTCCCGCATCGTCTCGAACTGGCGGGCCCAGCGCACCCTCGAAGAGGAACTGCGCCGCCAAGGAGTCGTCGGCATCGCCCTCTCCGGCACCCGGGCGCTCACCCGCCACCTGCGCGACAAGGGCGTGATGCGCGCCGCCATCAGCACCGTGGAAACCGACCCGGACAAGCTGCGGGAACGCGTCCTCGCCAGCCCGCAGATGGTCGGCGCGAACCTGGCCGGAGAGGTCACCACCGCCGAGCCGTACACGGTCCGCCCGCCGGACGGCGTCCCCGTCCGCTTCACCGTCGCAGCGGTCGACCTCGGCATCAAAGCGATGACCCCGCAGCGGCTCGCCGAACGCGGCTGCGAAGTGCGGGTGCTGCCCGCCCACACCACGGCCGAGCAGATCCTCGCCCTCAACCCGGACGGCGTGTTCTTCAGCAACGGCCCCGGCGACCCTGCCGCCGCCGACGCCGTGGTGGAGACCATGCGCGGCATCCTGGACGCGGGCACCCCGCTGCTCGGCATCTGCTTCGGCAACCAGATCCTGGGACGCGCCCTCGGCCTGGAGACCTACAAGCTGCCCTTCGGCCACCGCGGCGCCAACCACCCGGTCCGCGAGACCCGGACCGGGCGCGTCTACATCACCAGCCAGAACCACGGATTCGCGGTCCGCGCGCCCCTCGACGGCCCGTTCGACACTCCCTACGGCCGCGCCGAAGTGAGCTACATCGGCCTCAACGACGGCGTGGTGGAAGGACTGCGGCTGCTCGACCGCCCCGCGCTCAGCACCCAGTTCCACCCGGAGGCCGCCTCCGGGCCCCACGACGCCGCGGACGTGTTCGACACCTTCGTGGAGATGATGACCGCCCACCGGCAGGCCCGCGAGGCCGCGCGCGCCTGACCTGTGTCGCGCAGCTCGGCGTTGCCCGCCGGGACTGCTGGCGGGCCGCCACCCCTGACGTGATTTGCGATACCTGAGGAATACCGACGACTATGCCGCGCCGTACTGATCTTTCGTCTGTGCTCGTGATCGGCTCCGGGCCGATCGTCATCGGCCAGGCGTGCGAATTCGACTACTCGGGCACTCAGGCGTGCCGGGTGCTCAAAGCCGAAGGGCTGCGGGTGATCCTGGTCAACTCCAACCCGGCCACGATCATGACCGACCCCGAATTCGCGGACGCCACCTACGTGGAACCCATCACCCCGGAGATGGTCGAGAAGATCATCGCCAAGGAGCGTCCCGATGCGCTGCTGCCCACCCTGGGCGGCCAGACCGCGCTCAACACCGCGGTGGCGCTGCACGAGGCCGGGGTGCTCGACAAGTACGGGGTCGAACTGATCGGCGCCAACATCGACGCCATCCAGGCCGGGGAAGACCGCGACAGCTTCAAACGCGTCGTGGAGCGGGTCGGTGGCGAGTCGGCCCGCTCGGTGATCTGCCACTCCATCGAAGAGTGCCTGGCCGCCGCCGAAGAACTGAACTATCCGGTCGTGGTCCGCCCCTCCTTCACCCTGGGCGGCGCCGGCTCCGGGTTCGCCCACAACGAGGAGGAGCTGCGCCGCATCGCGGGGCAGGGGCTCGCGCTCTCCCCGACCACCGAGGTGCTCCTTGAGGAGTCCATCCTCGGCTGGAAGGAATACGAGCTGGAGCTGATGCGCGACGCCAACGACAACGTGATCGTCGTCTGCTCCATCGAGAACCTCGACCCCATGGGCGTGCACACCGGCGACTCCATCACGGTCGCCCCCGCGATGACGCTCACCGACCGCGAATACCAGCGGCTGCGCGACCTGGGGATCGCCATCATCCGCGAAGTCGGGGTCGACACCGGCGGCTGCAACATCCAGTTCGCGGTCCACCCCGAGACCGGGCGGACCATCGTCATCGAGATGAACCCGCGCGTCTCCCGGTCCTCGGCGCTGGCGTCCAAAGCCACCGGGTTCCCCATCGCGAAGATCGCGGCCAAGCTCGCCGTCGGCTACACCCTCGACGAGATCACCAACGACATCACCGCCAAGACGCTGGCCAGCTTCGAGCCGACCCTGGACTACGTCGTCGTCAAAGTGCCGCGGTTCGCGTTCGAGAAGTTCCCCGGCGCCGACCCCGGCCTGACCACCACCATGAAGTCGGTCGGCGAAGTCATGGCGATCGGCCGGTCCTTCCCCGAAGCGCTGCAGAAGGCCATGCGGTCGCTGGAGAAGAAAGGCAGCTCCTTCACCTGGACAGGAGACCCCGGGGACAAAGAGGAGCTGCTGCGGGCGGTCCGGACCCCCAGCGAACACCGGCTGCGCCAAGTCCAGCAGGCCCTGCGGGCCGGGGCCACGGTCGCGGAACTCCACGAGGCCACCAAGATCGACCCGTGGTTCCTCGACCAGATCCTCCGGTTGGACGAGAAGGCCCGCGAACTCGCCGCCGCTCCCCGCCTCGACGCGGACCTGCTGCGCTCCGCCAAACAGCTCGGCTTCTCCGACGCGCAGATCGGCGAGATCACCGGCCGCTCCGAAGAAGTCGTGCGGGAGCTGCGCAACGCCCTCGACGTGCACCCGGTCTACCTGGCCGTGGACACCTGCGCCGCCGAGTTCCCCGCGACCACGCCCTACCTGTACTCCAGCTACGACGAGGAGACCGAGGTCCCGCCCAGCAGCAAGCCCAAGGTCATCATCCTCGGCTCCGGACCCAACCGGATCGGCCAGGGCGTGGAGTTCGACTACAGCTGCGTCCACGCGTCCTTCGCCCTGTCGGAGGCCGGCTACGAGACCGTCATGGTCAACTGCAACCCTGAGACGGTCTCCACCGACTACGACACCAGCGACCGGCTGTACTTCGAGCCGCTGACCCTGGAAGACGTGCTCGAAGTGGTGCGCGCCGAACAGCAGACCGGCGAAGTCGTCGGCGTGATCGTGCAACTGGGCGGCCAGACCCCGCTCGGCCTGGCCAAGAAGCTCAAAGAAGCCGGGGTGCCGATCGTGGGCACCAGCCCCGAGGCGATCGACCTGGCCGAAGACCGCGGCGAGTTCGGCCGGGTCCTGGCCAAAGCCGGGCTGCCCGCCCCCAAGCACGGCACCGCCCAGTCCTTCGACGAAGCCCGGGCCATCGCCGAAGAGATCGGCTACCCGGTGCTGGTCCGCCCCTCCTACGTGCTCGGCGGCCGCGGCATGGAGATCGTCTACAACGAGGCCATGCTCGCCGACTACATCGAGCGCAACGCGGAAGTCAGTGCCGAACACCCGGTGCTGGTGGACCGCTTCCTCGACGAAGCCATCGAGATCGACGTGGACGCCCTCTACGACGGCACCGAACTGTACCTGGGCGGTGTCATGGAGCACATCGAGGAGGCGGGCATCCACTCCGGCGACTCCGCCTGCGCTCTGCCCGCGATCACCCTGGGCCAGGAGGACATTGAACGCATCCGCTACTCCACGGAGGCCATCGCCGCCGGGGTGGGGGTGCGCGGCCTGATCAACGTGCAGTACGCGCTCTCCGCCGGCGAACTCTACGTGCTCGAAGCCAACCCGCGGGCGTCGCGCACCGTGCCGTTCGTGTCCAAGGCCACCGCGGTCCCCCTGGCCAAGGCTGCAGCCCGGATCATGCTGGGGGCGACCATCCAGGAGCTGCGCGACGAGGGCCTGCTGCCGCGGCACGGCGACGGCGGCACTCTGCCCCCGGACGCACCGGTCGCCGTCAAGGAAGCGGTCCTGCCGTTCAACCGTTTCATTGACCGCCACGGCCAGGGCGTGGACACCGTCCTGGGCCCGGAGATGCGCTCCACCGGTGAAGTCATGGGCTTGGACGTGGACTTCGGCACCGCGTTCGCCAAGTCCCAACTGGCCACCTACGGCACGTTCCCCACGTCGGGAACCGTGTTCGTCTCCGTGGCCAACCGCGACAAGCGCACCATGATCTTCCCGGTCCGGCGGCTGGCCGACCTCGGGTTCGAGATCCTGGCCACGGAAGGCACCGCGCTGGCGCTGCGCCGCCACGGGGTGCAGGCCCGCGTGGTGCGCAAGCACAGCGAAGGGCCTGGACCGGACGGGGAGCCGACCATTGTGCAGCGCATCCACAACGGTGAAGTGGATCTCATCGTCAACACGCCGTTCGGCGGCCCCGGCCAGTCCGGACCGCGCCTGGACGGCTACGAGATCCGCACCGCCGCAGTGGCGCGCGGCGTGCCCAGCGTGACCACGGTCCAAGGCCTGGCCGCCGCCGTGCAAGCCATCGAGTCGCTGGTCAACGGCAGGATCCAGGTGCGTTCGCTCCAGGAGCACGCCCAGCGGCTGCGCGACGCATCGCAGGCGACCGCGTAGGGTCGACCGCTGCCCCTCGGGGCGGGCGGGCATTCCCGTCCCCGAGGGGCAGCCGGTTGCGGAACAATGGGACAGCGAGCGCCCGGGGAGCGGGGTTTCTCCGCGGGCCCCCTCGCGGCCCGTCGCAACGACGTCCGGGAAGCGCTCGAAGCGATGGTGGAGACCGGGAGGGGACCCTCTCAGTGAGTGACGTGCGGCCGGTGCAGATGAGCAGCCCGGTACTGACGGTGCGGCAGGTGGACGCCTACCACGCCATCACGGTGGTCGCTCCGGGGATTGCGGAGCGGTTCCGGTCAGGGCAGTTCGTGGCTGTGGCGGTCGGCGGCGAGCACTCCGCCATGCTCACCCGGCGGATGTTCGCGATCCACGAGGTCAAACCCGACTACGGCGGCACCGTGGAGTTCCTGTTCACGGTGCGCGGCAAGGGGACCGCCTGGCTGGCGGAGCGGCGCTCCCGCGACCTGCTCGACATCATCGGCCCGCTGGGGCGGCCGTTCCCGCTGCCGCGCGACCCGGTCAACTGCGTCCTCGTCGGCGGCGGCTCCGGCAGTGTCCCGCTGTTCCCGCTCGCCCACGCGCTGCGGCGGCGCGGCTGCCGCGTGGACTTCGTCCTGGGCGGGGCCACCGCCTCACGGGTGTTCAACGCGATGACCGCGCGCCGGATCGCGGAGACCGCGACTTTCACCACCGACGACGGTTCGCTGGGCACCAAGGGCCGGGTCACCGACGTGCTCGCCCAGGTGATCGAGGAAGCCTACTCCGACGTGGTGTACGCGTGCGGCCCGATGCCGATGCTGCGCGAAGTCACTGCGATCGCGATGCACTACGGCATCCCGATCCAGGTGTCCGTGGAGGAGACCATGGCCTGCGGCACCGGGATCTGCATGTCGTGCGTGGTCCCGGTGGTCGGCGAGGACGGGATCACCCGGATGGCGCGCGCCTGCGTGGACGGCCCCGTGTTCCGGGGCGAGCGGGTGCGGTTCGACGACGTCGGTACAGTTCCGTTCGACGCTCTAGGAGCCCCTGGCTGGAAGGCGCGGAGCGTCGAGGACCAGGCCCGCGAGGCTGGGTGAGTGACGATGCCCTTGGACGCGGAGACGGTGGCGGAGACAGCGGCGATGATTCCCGATCTGCGGGTCAGGCTGGGGGAACTGGAGCTGGCCAACCCGGTGGTGACCGCGGCCGGATGCGCCGGGGCCGGGCGGGAGCTGGCGCGGTTCTTCGACATTGCGCGGATCGGCGCGGTGGTCACCAAGTCGGTCACCGTGGAGCCGCGGGCCGGCTGGCCTGCGCCGCGTATCGCCGAGACCCCGAGCGGGGTGCTCAGCACGGTTGGCTTGCAGGGGCCAGGCATCGACGTGTTCGTGCAGCGGGACCTGCCGTGGCTGCTCTCCCGCGGGGCGCGTGCCGTGGTGTCGGTGGCCGGGGGGAGTGTCGACGAGTACGTCACGCTCGCCCAGCGGCTCTCCGAAGCTCCCGGGGTCACCGCGATCGAAGTGAACCTGTCCAGCCCGGACTTGAGCCGCGGGGGCGAGCATTTCACCGCGGACCCCGAGGCCGCAGCCCAGGTGGTGGCGGCGGTGCGGGAGACCGCACGGTCCGACATCCCGGTGTTCGCGAAACTCTCCCCGGACGTCGCCGACCTGGTGGCGCTCGCCGGCAAGTGCGTGGCTGCGGGCGCCGACGGGCTGGCCCTCGTCAACACGGTGCGGGGCATGGTCATCGACGTCGACACGATGCGTCCCGCCGTGGCCGGGGGGATGGGCGGCCTGTCCGGTCCCGCGATCCGGCCGATCGCGGTCGCCTGCGTCTACCAGGTGCATGCCGCATACCCGGAGGTGCCCATCATCGGGATGGGCGGGATCGGCACCGGCCGGGACGCGCTGGAGTTCCTGCTAGCCGGGGCGAGCGCAGTAGCGGTCGGGACCGCGCTCTTCCACGACCCTTCGGCGTGCATGCGCGTGCTGCGGGAACTGGAGCGGGAGCTGATCGACCGGGGAGTGGAGCGGGTCGAGTCGCTGATCGGGGCCGCCCACCACGGGATGGGAGGCCTCGGTGTGGCCGCGGGATGAGCGGCCTGCCGCTTCCCCCGGCGTGGCGGGCACCCACACCGCGCTGAAACGCGCGGTAACGTCCTGCGCTGCTGCGCGCGAGTTTTTTCCTCTGCCGCCGGATGCCGTGCCGCAGAGAACGCGTTGAGCGGGTTCTCTGCGGCACGCGGTCGGGATGCGGCATACGGTGTCCCGGGCGGACTGCTGCCGTCCGCCGCGCCCGATGCGCTAGGAGGCCGGAGCGCCGTATCCAGCGGCGCGCCTGTTCCGTGCCCTGCCGCGTGCGGCGGGACGCGGAAAACAACCACGACACGAAGGAGGACCACTGTTGGCCGCACCCATCGCCGTCGCGCTCGACGCCCCGGATGTGGAGACCGCTTCCCGCTGGGCCGCCGCGGTCGCCCCGCACGTCAGCACCCTGAAAGTCGGGCTGGAGCTGTACCTGCGCTACGGGCCCGCGGTTGTGGAGGCCGTGCGCGGTGCGCGGGAGACCGCGCTGTTCCTCGACCTGAAACTGCACGACATCCCCGCCACGGTCGCGGGCGCTGCCCGATCGGTGGCCGGGCTTGCTCCGGCGTTCCTCACCGTGCATGCGGCCGGAGGCGCCGACATGGTCCGCGCCGCGGTGGAGGCGGCACCCGAGACGCGGATCGCCGCGGTGACCGTGCTGACGTCGCTGGACGAGGCCGCGCTCGGCGCGGTGGGGATGCGCGGCCCGGCGAGGGACGCGGTGCGCCGGCTTGCGGTGCTCGCAGTGGAGGCGGGGGCCCGGGCCTTGGTGTGCTCCCCGCAGGAGGCGGCTATGGTCCGCGCCGAGGTCGGCCCGGACGTCACGCTCATCACCCCGGGGGTGCGGCCGGCCGGGGCCGCCCAGGGGGACCAGGCGCGGGTGGCGACTCCCGAGGCGGCGCTGGCGGCCGGGGCGGACCTGCTGGTCATCGGACGGCCCATTACCCGCGCACCGGATCCGGGGGCGGCGGCTGCGGCGCTCGCCGCAGAGCTCCAAAAAACCGGGGCGTCCCCCTCCTGACCGGCCAGGATCTGTTACGGTCATCCATCGGTTCCCGGTTTCTTCGTCCGAAATACGGTTTTCTGGCGTTGATGTGGCGAACCTCACGTCAATGTCGTCAGTGGTGTCCGGGGCTCTGTCCGGATTGTCAAGCAGGCAGAAAACCTACAAATTGACGACATTGGGTAATTGGTAGGGTGCTTAGCGTAATTCCTTGAAGGAAATAGCGCATGAAAAGCGCCTTTGCGTTGCCGAAGAGGGGCGGAACCTACTAACTTGCGCAGGCGTCCGCCCTCTGAAAACGAGAGAAAACCGAGGTGACCCGGCGTGGCCCTTCCTCCCCTCACTCCTGAACAGCGCGCCGCGGCTCTTGAGAAGGCCGCGAAGGCCAGAAAAGAGCGCGCGGAGGTCAAGCACCGCCTCAAGCACGGCGGTATCTCGCTGACCGAGGTCCTCAAGCTCGGCCAGACCAACGAGGTCATCGGCAAGATGAAGGTCTCCGCCCTGCTCGAGTCGCTCCCCGGCGTAGGCAAAGTCCGCGCCAAGCAGATCATGGAGCGGCTCAACATCGCCGAGTCGCGGCGGATCCGCGGCCTGGGCGCCAACCAGCGTGCCGCGCTGGAAAGCGAATTCGGCGGCCAGTAGTTCAGGGGAGCTACGGCGCGCCCACTGTGCGCGCCGCTACTGTGTGGACCGGCTCGTCGCTGCACGGCGGTGACGAGCCGGTCCCCGTTGAACTGGTATAAAAAGATCCACCGCGGCGCGAAGCCGCGGCGACGAACCACCGTCCATCCCGTGCGCAGCGGGAGCCGGGAATCGGAGAATCAGTGCCTGTTGAGTCCGGAGCCGGTAACGACCAGCCGAAACGTCTCACAGTCCTGTCTGGTCCCTCCGGGGTAGGAAAGAGCACCGTCGTCAAAGAGCTGCGCCGCCGCCGTCCCGAAGTGTGGCTCTCGGTGTCGGTCACCACGCGGCCCCCGCGTCCCGGCGAGACCGACGGGGTCGAGTACTACTTCGTCGACGACGCCGAGTTCGACCGGCTGGTTGCCGAGAACGAACTGCTGGAGTGGGCCGAGTTCGCCGGCAACCGCTACGGCACCCCCCGCGAACCGGTGCTCAAGCGGCTCGCCGCCGGACAGCCCGTGCTGCTGGAGATCGATCTCAACGGCGCACGCCAGGTGCGCGCCAACATGCCCGACGCGTTCCTGGTGTTCCTCGCCCCGCCGTCCTGGGAGGAGCTGGTCCGCAGACTCACCGGGCGCGGCACCGAATCCCCCGAGGTCATCCAGCGCCGGTTGGAGACCGCCCGCATCGAACTCGCCGCCGAAAAAGAATTCGACGTCACCCTGGTCAACACGTCAGTACACGAAGTCTGCGACGAACTGCTAGCTTTGATAGCTGCGCCGTCAACACAGTGACCAGGCGCGTCCCGGGGCGCTCGGCCTGACCACTCCAGGCACGGGACCGCTGGAGCGGTCCGCGCCTCGCAACCTTCTTCCGTCCGCACTCCCGGCCGCCGCGCTGTGCGCGCGGGGCCGACCGATCGTCGAGGGGTTAGGCACCTTGGCTGGTACACCACCTGTTGCCGAAGGCATTACCAACCCGCCGATCGACGAGCTCCTCGAGGTCGTCGACAGCAAGTACAGCCTTGTCACCATGGCTGCCAAGCGGGCCCGGCAGATCAACGCCTACTACGCCCAGCTGGGCGAGGGGCTGCTGGAGTACGTGGGCCCGCTCGTCGAGACGCAGCCCCAGGAGAAGCCCCTGTCCATTGCGCTGCGCGAGATCCGGGAAGGACTCCTGACCGCGGAAACCCAGGAGGAAGCGTAGCCGTACCCGCTGCCGGCTTCCCCCGACCGGAGAACCTCACCCCGCCCGTTTCCGCCAGACGGGCGGTGGATAAGGTCACGGTCGGCGGGAAGCCGAACTAGTTGTGCAGCGACAAGAAGGGACGGTGCCACCGATGGCGGCTCAGCGCGCACCCCGGGTCGTTCTCGGTGTAGGCGGGGGGATCGCCGCCTACAAGGTCTGCGAACTGCTGCGCCGTCTCACCGAGTCCGGGCACCACGTCCGGGTGGTCCCCACCCGGGACGCGCTCCGCTTCGTGGGCGAGCCCACCTGGGCGGCGCTCTCCGGCCAGCCGGTCGCCACCGAGGTGTGGCAGGACGTGCACGAAGTCCCCCACGTGCGGCTGGGACAGCAGGCAGACCTCGTCTTCGTGGCTCCCGCCACCGCCGACCTGCTCGCCCGCGCCGCCCACGGCATGGCCGACGACCTGCTGACCAACACGCTGCTCACCGCGCGCTGTCCGGTCGTGTTCGCTCCCGCCATGCACACCGAGATGTGGGAGCACCCGGCCACCCAGCAGAATGTCGCCACGCTCCGCGCGCGCGGAGCGATCGTGCTGGAACCGGCGACGGGACGGCTGACCGGGGCCGACACCGGCAAAGGACGGCTGCCGGAGCCCGCCGAGCTGTTCGACGTGGCCCGCAGGGTGCTCGCCCGCGGCACCCTCGCCGCGGACCTGACCGGGCGGCACGTGGTGGTCTCCGCGGGCGGGACGCGGGAGGCCCTCGACCCGGTCCGCTTCCTGGGGAACCGGTCGAGCGGGCGGCAAGGGTACGCACTGGCCGCTACCGCGGTGGCGCGCGGCGCCCGCGTCACCCTCGTCTCTGCGAACGTGGCGCTTCCCGCCCCGGCAGGAGCCGACGTGATTCCGGTCACCTCGGCTGTGGAGATGCGCGAAGCAGTGCTGGCTGCGGCTGCCGACGCCGACGCGGTCGTCATGGCTGCCGCGGTCGCCGACTTCCGCCCCGACACGAAGGCCGCCGGGAAGATCAAGAAGACCGGGGGACCGCCCCCCACGATTACCCTCGTAGAGAACCCGGACATTCTCGCGGAACTCAGCCGGAACCGCCCCCGCAAGGACCAGGTCATCGTCGGCTTCGCCGCGGAAACGGAGAACGCGGTCGCCTACGGCCGCAATAAGCTCCAGCGCAAGGGGTGCGACCTGATCGTGGTCAACCAGGTCGGAGAGGGGATCGCGTTCGGCACCCCGGACAACGAGGCGGTGGTCCTCGACCGGGACGGCCGAGCCGTGGAGATCCCCCGCGGTCCTAAGGAAAACCTTGCCGACCGGGTATGGGATCTTGTCGTGGAACGTCTTGGCTCCGTGAGCAAAACCCCTGATACTGGGCGGTAGCACAATAGCTCGGCCAGCTCCGGAGGAGGTTTGCCGGGAGCCGGGGCGCGCGAGAAGTGCGCCACGATCCACAATCCGACCCGCACAATCGGTCCGGCATGTGCTGATCCCCACTACAGTGAACCAGTAAACCAACTGCGTCGGTCGGGAACAGCCGAGGCGCTCTCCCGGGCCCCCGGACCGGCCGGCACCGACAAGTCAGCCAGCAGCCGCTGCAAGGAGTCCCACACCGTGTCCCGTCGACTTTTCACCTCCGAGTCGGTCACCGAAGGCCACCCCGACAAGATCGCTGACCAGATCAGTGACGCGATCCTCGACTCGATGCTCAGGGATGACCCCCACAGCCGGGTCGCGGTGGAGACCCTCATCACGACCGGCCTGGTCCACGTCGCCGGCGAAGTGACCACATCCACCTACGTCGACATTCCCACCATCATCCGCGAGAAGATCCTGGAGATCGGCTACGACTCCTCGGCCAAGGGGTTCGACGGCGCCTCCTGCGGAGTGTCCGTGTCGATCGGCGGGCAGTCACCCGACATCGCCCAGGGCGTCGACAACGCCTACGAGGCCCGGGAGGAAGAGATCTTCGACGACCTCGACCGGCAGGGCGCAGGCGACCAAGGCCTCATGTTCGGCTACGCCAACAACGAGACCCCGGAGCTGATGCCGCTGCCGATCACGCTGGCCCACGCCCTGTCGCAGCGACTCGCTGAAGTGCGCCGCGACGGGACCATCCCCTACCTGCGGCCCGACGGCAAGACCCAGGTCACCGTGGAGTACGACGGGAACCGGCCCGTCCGGTTGGACACCGTGGTGGTCTCCAGCCAGCACGCGCCCGACATCGACCTGCGGGAACTGCTCACCCCGGACATCAAGGAGCACGTGGTCGACCCGGTAGTGGCCCGCTACAACCTGGAGGCCGACAACTACCGACTGCTCGTCAACCCCACCGGACGGTTCGAGATCGGCGGCCCGATGGGTGACGCCGGGCTGACCGGCCGCAAGATCATCGTCGACACCTACGGCGGCTACGCCCGCCACGGCGGTGGCGCGTTCTCCGGCAAGGACCCGTCCAAGGTGGACCGCTCCGCCGCGTACGCCACCCGCTGGGTCGCGAAGAACATCGTCGCCGCCGGGCTCGCCGACCGAGTCGAAGTCCAGGTCGCCTACGCGATCGGCAAAGCCCACCCGGTCGGCGTGTTCCTGGAGACCTTCGGCACCGAGAAGGTCGCCCCGGAGCAGTTGGAGAAGGCGGTGCTGGAGGTCTTCGACCTGCGTCCCGCCGCGATCATCCGCGACCTGGACCTGCTGCGCCCCATCTACTCCCAGACCTCGGTCTACGGCCACTTCGGCCGGGAGCTGCCCGACTTCACCTGGGAGCGCACCGACCGCGTCGACGCTCTCAAGGCTGCCGTGGGCGCCTGATCCAGAGTTTCCTGCCGTAACGCCGGTGGGGCCCCGTTACGGGACCCCACCGACGGTGGTGCCGGATCAACGCCGCGGGCTACCGGTGAACCGCGAGACGACGGACTTCTGCACCCACTCCAGCGGTCCGTACCGGAAGCGCCGCAGCCACAGCGAAGCGCCGACCAGCAGGCCCAGGCTGACCGCGGTCCACAGGCCCAACGTCCACCACGGCTGGGCCCCGCCCAGCTGGGCCGCGAGCCCCAACCCGAACCCGTAGCACAGCAGGGCGCACACCACGTTCTGGGCGATGTAGCCGCTCATAGCGGTGCGGCCCAGGGCGGAGAAGGCGTTCGCCACCACCCCGAATTTGGACAGGCGGTCCACGACGACCCCGATCAGGCCGATGTAGCCCACCGCCACCACGGGGGCAGCCACGTAGCGGTCGAGCAGGAACAGCTCAGCACCCCCGAGCGCGGTGGCGAGGTTCAGCGGAAGCCCCACACCCAGACCCCAGCAGGCCAGCCGGACCCGCAGCCGTCGGCCGGACACGTCCGGGTGGAACGCCCCGGCACGCAGCAGGCCCACGCCGATGAGGAAGAGCGCCACCAGCAGCCCGAAAGTGATGATCGGCTCGATGCGCAGCAGCAGCGCATGGTCCAGGCGGAACAGCACCTGCTCCAGGTAGCTTCCCTCGGCGTACAGCGCGGTGAGCTCAGCGGTTTCGCGGGCGCTCGGCTCCTGGACGTTGGCGGTAGCCAGCGCCGCGGTGACCAGCGTCATGAACAGCACGTGCCCGGTGGCCGCCGTCCACAGGACGATGCGGCGCGTCCGCGGAGAGCGGGTGAGCAGCCAGGCGACGACCAGGCCGGTCACCGCATACCCCATGAGCACGTCCCACGCGAACACCAGCACGAAGTGGAGGGCCCCCTCCACCAGCAGGAACAGGGCTCGGGCCAGGTACGTGCCCGGCCAGCGCCGGCCGCGGCGGGCCGCGGAACCGTATTGGATGGCGAGCCCAGCGCCGAACAGGATGGCCAGCAGGGCAAGGAACTTGCCGTTGGCGAGGAAACGGAAGACGCTCTCCACCACCTGCCCGACCCCGGAGGCCGACACCGTCAACTCGGTGGAATACAGCGGCGTGACCTCCCCCAGCGGGGCGGTGAACAGCCACACGTTCGTGGCGAGCGTGCCGAGGATCGCTGTCCCGCGCAGCACATCGAGCAGCGGCAGACGGCTGACAGGAGGAGAATCGTGGGCGAGCGCGGTCGATCGGTGTTCCGTTGCGGTCATGTGTCAGCGGCCCCTCTCGCATGCAAGTGACACCGCGATGATCGCGGGGCCGCGGTCCCCGGCACATCAGGAAGAGGAAGGAAACCGCGTACTACTTTCGGAGGACAGAGGCGGAGTGTGTGCCGGACCGTGCCGCCACTCCGCAAGGAAGCGCGGCACGGTGGCACGCCGCACTGCTGCTGCCCGGGGCAGCAGACCCCTGCCCGGACCCGGGGAAGGTCAGATCCGGACCACGGTGCTGCGCACGATCTCGAAGACCGGGTGGTGCACCGCCTCCCGTTCGAACTCTTCCAGGGACGCGTCCGGGCCGACCCGGAAATAGGGGCCGACGACGGCAGCACGAGGATGGTTGAGGTAGTCCCGCAAGACCGGGGCGGCCCGCTGCGGACCGACCTCTTCCACGCTGATCAGCTCAATCCAGCCACCGCGGCGCAGCGTCGCATACCCCTCTTTGCGGAGGTTGCGCACCCAGCCCACCTCCCCGTAGGGAGCGACCAGGAAACGGCCGTCGGTGTTGTCCACCACGCTGACGGGAACGGTGCGGAGGAACCCGGTCTTCGCCCCTCGAGTGGTGAGTAGATGCAGGTCCCGAGTGCCTAGTCCGTAGGCGACCGCCCCGCCGATGACGGCGTTGAGGACCCGCCGCACCCGGGTCATTCTGAACCGTTTCGTCCCGTGCTCCATCGCACCCCTTCCTCTCACACCCCTATTGTGGGGGGTGGTGGAATGCTTCGCCTCTGCGGCATACCCGGGCAATCCGCTACCGGAACGCGGAGATTCCGGTGACCGCCTGGCCGAGGCTGAGCGTGTGGATCTCCTCCGTGCCCTCGTAGGTGGCGACCGTCTCCAGGTTCAGCAGGTGCCGCAGCACCGGGTAGTCCAAGGTGATGCCGTTGGCGCCGTGCACGGATCGGGCCTTGGCGGCTACCCGCTGGGCCGCGGCCACGTTGGCGAGTTTGCCGAAACTCACCTGGTAGTGGTGGCATGCCCCCGCTTCTTTGAGCCGCCCCAAATGCAGGGCGGTCAGCGACGCCTGGTTGACGTCCACCACCATCTCCGCGAGTTTGCGCTGGGTGAGCTGGAACGCGGCGATGGGCTGGCCGAACTGTTCGCGGGAGGTGGCGTATTCCAGTGCTGCCTCGTAGCAGGCGCGGGCCGCGCCCGCCGCACCCCAGACGATGCCGTACCGGGCCTCGGTCAGGCACGACAGGGGAGCGCGCAGCCCTGCTGCGAGCGGCAGCCGCGCGGAGTCGGGGAGCCGGACCTCGTCCAAGGAGAGCGCGGCGGTGATCGACGCCCGCAGGGAGAGCTTGCGTTCAATCACCGTGGCCGTGAACCCGGGGGTGCCGGCGGGGACGAGGAACCCCCGGATCCCCTCTTCGGTGCCCGCCCACACCACGGCCACGTCGGCGACTGACCCGTTGGTGATCCACATCTTGGTGCCGGTGAGCACCCAGTCAGCACCCACCCGGCGGGCCCGGGTCCGCATCGCCCCGGGGTCGCTCCCCGAGTCCGGTTCCGTCAGGCCGAAGCAGCCGATCGCCTCCCCCGCGGCCATGCGGGGCAGCCACTGCTGCTTCTGTTCTTCCGAGCCGTAGCGGTGGATGGCGGTCATGGCGAGCGACCCCTGCACGGAGACGAAGCTGCGCAGCCCCGAGTCGACCGCTTCCAGCTCCCGGCAGGCCAGCCCGTAGGCGACCGCGCCCGCCCCCGGGCACCCGTACCCGTCCAAGTGCATGCCGAGCAGGCCGAGCTGCCCGAACTTCCGGGCTAGGCCGTGCGGGTCGGGGATTGTGCCGGCCGCAAACCATTCAGCGACGTGCGGCAGCAGCTCGCGACGGCCGAACTCGCGCACCGTGTCGCGCACAGCACGCTCCTCCGCGCTGAGCGAAGAGTCCACGGCCAGAAAATCCAGCGGGTCAGGGGCGGCAGGGCCGTGACTGGTGGACACGAGAACTCAACTCCTCCACACATTCGGACAGCGACAGCAGAACAGCACGGTACCGACTGGCCGGAATGGCGCGGTCAGTGGACGGGGTGCTGGACGACAGTGCCGCGCTCCACCAGGGCGGTGATGCGCTCCTCCGACAAGCCGAGCTCGCGGAGGACTTCCACCGAGTGCTGCCCCAGCAGCGGGGGAGGCAGCACGGCAGGACCGTGCTGCGGGGCTGCGCCGGTGAAGCGGAACCCGGGGCGGATCAGCTCCACTGCGCCCAGCACGGGGTGGTCGACGGTCATGGTCGCCTCATCCCCGGAGGCGTCGGCGGTGCGGAGCGCTTCAGCCACCCCGCGCACCTTCCCCACGGGCACCCCGGCGTCGCTCAACAGCGCGGTCCACTCCTCGGCGCTGCGCTTCGCCAAAGCGGCGGTGAGCTCCGCCACGAGGATGTCCCGGTGCGCGACCCGGTCCGCGTTGCGGCGGAACCGCGGATCCTCGGCGAGGTCGGGGCGCTCCACGACCGTGCACAGGGCGCGGTAGAGCGCGTCGTTGCCGGCGGCGATGATGATGTCGCCGTCAGCAGTGGGAAACGTCTGGTAGGGGACGATAGACGGGTGCGCGTGCCCGACCCGCTCCGGTTCTGCCCCGGTGACCAGCGCAGACTGGCCTACTTGGACGAGCGCGGAGAGCGCCGAGTTGAGCAGCGAGACGTGGATGTGCTCCCCGCGCCCCGTAGTGGCGCGCCGCACCAGGGCCGCGCAGACCGCGGTGGTGGCGTTGAGGCCGGTGAGCACATCCGCGAGCGGGATCCCGATCTTGGTGGGCCCGCCCTCCGGCGTGCCCGTGGTGCTCATCAGACCGCTCTCACCTTGGATGACCACGTCGAACCCGGGACGGTCGGGGCGGAGGTGCCCGGGACCGAACCCGCTGATCGAGCAGTAGACCACCCCGGGGTTGTCGGCGGCCACGTCGGCATACCCCAGGCCCAGCCGTTCGGCCGTGCCAGGCCGGAAGTTCTGCACGACCACGTCGGCCCGCGCACACAGGGTCCGCACCGCGGCCAGCCCGTCCGGGTCTTTGAGGTCGACGGCCAGGCTCCGCTTGCCCCGGTTGAGCGCGAGATAGTAGGCGGACTGGTCGCCCGCCCACGGCGGGCCCCATGCGCGGGTGTCGTCCCCGCGCTCGGGATGCTCCACTTTGACCACGTCCGCGCCCAGGTCGGCCAGCAGCATCGTGGCGTAGGGCCCGGCGAGTACCCGGGACAGGTCGGCGACGAGCATCCCGGAAAGCGGGGCGGAGGACGGGGCAGGCGGTGCGGTCACGGCCGGTCCTCCCCCGCACGCTGCGTGGTGCGCAGGTGCAGCCCGGACTCCAGGCAGCGGCGCAGCGCAGTGGCTAGGGCGGCACCGGACTGTCCCGCGTAGCGGGTCTGCACGCGGTGCACGATCTCCGCGAGGTCGTCGTAGATCGACAGGCCTTCGACGAGGACGCGGAAGAACTCCCGGGCCAGCTCGGTGATCAGGGTGCTGTCTGCGGCCACGATCCGGCCGGTGGACCGCTCTACCGCCAAGACGACACCGAGCCGTTCGTACTGGTGTCGGCCTGCCACGGTGTCCGGCAGCCGGGCGTATCCGGAAATGAGGACGACGTCAGGGTTGTCCAGGAGACGGCGTGCATGCTCAAGCACGAGCAAAGCCCTCTTTCATGACACAGGAAGGCATACGGGACTCTCGCGCTGGAGTCTCACGCCTGGCAGGACGTCGGCGGGAAGTAGTGCGGGACTTCTCGATGGCGTCCTCGGCGAGAGGGCAGGCTTTTTCAGTATGCCTGCGCGCCGCCGATCATTGTCAAGGGTCGGGGTTCCTAGAGAAATGCCCATAAGGCGGGGGCGGTGCGGCCGAAGAGCGGGTAGGCAGCATAGTGGGAAACACCGTGAGAATTGCCCGATAGGGGATTCTCCGCGGAGACGCTACGATCAGGAGGTCAGTGACCGAGGTCACGGTGGGCGAGCGCGGAGTTGAGCCACCCGCTCGTCGGCCGCGTCCTCGCCGGCCGACGGTTGGGGGAAGGTAATCGTGATCGAACAGCGGCAGGCACTGCCCTTCGACGACGAACCCCGCTCCCTGGGCGGGCACGCCCCCCGGGTGATCCCCCTCGACGACCACCGCACCGGCAGCCGCCCCCCGGCGGACGCCCAGAAACGCGCCCAGAACCTCCGCCTGGCCGAAGCCGAGCGCCGCTTCCTCACCCGCTGTCTCAGTTACCTCATCGTCGACGTGGGCATCCGGCAGTACGTGGATTTCGGGTCCCGGGTACCGCACACTACCGGGGTCCACGCCCTGGTCACGGAGCAGTGTCCCGACGCCCGCGTGGTGCAGGTCGGCATCGGAACCGCGGTGCCGCTGCATCCGCGGGCGTCGGCGCTTCAGCCCGCCATGCTCTGGCTGGAGCAGGTGCGCCCCGACGACGTGGCCGCGCACCTCAGCCTGCGCGGCCGTATCGACCTGGGGGAGCCGGTGGCAGTGCTCATCGACGTCGACCTGCTGCCTGGCGGGGACGTCCGCGACCTGGTCCCCGCGCTGCACCGCGTCCTGGCGCCCGGCAGCCACCTGGTGCTCCGCCAGCGCCCCGCCAACCCCGCCGACCCGTACGCCCGAGCGCTCGCCGCCGCGCTCTTCGACCCTTTCTGCCTGGTGGAACCGGGGGTGGCCGACCTCGCCTGGTGGCCCTACCCGGATGAGGAAGTCGTCGCTGAAGGAACCGGGATACTGGCCGGGCTGGCCCGCCGCTGCTGATCGGCGGTCACCTGGAGGCGCCCTGCTGTTCCCAGGAGCGCCACGTCTCCCGGTAGACCCGGACCAGCCAGGCGTCCGCCCACGCATGGTCGGCCTGATCGGGCAGGTCGGAACGGGCGATGAGGTCGACCAGCCGCTGCTCGTAGTCGGCGGCCACGTCCAGCACCTCGTCGCGGCTGTGCCGTCCTTGGCGCAGGTCCCGCAGCCAGGTCCGCCACGGTTCCCGCATCGGCAGGGTGAGACGTCCGGTCTCCAGCAGCTCCACCCCTTGGATGCCCAACCGGACCAGGTGGGCGGCGAATTTCACGTCGAAACCGTACCTGTCGACGAGCTCGGGACGGTTGGTGTGCCGTCCGCCGCGGCGGCCCAGCAGGCGGTCCCGCTGGTCGCGCAGATAGCCCAGGAACCGGCGGCCGGCAGTCCGGGACACGAACCGGTCCGCATGGGCCCGCAGCTCCCGTCCCACGTCGGTGATGCGGACGATCGCCGTGTCGGGCACGAACAGCGGGATCAGCACCGTGGGGTTGCCTGCCAACGCGAGCCGGGTCCATTTCCGCAGGGAGTACACGGTCACGTCGAGGTCGCCCGGACCGGAGCGGGACCCCTCGGGCTGGGTGCGGTAGAGGTACTGTTCGAACGAGCGCAGCCCGATGACGTATTCGGGCGGCTCGATGCACATGCCGATCTCGTCGCGGTCGCCGTGCCCGGGCACGGCAATGCCGTGGACTTCGGAGCCGACCTGGCACCGCAGCACGGTGCCGCGTTCGGCGATAGCGGCGAACTCCGGTGTGGAATGCTTCACGGGACCTCCCCGGGGGGCGGGCTCGGCCGCTGTGGCCGGGCTGGGCAGGAGACAGCGAGCGAAGCAGGCTACAGCACGTCGAGCGGGTCCACTCGCACGTGCACCGATTTTTCTTCCCGGCGGGCGCTGCGGGCCGCGCTCGCCGCTTTGAGGGCCGCGGACAGTTCCCGGGCCGCGGCCCGCCGGATGCGCAGCAGGGCGCGTTCGGTTCCGTCGGTGCCGACGGGGACCGGGCCGAGCAGTTCCGCTGCTTCGGGCAGGTCGAGCTGCGCGAGGAACTCCCGCACCCGCTCCGGGTCCCCCGTGACCGACGCCATGGTGACCGCGGGCGGGAAGCCGAGCTCCCGCCGTTCCGCGAGCTCCCGTTCCGCGAAAGCCGCCGGGCTCCACCGGATGAGCGCCTGCACGGCGGGGAGCGCCGCATCCGCCAGCACGACGACCTGGCCTCCCTCGGCTGCGGGGCGCACTAGCGCGGCAGCGTTGCACCAGCGGCGCAGCGCCTCCTCGGCGGCGCGCAGGTCGGCCCGTCCCAGCAGGGCCCAGCCGTCGAGCAGCACCGCCGCCGCATACCCTCCAGGCACTGTCGGCTCGGCTCCCGGTGTCGCCACGACCAGTGCCGGGGTGGCGGGGACTTCGGTGAGCACTTCGTCGCGGCCCGACGTGCGCACCGGCAGGGCAGGGAAGGCCCGCCCCAGTTCTTCGGCGGTGCGGCGCGCCCCCACCACGGTGGCGCGCAGCCGGGGGAATTCGCAGGACGGGCAGCGCCAGTCTCCGGCGATGTGCCCGCACCAGCGGCAGTAGGGGATGGCGTGGGCGCTGCGCAGGGCGAGCGGCCCCCGGCAGGCGGCGCAGCGGGCCGGAGTGCGGCAGCGGGCGCAGGCCAGCGCGTTGAGGTAGCCGCGCCGCGGCACCTGGAACAGGACGGGGCCGTGGCGTGCGGCCTGTCGGGCTACCCGCAGCGCGAGGCTCGGCAGCCGGGCCGTGCGGGCCGCCTCGTCGCGGGCGAGTTCCGCGTCGTCGCCCGCGGCTCGCACCAGGGGGGCGCGGCGCCGGACGAGGGCCCGGTCGGCGACGATCGGGTGCGCCCACCCCGATTCGACGAGGAGGGCGCTTTCCGCGGTCCGTGTGTGGGAGCCGATGAGGACCGCGGAGCGGCTGTAGTGGGCGCGCAGCGAGAGCACGGTGCGGGCGTGCGGATAGGGGGCGTGCGGGTCGCTGTGCACGTCGTCGCCGTCGTCCCACAGCACCACCAGGCCCAGGTCGCGGACGGGGGCGAACATGGCGGCGCGGGTGCCGACCACGACCCGCACGTGGCCGCGCAGGACCGACAGCCAGCGCCGGTAGCGTTCGGCGGGACCGAGCTCGGCGGTGAGCGCGACGTGGTGGCCGGGGCCGAGCCGCGCGGTCAGCGCTGCGTCGAGGCTCGCCACGTCGCGCCCGGTGGGCACGACGATGAGGACTCCGCGTCCCGCGACGGCCGCGGTGTGGGCGGCCGCCGCGATCGCGTCGCGCCACTGGGGCCCGGGCAGTGCGGTCCACACGGCGCGCGGGGCTCGCTGGTCGCGGAGTGCGGTGAGGAACGCCGGGCCGGTCGGATAGTCGGCCCAAGGCCCGGGGTCGGGGTCGGGTTCGGGGAGCGGGGGTGGTGGGGGCGGGGTGTGCGGGGTTTCTTTCTCGACGCGGGCGTGCCGGGGCGGGATGGCCAGCCGGAGCACGTCGCTGAGCGTGCCCGCGTAGTGGTCGGCGACGATCCGGGCCAGTGCGGCGATCTCCGGGGTGAGGACCGGTTCGGGGGAGACCACCTGGTGGAGGTAGGCCAGCCGGCCGGGGAAGTCGGAGGTGTCTGCCCGCTCGAGCAGGAAGCCGTCGAGCAGCTGCCCGTTGAAGCGGACCCGGACCCGGCAGCCGGGCACGGCGTCCTGGTCCAAGGATTCGGGGACCCGGTAGTCGAAGGGGTGGTCCAGGTGGGGCAGCGGGGTGTCCACGACGACGCGCGCCACGGACCGGGTGGGGGCTGGGCGGCGGCTGCGGGGACGCGAGGGCTTGGAGGCGCGCGGCGCTTCGAAGAGGGCTTCCTCAGCGGGATCGGTCTGGTCAGACATGGCTTCTCTGTCTTACCAGAGCCGCTGGTGGTGCAGCGGAGGTCACAAAAAAGGGGTGGCTTAGGCCCCAGCACGGCCTAAGCCACCCAGTGCACTGCCAGGAGGGGTCAGCTGGCGGCGCAGGTAAGGGTCGGAACAGAGTTGGAGTTGCCCTTAGAGCCGACGAAGCCGAACTCTGTGGAGGCTCCCTGGGAGAGCGTTCCGTTGTGGCCGACGTTCCGCGCGGTCACCGAGGAGCCGCTGGTGGACACGTCGGCGTTCCAGGCGTTGGTGATGGTCTGGCCGTCGGTGAAGGTCCACGTCACGGTCCAGCCGGTGATGTTCTGGTTCGCGGTGACCGTCACGGTCGCCTGGAAGCCGTCGTTCCACTCGTTGGCGATCGTGTACGTCGCCGTGCACGCCCCCGAGGAGCCGGGAGGCGGCGTGGGGGTCGGAGTGGGGGTGGGCGTCGGGTTGGGGTTCGGGTTGGGGTTGGTGCCGCCCGCGGCGATCGCCATCTCGTAGGCCGCCTGCGGGACGAACTGGCCGGCGCCGGCGATGCAGCCGTCGGCCTCACCCGGCAGCTTGATCCACAGGAAGGCGTCGATCATCGGGTCGCCGGTGTTGGTGGTGCTGGGCGTGCCGATGGCGCGTCCGCTGGGGTCGCACCACTCGTTACCGGCGGGGCCGTTGCCGTTGCGGCTGGTGTCGATGACCGCGCGCAGGGACGGGTTGCCGATGGCCGAGAGCACCGCCTTGGCGTAGGCGACCTCGTCAGCGGTCCACCGGTAGTTGGAGGTGTTGGTGGCGATACCGTGCGCGCTGTTGGAGATGTCGGCCTGCTGGAGCCAGGAAGCCATCTGTGCGGGCGAGTGCCACGCGGAGTGGCCGGCGTCGAAGTAGATCCGCGCCTGCGAGGACCCGGCCTTGAGGGCCTTGCCCGCGTACGCCATCGTCTCCAGGACTTCCTGCTGGACGTGCTGCATGCAGCTCGACATCAGCGAGATCAGGTCCGGTTCGACGATGATGTAGGCGGGACGGTTCTTCAGTCCGGCAGCGAATTCGTCGATCCAGGACCGGTAGGCGCTGTGACTGGGGGCGCCGCCGCTGCTGTGGTTGCCGCAGTCGCGGCCCGGGGCGTTGTACACGACCAGGATCGGGATCTTGCCGGCGGCCTGGGCGGCGCTCATGAGCGCGTCGACCTGGCCGGTGATCTGCCCGGGGTTGTGGTGGGCGAACCAGGTGCCCTGCGGCACGCTGGCGATCCGGTCGCGGATTACCGGGGTACGCGGGTCGTTGGGGTTGTTCCGCACCCATTCGGCGGAGGACATGTTGGGGTTGACGTAGAACGGAGAATCATTGGCCGCCGCTTGCGACGGGAAGGCCAGAGCAGCCGCGCTGACCAAGGCCGCCGCCGCGGCGCCCAGAAGAGCGCGAAGAGGTCTGGGGGACATTCGGGGCTCCTAACGAGCACAAGGCTCAAAAGAAGTGAGGGGCACGAAGAGGAGCGCATGGCTGGGAGCGCTCCCAGATCGTTTTCCGTTCGGACGATAACCATTGGCAAGGGAGCTGTAAAGACCGCGCCTACTCTCCGTTGCGGTTTTGTTCCTTGGTGAAACGGAGAACTCCCAAAGAAAGCCGTAAAAGCGACAAAATGGGTGAATGTCTAGGGTGACAAGGGGATTCAGACGTCAGATCATCCATATCGATAATGGGCGTCACAACGGAGTCGGAGGAAAATAGCAGAAAAAACGCGGAAACACAGGGGAAAACCCGTGGTGGTCGGAGGTAGGAGAACTCCGGAAACCCGCCGGAGAAAAACGCGTGGCGTAACTACCGGCCGGGCAGGGTAGTGCCGGGCAGCGGGAGGACACCGGCGCACTCCCCGACGCCGTGGCACAGCAGGACCGAGACACCCGCGAAGATCAATACGCTTGGACCACGGTCGGACAGAACCGGCAGCAGGAGAGCCCTGCGGTGCAGCGGCCGTGGTCTCACCATCGCGGATGAGGGGGTCGTACATGAGACTGGTCTTCGCGGGCACGCCCGAGGTGGCCGTGCCGTCCCTGGATGCGCTACTCGCCTCCGAGCACGAGGTCGTCGCGGTCGTGACCCGGCCCGATGCGGCCGCAGGACGGGGCCGCCGCCTCGTCGCCAGCCCGGTTGCGCGCCGCGCCGCCGAAGCCGGAATCGAAGTCCTCAAACCCGCGCGGGCCGACGACCCCGCCTTCCTCGACCGGCTCCGCGAGCTCGCCCCCGACTGCTGCCCTGTGGTGGCCTACGGCGCACTGCTCCGGCAAGAAGCCCTCGACATCCCCCGCTACGGCTGGGTCAACCTGCACTTCTCCCTGCTTCCCGCCTGGCGCGGCGCTGCCCCCGTGCAACACGCCATCCTGCACGGCGACGACATCACCGGAGCCACCACCTTCCAGATCGAACGGGAACTCGACGCCGGCCCCGTCTACGGCACGGTCACCGAGCCCATCGGCCCCCGCGACACTAGCGGAGACCTGCTCGAACGCCTCGCGAAATCGGGCGCGGAACTCCTGGTGCGCACCATCGACGGCATCGCCAAGAACGAGCTCGTCCCCCGCCCGCAGGGCAGCGAAGGCGTCAGCTACGCCCCCAAACTCACCCCCGACGACGCCCGGGTCGACTTCACCGCCCCCGCCCTGCGCGTCGACCGCCTCATCCGCGCCTGCACCCCTGCCCCGGGCGCGTGGACCCGCTTCCGCGGTACCCGGATCAAACTCGGCCCCGTCGAACCCCTTCCCGACGCTGCACCCCTGCCCCCCGGCCAGCTCGTCGCCACCAGCCGGGACGTGCTGGTCGGCACCGCCACCCACCCGGTGCGGCTCGGCGAAGTCCAGCCGCAAGGCAAGAAAGCCATGCCCGCCGCCGACTGGGCCCGCGGTGCCCGGATCGGCGACGGGGAACGCTTCGGAGACGACTGAGAATGCCGAGGCAGACCGATACCCTCGTTGGTGAGGGACGTACCGCAAGACACAGCGTCACCACGATCAGGGACGAGGCGGCTCAACCGTGACCCAGAGATTCTCATCCCCGTACCGCACGACCCGGCGCAGCCCTCGCGGTTCCGCGTCGCGGACCCGCCCCCGGGACCCGGCCCGCCGCGTCGCCTACGACGTGCTGTACGCAGTCCAGACCCGCGACGCCTACGCCAACCTGCTGCTGCCCGTCCTCCTCCGCGAACGGGGGATCACCGGACGGGACGCCGGGCTCGCCACCGAGCTGACCTACGGGACTCTGCGCCTCCAAGGCTCCTACGACGCTGTCCTGGACGCCTGCGTGGACCGCTCCCTGCGCTCCGTCGACACCGAAGTCCTCCCCCTGCTGCGCATGGGCGCCCACCAACTGCTGTCCATGGACGTCCCCCCGCACGCCGCGGTCAGCAGCACCGTCGACCTGGCCCGCCGGATCGTCGGCCACCACCGCGCCAGATTCGTCAACGCGGTCCTGCGCAAAGTCACCGCACGCGACCTCACCGGATGGCTGAGCGTGCTCGCCCCCGACCGGAAGACCGACCCTGTCGGACACCTCGCGATCACCCACAGCCATCCCCGCTGGGTGGTCCAGGCGTTCGCGGAAGCGCTCGGCGACGAGACCAGCAGCGGCCTGAAAGAGACCGAACGGCTCCTCACCGCCCACAACGAGCGGCCCCGCGTCACCCTGCTCGCCAAACCCGGGCGCGCCACCGTCACCGACCTGGTCGACGAAGGCGCTGTCGCCGCCCGCTACTCGCCGTACGGGGCGGTCCTCCCGGAAGGGGACCCCGGCATGCTGCGCCTGGTCCGCCAAGGCCGCGCCGTCGTGCAGGACGAAGCCAGCCAGCTCGTCGCTCTGGCCCTGAGCCGGGTGCCGGTCTCCGGCCCTGACCAGCAGTGGTTGGACATGTGCGCCGGACCGGGCGGAAAAGCCGCCCTCATGGCCGGACTCGTGGGGGAGCGCGGCGGACGCCTGCTCGCCGCCGAAGTGCAGCCCGCACGGGCCGGACTGGTCGCCCGCGCCGTCCACCGGTCGCTCGGCAACTCCGCCCGCGTCATCGTGGCCGACTCCACCCAGCCGCCGTGGCGGGACGGCATTTTCGACCGGGTGCTCGTCGACGCGCCGTGCACCGGCCTGGGCGCGCTGCGCCGCCGCCCCGAGTCGCGGTGGCGGCGCACCCCGGAGAACCTCGCCGAACTCGTCCCGCTGCAGCGCGCCCTGCTCAACCGGGCCCTGGACGCGGTCCGCCCCGGCGGAGTGGTCGGCTACGTCACCTGCTCACCGCACCTCGCGGAGACCCGCGGCGTCGTTACCGACGTCCTCGCCGGACGCGACGACGCGGACCTGCTCAACGCTGCCCGCCACCTGCCGGAAGTCCCCGACGTCGCCGCCGACCGCTTCGTGCAGTTCTGGCCGCACCGTCACGGCACCGACGCGATGTTCCTGGCGCTGCTGCGGAAACGCTGAGCCGGTCTGACCTTGAGATTCGGCCCCAATACACTCTCCTTCCGTGGCAATCCAGATCTCACCCAGCATCCTTTCCGCCGACTTCGCGCGCCTGGCCGACGAAGTCGAGGCCGTCGCCGGTGCCGCCGACTGGCTGCACGTCGACGTCATGGACAACCATTTCGTGCCCAACCTGACCTTGGGCCTGCCCGTCGTGGAGTCCTTGCTCAAGGTGGCGCCGCTGCCGTTGGACTGCCATCTGATGATCGAGGACCCGGACCGGTGGGCCCCGGCCTACGCCGAAGTGGGCGCGCAGAGCGTCACCATCCACGCCGAAGCCGCCAAGGCGCCGGTACGCACGCTCCGGGCGATCCGTGCGGCCGGGGCCCGCGCCGGGCTGGCACTCAACCCCGCCACCCCGGTCGACGGGTACGCCGACCTCCTGGGTGAGATCGACATGCTGCTGGTCATGACGGTCGAACCCGGTTTCGGCGGCCAGAAGTTCCTCGACCTCGTGCTGCCGAAGATCCGCCGCGCCCGCGAACTCATCCGCAACGCCGACGCTTCGGTGTGGCTCCAGGTCGACGGCGGAGTGAGCGCGGAGACGATCGAACGGTGCGCGGAAGCCGGGGCCGACGTCTTCGTGGCAGGCTCCGCGGTCTACGGCGAAAAAGACCCGGCGGCCGCCGTCGAGCACCTGCGCGCCCTCGCAGAGCGGGCCACCGCCCGCTAGACCCGCGGTCGGACCGGCTCCCGCACCCGACTGGTCCGACCACCGCGGCATCCCGCCCGCACGATCCGTTTCCTTTCCGTCACTTTTGTTGCAGGTGATGAACGCAATAAGAACAAAAAGTATTTTTCCTGCAACGAAGAGTGAATAGTGCGGGATTCGGTTCCCCACCCTGGTCTGGCCGCGGAATACCCCTCCGTGGCACACTGTTGGGCAAGAAGTACACACGCGTGCTCCGGGGTCGGTGAAAGTCCGAACCGGCGGTGACAGTCCGCGACCCAGTCGAAGCCATCGGCTGGTGGAACCGGTGAAACTCCGGTACCGACGGTGAAAGTCCGGATGGGAGGTAGTACGTGGTGGATCTGTGCGGTACTCGCTGCTGTGTGCCGCGGCAGTCCGATGGCGTCTGATGCCGCCTTACCCCGGAGCCTGACCTGGCTAGGGGGAAGGCTCTCGCATGTTCACCGGCATCGTTGAAGAACTCGGCACGGTTGTCGAGGTCACCCCGGTGGGATCGGATTCCGCGGATGCGATCCGGCTCACCATCCACGGTCCTGACGTCACCTCAGACGCGTCTCCCGGCGATTCCATCGCGGTCAACGGGGTCTGCCTGACCGTGACCGAACTGGCCGACGGCCGGTTCAGCGCCGACGTGATGAAGGAGACCCTGGACCGCTCCAACTTGGGCGCGCTCACCGTCGGCTCCCCGGTGAACCTGGAACGCGCCCTCAAAGTCTCCTCCCGGCTCGGCGGCCACATCGTCCAAGGGCACGTGGACGGCACCGGCGTCGTCACCGAGCGGGTTCCCGGCACGGACTGGGAAACCGTCACCTTCTCCCTGCCCGCCCGCCTGTCCCGCTACGTGGTGGAAAAAGGGTCCATCGCCGTGGACGGGGTGAGCCTCACCGTTGCCGCCTGCACCGACTCCTCGTTCACGGTCAGCCTGATCCCTACCACGCTGCAAGCCACCACCCTCGGGTTCGCCACGGTAGGCACGAAAGTCAACATCGAGGTCGACACCCTGGCCAAATACGTGGAGCGCCTGCTGGGCGACCGGGTGGGCGGTATCCGATGAGCGGCCCCGGCAGCGCATGGCTGGAGTGGGCCTACGCCGGGTTCACGCTGTTCGGTGAGCATGTCCGCTGGGCCGACCTGATCGGCAACCTCGCGGCCCTGGCCACCGTGGCGCTGGCGATCCGCCGCACCCTGTGGACCTGGCCCGTCCAGCTCACCGGCACGTTCCTGCTCTTCGTGGTCTCGGTCGACGCCCACCTGGTCGGCAACGCGCTCAAACAGGTGGTCGTCGCGGGGCTCGCCGTCTACGGGTGGTACCGCTGGGCGCGCGGAATCCGCGACGAAGGAGACCTCGCGGTACGCCCCGCCCACCGGGCAGAACGACTCCGCCTGATCGCCGTCCTGGCCGGAGGAACCGCCGCCGTGGGCTGGTTCTTCACCGTCACCGGCTGGTCCTGGGCGCCGTGGCTGGACGCGTTCATCTTCGTGGGAAGCGCAGTGGCGATGTACGCCCAAAGCCGCGGGCTCGTCGACTTCTGGGTGGTGTGGATCGTCGTGGACATGGTGGGCATCCCCATCACCGTGCTGTCCGGCCTGTGGGTGAGCGGTGTCGTCTACGGCGTGTTCTTCGTGCTCGCCGTCCTCGGGCTCCGCAACTGGATGCGCCACTACCGGGCCCGCCGCAACGCTGAGGCCCCAGCAGTGCACTCGTTCGCCTGACCGTCGTGACCTACCGTTCCTGCCGCACAGAGGAGTTTGCCGTGAACCGCACCGCCAGCCCCATCCCGCTGGACGACATCGACGAGGCGCTCAAAGCCATCGCCGCGGGACGCCCGGTCGTCGTCGTGGACGACGCCGACCGGGAGAACGAGGGCGACCTGGTCTTCGCCGCCGATGCGGCCACCCCCGAACTGCTGGCCTTCATGATCCGCCACACCTCCGGGGTGGTGTGCGTGCCGATGCTTGGCGAAGACCTGGACCGGCTCAACCTGCCGTTGATGACACCGCGCAACGAGGACCGGCTGCACACCGCCTACACCGTGACCGTGGACGCCCGTACCGGGGTGCACACCGGCATCTCCGCCGCGGACCGTGCCCGCACGATCCGGCTGCTCGCCGACGAGGCCAGCGAGCCCGGCGACTTCGTCCGGCCCGGCCACATCTTCCCCCTGCGCTACCGTCCCGGCGGGGTGCTGGTGCGGCGCGGGCACACCGAAGCCGCCGTGGACCTGGCCCGGCTCGCTGGCCGCCGCCCCGCCGGGGTGATCGCGGAGATCGTCAACGACGACGGCACCATGGCCCGGCTGCCGGAACTCCGCGCCTTCGCCGACGAGCACGGCCTCGCCCTGGTCTCCATCGAACAGCTCGTGGCCTACCGCCGCCGCACGGAGACCCTCATCGAACGGGTCGTGGAGACCCGGATCCCCAACCGCTACGGCGAATGGCGGGCGGTCGGCTACCGCTCCGTCGTGGACGACTCCGAGCACGTGGCCCTCGTCTACGGCGACCTCGGCACCGGGGAGCGGGCGCTGGTCCGGCTCCACTCTGAATGCCTCACCGGGGACGCGTTCGGCTCGTACCGCTGCGACTGCGGCGACCAGTTGGACGCGGCCATGGCGCGGATCGCCCAAACCGGTGCCGGAGTGATCGTCTACCAGCGCGGCCACGAAGGCCGCGGCATCGGCCTGCTGCACAAGCTCCGCGCCTACCGGCTCCAAGACCAGGGTGCGGACACGGTGGACGCCAACCTGCAACTGGGGCTGCCCGCCGATGCCCGCGAATTCGGCACCGGAGCGCAGATCCTCCTCGACCTGGGCGTGCGGTCGGTGCGGCTGCTGAGCAATAACCCGGACAAGGCCGCCGGGCTGGCCGCGCACGGCGTCGTGGTCGACGAGCGGATCCCGCTCCCCGCCGCCATCACCCCCGACAACCTGCGCTACCTGCGTACGAAACGCGACCGTATGGGCCACGACCTGCCGGGTCTGGCCTCCTGACCGTGGTGGAGAGCAGTAACGATGAGCGGAGCTGGACGGCCTGAGTACACGGTAGACGCCCAAGGGCTGACCCTCGGGGTGGTCGCCACCCGGTGGAATGCCGAAGTCGTCGAACCGATGCTGGAGCGGGCCCTAGCCGCGGCTGAACAGTGCAAGGTGGCCGAGACGACGGTGGTGCGGGTCGCCGGAGCCGTGGAGATCCCCGTCGTCGCCCAGGAACTGGCCCGCACCCACGACGCCGTCGTGGCGCTGGGCGCGGTTATCCGCGGCGACACCCCCCACTTCGACTACGTGTGCCAGTCCTTCACCCACGGGCTGACCGAGGTGGCGCTGCGGACCGAGGTCCCCGTGGGCAACGGAGTACTGACCTGTGACACCCTGGAACAGGCACGGGACCGTGCCGGCCTCCCGGACAGCAAGGAAGACAAGGGATGGGAGGCTGCGGTAGCGGCACTCGACACCGCCCTCGTGCTCCGCAAACTCCGGGACGCACGAGGACAACGGGACGGACGGCCGCGGCCGACAACCACGTGACGGAAGAAGAGCACAGAGGGGAAGCCAGGCGTGCCGATCCAGGATGCGGGAGACAGGGGCATGGTGAACGGGATGAACCGGCAGGCGCCGCGTGCGCTGCCGGTGACCTTCCGACCACGCAACCTCCGCATCGTCGCCTACGGACTCGCCGCGCTCATCATGGCGACCATGGTGTTCCTCGCCGTCATCATGCCCCCGAACTGGGGGATCCAGGACCGCATCTCGCTGATCCTGGTGGGCGCGCTGATCGGGGGCGGGCTGCGTTTCCTGGCCCGGCCCCGGCTCGAGCTGACCGAGCACCGGGTGACCGTGGTCAATGTGATCCGCACCCACGTCCTGGTGTGGCCGGAGATCATCGACGCCCGAATGCCGGTGGGGGAGCCGTGGCCGAGTATCGACCTGGCCGACGGCTCCACCCTGGCGGTGATGGGGATCCAGAGCAACGACGGGGAACTGGCCCGGGCCTACCTCGAAGAGTTCCGGCACCACCTGCGGGAGCGCGGCGAAGCAGCAGAACCCAGCCGCGGCTGAGTCCGCGGGCGTCCCGGCCCCGGCCAGGGCGGTAGGGATCCTTCAATTCCTGTCATAACGAGGTAAAAACCTGGCCGAAACTGAGAACCTTCCGTGGAGCGGAAACGTCCTAAGGACATGGGCTCCAAACATTGGGGAAGGAAGTACCGCCATCAGAGCCGGATCGACCGGATCGTCATCACTCTGCTGTGGCTGACGATCATCGTCCTGGCGCTGACCTCGATCCTGACCTAGGAGCCCCGGAGCCGCGGACGCCCCGCATGACGTGCCGCGTCACTCCGGGGTAGAGGTGATGCCGAAGGACGACTCGATACTCTGCCCCGGGTCCAGCACGATCAGGTCGGTTCCGGTGACGAACGCATTGGGCGGGCAGGTCATCGGTTCGACAGCCAGATGGCGGCGGCGTTCCGGGCCGGGATAGTCGGCGGAGAACACTTGGAGCCACGGGTGGCTGTCATCGGCCCAGAGGCCGACGCACAGCTCCCCGGCGCTCAGCACCGTCCAGGAACGCCCCGCCTCGTCGAAGCGCAGGCCGGTGAACGCCGTGTCCAAGACGGTGGGGCCGACCTGCCGGGGAGTGCGGAAGTCGTAGTCGGTGCCGGCCACGGAGCGGACCGGTCCTGTGGGGATCATCCGCTCGTTGACGGGCTGCCATTCCGCGGCGGGAAGCTGCAGGGTGACCTCGTCGACCGGGAGTCCCAGAGTGAGGTAGTTGTGGCTGCCGTGGCCGTAGGGTGCCGGGCCGTCCCCCGTGTTCTGCGCCCCGATGCGGACGTGCAGCCCGTGGTCGGGGTCGAGGCTGTAGCACACCCAGAACTCCATGCGGAAGGGGTAGCCGGGCGCGCCGTCGAACGCAAGGGTGAAACGGACCGAGTCCGCGGTGATCTGGCTCGGCTGCCACAGGAGTGTGCTGGTCAGCCCATGGATCGCGTTGTCGAGTTCCGGTTCGGTGATCTCCAGTTGGTAGGTGGTCCCGCCAAAGGAGTACCGACCGTGGTCGATCCGGTTCGGCCAGGGGAGGAGGATCTGTCCCTGCGCGAGTTGGGGGCGGCCCTCCGGGTATCCCCAGACGAGTTCCCGCTCACCCCAGTGCAGCGTGCGCAGGGCGGCACCGAGCGGGTCGACTGTGGCGCGGTACTTTCCCGCTTCCAACGTGATAGCGGAATGCGAACCCTCGGCCATTTTCTGCACCAGTTCTCCGATTTGTGGGGCTGACGAACCGTTTGCGAATATAACCCTTTTCCGCTTCCCGGAAACCGGGGTGGCCGGGGGCGGTCAGTTACTCTGGGCTGCCTACCAGGCACATTGTGTTCCACAAGAGTTTGGTTAGATTTTCGGCACCCCCGCAGCCCAGCTCAGCCGGCCAAGAGCGCGGCGGGAATCAGCACCCCCATGAACAGGAAGAACAGCCCGTGGGCCAGTGCTCTGACCACGACGAGCACACTGGCGACCACCGCGAGACGGTAGGCGACCAGCCGGGTGCGGGCACTGCGGTGCTGATTGGCCGCGGTCCGCCCCAAGGCGAACAGCAGCACCCCCAGCAGGACCGGGAACCACCAGACCAGGCCGATCCCGCCCGGCAGCAGCTCCAGCAGCGACGAGCAGAGCTGGGCGGCCAAGGTGACCAGGCTGTTGTCGCGGATCGCCTCCGCCCACCCGAACGCGGTCACCACCCACTCCTGGTCGGTGAACAGGCCGCCCTGGGACTCCCAGAGCCACAGCCCGCACCCGTCCAGCAGCCCGGCCAGCGCCGCGGGCCGGGCGAAACGGCGGCAGCGGCCCGCCGCCATGGCCCGCTGGAGCCGCGCCATCCCGCGCTCCATCCGCCGCGCTTCCCGGCGGCGCCGCCGCTCCTCCCGCGCCTCCGGCGTATGCCATTCGAACGGGCCGGTACGCCGCTTCTCCCACTGCCGGGCCAGCCGAGCCCGCGTCGCCGACCAGCGGGACTCGACCGACGAGGTGAACCGCTCCCAGCGCTGCTGGCGCCGCTCCCGGGACTCGGTCGCCGCCCGGGCCCGCTGCGCGGCCCCCGCCTGCACCGCGCTGGGCAGCAGCAGGACCGCGGTGACCAGGGCCGCCCGGGTGCTCCGGGCCGTGCGGTCGCCGCGGAGCGCAGTCGTGCGCTGCTCGGTCCACCACCGGGCGCGGGCAGCATCACCGTAGCGGCCGGGCAGCCACGAGCGGGTCAGCAGCAGCCGCCGGTAGCGTGCCGCGGCCTCGGGGTCCAAGACGAGTTCGGCGGCGCGCGCCCAGGCCGCATCCCAGTCGTGTTCTTCCGGCGGGGTGAAGTCGGGTGTCTGCGCCAGCCCGTCCACGGTGGCCCGCACCTGCCGCATGATGAGCGGAACCTCGTGGTGCACCAGTTCCAGCAGCTGGCAGCGCCGGGTTTCGTGGCTGCGGCACCGCGGGTGGGTGCACCAGTGCCGAGCCGCCGACTGCACGGCCCCCCACTCGATCGCCTCGCGCAGAACCGCCTGCTGGGTGCTTTCCCCGCGGGCGAGCTCCAAGACGCCTTCGGCGGTGATCTGGTGGCCCCGGTAGCGCGGGGGCAGCCCTGGCACGTACTGGGCGGCCAGGGCGCTGATCGCGACGTGCGCCCGCTCCGGGCGGGTGCGGAGCTGCTTCAGCGGGGCCGGGTCGAAGGTGAGGTCGTGGACTTCGCGGGACAGCCACGTCTCCACCTCCTGGTGGCGGCGTTGCAGCCACACCGCCCCCTTATCGAACCGGTCCATCAAGTCGAAGGCGAGACTGGGCGGGTCCTCGTGCGCCACGCCTTCGAATGTGATGGGCCGGTGCTTGCGCGGCCGGGCCACGCTGGGGCGCTCCCCGCGCAGCCACTGGCGCACCTGGGCGTCACCCCAGCGCGTCTTAGGGTCCGGGGTGAGCAGGCCGCGGATCAGGAGCCGCCAGCGTTCATCGGCGACCGCGGAGAGGTCCACCGCGGTACTGCGGGCCGTCAACCAGTTGCCGCTGCGCGGGGGACGCTGCCCGGTGACCAGCTCGTGCGCGATCACCCCCAGCGACCACCACGCGGCCGGGGCTTCCCGGCGCCCTTCGATCACCTCGGGCGCGGCGTAGGCCTCGGTGATGGCCTGCCCGCCGTAGATCTGGCTCATCGTCGCGCGGACGGCTCCGCCGAAGTCGGTCAGCGCGAACACCGGAGGATCCAGGGAGCGGATCAGCAGGTTCTCCGGTTTGACGTCGGTGTGGTTGTAGTTCAGCGACTGCTGCCAGTAGCCGAGGCAATCGCTGAGGGCCGCGATGACGGCGCGGGCCTGGTCGTCGGGGAGCGGGGCCTGGTCGATAAGGGTGCGCAGCGAGCCCAGCGCGAAGTACTCCTGCGCCTCCCAGGCGATCTCCTCCCCCCACGGAGCGCGGGCATACCCGTAGCCGTGCAGCACGGGGATGTGCGGGCTGACCGTGCCCAGGGCGCTGATCCGGTCCAGCAGGTCCCGGTTGATGTCGTGTCCGGACCGGTACAGCTTGAGCGCGATCGGCGGTCCGTCGCGGCCCACCGGCACGGCCCGGTAGACCACCGCCTCGCCGCCCGCGCCGACATACTCCTGGACGGTGTAGCGTTCCCGCAGCTCCGCAGGGATCCGGTATTCGACTTCGCTGGCCGGTCCTTCCAGTACCCGCCAGGCGAGCCGCCCCAGCCTTCCCCGGCGCCGCACCGGCCTGGTCAGCACCGCGGTGCGCGGCTCGGCCGCGGGAAGGCGCCGCGTGGCGCCGGGCCGCAGCAGCGCGGTGAGCTTGCGGGTGACACCCGGCTCCGAGGGGGTGAGCTGGACGGTCGGCTCGACCGCCTCGATTTTGCGGGTGGGCGACTCAGGGTCAGAGGGTTGGGGAACTGTCATCGGGAAGCGACGCTCCAGGAACGGTGGGCCGAACTGTCGGCCCTTCTCAGGGTAGGTGACCGGGCGCGGCCCAGGCGCGCTTTCCGGTCATCCGATGAGACGCAGTGGAGCGCGCCGCGGATGCGTCGCAAGGGCACGGGACCGCGCCAGGCAGCTCAGTGCTCCGTCCCCTCCTGGGCTTCCCCGCGCGGGGCGACGCCGAGCCGCGCGCAGGCCTCCCGGTACAGCCGCACCACTTCGGTGCGGATCTGGGCGCGTTCGGTGAGCGGCTGGGACCAGGGGATGCGCACGGCGACCTCTCGGCCGTCGACGGTGGCGGAGTACTCTCCCGCGGTGCCGTCCAGACCGGTCATCCGCGCCGCAGTCGCCTCCGGATAGCCGCCGAAAGCGCGGACGATGAGCAGGGTGTCGTCCGGGTGGTCGTCGTTCATGTGCTGCGTGACTGCGGCGACGACGTCGGGGGAGAACGGGGTGGCAGACACGCTGACGTCCTTTCGTGTGCGGAATGAATGCGGGGCCGCCGGTGTGCACCGGCGGCCCCATCACGATAGCGAGAGCGCTGGAGAAAGCCTGTCGAGGAGGGTCAGTCCTGCTTGAGGGTGAACTCGGCGTCGATCTCGATCGTGATCTTGTCGCCGACCACGACACCGCCGCCGTCCATCGGCATGTGGAGGTCCACGCCGAACTCCTTGCGGCTGATCTCAGTGGACGCGTGGAAGCCGGCGCGCTTCAGGCCGTAGGGGTCGGTGGTGGAGCCGTTGAACTCCAGCGCCAGTTCCACCGGGCGGGTGTTGCCCTTGATGGTCAGGTCACCGGTGAGGACGAAGTTCTCCCCCTCCTGGCGCAGCCCGGTGGAGGTGAAGGTGAACTCGGGGTGGTTGGCGACGTCGAGGAAGTCGGCGGAGCGGACGTGCTCGTCGCGCTGCGCGTTGTTGGTGTTGATGGAGCTGGCGTCGATGGTGGCGACCACCGAGGACTGGAGCGGGTCTTCCGGCACGGTCAGCGTGGCGTCAAACTTCTCGAAGCGGCCGCGCACCCGGCTGACCATCATGTGCCGCACGCTGAAGCCGACCTCGGAGTGGGCGGCGTCGATCGTCCACGTGCCTGCGGGGAGCTGCTGTTCGGTCATGGTGGTTTCCTCCCAGGGGTGATGGATGGATCCGTGGAACAACGTTGTTTAATATACAACAACATCCGAAGAATTTTCTTCCTGAGAAGAAAAAGTGAGTGCATGGAGAGAGAAGGCGTAAGTACGATGGCCGCCATGGACGCGGTCAACTGGCTCACTGAGGAAGAGCAGCGCCTTTGGCGCAGCTTCCTCACAGTCAACTCCCTGCTCCAGGAGCGGCTCGACCGGGACCTGCGGCGCAGGAACGGGCTCACCCTGGTCGAATACGGCATCCTGGTCCACCTGTCCGAGGCGGAAGGACGGCGGATGCGCATGCGCACCCTCGCCGAGACGGTCCTCGTCTCCAAAAGCCGCCTCTCCCACCAGGTGGCCCGCCTGGAGCGGGACGGATACGTGCGCCGGGAAGACTGCGTGGAGGACCGGCGCGGCTTCTGGGCGGTCCTCACCGACAAAGGCGCTGAAGTGCTGCGGGCCGCCGCTCCCGGCCACGTCGCGCAGGTGCGCGAATACCTCTTCGGTCGGCTGACCGACGAACAGACCGCCCAACTCCGCGACATCCTGGCGGTCCTCGAACGCGGACTGCGCGACCCCACCGCGCACTAGACCGCGACACCCGCGCATTCCCTGGGAGTACACTCAGGGGACCCGCCACTACGCAGTAGAGTCACCACTGTGGCTGGACCTACCATTATCGGCGCGCAGCAGTTCCGTAACGACGACGGCAGTGCTGACCCCCGCGTCCGGGAGAAACTCGACGCCTATGCCCGAGGCAGGGTCGGCGACCGCCAGGTGCTCGAAACGCTGCGCCACTCGCGGCTCCTCGTCCCTGTGGTGGCACGGCCGGTGAAAACCGCCACCGGCCCCGACGGCCGCGTCCGCGAAAAACGCAGCGAAGTCGCGATGCCCGTGCTCATCGGCAAGGACGGGCGGCGCGGTGTCCTCGCCTTCACCTCGGTCGACACGGTCAAACGCTGGCGGGAAGACGCCCGGCCCATCCCGGTCACCACCCAGGACGCCTGCCGTGCCGCCTACGAAGACAAAGCCGACGCCGTCGTCATCGACGTCGCAGGCCCCGTCACCTACGCGATCCAAGGCCGCTTCCTGAGCGCCCTCGCCGAGCACGGCATGGTGCCCGAGCCCAAAGACGACCCGCAGGTCCTCGCGCTGATCTACCGGATCACCCACACCGAATTCGGTATCGAGCGGGTCCGCATCCACGACTCCGAGCGGGCCGACATCGGCATCCGGCTGGAACTGGAGCGGCGCGACGACGAAGTGATCCGCAAAGTAGCCAAACGGCTCGCTACCGAACTCGCCGTCATCCTGCCCGGGGGCGTCGAGCTGAGCGCAGTGGTCCGCGCCCGCCGCGACCGGTGAGACGCATCTCACCTCCCGCAGCGGTCCCGGTGTCCACAGCCGCGCGGATCCCGCTGCCGCCGGGGGCGGGAAAGCGGCAGAATGCCGGACATGTCCTCCGCGCTGCCGCTCGCCCTCGCCATGGCCCCCCTCGGCGGCCTGCTCGCCTTCTTCACCGGGCGCGTCGTCGTGCTGTTCCCCGACTACCCGCCCAGCGACGACCCCGCCTCACCCGGTCCGCCGCCGCCCACCCTGCCCCGCTCGGGACAGGTCGTGCCCTGGCCGCCCTGGTCCCCCCTGCCGTGGCGGCTCGTGCTGACCGGACGCGGCCCCGGCGGTGAAACCGTCCGCGCCCCCTGGCCCACCGTGGCCGCCGCGGCCGCCGCGTTCGCGGCAGTCGGCTTCGGCGCCGCGCACCGCTCCGCCGCCGAAATCGCGGCCCTCGCCTTCCTCGCCCTGTGGGGCACCCTGCTCTCCAGCATCGACCTGCGGGTCACACGCTTGCCCCGCCTCCTCGTCCGCCCCGCCTACCCCATCGCCCTCGCCCTGCTCGGGGCCGCTGCCCTCACCACCCCCCACGGCGGCACCGCCTTCCTGCACGCCCTCGGCGGCATGGCCGCCCTGTGGGGCTTCTACCGGCTCCTGCGGGCCATCTACCCGCCCGGCATGGGATGGGGCGACGTCACCCTCTCCGGCCTGATCGGCCTCTACTTGGGCTGGGACGGCTGGACCCCCGTGGTCAGCGGCACCTTCCTCGCCTTCCTCGCCTTCTCCTGCGTGGGCCTCGGACTGGTCCTGCTCGGCCGGGCCAGCCTGAAAAGCCACCTGCCCCTCGGCCCGTTCATGGTGGGCGGGGCCCTCGCTGTCCTCCTTTTCGGCGACCCGATCCCGCTGCTCCTCGCCGCCTAGCCCCGCCCGCCGCACGCGGGAAACCGGTCAAAGGGTGAGATCGATGTCGCTGTGCGGGACAGGACGTGAAAAGATCGGAGTCATGTTGCGCTGGCTGACCGCTGGGGAGTCCCACGGGCCGGCACTCGTCGCGATCCTGGAGGGCCTACCGGCCGGCGTGTCCGTCACCTCGGACGACATCGCCGCCGCCCTGCTCCGTCGTCGCGCCGGGTACGGCCGGGGCGCCCGCATGAAGTTCGAGAAGGACGAGGTCTCCATCATTGGAGGGATCCGTCACGGCCGCACCCTCGGCGGGCCGGTGGCGATCCAGGTGGGCAACACCGAATGGCCCAAATGGCAGAAAGTCATGTCCCCCGACCCCGTGCCCGCCGAGGAGCTCGAAGGGGTGGCGCGCAACGCCCCCCTGACCCGCCCCCGGCCTGGGCACGCCGACCTCGTGGGCATGCAGAAGTACGGCTATGACGAAGCCCGCCCGATCCTGGAGCGCGCCAGCGCCCGCGAGACCGCCGCGCGCGTCGCCCTGGGTGAAGTCGCCCGCCAGTTCCTCCGCCAGGCGCTCGGCGTGGAAATCGTCAGCCACGTCGTGGCGATGGGCAGCGTCTCCGTCCCCGACGACGCCCCCATCCCCGCCCCGGAGGACCTCGCCCGCGTCGACGCCGACCCGGTGCGCTGCTTCGACCCGGAGACCAGCGCCCGCATGGTCGCCGAAGTAGACGACACCCGCAAGACCGGAGACACCCTCGGCGGAGTCGTCGAAGTCATCGCCTACGGGCTGCCGCCCGGCCTGGGCAGCCACGTCCACTGGGACCGCCGCCTCGACGCGCGGCTGGCTGGGGCCCTCATGGGCATCCAGGCGATCAAAGGCGTGGAATTCGGCGACGGCTTCCGCACCGCTGCCCGGCGCGGTTCCGCCGCCCACGACGAGATCGACGTCGGCCCCGACGGGATCCGCCGCCGCAGCAACCGGGCCGGCGGCGTGGAAGGCGGCATGAGCACCGGCGACCCGCTGCGGGTCCGCGCCGCAATGAAACCCATCGCCACCGTGCCCCGGGCCCTGGACACCATCGACGTGAGCACGGGCCAGCCCGCCCAGGCCCACCACCAGCGCAGCGACGTCACCGCGGTCCCGGCTGCGGGAGTCGTCGCCGAGGCGATGGTCGCCCTGGTGCTGGCCGACGCCGCCCTGGAGAAGTTCGGTGGAGACTCGGTCGCGGAAACCGTCCGCAACCTGCGCGGCTACCTGGACTCGCTGATCGTCCGGTAATCGCGCCCCTCTGGGAAGTGCAAGGAGTTCCCGATGAGCAGCCGACCCCTCGCGGTCCTGATTGGCTCCCCCGGTGCGGGCAAGACCACCGTGGGCCGGGCCCTCGCCGAGCGACTCGGTGTCGACCTGCTCGACACCGACGCCGAGATCGAACGGCGCGCCGGTAAAACCGTCAGCGACATCTTCGTCGAGGACGGTGAAGAAGCGTTCCGGGCCTTGGAACGGGAGGTCGTCGCAGAAGCCCTGGCCAGCCACCCCGGGGTCGTGGCCCTCGGCGGCGGGGCGATCCTCAACGAGCAGACCCGCGCCGACCTCGCCGGCCACCGCGTCGTCTACCTCGAAGTGGAGTTCGCCGACGCGGCCAAGCGAGTGGGCTTGGACACGGCGCGCCCACTCCTCCTCGGCAACCCGCGCGCCCGCCTCAAAGCTCTGCTCCGCGAACGGCTGCCCATCTACCAGAGCCTCGCCACGCTCACCGTCTCCACGAGCGAGCACACCCCTGAAGAGGCCGCCGAACTGATCGCGAAAGAACTGCCCGCCGCCGGCGACTGAAACGTCCGCCATCGCGGCACCCGACGGGCCCTGCGGAAACCGGGGAACGCCATCCCCCACGCCCGGGGCCCGTCCCCAACCGACAGAAATTGAGCCCACCCCGCAACCGGCACGGGCGGCACACAGCGCTGCGGTGAACGCATGCCCGCCCGCGCTCCCGGTTGCCCGGGGGAGAACACCCAAGGCGTACAGCAGCGAGTGGAGCAGCCATGACGGTCACCCGCATCGGAGTCGGGGGCACCTCCACGCCCTACGACGTAGTCGTGGGCAACGGCATCCTGGGAGAACTGCCCGCCCTCGTGGGGGAGCGCGCCCAGCGGGTCGCAGTCATCCACCCCGACACCCTGGAGGAGAAGGCCCGGCCCGTGTGCGAGATCCTGCGCACCGCCGGATACGACGTCTTCCCGCTCCCCGTCCCGGACGGGGAGGCCGCCAAAGACGTCTCCGTGGCCGCAGACCTGTGGGCTCGGCTCGGCCAGGCTGCCTTCACCCGCACCGACGTGATCGTGGGCGTGGGCGGCGGGGCCACCACCGACCTGGCCGGATTCGTTGCAGCCACCTGGCTGCGGGGGGTGCGCGCCATCCTCGTGCCCACCACCCTCCTCGGCATGGTCGACGCCGCGGTCGGCGGGAAGACCGGGATCAACACCGCTGAAGGGAAGAACCTCGTCGGCGCGTTCCACCCGCCCGCCGGAGTCGTGTGCGACCTCGACACCCTGCCGTCCCTGCCGCGGGAGGACTACATCGGCGGCCTCGCCGAGGTCATCAAAGCCGGGTTCATCGCCGACCCGGTCATCCTGGACCTGGTCGAAGCCGACCCGGAGGCCGCCACCCGGCCCGACGGCGCACACACGCGGGAACTCATCGAACGGGCCATCGCGGTCAAAGCCGAGGTGGTCTCCGCTGACCTGCGCGAAAGCGGACGCCGCGAGATCCTCAACTACGGGCACACGCTCGGCCACGCCATTGAACGCGCCGAGAACTACACGTTCCGGCACGGCTACGCGATCTCCATCGGCATGGTCTTTGCCGCCGAACTGGCCCGCCTGGACGGCCGGATCGATGCGGCGCTCGTGGCCCGGCACCGCCGTATCCTGGAATCGGTGGGACTTCCGGTGCGCTACCGCGCCGACGCCTGGCCCGCCCTGCGGGACACGATCCGGGTGGACAAGAAGACCCGCGGCGCAACCCTGCGCTTCGTCGTCCTCGACGACGTGGCCGCACCCGCGATCCTGGCCGGTCCCTCCGATGCCCTGCTGGCCCAGGCCTACCAGGCGGTGAGTGGCGTCGCGCCGGACGCGCCCGACACCGACTAGACTCACCCATGAGCGGTTCCGGCAGCTCATCACAATCGCCCGCATTCGACCGGGCAGACCGGATAGCGAATCCCTTGTCGGGGAGCCGCGCACCCCAAGAGCGCGGCCGCGAACCACGAAACTGTGCCCTACTGGCTGAGAGAGACGACTGAAGTGGCGACGACGAACGACCTGAAGAACGGCATGACCCTCCGGCTCGACGATGGTGAGCTGTGGAACGTCGTTGAATTCCAGCACGTCAAGCCGGGTAAGGGCGGCGCTTTCGTGCGCACCAAGCTGAAGAACGTCACCACCGGCAAGATCGTGGACAAGACCTTCAACGCCGGGGTGAAGGTCGAGGTCGCCACCGTCGACAAGAGGGAGATGCAGTACCTCTACTCGGACGGCGACTCCTACATCTTCATGGACACCGAGACCTACGACCAGATCTACGTTCCCCGCGAGGTGGTCGGCGACAACGCCAACTACCTGCTGGAGAGCGCCATTGTGACGGTCGCCGTCAACGAGGGCACGCCGCTCTACATCGAGCTTCCGGCCTCCGTGGAGCTGACGATCGCCGAGACCGAGCCCGGTCTGCAAGGCGACCGCTCCACCGGCGGCACCAAGCCCGCCACGCTGGAGACCGGGGCCGTCATCCAGGTGCCGCTGTTCGTCACCACTGGAGACAAGGTCAAGGTCGACACTCGGACTGGCGAATACTTGGGTCGCGTCAACTGATGGGTGGGTCACGGCGCCGTGGGTCACGGCACAAGGCCCGAGTGCGTGCGGTAGAGATCCTCTACGAGGCCGAAGTCCGCGGGGTACCGGTCTCCGAGGTCATCGAGCGCCGCCGGGCGCAGACCGAACCGCCGATCAACGAATTCACCGAGCAGCTCGCCACCAGAGTGGACGAGCACCGCGCGCGGATCGATGAACTCCTGGAGACCTACGCCATCGGCTGGACACTGGACCGCATGCCGGTGGTGGACCGCAACATCCTGCGGATCGGCGTCTACGAACTGCTGTGGGCCGATGACATTCCCGACGGGGTAGCGATCGCGGAGGCAGTGGCGATGGCGAAGGAGCTGTCCACTGACGAATCGCCGGTCTTCGTCAACGGTCTGCTCTCCCGTCTGATGGAAAAGAAGCCATCATTGTCGCTGTAGCGTCGCCCCACCGAGCGGGGCGGGAGGGAAAGGACTCAACGTGGACTCCTCCAAGGTCAGCTCCGGGCGCGCCTCCAGCGCCGCACGCACCGCAGTGGTTTGGGAGGCGTTGACCGCCGAGCTGGCACGCCTGGCAGAGGAGTTCGTCGAGCCGTTGAACATCGTCGATGCGGGCGGCGGCACCGGGGGTGCCGCCGTGCCCCTCGCGAGACTCGGCCACCGGGTCACGGTCGTCGACTCCAGCCCGGACTCCCTGGCAGCGTTGGAACGCCGCGCTGCCGAAGCCGGGGTGCGGGTGAACGCGGTCCAAGGGGACGCGGAAGGCCTGCGGGAACTGCTGCCTGAAGCGTCCGCGCACCTGGTCTTGGTGCACAACGTCGTCGAGCACGTGGACGATCCGCTAACCGCGCTGCGCGACGTCGTCTCCATCACCCAGCCTCGGGGAGCAGTCAGCGTGCTCGCGACGAACGCGGTCGCCGCGGTCCTGCACCGGGCGCTGGCCGGGCACCTCGCCGATGCGCTGGCCCTCCTGCAGTCGAACGAAGGCCGGTGGGGGCCGAGCGACCCCATGCCGCGCCGCTACACCGCGGAGCAGCTCACCGCACTCGTCCGCGAGGCCGGTCTGGAAGTGCACGAACTACGCGGGGTGCGGATCCTCGGCGACCTCCTGCCCGGCCGCGTGTTCGAAGACCCGCAGACCCCCGACACCCTGCTGGCCGTAGAGAAGGCAGCCTCCGCCCACGCGGAACTGTCGCGAATCGCCACCCAGTTGCATGTGATGGCGCGGCGTCCCGCCTAGCCCCCGCTTCGGCGCACTACCCCTGCTCCGCGGCCCCGGCACCACTACCATGCTGGGCAGGAGGGCGTGGGATGAGTCGTCGACAGTTGGAACGCGGCGAACCGATGCGCGGGGTCATGACCGACCGCGGCATTGTCCCGTACGAGGGTCACCCCGTCAACGACGCCGACTGCACCATCCTGCACATCGACATGGACGCCTTCTTCGCGAGCGTGGAGGAGCTGCGCCACCCCGACGTCGTCAGGCGTCCCGTGCTCGTCGGCGGCACCGGGCCGCGCGGGGTCGTCGCCTCCGCCAACTACCAGGCTCGCCGCTACGGCATCCACTCTGCGATGCCGATGTCCCGTGCCCTGCGGCTCTGCCCGCACGCGGTGGTCTTCCCGCCCGACCACGAGACGTACCGGCGCGTCTCCGCCGGCGTGATGGACCTGCTGCGTTCGATCACCCCGCAGGTGGAGCAGCTCTCGGTGGACGAAGCGTTCCTGGACGTGGCCGGGGCAGACCGCCGACTCGGCGGCGGACCGCTCCACATCGCCCAGCTCATCCGTGCCCGGATGCGCGCAGAACAAGGGTTGACTTGCTCGGTGGGGATCGCCGCCACCAAGTTCGTCGCCAAGCTCGCCTCCACCCGCTGCAAGCCCGACGGGCTGCTGGTGGTCCCCACCCGGCACGTCACCGCGTTCCTGCACCCGCTGCCGGTCGGCGCCCTGTGGGGGGTGGGGGAGCGGACCGAGCAGGCGCTGCGGCGCATGGGGCTGCGCACGGTCGGCGACGTGGCTCGGACCCCGCCTGATACGCTCCGCCACGAACTGGGGCAGGCGCTCGGAAACCAGCTCGCGGAACTCGCGTGGGGATACGATCCCCGGCCGGTCACCCCGGAGACCGCGGACAAGAGCGTGAGCACGGAGGAGACCTTCCCCACCGACATCCACGACCCTGAGCGGATCCGCCGCGAACTGCTGCGCCTGTCCGAGAAAGTCGCCCGGCGGCTCCGCGCCTCCGGACAGGCGGGACGTACCGTGGGGGTCAAACTGCGCCGCGCTGACTTCAGCACAGTTACCCGTTCCCGCACCCTGCCGGAGCCCACCGATGTGGCCCGGCAGATCGCCGCGGTGGCCCGGGAGCTCTATGCTGCCTCCGGACTGGTGGGCGCCCCGCTGCGTCTCGTCGGGGTGCGGGTGGAAGGGCTGGTCAGTGCCGACCGTGTCCACCACCAGTTGGCGCTGGATGAGGAAGGCCCGGGGTGGCGCGCCGTGGAGCGGCTGCAAGACGAAGTGGTGCGCCGTTTCGGAACCGGTGCCCTCCGACCAGCATCACTGGCATTATGTGAGGAAGATGACGTATGACGCGGCAGGTTTTCCCCCCTGCGAGCGTTGTAGAGGGTGAGGCGGTCCGAGAGGCGGACCAGGAATACGATTCCCCGGAGTGACGGGAGGGCGGGCAGGCGAGTGGAAGCCAGTGTGGTCGAAGGTACTGTGGTAGACGGAAGGGGCTCGTGCGCACATCTTTTCTTTTCACCGAGCGCTAAGTCCCCGTATTCTGGGCATATCACTGGCCATCAGATAGTTGTTCAGCACCCGTTGCCCCACCCGGGGACTGCTTTTGGGAGGCGCCGTGCCGCTCTCTGAACACGAGCAGCGCATGCTCGAACAGATCGAGCGGGCGCTGTATGCGGAGGACCCGAAGTTCGCTCACACCGTGCGGCAGACGAACCCGCAGGTCCACTACAAGCGTCGGCTCATCAAGGCGTCGATCGGCTTCGTGGCCGGCATCGGCCTCCTCCTGGGAGGCATGGTCTTCCAGACAGTACCGGTCAGTGTTGCCGGCTTCCTCATCATGTTGGTGTGCGCGCTGTGGGGGCTGTCCGGGTGGCGGCGTGCCGCCGGAAGCAGCTCTTTCACCATCGACAGAGGGTCCAAGCGCCAGCAGCGCCCCGGCATGATGGATCGGTTGGAAGAACGCTGGCGTCGCCGCCAGGAAGGCGAACAGTAAGAACACCCCCGCAGGCGCTGACCAGTCGCCCGTGTGACGTCACGCGTGTGGGTCGCGGCGGGGAGCACGGCCCACACGCCCGGCTGTGCCCGAAACCTCCGGGCTGCGCAGGTGGGGGGCCTGCCACAGCGAGCGGGGGAGGAACAGCGCGCGAATCCGGGACGTGCGGGGAAACGATGCGGCGAGCGCCCGCCGCACAGTACGGCAGTCGTCGGCCAGGTGGGAAGCAGCGGGAGGACGCGGGGCGTAGCGTGCCGCCTCCTCGGCTGTCACGATCCGGTGCAGCGCGTCCCGAGCCTGCGGGGTGACCCGCCCCTGGGAGACCAAGAGGCGTTCCACGGTGCGCGGGCTGTGCGCCGGGTTCCACTCCCAGCCCAGGTCGATCAAGTCGTCGCGCAGTTCTGACCAGGCGGCACGCACGTGTGCGGGCACGTCGGCAGCCCGCCGCCACCGCAGCAGACGCACCAGGCGGCGCAGGAGCGCGGGCAGCACCAGCATCAGGGCTGCTGCTGCCGCAACGATCCCGGCGTTGGTGAGGACGGCATCCGTGCGGGGCGCTCCTGTGCCCGGCGCAGGAGTGGATTCTGCCGCGGAAGGCTCCGCGGGCTCGCGGGTTTCTTCCGGGGCGGACGGCTGCGCAGGAGTGTCCTGCGGTGCGGGAGCAGACGGCGACGCAGGCTCCGAGTCGTGCGGCGACGGCTCGTGGACGGGGGCCCGCTCCGGGACGGTCGCAGCGTACTCGGGGACCGCAGCGTTAGGCTGGCCTTCACCCGGCGTGGGTTCGAAACGCAGCCAGCCGTAGTTCGCGAAGTACAGTTCCGGCCAGGCGTGGGCGTCGCTCTCCCGCACCATCCAATGCCCGGAGCCGATGCGCTCCCCCGAGGTGTACCCGACGGCGACCCGCGCGGGAATCCCCACGTACCGGGCCATGACCGCCATCGCTGACGCGAAATGCTGGCAGTACCCGGTCTTGCTGTCCAGCAGGAAGTAGGCGAGCGGGTCCGCGTTGTCGGGGACCCGGGGCGGGTCCAGGTCGTAGGTGAATTCCCCGCTGGTGAACCACGCTTGCAGCGCGAGCGCCTGGTCGAAGGGGGAGTCCGCGCCCGACGTGATCTCCTCGATCAGCTGGGTGACCTCCTGCGACAGCGGTGGAAGGTCCACGTACCGCTGGTCGACCCGGAACGCGGTGGCGGCGGGGGCCGCGCGCAGCGCGTCCTCGTCCGGCACGGACGAGATGCTGGTGACCCGGTAGGTGAGCCCGGCGGCGTCGTCGTTGGGGGAGAACACCATGAGCGTCTCAGGGTCCACATACCATTCGCCGTTCACCTGCACGTCCCGGCTGGGGTAGGGCAGCGGCAGGAAGTCCATACCCCGCGCCTCGGTGGAGATCGTGATGTCGGTGACCACCGATTCCGCATCCGAGCCGGTGGAGAACCCTGGCGGGTGCGGGATAGTCCCGTTGAGCAGGTCCTTGGTGGAGGCTTCGACCGGGGACATGGTCCAGGTTTCCCCGTTGAACGAGTCGAGCACGTGGGTGCGCAGGTACTCGGGGGCGGGGTCGCTGGTCCGGTACTCCAGGACACGGCGGTTCCCGGTCGAGGTGAGTGTGCCCCGCAGACTCGTCAGCGGGTCCACGGTGCTCACCGTGCGCCCACCCGACCGCAACTGGTTGATCAGGGAGAACACGGAGCCGTTGCTGACGCCGGGCAGGAGCGCGGGCACCAGCAGGGCCAGCACGATGCAGACCGCGGCGGTTCCGGTCACGCCCAGGCCCCACAGCCCTGCCGCGGCAGCGGTCCACGCCCCCGCCTCCCAGGAGACGGTCCGGACCAGCGAGTCCCCGGCGAACAGCAGCAGGAACCCCACCGCGGCCCAGGTGAACGCGGCCCCGTCCACCCCTTCGTGGTGGACGGTCAAGGGTACCGCGATCAGGGACAACAGGGCGGCCGCGGCCACACCGGGCACACGGAGGGTGACCGCGATCCAGTGGGCAGAAATGGTGAGGACGCCCAGCAGCAACGTCACCAGCAGGACGATTCCGTCCGTGGCCGGCACCGGGATGACATGGGTCTGAATGTCCGCGACCCCGGAGAACGCGAGCGCGATGATCTGGTCGACCACGCCCGGTGTGGGGAGGATGCCCAAGGGTGCGGTGTCCCGCAGCACGTGCGCGGTCACGGTGATGGCCAGCGCCACCAGTTGCACGAGAGGGGTGACCACTGCGGGGACGCGGATCCACTGGGTGACCGCGCCCGCGGCTGCCACGGTGACCGCTGCGCTCGCCGGCCGCGTCCACCAGTCCGCGTCCGCGAACAGCGGTCCCAAGAGGGGGAGCATGCACAGAGCGGAAGCCGCCGTGGTGAGCGAGAGCAGGGCCGCTAGAAGCGCCTCCTTGACGGGTCTCACCGTGCCTCCCCCGAACTCCGCCACAGGTCAGGCAAGTCGTCGAGCCGATGGGGACACAGCACCCGCCATCCCGCGTCCGCGAGGCGGCCTGCGGCACGGTCACGCTCCTGGTCGGTCCACGCGGCCTGCGGCGCAAGCACCGCGATCCGCGGCCGGGTCCGGTCGGCCGCGCAGGCCGCGAGGGCGGCGACTTCGTCGCTTGTGAGCGCTCCCACCACGGCGACGAGGACGCCGCGGCCCTCGGCCGGGCTGCGCGACAGGCGGGTGATCTCCGCCAGCAGGGACGGCTCCGGCACGGGCTGGGCGAGGGCGAACAGGTCCAGCACGGCGTCGCGGTGGGCGGGGGACGCGGCTGCGGCAGCCACGCCCAGCAGTCTGAGCTGGTGTCCCCGGTCCACGAGGTGGACCGCGATCGACGCGGCCAGGGCCACCGTCTCCTCCAGCGACGACGCGGCGGGGAGGACGGTGTGCGCGGCAGCGCGAAGGTCCACGAGAAGGGTACTGCGATCGCGGTAGGGCTGTTCTTCCCCGCGCACCATGAGGTGGCCGCGCCGCGCTGTGGACCGCCAGTGCACGCGGCGTACATCGTCCCCGGGGCGGTAGGGGCGGGGCATGGTCCCCGCCTCCGGCCCGGTGGGCACCGGGCGGGGCCGCTGGCCGTCCACCAGGGCTGTACCGGGCAGCGGGACGGCAGGCAGGTCCACGGTCCGGGGGAACACCAGCAGCGGCGTCTGCGGGTCGAGGGTCCGAGTGAGCCGGGCACAGCCCAGCGGATCGGTGACCCCCACGACGAGCGGGCCGATCGAGTGGCGGCCGCGCACCTGCGCAGCCAGCAGATAGGACAGGGTCCGCTGCTCCCCGGGACGGAGCAGTCCCAGAGTGAAGCGAGGCGATGCGCCGAGCGCGGGCGGCAGCCGGTCTTCGACGAGGACTGGCCCGGCGGGCAGCGGCCACCGGTTGTCCGAATAGGACAGGGTGACCGTGGCCTGGCACTCCGTCCCCACGGGGAGGCGTGCCGCGGACAGCGTGCGGGTGTGCGTCACACGCCGGGGCGCGCTCACCGCCAGCAGCACCAGGCTGACGAGCGGGAGCGAGACGACGAGGACGGCGACGCGCAGCAGGTCGCGTTCGGCAAGCAGCAGCGCGCCGACCCCGACCGCTGCCCCCACAGCCACCAAGGTCCACCCGCGCGGGGTGAGAGCACGCAGTACGTCCACCGTCCCGGTCGTGTCCTTACCAAGCGTCAACTGTGGGTGGGGATGGGAACTTGGGCCACCAGTTCATTGACCACTTCGGCGGGCGGCCGATGCAGCGCAGGGTTGGGCAGCAGGCGGTGCGCCAGCACGGGAACGGCGAGCGCCTGGATGTCGTCGGGGAGCACGTAGTCGCGGCCGTCCAAGGCAGCGTAGGCGCGGGCGGCCCGCACCAAGTGCAACGTCGCCCGCGGGGACGCCCCCAGGGACAGGGCCGGCGTGGTCCGCGTGGCGGTGACCAGGTCCAGAGCGTAGCGCTTGATGGCGGGGGCGACGTAGATGCGCCGGATCCGTTCGATCATCGCGTTCACTTCGGCGACCGTGGTCACCGGGGTGAGCTGGTCGAGGGGGGAGTGCGCCGCGTGGGCGTCGATCATGGCGAGTTCCGCGCGCGGGTCGGGGTACCCCATGGAGACGCGCGCCATGAACCGGTCCCGCTGCGCTTCGGGGAGCGGATACGTGCCCTCCACCTCGGTGTCTACGGGGTTCTGGGTGGCGATCACCATGAACGGCCTGGCGAGCCGCCGCGTGACCCCGTCCACACTGACCTGCCCCTCTTCCATGCACTCCAGGAGCGCGGACTGGGTTTTCGGGGAGGCCCGGTTGATCTCGTCGCCCAGCACGATGTTGGCGAACACCGGCCCGGGACGGAACTCGAACTCCCGCCGCTGCTGGTGGTAGACGCTGACCCCCGTGATGTCGCTGGGCAGCAGGTCAGGGGTGAACTGCACCCGGCTCACTGTGCAGTCGACGGCCCGCCCCAACGCCTTGGCCAGCATGGTCTTTCCCACGCCTGGGACGTCTTCGATCAACAAGTGCCCCTCGGCCAGCAGGACGGTCAGCGTGATCCGGATGACCTCAGGTTTTCCGGTGATCACGGTTTCGATCGCCGACCGGACCCGGTGGGCGGGGGCCAGAAGGCCGCTGACGCCTACGGGACTGTCGGCGGGACCGCCCACCCAGGTGTCGAGCGACACGTGTCCCCCTCGTCATGTCGTGACTGTCCAACACGAGGCTAGGGCCAAAGCGGAGGTTTGCAAACAAGAACGGGGCGGGGACACGCCGTGGCGCGGCGCCGGTGTCGGCCGCGCGCGGCCGGGAAACCACCAGGGCTCGCACAGTTCCTCCACCTTCATCCACCCCGTATCACCTGCGGTTTTGTCGTGTTTCTCCGGGTTTAGAGGGCGGTTTGCTGTTGACGGTGGAGGAAAGTGGAGTACAGTGGAGCCAAGTGGAGGAAAGCGTCGTCGCGGTGACTCGGGAGTGAAGAAGACG
>NZ_BCWB01000013.1 GCF_001592045.1 Thermobifida fusca NBRC 14071 = JCM 3263 | reverse complement strand
CTCGGCACGCACTCGCCGCGTCTCGATGAGAAGGGACGCATGTTCCTTCCCGCGAAGTACCGCGACGAACTCGCGGGCGGGCTGGTGGTGACCAAGGGGCAAGAACGCTGCCTCTACGTCTTCCCGATCCGGGAGTTCGAACGGATCACCCAAGTCCTCCGCGCAGCCCCCGTCACGGCTAAAGCGGTACGCGATTACAGCCGTGTCTTCTTCGCGAGCGCCTCCAACGAGCTTCCCGACCGGCAAGGTCGGGTCACCATACCGGCCAACCTGCGCGCCTACGCCGGCCTCAACCGGGACTGCGTGGTCATCGGGGCCAACACGCGCCTGGAAATCTGGGACGCCCAGACCTGGGCCGACTACGAGGCCGAGCAGGAGCAGGTCTTTGCGGAACTGGCAGAGGAGGTGTTGCCGGGGGTGCTGTGACCTCACGGGACTGCAGCGCCACCACATCAGCAGCGCCGCGAGCCACACCAGAGGTCACGACCGTCATCTCTGTCGGGTCCAGGCCTCCAGACGCGGCCGACCAGGTCTCACCTGGCGCATCTTCCCCGGCGCCAGGTGGCCAGCAGGGTCCTCGCGACCGCTTCCGGTAGGTGTGTCTGGAGGTCTGGTCGCACCCGGTCCGGGAACGACGGCCAGGCGGGAACGGGGGAGGCGACGACAGGGGGGAGACGTCAGTGACAGGCGACGCGCCGCAGAGCGCACCACAGCACCGCGGCAGCCCCGCCCCAGCGCACGTACCGGTCATGCTGGAGCGGGTGGTGGAACTTCTCGCGCCGGCTCTCCAGCAGCCCGGCGCGATTGCTGTGGACGGCACCCTCGGCCTCGGCGGGCACGCCGAGGCACTGCTCCGTGCCCACCCTGGCCTCCGCCTGGTGGGTGTGGACCGCGACACCACCGCACTGGAACGCGCCCGGCAGCGGCTCGCCCCCTACGCGGACCGCATCGACCTGGTGCACGCCGTCTACTCCGACATCCCCCGCATCCTGGACGAGCTCGGGATCGACCGGGTCCACGGACTCCTGTTCGACCTGGGCGTGTCCTCCCCCCAACTCGACGAAGCCGAACGGGGCTTCGCCTACTCCTATGACGCGCCGCTCGACATGCGCATGGACCGCACCCAGGAGCGCACCGCGGCCGACATCGTCAACACCTATCCTGCAAGCGAACTCACCCGGATCTTCCGCGTCTACGGCGAGGAGCGGTTCGCCGCCCGGATCGCCCAGGCCATCGTGCGGCAGCGCGCCAAAGAACCGGTGCGCACCACCGGGGTGCTCGCGGACCTGGTCCGCTCCGCCATCCCCGCGGCAGCCCGCCGCAGCGGAGGCCACCCCGCGAAACGCGCTTTCCAAGCGCTGCGGATCGAAGTCAACTCCGAACTCTCCATCCTGGAACGCGCCCTTCCCGCGGCACTCTCCCGTCTCGCTGTAGCCGGACGCATCGTGGTGCTGTCCTACCACTCCCTCGAAGACCGCATCACCAAGCGGGTCCTCACCGAGCTGAGCACCGACAGCACCCCGCCCGGACTTCCCGTGCCCCTCCCGGACCGGCAGCCGGAACTGCGTCTCCTCACCCGGGGAGCCGAACTCCCCACCGAACAGGAGACTGCCGCCAACCCCCGCGCAGCGTCGGCCCGGCTGCGGGCCGCGGAGCGGACACGGGAGCCGTGACCACCGGCCCGCCAGGGCCCGCACACGGGCTTCCCACGGGAAGCCACACCCACGATGGCGTCCGGGAGAACACAGTGGAGACCAAGACCGTAGAGCGCACGAAGACTGCACAGAGCACGTCCCGCACGGCCCGGCCGCGGCCGCGCGCCGGACACCCCGCGGCGGCCCGGAGCGGGCCGCGCACCCGCCCGTCCGCGCCCCGCCTGCCGTTCGTGCTCCTTGTCCTCGGCCTGCTCGGCGGGGCGATGATCACCCTGCTGATGCTGCACGCTGTGCTGGCCGAAGACACCTTCGAGATCGCCACCCTGCAACGGGAGAACCGGGAACTCAGCCAGCAGGAGCAGACCCTGCGCGAACAGGTCATGCGGGCAGAATCGCCTGAGGCGATCGCTAAAGCAGCCGAGGAAATGGGGATGTACCCCGGCGAGGAGCCCCAGTTCCTCGACCTCGACAGCGGCCAGATCACCGAAAACCCACGCAGCACCGGCGAGTGATCAGGCACGGACTGGACCGCACCACTGTGGCAGGCCACTGAGCAGGGGGGAACAGTACACCGGTGAGCACACCGCGCGACCGCAGTCCCAAAGATCCGCGCCGGCCGGCAGCGGCAGCACGCAGCCGGCACGGGCACCGACCGCGTTCCGCGCAGCCTGCACGGCGCTCTCCCCGGCCGAGCGCCGAGGCGGCGCGGCGACGCGCTGTGCCGCGCAACCGCACCGGCGCCTCGGCGGGGCGCCGGCCGCACCCCGCCCCGAGCATCCGCTCCCCGCTGCGCCGCCGGTTCCGCCGCGGCGCGATCCAGCCGCGCATCCGGGTCATGGGCGCCATCCTCGGCACCGTGCTGCTCCTTTTCGCGGCCCGGCTGGTGCAGATCCAAGGCTTCAACGCCGACGACTACGCCGAGGCGGCCGCCAGCCTGCGTCTCACCACCATCGAAATCCCCACCGTGCGCGGCGATATCACCGACATGGCGGGGCGGCCCTTCGCCATGTCCGTGGAGGTCCGCACCGTCTTCCTCGACCCGGCTGAAGTACGCGACGACCAGCGCGAAGAGATCGTCCAGGAACTGTCCCGCCGCTTCGACCTGCCTCCCGAGGAGATCGTCGCCAAGCTCAACGCCCGCGTCGACGGCCGCCCGTCCCGTTACGAGGTCGTGCAGCGCGGCGTGCCGATCGAAGAATGGAAGGAGATCCGCGAACTCGGCTTCCACGGCGTCTCCGCGGAACGCGACTACAAGCGCGTCTACCCGGAAGAGACCGGCGCCGCCAACCTCGTCGGCTTCGTGGGCCTCGACGGCCACGGCCTGGAAGGACTGGAAGCCGTCCTGGACTCCACACTCGCCGGGGAGGCCGGCCAGCAACAGGTGGAGGTGGGCAGCGACGGCACCCAGATTCCCATGGCGGGCGGCCTCATCCGGGAGCCGGTCCCGGGCCGCACCGTCCGGCTCACCCTCGACCTGGACCTGCAGTGGTACGCCCAGCAGGCGTTGAACAGGCGCGTGGAGGAGCTCGACGCGGAAGCAGGCTCCGTGGTGGTGATGACCCGCGACGGCCAGATCAGAGCGATGGCCAACTACCCCACCTACGATCCGAACAACTTCTCCGCGGTCAGCGCCGAACAGCGCCGCAACGGCGCTGTGGCGGACGCGTTCGAACCGGGCAGCACCGCCAAAGTCATCACCGTGGCCGCGGCCCTCGAAGAAGGACTGGTGACCCCGGACACCGTCTTCACCGTGCCCAGCTCGATCCGCCGCTACGACCAGGTGTTCCGGGACGCCAACCCGCACCCAACCCAGCGGCTCACCGTCAACGGGATCATGGCCACCTCCAGCAACGTGGGGGCCATCCAGATCGGTGAAAAGGTGGGTGCCGAGAAAATGTACGAGTACCTGCGGCGTTTCGGTGTCGGCCAGCCCACCGGGCTGGACCTTCCCGGGGAGAACACGGGCATCCTCACCGCGCCGGAGCACTGGTCCGGCACTGACCTGCCGTCGGTCTCCTTCGGCCACAGCGTGTCGGTCAACGCCGTGCAACTGGCCAGCGTGTACGCCACGATCGCCAACGACGGGGTCCGCGTGGCCCCCACACTCATCGCGGGCATGGAGGACGCCGACGGCGAATTCGAAGCCGCACCCGACCCGGAAAGCGAACGGGTGATCAGCGCGGACACCGCTGCCGACCTCCGGTTGATGCTGGAAGCCGTCACCGAGGAGACGGGCACCGCCCCCCAAGCCCGCGTCGAGGGCTACCGGGTCGGCGGCAAAACCGGCACCGCCAACCGGATCAACCCGGAAACCGGCAAATACCAGGGCGGCGGCTACGTCAGCTCCTTTGTGGGTTTCGCCCCCGCCGACGACCCCGAACTCGTGGTCTCCGTGGTCCTGCACAGCCCGAAAGGCGAGTACTACGGGGGTGAGGCGGCGACCCCGGTCTTCACCGACGTGATGTCGTTCGCGCTCAAAACCGCGCGCATCCCCCCGACCCAGACCGAGCGTCCCCCGCTGCGTCTCATGGAGTGATCCACGCCCGGCCTCCTACGAAACAGGACACACCGGCCGGAGACGCTTGCCACACCACCGCGCGGTACCCGATGCTGTCGGGCATCCGCACGATACGAGGTCAACGGCCCAATCCCGGCTCTACCCGCACGTTGCGCCGCGGCGGGCCCGGAAGCCGGGGGCGGTACCGGTGCGCCCCGGCTCCTGCGCGACGTTGACCTCCACTAGCGGTGAACCGATAACCTCACGAGGTGTCACCCGTAATGCGACCCGAACACGTCCAGCCACGTCTGCTCTCCGAACTCGTCCCACTGCTCGGACCGGACGCCTTCGTTACTTGTGTCGACCCCGCGGAGCCGCCCCTGGGCACCGCGCCCACCCCTGCCGCTACTGACCTCGAACAGGCCAGCAGCGTGGACTCGGTGGTGGTGACCGGTGTCACCCACGACTCCCGCGCGGTACGCCCCGGGGACCTGTACGTGGCCGTCCAAGGGCAGCGTGTCCACGGCGCTAAATTCGCCGCCCAGGCAGCCCGCGCCGGCGCGGCGGCTGTGCTCACCGACCCCGCTGGATACGACCGCGCCGCCGCCACCCGGCTGCCCGTCATCACCGTGCCCGACCCCCGCTCCCGGCTCGGGGACGTGGCCGCCTGGATCTACGGCCATCCGGCTCGGGAACTGCTGCTCATCGGCACCACCGGAACCAGTGGCAAGACCACGGTCAGCTACCTGGTGGAATCCGGGCTGCGCGAGGCAGGAATGCGCACCGGTCTGGTCGGCACCGTGGAGATCCGGGTCGACGACGAGCGCATCGACTCTTCCCTGACCACCCCGGAGGCCACCGAACTGCACGGCCTGTTCGCCCTCATGCGGGAGCGCGACGTGGCCGGCGCCGCCATGGAAGTCTCCAGCCACGCCCTGGCCCTGGGCCGGGTGGCCGGAGTGCGCTACGACGTCGCCGTGTTCACCAACCTCTCCCAGGACCACTTGGACTTCCACGCCGACCTGCACGACTACTTCGAAACCAAAGCGCGGCTGTTCACTCCCGAATTCGCCAAAGTCGCCGTGGTCAACCGGGACGACTCCTTCGGGCGGACCCTCATCGACCGGATCACCGAACAGGGCGCGATCCCCGTCACCACGTTCTCCGCCACCGGCGACACGGCAGCGGACTGGTATGCCACCGACGTCGTGCTCGAAGCGGGCGGCAGCCGGTTCCGGGTGGTCGGCCCCGGAGGCATGGCCATGGACGCTTCCGTGCGGCTGCCGGGCCCGTTCAACGTCGCCAACGCCATGGCCGCGATCGTCGCCCTCATCGAAGCGGGAGTGCCGCTCCCCACCGCGGTGGCAGGCGTGGCCGCGGCCCGCGGCGTGCCGGGCCGCATGGAACGGGTCGACGAAGGACAGGACTTCACCGCCATCGTCGACTATTCGCACAAACCCGGGGCGATTGAGGCGGTTCTCACATCGCTGCGCCCCATCACCGAAGGGCGCCTCACCATCGTCGTGGGCTGCGGCGGCGACCGCGACCGGGGGAAACGCCCGCTCATGGGCGAGGCAGCGGCCCGCCTGGCCGACGCGGTCATCCTCACCGACGACAACCCGCGCAGCGAAGACCCGGTCACCATTATCACCAGCATGCTTGAAGGCGTGGCGAAAGTGCCTGTCGCGCAGCGCGCCCGCATCACCGTGGAACCGGACCGGCGGACCGCGATCGAACTGGCCGTGGCCCGTGCCCAGCCCGGAGACGTCGTGGTCGTGGCCGGCAAAGGGCACGAACGCGGCCAGCACGTGGGGGACCGCATCCTCCCCTTCGACGACCGGGACGTGCTCCGCGAAGCGATCCGCGCCCGACTCGACACCGACTGACCTGCGCAGACCCCGCAAGGGAATGACGCCGGCGCGGGTGGGGACTCCGCGTGAGGGCCCGCAGCCCGCTGCCGTTCGCCACGCGCGGACGGCGTGTCGGACACTTCCCCACCCTGCCGGTTTTTTCGGCGTTAAGGTTCAAAACGGATCTCACTCATGCCACATTCGGGTCTGAGCGCAACCCGGGTGGGCGATCTTGTTCTAAGGTTAGGTGCGGCAATTCTCAGCCCGGCACCGTGGCGTCCGCATGCCGCTTTCGCGGCTTTTGGGCAGCATCCCCATTTCTCGCACGCTGTTCACTGGCAATCACGACGCTTCCAGCGTGGTGGACCGGGCCCGACATGAGGAGTGGATTTGATCGCGCTGACGCTCGATCGGATCGCCAAGATCACCCGATCACGACTACGCGGATCGGCGCAGCCCACGGACACTGTCGACGGCCCGGTGGTCATCGACTCGCGGGAGGCCGCTCCTGGTTCGCTGTTCGTTGCCTTGCGAGGCAGCCGTGTCGACGGCCACGACTTCGCTGAGGCCGCGGTCAGAGCCGGAGCGACAGCCGTTCTGTGCTCCCGCCCCGTGGACGCGCCCCATCTGCTCGTCGACGGCGGCGACGACGCGGTAGTAGCGGCACTGGCGAAGCTGGCGCGCGCGGTCGTAGCGGAACTCCCCGACGCGGACATCATCGGCGTCACCGGGTCGTCGGGGAAGACCACGACAAAAGACCTGCTCGCTCAGACGCTGCAGCGGATCGGCCCCACCGTCGCGCCCCCGGGATCGTTCAACAACGAAATCGGTCATCCGCTCACCGTGTTGCGGGCGGACCAGACCACCCGTTTCATCGCGTTGGAGGTCGCCGCGCGCGGCGTGGGACACATCGCGCACCTGTGCCAG
>NZ_BCWB01000012.1 GCF_001592045.1 Thermobifida fusca NBRC 14071 = JCM 3263 | reverse complement strand
CGCCGCCACGCATCGGAGTCGTGCTCAATGTCGGCAGCGCCCACATGGGCGAGTTCGGCAGCCGGGACACCATCGCCCAGGCCAAAGGCGAACTCGTGGAAGCGCTTCCCGCGGCCGCGCAAGGAGGGGTCGCCGTCCTCAACGCCGACGACGACGCCGTCATCGGCATGGCCTCGCGCACCGCAGCGCGAGTCGTGAGCTACGGCCTGGCCCCCGACGCCGACGTGCGGGCTGAAGGCATCGCCCTAGACGAACGCGGGCGTCCTCGCTTCACCCTCGCCATCGGCGAGGACACCGCCCCCGTGAGTCTGCGGCTCGTCGGCACCCACCAAGTGCACAACGCCCTGGCCGTCGCCGCAGTCCTCCGCGAACTCGGCGAACCGGTCACCGCTATCGCCGCGGCACTGAGCGAAGCCGGACCGGTGAGCCGCTGGCGCATGGAGGTCACCGAGCGGCCTGACGGCGTAACCATCGTCAACGACGCCTACAACGCCAACCCCGAATCCATGAGTGCGGCACTGCGCACCCTGGCGACGCTGGCCTCCGGCCGCCGCGCTTTCGCGGTCCTCGGCCACATGGCCGAACTCGGCTCCGCGCACCGGACCGAACACGAACGGATCGGACGGCTGGTGACCGAAAGCGGAGTGGACGTCCTCATCACCGTCGGAGAGCAGGCCGCGAGCATCGCGGACGGCGCCGCCTCCGTTGCCGACTGGAAAGGGGAGACCGTCACGGTCGCCGACGTGACCGAGGCGGTCGCGGTGCTCAAAGAGCGTCTCAGACCCAAGGACATCGTCATGTTGAAGGGATCACGAGTGGCTGGGCTGGAGCAGGTAGCCGAGCAGCTGATCGATGTGGAGGCGGCTGAATGACCGGCATCATCGCAGCTGCGGGGATCTCCCTGCTGGTCTCCTTCCTCCTCCTGCCCCCTCTGATCAGGATCCTCTACCGGTTCAAGTTTGGACAAGAGATCCGCGACGACGGTCCGCAAGGCCACAAGACCAAGCAGGGCACGCCCACCATGGGCGGTATCGCCATCATCTTCGGCACGGTCGTCGGCTACTTCGGCGCGCACGCGGTCACCATGACACCGCCGACCGTCTCCGGCGTGCTGGTGATCCTCCTGTTCGTCGGGCTGGGCTGCGTAGGATTCCTCGACGACTTCATCAAGATCTACAAGCGCCGCAGCCTGGGCCTGCGCAGCGGTGCGAAAATGCTCGGCCAGATCATCGTGGGCGTAGGGTTCGCCATCGGCGTCACCATGTTCCCCAACTCCTACACCTACACGCCGGGCTCCACCCACCTGTCCCTGCTGCGCGACTTCGGTCCCCCCATGGCCGTGTGGCTGTTCGTGATCTGGGCGCTGCTGCTGATCGTGGCCACCTCCAACGCGGTGAACCTCACCGACGGCCTCGACGGCCTGGCCACCGGAGCGACCATCCTCTCCCTCGTCGCCTACGTCATCATCGGCAACTGGCAGCTCCGCCAGAGCTGCATCAACGCCCTGGAGCCCAACTGCTACACGGTGCGCGACCCCCTCGACCTGGCCGTGGTCGCCGCAGCCGCGCTCGGCGGGTGCATCGCCTTCCTCTGGTTCAACGCACCCCCCGCCAAGATCTTCATGGGCGACACCGGCTCGCTCGCGCTCGGCGGCCTGCTCGTGGGACTGGCCATCACCACCCGCACCCAGCTGCTGCTGCTGGTCATCGGAGGTCTGTTCGTCCTCATCACCGCCTCGGTGATCATCCAGGTCGGCTCCTTCCGCCTCACCGGGAAACGGGTGTTCCGCATGGCGCCCCTCCAGCACCACTTCGAGCTGAAAGGGTGGGCCGAAACCACGATCGTGATCCGGTTCTGGATCATTCAAGGGCTGTTCGTCGCCGCAGCGATGGCCTTGTTCTACCTGGAATGGATGCCTCGATAAGCGATGAGTGACACCGCGATGGAGCTGAGGGGACGCCGGGTCTGCGTCACAGGACTGGGGGTCTCCGGACCCCCTGTCGCCCGAGCACTGCTGAAACACGGGGCGCACGTCACCGTCGTGGAAGGCCGCGACGACGACGTGAACCGGGAACGCGCCCGCACCCTGCGGGAACTCGGCGCCACCGTGGAACTCGGTGAGCCCACCACACTCCCCGCGGGAACCGACCTCGTCGTCACCTCACCCGGCTGGCGGCCCGACGCGCCCGTCCTGGTCGCGGCGGCCGACGCCGGGGTCGAGGTGATCGGCGACGTCGAACTGGCCTGGCGGCTCCGCCCCGCCGGCCAGGTCTGGCTGGCCGTCACCGGCACCAACGGCAAGACCACCACGGTGCGCATGCTCGAAGCGATGCTGCGGGCCGACGGGCGGCGCGCCCTCGCCGTCGGCAACGTGGGCACCCCCGTCATCGACGCGGCGCTCGCCGACGGCCCCGACCGCTGGGACATCCTCGCCGTGGAACTCTCCAGCTTCCAACTCCACTGGTCCGCCACCGTGCAGCCGCACGCGGCCGCGATCATCAACCTCGCCCCCGACCACTTGGACTGGCACGGAGGCATGGAACCCTACGCGGCCGCCAAGGCCAAGGTCTACGGCGCCGGCACCATCCGCATCGTCAACGCCGCCGACCCTGCGCTGCGCGAGCTCGCTGAAACCCACGGCGACCCCGCTGCACCGCTCGTCGGATTCAGCCTGGACGTGCCGCGCGCCGGAGAACTCGGACTCGTCGAGGACCTGCTCGTCGACCGCGCTTTCGTCGCCAACCCGCGCACCGAGGCCACCGAACTCGCCACCCTGGCCGACGTCACCCCCCGCGCACCGCACAACGTGGCGAACGCGCTGGCCGCCGCCGCACTCGCCCGGTCGATCGGCGTCGCCCCGGAGGCGGTGCGCACCGGACTGCGGAACTTCCAGCCCGAACCGCACCGCATCGCCCACGTGGCCACCATCGACGGGGTCGACTACGTCGACGACTCCAAAGCGACGAACGCGCACGCCGCCGCCGCTTCGCTGGCCGCCTACCCCTCGGTGGTGTGGATCGCCGGCGGCCTCCTCAAAGGCGCCGACGTCACCGGCCTGGTGCGGCAGGCCGCGAGCCGGCTGCGCGGCGTCGTCCTGCTCGGCGCCGACCGGCACCAGTTGCGGGAAGCGCTCGACACGCACGCCCCCCACGTGCCTGTCGTGGACGTGGCCCGCACCGACGAAGGCGCCATGGCTGAAGTGGTGGCCGCCGCGGCCCGGCTCGCCCAGAAAGGCGACACCGTGCTCCTCGCCCCCGCAGCAGCCTCCATGGACATGTTCACCAACTACATCGAACGGGGTGAAGCGTTCGCCCGAGAAGTCCGTGCACTCGCCGGCTGAACCCTCAACCGCCACCGGCCCCGCCGAAAACCCGTGAACTTTTTGGCGGGCCGGTGCGTCTGCGAAGACATGGAGTCAGAAAAAACCCCAACACGCCGGTTATGTGCATGTCCTCGGCCCTGCTAACCGCCAAACTGGTGCAGCACGGTGCATCACGCACCCCATGGAGTGCTCAGGCGGCGTGGGAGGGAGGAGGGACATGGCGGCCACCACACCGGTTTCCTCGGCTACGGGGGGAAGAGGCGCCGGCGCGCGCAGAAGAACGCGGAACGCGAAGACGGACGGCGCCGTGCTCAGCCGGGTCAAGGAGTTCACCCGGCTGCTGGACCGTCCCCTGACCTCCTACTACCTGCTGGTCGGCAGCAGCGTCCTGCTCATCGTGCTCGGCCTGGTCATGGTGCTGTCCTCCTCCATGGTCGACTCCTACACCGAGACCGGCTCCGCGTTCTCCCTCTTCTTGAAGCAGGCGGTTGCCGCGCTCATCGGCATCCCGCTGATGCTGCTGGCCTCCCGGCTGCCTCCGCGGACTCTGCGGCTGCTCGGCGGACCGCTGCTCCTGGTGTCCATCGTGCTCCTGGTGATCACCACGTTCCGCGGAGTCGAATACTACGGGGCCACCCGCTGGCTCAACATCGGCGGGATCACCGTGCAGGCGTCCGAACCAGCCAAGCTCGCCTTCGCGCTGTGGGGAGCGAACCTGCTGGCCCGCAAAGAAGAACTCCGGGAACTGACCGAATGGCGGCACCTGCTGGTCCCGCTGCTGCCCGTCTGCGGAATCCTGGTGCTGCTCGTCCTCATGGGCAGCGACCTGGGCACCTCGTTCGTGCTGATGGCTGTCCTCGTGGCGCTGCTGTGGATCATCGGCGCCCCCGGCCGCCTGTTCTTCGGAGTGGTCGGCCTCGTCGGACTCCTGGTCGCCATCATGATCGCGGTCGAACCCTACCGGCTGAAACGCCTCACCGCCTTCCTCAACCCGGAAGCCGACCCGTTCAACAGCGGCTACCAGTTGCTGCACGGCCTGTACGCGCTGGGCACCGGCGGCCTCCTGGGCGTCGGTATCGGGGCGAGCCGAGAGAAGTGGGGCCACCTGCCCCACCCGGAGAGCGACTTCATCTTCGCCATCATCGGCGAAGAGTTCGGCCTGCTCGGTACGCTGCTGGTGATCGGGCTTTTCGGGGTTCTTGGCTACTCGGGGCTGCGGGTCGCGGCCCGGACCACCGACCCGTTCGTCCGACTGTCCGCGGTGGCGATCACCACGTGGATCTGTGTGCAGGCGATGGTCAACATCGGCACGGTCATCGGGGTGCTCCCGGTGACGGGCATCCCGCTACCCTTCGTTTCAGCCGGGGGATCGTCACTCATCCCCACAATGTTGGGCATGGGGGTCCTACTGGCGCTAGCCCGGAACGAGCCCGCCGCACGCAGCGCACTCAGTGCTCGAGGCCCTACATACCCCCAAAGGGCTCTAAGCTGGCTTGGCCTGGGTAACAGCGCGGGCCGCACAGCCCCAGGCGCTGACCGGGCTCCTAAGACACGCCCGACGCAGGTTCAAGCGAGGAGGAATCGGCGACGATGAGGGTAGTCCTCGCCGGCGGCGGCACGGCCGGACATGTGGAACCCGCACTGGCACTGGCCGATGCGCTACGGCGGATCAACCCTGACACCCAGGTGCTGTGCCTGGGTACGAAGCGAGGACTGGAGCAGCGGCTCGTCCCCATGCGGGGCTACGAACTGGCGGAGATCCCCGCTGTCCCGCTGCCCCGGAAGCTCACCCCCCAGTTGCTTTCCGTCCCCGGCAGGCTGGCCAACGCGATCAGCACCGCAGCCAAGCACCTGGACCGTGTCCAGGCCGACATCCTGGTCGGTTTCGGCGGCTACGTGGCCACCCCGGGATACTTGGCTGCACGCAGTCGCCGCATCCCGATTGTGGTCCACGAAGCCAACCCGCTGCCCGGCCTGGCCAACCGGCTCGGCGCCCGGCTCACCCCCCACGTGTTCACCGGGCATCCGCACACGGAGATCCGCAACGGCCGCTACATCGGCATCCCCCTGCGGACCCGGATCTCCAACCTGGACCGGCTCGCTGTGGGCGACAAAGCCCGCTCCAAGTTCGGGCTCCGCCCCGACCTGCCGACCCTGCTGATCTTCGGCGGCTCCCAGGGGGCCCAGGCCATCAACCAGGCCGCTTTCGACAGCGCCGAAGACTTCTACCAGGCAGGCATCCAGGTGCTGCACGTGGTCGGCCCCAAGAACGCGGACGGCCCCGAAGACCGCACTCGGGGCGGCGTGCCCTACGTGGTGGTGCCCTACGTCGACGAGATGGAGCTCGCGTACGCAGCGGCCGACATCGCCATGTGCCGCTCGGGGGCGCTCACCTGTGCGGAACTGACCGCGGTGGGCCTGCCCGCCGTGTTCGTCCCGCTCGCGATCGGTAACGGGGAGCAGCGGCTCAACGCTGAACCGATCGTGCAGGCGGGCGGCGGCCTCATGGTCGCCAACTCGGAGCTGAGCCGCGACTGGATCAGAGAGCACCTCATCCCGCTGCTCACAGACACTGATCGAATCGTGGCCATGTCGGAGGCCGCGGCGCGGCTGGGACGCCGGGACGCCGACATGGCGCTGGCCCGCGAGGTCATCGCGATCGCCCGCGGGGAACGGCCGACTCCAGAGATGCCCATCGACTATTCGGAGGAATCGGGGGACACCCGATGAGCCTGGTCGAACCGACCGAACCGGTCGAAGTCGACAAGCTGGGCCGCGTCCACTTCATCGGCATGGGGGGCGCGGGCATGTCCGGAATCGCGCGCGTGCTGCTGCAGCGCGGCGTGGAAGTGTCCGGCAGTGACGCACGGGACAGCGCCCTGCTCCGGGAACTGGAGGAGCTCGGCGCGACCGTCCACGTCGGCCACGCCGCCGAGCACGTGGGGGACGCCGACACGGTCGTCGTCTCCTCCGCGATCCGCGACACCAACCCGGAGCTCGTGGAAGCACGCGCCCGCAACCTGCGCATCCTGCCGCGCGCCGCGGCCCTCGGCGCACTGCTGCTGGGCCGCTACGGGGTCGCCGTCGCGGGAACCCACGGCAAGACCACCACCACGTCCATGATCACCGTGGTGTTGCAGCACCTGGGGGCCATGCCCGGGTATGTCATCGGCGGGCAGCTGGTCACCACCGGGCTCGGCGCTGATGCGGGCGCGGACGACATCATCGTGGTGGAGGCCGACGAAAGCGACGGCTCCTTCCTCATGCTTTCGCCCCGCGTCGCCGTGATCACCAACGTCGAAGCCGACCACTTGGACAACTACGGCGACCTGGAAGAGATCCACGACAAGTTCGCCGCATTCATCGGCCGCGTGTCCGAAACCGTGGTGGTAGGGGTGGACGACCCGGGGGCGCGCCGGGTCGCCGAGGTCGCCCGCCAGCGGGGGCTGAAAGTCCTCACCTACGGCGAAGCCGACACGGCCGACTACCGGGTCCGCGACATCACCGTGGACGGGTTCACCACGATGTTCACCATCGACCCGCCCACCGGGGACCCGGTGCACTGCACCCTTCCCCTGCCCGGCCGGCACAACACGCTCAACGCCGCTGCCGCTGTCGCTGTCGCCGACACCATCGGCTACGACCCTGAAGTCGCGGTGGAAGGACTCGCCGAATTCGCGGGGGCGGCCCGCCGCTTCGAATTCAAGGGCGAAGCGAACGGGGTGAGCGTCTACGACAGCTACGCCCACCACCCCACCGAGATCGCCGCCGATTTGGACGCCGCACGCGCCGCACTCGACTCGCAGGCCGCCAAGGGCGGGAAGGCCGGCCGGATCGTGGTGCTGTTCCAGCCCCACTTGTACAGCCGGACCCGCATCTTCGCCGAAGAGTTCGCTGCCGCGCTCACCAAGGCGGACGAGGTCGTCGTCCTCGGGATCTACGCTGCCCGCGAAGACCCCGAGCCGGGGGTCACCGCCGAGCTGATCACCGAGCGCATCGGCCACGACCGGGTCTACTACCGTCCCGACCGCGACGCCGCGGTCGAATGCGTGGTGTCGGTGGCGCAGCCAGGCGACATCGTGCTGACCATGGGCGCCGGGGACGTGACGGAGCTCGGCCCGCGCATCGTCGAAGCCCTCGGATAAGCCGGGCCCGGCGCGGGCGCCGCGGTATGCTGCCGCAGTCGACCACCGGGGAGCGGAGGGAGGAGGGTGACGGTCGAAGAGCGGAGCAGCGCAGCGGTCTCCGACGAGGGCGCGTCCCGGCCGGACCCGTGGCAGGCCGCCTTCATCATCCTGCTGGTGAGCGGCCTGGTCGGGGCAGTGCTGTGGGTGCTGTTCGGCTCGCGCCTGCTCGCCGTCCGCCAGATTGAGGTCACCGGCCTGGACCGCCTCGCGGAGACCGAAGTGCTGGCGGCCGTGGATGTGACCCCGGGGACCCCGCTGGCCCGGGTGGACACCGACGCTGTGGCGGCGCGAGTGTCCGAACTACGCCTCGTGGACTCCGTGGACGTGCAGCGCGGCTGGCCCGCCACGCTCCGTGTCGCGGTGACCGAACGCGTCCCTGTCTTCGCGCTGGCCGCAGCAGACGGCGGCTACCTCCTCGTGGACTGGGAAGGGGTGTGGGTGGAGAAGAGCGAAGCGGAGCCGGAAGGCTACCCGCTGCTCCACGTATCCGGCGACGTCGAAGGCAACCCCGCGGTGGCCGACAGCGCGCTGGTGCTTGCCGCACTCCCCGACGCTCTGGCCGCGGATGTGGCAGCCGTGGTGGCGACCGACCGGGCCCGTCTCACCCTGGAGTTCACCACCGGGGCCACAGCGATGTGGGGAGACACCGAACGGGCAGCGGACAAGGCCCGCGCCCTGGAAGTGCTCATGGCGCAGCATCCCCCTGAACCGGGACGCCACTACGACGTGAGCGCTGAAGGGGTGGCGGTGGTCCGGTGATCTTCCTAACCCTGCCTGCCCAGGGCGGGATGGACGGTGCGCTTACTGGCGTATCCGACACCGAAGTGCGCGACACGCCGATAGGCTGAAGCGGTGGTTAGTTGCCCGTTACCAGGGTGGCGGCTTACTGTCAGAAAGCACAGTCTTTAGTTGACATAACGACAAGCATTCCCGTGCCACAGTGGTGGTGCGGGCGGGACGTGGACGTGCCCGCACGGTCCATGCCCCACCCGGGCATCTCCCCGGAGGCGCCCGGAACCACGAAGCAAGCAGAACCGGACAGCTTTCGCGCCGAACCGGTTCCGGGAGGGACGTCCCCCACGGCCGATCCTCCCGGAGGGGCGGCGCGGCTGGCAAGAAGCGAGCGGAAAGGCCCCTCGTCGTGGCAGCACCGCAGAACTACCTCGCGGTCATCAAAGTCGTCGGGATCGGCGGCGGCGGTGTCAACGCCGTCAATCGCATGATCGAAGAGGGTCTCAAGGGCGTCGAATTCATCGCCATCAACACCGACGCTCAGGCGCTGCTCATGAGCGACGCCGACGTGAAACTGGACGTCGGCCGTGAACTTACTCGAGGTTTGGGAGCGGGCGCCAACCCCGATGTGGGGCGTAAGGCGGCTGAGGACCACCGAGAAGAGATCGAAGAGGTCCTCAAGGGCGCCGACATGGTCTTCGTGACCGCCGGTGAGGGAGGAGGCACCGGCACGGGCGGCGCCCCCGTAGTCGCCAACATCGCTCGCTCCCTTGGAGCGCTCACCATCGGTGTCGTCACCCGCCCGTTCAGTTTCGAAGGCAAGCGGCGCGCCACCCAGGCTGAGGCGGGGATCGCGATGCTGCGTGAGGAAGTAGACACGCTCATCGTCATCCCCAACGACCGCCTCCTGTCGATCTCGGACCGGCAGGTGAGCGTCCTCGACGCCTTCAAAGCCGCCGACCAGGTGCTGCTGTCGGGTGTGCAAGGCATCACCGACCTGATCACCACCCCTGGGCTGATCAACCTGGACTTCGCCGACGTCAAGTCGGTCATGTCCGGGGCGGGCTCGGCTCTCATGGGGATCGGATCGGCACGCGGAGACGACCGCGCGGTCGCAGCAGCCGAGATGGCGATCTCCTCGCCGCTGCTGGAAGCCAGCATCGACGGCGCCCACGGAGTGCTGCTGTCGATCCAAGGCGGTTCCGACCTCGGCCTGTTCGAGATCAACGAGGCAGCACAGCTCGTCGCCAACTCCGCGGCCGCGGAGGCGAACATCATCTTCGGTGCGGTCATCGACGACGCGCTCGGCGACGAAGTGCGGGTCACGGTTATCGCCGCCGGGTTCGACGAACCCCAGGTGGAGTCGCCATCCCCCACCCCTTCCCGTGCGGTCAGCGCACCGACCACGCCCGCGGCGCCAGAGCGGTTCACCCCGCCACCGCCTCCTCCGCCGCCGCTGCGTACTGTGGAGCCGCCCCGCTCCGAACCGCCGACGCCGAGCCTGGCGCGCGACCCCCGTCCCACGACGGAACCGGACAGCGGGGCTGAGACGGCAGCGGAACCGGCCGCAACAGAGGAACCGCAGTCGGACAGCGCGGCAGCCAGCGAGGCCAAGGAGACCAAGGACACGCCGGCGAATCGGGACGAAGACCGGCCCTACCGGCCCGGAGGCCTCTACCCCATGGGAGGGGAGGGCGGGTACACCCGTCCCCGGGTCTCCGACAGCCCGTTCTCCCGCAGCGGTGAGATCCCCACACCGCGACGCCGCGTCGTCTTCGACGAAGGCGACGACCTCGACGTCCCCGACTTCCTCAAATAGCCGCATCCGGGCCGGTCCTCGCGGACCGGCCGCACCGTTCGCTCCCCCACGAATCGGATAAGGAGGTGCTCCCCGTGACGGGCACCGTGGTCGAGTTGGCCCCCGGGATACACGCCGGATTCACCGGCCGTGCCGGAGGAGTCAGCGGGGAGCCGTACGCGACCCTGAACCTGGGCGACCACGTGGGTGACGACCCTGCAGCGGTGGCGGAGAACCGGAAACGGGCCGCCCTCGGGTTCGGGATCTCCCCCGACCGCGTGGTGTGGATGAACCAGGTGCACGGCGCCACCGCGGTGACCGTGACCGGATCCGGCCAGGCGGGGGACGTCGACGCAGTCGTCACCCCGGAAGCAGGCCTCGCCTTGGCGGTGCTGGTGGCGGACTGCCTGCCCCTGCTGGTCGCGGACGCCGCAGCCGGGGTGATCGGCGCGGCGCACGCGGGACGCCCGGGCATGGCGGCGGGAGTGGTGCCTGCCCTGGTGGCGGAGATGGCCCGGCACGGGGCGCGCCCCGAGCGGTGTGTTGCCCTCCTGGGGCCCGCGATCTGCGGCCGCTGCTACGAGGTGCCCCGCGACCTGCAGGACAGGGTGGCCCGCACGGTTCCAGAAGCCCGCTGCACAACCGCGGAAGGCACACCAGGACTAGACATTCGAGCCGGAGTCACCGCACAGTTGACGAACTTGGGCGTGACGAATATCACTCATGACAGTCGGTGTACTCGGGAGAGCGCCGACTTGTTCTCCTACCGCAGAGACGCGACCACCGGACGGTTCGCCGGATATGTCTGGAGGGTCCCATGAGCGGGGAGGCACGACGCGCAGAGCTCGCCGCGAACCTGGAACGGGTCCGCGAGCGGGTCGCTGCCGCCTGCGCGGCGGCAGGACGCAAGCCCGAGGAGATCACCATCGTCGCGGTGACCAAACAGTATCCGGCCTCTGACGTGCGTCTTCTCGCGGAACTGGGTATCCGCGACATCGGCGAGAACCGCGACCAGGAGGCGGCGCCGAAAGCAGCCGAATGCCGTGATCTCGATCTCACCTGGCATTTTGTCGGTCAACTGCAGACAAACAAAGCCCGCTCGGTGGCCCGCTACGCTGACGTGGTCCACTCCGTGGACCGGATGCGGCTCGTCACTGAGCTGGGACGCCGGGTCCGCGCCGCGGAACGTACGGTGACCTGCCTCATCCAAGTCAACCTGGACCCCGACTCCGAACAGGGCGTCCTAGGCCCCCGGGGCGGTGCCGACCCCGGTGACGTGCCCGCCCTCGCGGAGGCAGTGGAAGCCGAGGAAGGACTTGCCCTGGGAGGTGTGATGGCCGTCGCACCGCGCCAGGGTGATCCACGAGAAGCCTTCGACCGGCTTAAAACGGTCGCTGAGGAACTCCAAGCTCGCTACCCTCATGCCACGGTGATTTCCGCCGGGATGAGCGGAGACCTAGAAGCCGCAATTGAGCGGGGAGCGACACATCTGAGAATAGGTACGGCGTTGCTTGGCAATCGGAGGTTGATCGTGGGGTAATGTCCCCAGATGAACCCTGGGGCATACGCTGTTCCCTCCTCCGCTCAGGGGTGGACGGGGACCGAATCCATCGGCAAGTCATCTGCGGTGAATCACCACAGGGACGACGGAGGACAAGAGATGGCCGGCGCGCTGCGCAAGATGGCGGTCTACCTCGGCCTCGTGGAGGACGACCGTTACGATCACCGTTACGCGGACGAATACGATGACTTCGAGGACTTCGACGAGCCTCTCGACGAGCGGCCCAGTCGGAATCGTAGTCCCCGCGACGACTCTCGAAACAATGCTGTGACGGATTCCTCTGATCACTCTCCGTCACGAAATGAGCGACGTTCCCCCGCTCCGGCGCCCGCTACCGCAGATCTCGCCCGTATTACGACACTCCATCCCCGCACGTACAACGAAGCGCGTACCATCGGAGAGCATTTCCGTGAAGGTATTCCGGTGATCATGAACCTCACCGAGATGGTCGACAGCGACGCTAAGCGACTGGTCGACTTCGCGGCGGGTTTGATCTTCGGCCTGCACGGAAGCATCGAGCGTGTGACGAATAAAGTGTTTCTGTTGTCTCCGGCTAATGTTGAGGTGACCGCTGAAGACAAGGCACGTATCGCGGAGCGAGGGTTCTTCAATCAGAGTTAGAGCAGCACACACATCCAGCGAGGCAGCCGGAGTACGAGAGTGAACATCGTCCAAGTCGTGCTCGGCAACGTTCTGATCTTCGTCCTGTACCTCTTCCTGATCGCGCTGATCGGACGGTTGGTGTTCGACCTGGTTCGGATGTATGCCCGATCCTGGCGGCCCGCCGGGTTGGTATTGGTCTTGGCTGAGACGACCTATACGATCACGGACCCACCGCTCAAGTTCCTGCGCCGCTTCATCAAACCCATCCGGTTGGGGAGTGTCGCACTCGACTTGAGCTTCATGATCCTGTTCCTTGTGGTGATGATCCTCCTCCAGATCGTGGCGTCTGTCATGACCGTGTAGCAAGATCCGAGAGGCAGGAAGGTAGGCTCCGGTTCCAATACATGCGTCTTAACCATGATCTGGAGTGCCATAAGGTCACGATCAGGTAGCGTCCCTACGGACAGAGTCCAAGCGCGCCAAGGAGACGAACATGCCGCTGACACCTGCGGATGTACGCAATAAGCAATTCAGTACAACCCGGCTACGACCGGGATACGACGAAGAAGAGGTCGACGCCTTCCTCGACGAGGTTGAGGCTGAGCTCGACCGTCTGATCCAGGAGAACGAGGAACTGCGCGGCAAACTCGCTGAGTGCCTGCGCGGCAAGGTTCCCCCTGCGGGAATGAACGACTTCCAGCCCCAGGAGCCCCCCGCTCCTCAGGAGGCCCCCCAGCCTGAAATGCCGATGCGGCAGCCTGAGCCTGCCCCGGCAGCCGCCATGGGCCTGCCCGGCGGCGAAGACAACATGGACACCGCGGCACGGGTGCTGGCTCTCGCACAGCAGACCGCTGACCAGGCCATCTCGGACGCCCGCCGCGAGGCCGACGAGACCCTGGGCCGGGCCCGCCACGAGGCCGAGGACATCCTCAGCAAGGCCCGCCGCCAGGCCGAGCAGATCATCAACGAGGCTCGCGCCCGGTCGGAGAACCTTGATCGGGATGCCCAGGAGCGCCACCGCCAGGTCATGGGCTCGCTCGTGCAGCAGCGCGACGAGCTGGAGCACAAGGTCGCCGCGCTCAAGGACTTCGAACGCGAGTACCGCAGCCGGCTCAAGGAGTACTTCGAACGGCAGTTGCGGGAGCTCAACGAGGGAGCGCCCGACTACGGCAACAACCCGAACACCACGGGCGGTTTCCAGACCATGTCTGCTCCCACGGGAGGTAGCCCGTCGCTGCAGCACACCAACCCGGGCACGGGGAGCACGAACCCGTTCGCGTCACCCGAACCGGCACCGCATGGCTACCACCCGGGTGATCCGCACGATCGCCACTGAGTGACGGTCGACGGTCACCCCGGTCCTGTCCGTTCTCTCGATTCCTAAGTAAGGCGCTCACCCGGTGATCATCGTCTGCCTGGTGCTGGTCATAGCGGCGTTCGTCGTGATGGGCACAGCACTAGCCCTCGCAGAGCTGACTCTGGTCAACATCGCGCTCGGTCTCGGCGGGCTCGCCGCTGTACTGCTCGCGGTGGAGTTCGTCCGCAACAGGAAAGCCCTGTTTGGGCCGGGCCGTGCGGAGTCACTGCCCGATCACCGGAGTGCCGGACTCCCCGGGGCCGTGACCGGACCGGTACGGACGGACGATGTGGGGAAGGCGTCCGTCCCGCATCTGGGCACGGCAGCGGCTACCGGCCAGGTGGCAGCCCCGACCACCAGCGTCGGCAGCCCTCCCGTGGCAGTCCAGGACGACGGAGACAGGACCGCGGTAGTCGGGATCTCCGTCCCCGCGCCGGTTTCCGAACCGGTGCGGGAGGCATCCATTCCACCCCCTGCGGAGGCACGCGACGCTACGCTGTCCGAGCCTCCCCAGGAGGAGCAGCACGAATCCGCCGAATCCAGCAGCGGTAGCTCTGCGGACGACACCCCCACTGCCGCGGCATCCCAAGAGGACGCCGACGACGCAGTCGAGGCCGTCCCAGCCTCCGAGCCGGAGGACCGTGCGGCGGGAACGGCGGAGGACACCGACCCAGTCGACACCGACGACCCGGTCGACGAAAACCCGCCCGTGGAGACTGTCGCGGAACCTCCCTGCTCCGACAGCGACTCCGACGACAGCGCGGCGGAGCATTCCCCGGATATGGAAGCCACCCAGGAGCTCCCTGTCCTCGCCGACCAGCTGCACGGGGCAACCGCGGTCGACACCGACGGTCCTGCAGCCGACAGCGAGGAAACCCCGGACTCTGCTGCGGAGGAGCTGACAGTCGACTCCGAGCGGGACACGGAAGCGGACGACGGCGAGTCCGAGGACACCGCGTCTGTCGACGCCGCCACCGCGGAACCGGATTCCGAGACTGCAGACAGCAACGAGGAGTCCGAGGCCGCAGACAGCGGTAGCGCTGACACCGCCGAATCCGATCCGTCCGGTGACGACGGCGCCGCGCCCGGCAGCGCCGACCACGACGACTCCCCGGCGGATCCTGCGGACGACACTGATCCGGACGTCGACGAGACGGCCGTGATCACCTTCCGCGAACCAGCCGAATGGAATCCGCCTTTCACACTGCCATCCCAAGAGCAGTACGAAAACAAGAGCGTTTCCGCTGCGGCGATCGCCGAGCTCGCCGCCCGGTGGACCCCCACGGGCAGCGACCTGGGCACGGAAGCGGCTGCCGCTGAGACGGAACCGGACCAGACCGGATCCGACACATCCACCGACTCCGAGGACGGTTCCGACCCTGCCGACCCGCCTCGCAGCAGTACCACCGCCGCTGCAGACGACGCCACATCCTAAGACGTCGCCGTCCCGGCCCACCCGCCCCCGCGAGTATCCCCACCGGGGCCGCGGTGCCCGCCGACGGTCGGATTGAGGAAACGACTCCACGACAACGGGGCCGTGAACCCGAAAGGTCCACGGCCCCGTGCGACGTGTCTCAGGCCTTCCGCAGCCGCAGGGTGATCCCGAACTCCTCCGAGACGACCTCGTAGGCGTCGGCGTCGCCAGTGCCCTCGGTGAAGGACACCGCCAGCACTTCGCTGCTGATCGCCTCCGCGTGCTCAGCCATGGCCTGCGCTGTCATCTCGTCGGTCGCCGACCACCACAGGTGGATACGGTCGGAGATGTTCAACCCGCTGGACTTGCGCGCATCCTGCACCAGACGGATCACCTCGCGGGCAACACCGGCCCGGCGCAGCTCCGGCGTCAACTCCAAGTCCAACGCCACCGTCTCACCGGCCTCCGACGCCACCGTCCAGCCTTCCCGCGGCTGCTCGGTGACCACCACTTCGTCAGCGGAGAGCACCACCTGCTCCCCGTCGACGTCCACGGTCGCCGCATTGTCCGCGCGCAGCCGCTCCACCAGCGTCTTAGCGTCGGCCTCCCGGATCGCCTGGGCGACCCGCGGCGTGGTCTTGCCGAACCGCTTGCCCAGGGCACGGAAGTTCGGCTTCACCGAGTAGTCCACCAGGTCGCCGCCGACCACCGACAGCGGGTCGAGCTGCACCACGTTGAGCTCTTCCGCGATCTGCGCGCGCAACTGCTCCGGCAGCTCCGCAAAACCCGGGGCACCCACGAGCGCCCGCGCCAGCGGCTGGCGGACCCGCTGCCCCGAGTCCACCCGGGCCGCCCGGCCCAGCTCCACCAGGCGGCGCACCAGCGCCATCTGCTCCGACAGCGCAGGGTCGATCAGCGACTCGTCGGCCTTCGGCCACGACGCCAAGTGCACCGACTCCGGAGCATCCGGACGGCGCAGCGCCTGCCACACGTGGTCGGTGATGAACGGCACGATCGGCGCCATCAGCAGGGTGAGGGTCTCCAAGCATTCGAACAGGGTCGCGAATGCCGCAGCCCCCTCAGGCGTGCCCGCACCCGCCCAGAACCGGCGGCGCGACCGGCGCACATACCAGTTGGACAGGTCGTCGATGAACGTGGTCAACGCCCGGCCCGCCAGCGCCGTGTCGAACCGCTCCAACGCGTCGTCCACGGTCTTGATCAGCGAGTGCAGCTCGGAGAGGATCCAGCGGTCCAGCAGCGGCCGGTCCTGCGGCGCCGGCGCGTCCGCCAACTGCTCGTGGCTCCACCCGTCGCCCGCACCCGCGTACAAGGTGAAGAAGGACGCCGAGTTGTAGTAGGTGAGCAGGACCTTGCGGACAATCTCCTCCAGGACCGTGTGCCCGACCCGGCGCGGCATCCACGGCGAACCGCTGGCCGCCATGAACCAGCGCAGCGCGTCAGCGCCGTGCCGGTCCATGACAGGGATCGGCTCCAGGATGTTGCCCAGGTGCTTGCTCATCTTGCGGCCGTCTTCGGCGAGGATGTGGCCCAGGCAGACCACGTTCTCGTACGAGGAGCGGCCGAAGACCAGCGTGCTGACCGCCATCAGCGAATAGAACCAGCCGCGGGTCTGGTCGATCGCCTCGCAGATGTACTGGGCGGGGAAGTTTGCTTCGAACTTCTCCTGGTTGCGGTGCGGGGCACCCCACTGCGCGAACGGCATCGCACCGGAGTCGAACCACACGTCGATGACTTCCGGCACCCGGCGGGCCACCCGCTGCTCCAGCGGCAGCGACGGGTCCGCGTCCGGGTCGGGGATGACGATGTCGTCCACGTACGGGCGGTGCGGGTCCAGGTCGGACAAGTCCTGCCCGCTCAGCTCGCTCAGCTCCTTCAAGGAGCCCACACAGATCCGCCGACCGTCCGGGAACTCCCAGATCGGCAGCGGTGTGCCCCAGTAGCGGCTGCGGGACAGCGCCCAGTCGACGTTGTTGCGCAGCCACTCCCCGTAACGTCCGTCCTTGACGTTCGCCGGAACCCAGTTGGTCTTGGCGTTCTCCGCCAGCAACTGGTCCTTGATCGCGGTCGTCTTGATGTACCACGACGGCACCGCGTAGTACATCAGCGGAGTGTGGCAACGCCAGCAGTGCGGATAGCTGTGCTCGTAGTCGAGGTGCTTGAACAGCAGGCCGCGGTCCTTCAGGTCCGCCACGAGGGCAGCGTCCGCGGTCTTGAAGAACTCGCCACCCACCAGGTCCAGGTGCTCCTCGAACGTGCCGTCGTTGCGCACCGGGTTGACCACGGGCAGCCCGTAAGCGCGGCAGACCTGCATGTCGTCCGCACCGAACGCGGGCGCCTGGTGCACCAGGCCGGTACCGTCCTCGACGGTCACATAGTCGCCGAGCACCACGAAATGCGCGGGGGAGTCGAACTCCACCAGCTCGAACGGCCGCTGGTAGGTCCAGCGTTCCAGCTCCGCGCCTTTGAACCGCTGCCCGGTCAGCGTCCAGCCGTCACCCAGCGCCGCACCCACCAGCGGCTCGGCCACGACCAACTGCTCAGAACCGTCCGTGGCCACCACATAGTCCACCTCGGGGTGCACGGCCACAGCCGTGTTGGACACCAGGGTCCACGGGGTCGTGGTCCACACCAGCAGCGCGGCCTGCCCGGCGAGCGGGCCGGACGTCAGCGGGAACCGCACATACACCGACGGGTCGGTGACCGTCTCATAGCCCTGCGCGAGCTCGTGGTCGGACAGGGTGGTGCCGCAGCGCGGACAGTACGGGCTGATCCGGTAGTCCTGGACCAGCAGGCCCTTGTCCCAGATCTGCTTGATCGCCCACCACACCGACTCCACGTATTCGCGGTCCATGGTGCGGTAGGCCTCGTCCATGTTGACCCAGTAGCCCATGCGCCGCGTCATCTCGGTGAACGCGTCCACGTTCCGCAGCACCGACTCGCGGCAGCGGGCGTTGAACTCGGCGATCCCGAACGCCTCGATGTCCTTCTTGCCGGAGATCCCCAGTTCTTTTTCGACGGCGACCTCAACGGGCAGGCCGTGGCAGTCCCACCCGGCCTTGCGTTCGACGTAGAACCCCTTCATCGTCTTGAACCGGGGGAACACGTCCTTGAATACGCGCGCCTCGACGTGGTGCACGCCGGGCGTCCCGTTCGCGGTCGGGGGACCCTCGTAGAACACCCAGGTCGGGCCGCCCTGTGTCTGCTCTAGGGACCGTTCGAAGATCTTGTGTTCTTCCCACCGCCGCAGCACCTCGTGCTCCATCGCAGGCAGGTCGATCTGGGCGGGAAGCGTGGGGAACGGTCGAGTCGACTCCTTCGACACGTGGCGTACCTTTCCATCAGGGGTGCTGGTCACCTGACGGAGGGACGAGGCAGACGCCCCGCGGTACCACCCTCCTTGGCCGCGCGGCCGTCGTCCTGCCGCGCGCCCCACTCGTTGCTGATCGGCCGGTTCTACTGAGCGTCCGCACAGACGCCGTTCTTCCGGCGGCTCCGGGGTGATCTTCCCGTGCGGTCATACCCCCAGGCTTCCACCGTCCCCGGGTCGCTCATGGCTGTGTCCGCCGGTACTCGTCCCCATCAACGCCTTGCTGGGTTGAGGATATCCCAGGAAGCAGCACCGTCCGGCCGCCGTTTTCCGGCTGTAACGTGACCGGGGCATACTTGCGCCGAAAACCGCGAGACCGAGGAGGAAACGGTGACCCGAGCGACCCACGAGGGAGCCGTCCTGGTGACGCTGGCGGAACGCGACGCCGCGGAAGAACTCGCCGAGCAGTTGCAAGAGCAGGGGTACGCGCCCTGCACCGTGCACCGGGACATGTACGCGGGGGAAGACGACGCCGAAGACGTGGACTGGATCGTGGAAGTCCGCACCGGCCCGGACGGTGCTCCCGCCGTCATGGATGAGGAAGGGCTTGCCGCGCTCGCCGAAGAATACGGCGGGTTCGTGCACGTCGAAGAGTAACGGCCGCTGCGCAGCCAGATGAGGGAATCAGGTTGGCGCATAGAATGAGGGCTGGCCCGCACGCCACGCGGACGGAACACCGACGGCCGCGAGACCACGGAGGCGGCGGTACGCCGTATCCCACGTTGAGGAGTTCCCGCTGAGTGACGTCGACCCCGCTCAGGGCATCGAGAGTACTGAGGCTGAGAACGCGTCCCCACAGGACCGCCCGCGCCGGATAGGGCTGCTGCTGGCGGTTGCCGCCGGGCCCTTGGTTGCCGACTTCGTCACCAAGGAGATCGCGCTCGCGTACTTCTCCCCCCGCGACCCGATCGTGCTTCTCGGCGGCCTGCTCAAGCTGACACTCGTGTTCAACCCGGGGGCAGCGTTCTCCATCGGTACCGGGATGACCTGGGTGTTCAGCCTGATCATGGTGGCGGTCATCGGCACCATCCTGTGGACGGCACCTCGGCTGCGCAGCGCCGGATGGGCGGTGTCGCTGGGGTTGATCCTCAGTGGCGCCATAGGCAATTTCATCGACCGCGTGTGGCGTCCTGACACTCGGGAGATACCGGCGGCACTCGTGGGTCCGGACGCGCCAGGGACGTGGGTGGACCGGCTGTTCCATCCGCCGTCCCCGTTGCACGGTCACGTCGTGGACTGGATTCAGGTGCCCTACTGGCCGGTGTTCAACATCGCCGACTCCGCGATCGTGTGCGGCGGTGTCCTCGCCGTGCTGTTGGCTTTCCGTGGGATCAACATTGACGGCACGCGCGAGACAGACGACAAACGCGGTGCGACGCGAGGAGACGAAGCGTGAGTGATCACCGGAGCATGCCGGTACCTGACGGGTTGGAAGGCGATCGGCTCGATACGGCAATCGCCCGCCTCTTCGGCCTGTCGCGGACCCGTGCAGCCGAGCTGATCGCTGAAGGCAATGTGCTGGTCGATGGTGCGCCAGCAGCGAAGTCCGACCGGGTGAACGCCGGGGCGTGGCTGGACATCACCCTGCCCCCGCCCCCGAACCCCCCTGCGCCGCGTCCCGAGCCGGTGCCGGGGATGCGCATCGTGTACGAGGACGCCGACATTGTCGTGGTGGACAAGCCCGCGGGCGTGGTCGCCCACCCCACGATCGGCTGGTCGGGGCCGACCGTGGTGGACGGGCTGCTGGCCGCAGGGGTCGCGGTCGCGACCAGTGGTGCCGCCGAACGGCAGGGCATCGTGCACCGCTTGGACGCCAACACCACGGGGCTGATGGTGGTCGCGAAAAGCGAGATCGCCTACAGCTCGCTGAAACGCGCGTTCAAGGAGCGCACAGTGGAGAAGGTCTACCACGCGCTCGTGCAGGGGCACCCTGATCCGCTGCGCGGCACGATCGACGCGCCGATCGACCGGCACCCGTCAGGGGACGGCCGGTTCGCGGTGGTGGCGGGCGGCCGCCCGTCGGTGACCCACTACACCACGTTGGAGGCGTTCCGCGCGGCCAGCCTGCTGGAAATCGACTTGGAGACGGGCCGCACCCACCAGATCCGCGTCCACATGTCGGCGATCCGCCACCCGTGCGTGGGGGACACCCTGTACGGGGCGGATCCCACGTTGGCGGAGCGGCTGGGGGTGCACCGGCAGTGGCTGCACGCGATCCGGTTGGCGTTCACCCACCCCACGCAGTACCGCCGGGTGGAGTTCACCAGCTCGTATCCGGAGGATTTGGCGAAGTCGCTGGAGATTCTCCGCGCAGAGTCGTGACGGCATGCACGGCCCCCGCGGAAACCCTCTGAACACGGGTTTCCGCGGGGGCCGTGCCCCCTCCCCGACCGGTCAGGTCAGCGAGTGCAGCGCGGCGAGCGCGTCCCTGCGCACCAGCAGGTCGTGGCGGGTCTGGTTGCGATAGGTGCGCAGACACCCGTAGCAGGACGTCTCTTCCCCGCACTCGCAGTTCTCCACCCGTTTCCGGGCGGCGAGCAGCACTTCGCGGAAGTGCGTGGCAATCCGGACGGCGCCGCCTGCCCCGCCAGGCACCGTGTCGAACAGCACCAGGCTGGTGGTCTGCCCGGCCTGGAAGAACAGGGTGCCGTCGATGTCGTCGCGGCTGATCTCCAACGCGGCTGACGCGCCTTCCAGCAGAGCGTACAGCAGCGAATACCGGGTCTGGGGCGACGCTGTGGTGATGTTCAGCTTCCCGTGGAAGGTGATGTCCACGAGGTCGGTTTCGTACTTGTGCCCCAAGGACAGGCGGCTGAGCGGGCCGGTGCACGGGATGCCTTTGAGCGGGTGCGTGTGCTCTTTAGGACGCTTCTGGGCTGCTCTGCCGCCCCAGCCGCACCATTCACAGATCCAGAATCCGCGTCCAGACGGCCCTTCGGAGAGCGCCACGAGTTCCCCGCGGCTGCCTGCCAGGCACACCACTTCGCCTCCGCTGGGCAGCGGCCACCGTCGTTCCACGGGGTCGACCGCGAGCCGGAGCACGTGGGTAGAGCCGTGCCAGGACCGCTGCGGCGGAGTTAGGCCCGCGGCTTCCGTCTTGGGCAGGGCCACGAAACCGAACTCGGGAATGCAGTACTCGGTGGGCGTGCCGGTGGCTGCGGTCCCGCAGGCCGCACAGACTTCAGCGAGCCGTTCCGTGCTCTCCGCGTAGTAGCCGCAGGTGTCGCACACCCGGTAGGAGAAGCGGCGCAGCTCCCGCCCGGGCAGCCGGTACACCCCGCCCGACTGCCATTTTCTGCTGCCCGCCACGATCTCCACGCCTGGCGCGTACTCGTAGATCGCTGAGGTGAGGTCGCGGGCCAGCTCAAGTTTGCTGCCCACCGGCTCTTCGGCATGGTGGGTGCGCAGTTCCACGGTGTCGACGGGGAATCCGTACTTGGGCAGCACGTTGCGGGTCGCCAGGAAGCTGAGCAGCGAGCGGCGCACGATGGTGTTGATGGTCTTCCCGAACCGCCCAGCCAGCAGGTCGTTGCGTTTCTCAAAGGCTGCCACGCGGCGGCGTTCAAAGTCGGCGACGTCCTGGTCGACTTCGAGACGCAACTGCTCCAAGTGTTCGCACAGTTCGGTAACCCACCGGTCGTCGTCCACCCCGATGTCGGCGGCCACGTTGCTCGGCAGAATGCGCCGCAGTGCGGCCCTGATCTCCTCAGGGACCGGGGTGAGGAAGTCAGCCACGCGGGTCACCGGTGCGGGTGCTCCGTTCTCCCCGGGCAGGAAGAACGCGCCGACGGTGGCCCAGGCCTCCCCGGTGGCGCGGTGCCAGTGCCGGAAGAACGCGGCCAGCGCCACCGAGTGGGCGTGGCGGCGGGCGATGCGCTCGTTGGCGAGCGGCACGTAGGGCGCGCGCACCTGCCCGGCGATCATCTGCTCGGGCTCCTGGTAGCGGAACAGGTCGTGGGAGCGGCGCTGGGCGTGCGTGACCACCAGCGCGGCCGAGTCGGTGCGCCGCCCGGCGCGTCCGGCGCGCTGCACGTAGTTGGCGGTGGTGGGCGGCATGTTGTGCAGCAGCACCGCCTGGAGCTCGCCCACGTCCACGCCGAGCTCGAAGGTGGTGGAGCAGGACAGCATGTTGACGCGGCCCTCGACGAAGTCCTCCTGGATGCGGGCGGCCTCCTCGGTGGACCACTGCGCGGTGTGCTCCTGGGCGCGCAGCACCACCGGGTTGAGGCTGCGGTAGAGGCGCCGGTAGTGGTCGTCGTCCGCCTCGGGGGCGGGCGGCGTGAACGGGTGGAGCGTGCCGGGGCAGTTGAGGGTGGGGCACACCCCGCGCACCGACACCGGGTGCAGGCGGCGGCAGCTGTCGCACTGGTGGAGCGGGGCGTGCGCGCCCACGGGGGCCAGCAGCAGGGCGGTGTGGTCGACCCGCCACACCGTGCCGAGGACGCGGTCGCTGTCCGAGCACAGCCACCCCTCGCCCTCGCGCCCGCCGCCCAGCCCGGTGAGCAGCTTCCAGGCGCCGCGCAGCAGGTCCTCGGGGGTGAGCGAGGGGTCGGCGACGCCGAGCCGGTCCAGCAGCCGCCGCAGGTAGTCGACGCGGCGGTTGCTGGCCTGGCCGGGCAGCCAGGAGATCACCTTCCGCTTGGGGGCGGGGCCGCTCTCCCGCACGTAGACGGGGCCGCGCCGGGGCGCGAACGCCTCGTCGTCGGGGGCCACCCCCTCGGGCATGGTCAGCGCGCCCTGCTGGCGCAGGGTGCGCACGAGCTCGCCGAGCAGGTCCCACGCCTCGTCCTCGTCCAGCCCGAGCATCCGGGTCAGCGCCGGGGGCAGCCGCACGCCCTCGGGGCGTTCCATGCGGACGCGCAGCAGGCCGCGCCCCTCCAGGGACTGCCGGTCGTCGGTGGCGACGAGCTCCCGCATCACCCACAGGCCGGCGGCGTGCTCCCGGCGCTGGCGGGAGACGCGCCGCTCGAAGTTCCCGGCGCGCGCGGCCCGCCGCGCGGTGTGGCCGATCAGGTCGTCGACCCGGAAGTCGTCGGCGGCGTCGAAGCCGTGCTCCAGCCCCTCGAGGATGAGCCGCCGCTGCTGCAGCAGCGAGTAGCTGTGCTCCAGGTAGGGCGCGAAGAACGCGGCGGCCTGGCGGCTGTCGCTGAACGTGAGCAGTTTGCGGCCCCCGCCGGGGCGGTCGGCGCGCCCGGCGTCGGCGTCCTCGGGCAGCGCCTGGTAGAGCGCGGTCGCCACCACGGCCGCCGCGGCCTCGTTGCCGCTCTCCAGGCGGCGCACCGTGTCGAGGCCGCGCGCCCCGCAGGACAGGCAGCCGCTGGGGCGGCCGTTCCTGCTGCGCAGCTTCCGCACCGCGCGCACGGCACGGCCCGGGCAGCCGGAGACGCAGGCGCGCGCCGCGGTGCCGAGCGCGCCGCAGCCGACGCACAGGTGGTCGTCCTCGGGGGTGGTCCGCGCGACGGGCTCCTCCAGGGTGTCGTCATCGTCGTCGACGGCGATCGGGGAGTCGCCCAGGTGCAGCCACAGGACCTGGTCCTGGGGGCGGCGCTGGGGCAGGAAGCGGACCGCCGCGTCCTCGGCCGCCGTGGTGCCCACCAGGTAGGCGTCGCCGCAGCGTTTGCAGGCGGCGAGCTCGAACGCGGGCGCGTGGCAGTCGGGGCAGTGCTCGTGGCGGGAGAGCCAGACGTGCGGCCCCTTCCCGGACAGGCAGGTGAACGCGCCCTCGGTGGCGCGGGTGAACAGGTGGTAGCGCGCGGAGAGCAGCGGGTTGCCGTCGGGGTCGCGCACCCGGCTGCCCAGGGCGACCAGGGCGGCCAGCGCGGCGGCGGGCCGCACGGTGCCGTCGTGCTCTCCGGCGAAGACCCGCACGGCCAGGTCCTCCAGCGGCTGCGGGCCGCCGTCGGCGAGCAGGGCGCGCAGTTTCCGCATGCGCTGTTCGGCGGCGAGCACCCGGTAGGCGTCGCCGTCGGGGACGCCGTGCCGCCGGGCGGCGGCGACGAGCTCGGCCCCGGGGTCGGCGGCGCGGCCGATCGCCGCGTAGTCGGCGGCCGACAGCGGCCCCCACGGCCGGCCCGGGGCGTCGGTGCGGCGGGCGGCGGTCACCAGGTCCTGCCGGTCGGGGTCGGTCGCGTCCCACTCGAACGGCGCGTCGAAGAACAGCCGGGACGCGAACGTCATCACCGCCTGCGGGTCGTCGCCGACGGTGGCGCTGGTGGCGATGCACTGCAGGCGGCGGCCGGGGGCGACCCGGTCGCGCAGGCGGCGCAGCAGCATCGCCAGTTCGGCGGCCTTGGCCCCGTCGTAGACGTGCGCCTCGTCCAGGGCGACGAACCGCCAGTGCCCGGCGTGCTCGCCCTCGAACAGGTCGAGGTCGGCGGGGCGCAGCAGCAGGTACTCCAGCATCGCGTAGTTGGTGAGCAGCAGGTGCGGCGGCCTGCGCCGCATCTGCTCGCGGCTGATGAGCTCGTTGGGCAGCGGGTCGCGCTGGCCGTGCAGGCGGTGGTAGGAGTCGAGGGCCTGCCGGTCGCTGTCCTTGGTCTCGCCGGTGTAGCGGCCGAAGGTGATGTGCGGGCTGCCGGAGAGCAGTTCCCGCAGCCGTTTGAGCTGGTCGTTGGCGAGCGCGTTCATCGGGTACAGCAGCAGCGCGCGCACGCCCGGCCCGAGCTCGCCGCGCCGGTGCTGCTCCTCCAGCTCGTTGAGGATGGGCAGCAGGAAGCTCTCGGTCTTGCCCGACCCGGTGCCGGTGGCCACCACCAGGTTGCGTCCGGCGCGGGCCTTGCGGATCGCCTGCTCCTGGTGCAGGTAGAGGGGGCGGTCCAGGTGGATCGCGGGGCCGCCGGGCGCGGCGAAGGAGGGCGACAGCACGCCTTCGGCGACCAGTTGGCGCGGGGTGGCGCCGGTCCGGTAGGGCGGGGTGGCCTCCAGCAGCGGCCCCTTGGTCAGCAGCGGGCTGCTGCTGATCTGCTCCTCCAGGGCGTCGGCGAGTCCGCGGTCGCGCAGCGGCAGCAGGGAGCGCAGGTAGCGGCGGTAGCTGTCACTGATCAGGGCGCTGACGCCGATGGGGTCCAGGGTGGTGGTCACGCGGTCGGCTCCTTGAACAGTCGGGCGCGTTCGGTTCCGGCGAGGGTGAGTTCGGCGAGGACGAGGTCGACGGCGGCGAGGTCGGGGGCCGCGGCGGCCAGTTCCGCCCACTCCTGCCGGTAGCGCTCCACCAGCCGTCGGCAGTCGTCCACGTCCCGGGCGGCCAGGCGGGCGGCGGTGGCCAGCGCGGCGGACAGGGCGGGCAGGTCGCGCCAGGACCCGGGCCGGTCGGGGCGGCGGCTGTCGATCAGGGCGCGTGCCGCTGTCCGGTAAGCGTCGGGGAGCCGGTCGCACACCGCGGCGGTCAGCTTCAGGACGGTGGCCGCCCGGGAGCGCACCCCGTGCAGCGCGGTGCTGTTGCGCACCCCGAACAGGGCGAGGGCGGCCTGGGAGCGGTTGTCGGCGTCCAGCAGCGCCCGGGGCACCACTCCGGCGGCCCGCCACGCGGCCCTGACCTGAGCCTCGGGCATGCGGGCGAGGTGTTCGGCGGAGGCGTCGAAGCGGCCGACGCGGGCGTGCGGGTCGGCGTCGCCGGCCAGCAGTTGCGCGGCGGCGGGCCCGCAGCTGTGCTCCAGCTCCTCCAGCAGTTCGGCGTGCTCGGGCCGCTGCCGGGCGGGGTCGGTGGGGATGCGGGGCAGCAGGTCGCTGGTGGCCAGGGCGGCCGCGGCGGGCAGCCGCTGCCACAGCCGGACCGCCTCGTCCACGGTGACCCGGTCGTGCTGGGGTGCGGCGGCCAGGCCGCTGGCGATGAGGGTGCGGACGCTGTCGGCGGGGTCCAGTCCGGCGGAGCCGTGGGCGAGCAGCGCGGTGACGGGGTGTGCGCCGAGGGCGCGGGCACAGGCGTCGACGGCGGCGCGGTCCACGCCGACGGAGACGAGCCGGTCGGCCAGGCCCACGACCCGCCACAGCCGGGCGGCGGTCTCGTCGGTGCCGCGCAGCCGGTCGGCGTCGGCCTCCCCGGCGAGGACCCGGGAGAGCAGCACCTCCTCGGGGTCGTCGGAGTCGGGGACGCCGGGCGCGGGGCAGGTGAGCCGGTTGGCGTCGCGCCGGTCGGGCCAGTCGGGCCACTCCGCCGCCGACCACGGGTCGTCCACGGCCAGCAGCACCTCCAGCGGGCCGCCGTCGCGCAGGTCCTCGGGCAGGGCGATGCGGCCGTCCTTGGACACCGGCACCACCCGGGGCGGCCGCCACGGCGCGCGGTGCGGGTAGAGGGCGGCATCGACCCCGGGCATGCCGGGGAAGTCCGCCAGGACGACGGCGCCGTCCTCCTGGTGCGCCCCGGTGGCCAGGCGGCGCGGGCTGACCACGGCGACGTGCAGGACCCGGTCCCGGTAGGGGGCGGCGATCCGCAGGTGCCGGTGGGCGGCGGCGGTGTCGCCGATCTGGGCGATCGGGTAGCGGACGGTGGCGCCGCCCCGGTGCGCCGCGGGTTCCACCCGCTGCACCACGTCCTCACCGGAGATCACCGACAGCGGCCCGGGCAGCCCGCTGTCCTCCTCGCCTTCGGGGAGGCGCAGCAGCAGGTCGCCGACCCCGGTCACGGTCTCGGTGGCCAGCCGCAGCGGCTGGGGCCGCCACTGGGGGCTGGGGTCGCCGGTGCACAGTACGGCCAGGTGCGGCGGGCGGACGGTGACGGCCAGTTCGGCGGCGGCGGTGCGCAGCCGCGCCGCGAGCGTCGCCTCGCCGGAGCCGAGCCGCTGCGCCTCCGGTTCGACGTCCAGCCCGTCGGGTCCGGCCAGGACGGCGTCCACCGGTTCCAGCCCGGTGGGGGTGAGCGCCCGGAAGGCGGGCTCGTAGCGGGCGGTGAGCCCTTCGGCGACGGTGAGGTGGCGGCGCAGGCCGCGGCCGAGAGGGCCGCGCACGGTGACCAGGAACGAGCCGAGCACGGGGCGGGGCAGGCCCTCCAGCGGGCTGACGCGCTGCCCGCTGCGGCCGGTGGCGCCGGCCAGCAGCCGTCCGGTGTCGGCGTGCAGCACGTCGATGTGCCAGTCCACGGCCTCGCCCTCGGCGTCGGGCAGCACCACCACGGGCAGGTCGGCGTGGACGGGGGAGCCGGACGTGGTCGACACGCCCCGCACGGGAGCGGACTGGTCGAGGTGGGGGCGGGCGCGGCCGTGCACGAGGCGCTCGGGGCAGCCCTCCAGGCCGATCCGGTCGCCGCGGCGCAGGGTCACCCGCAGCAGTGTCCACCCCTCCCAGCCGTAGGGGGTGTCGCCGACCAGGTCGTCGCCGGTGTCGCCGCCGGAGCGCAGCAGGGCCCGGTCGGCGGGGTGCAGCAGCCACAGGCGGCCGGGCGGCAGCGCGAGCCGGGGGTCGAGCGGGTCGCCGTCGTCGGTGAAGACGAGCAGCGGGTCCTCGGGGTCGACCAGCGGCAGGTGTTCGGTGAAGCCGGTGTCGCCGAGTTCCACGCGGACGGTGCGGCTGGGGGCGGGCAGCGGGAACAGGGTGGGGGAGGCGGTGCCCGCGGCGGCGGCCCACCGGCCGTGGCCGCGCACCTGGTACGTGCCGCTGTCGGTGGTGATGCGCCAGCGCACGATGTGGTCGTCGCTGTCGCCGATGACGGGCAGCGCGACGTGCACGCCGTGCGCGTAGGGGTCGAGGCGCAGCCGGGGCCGGGCGCCCTGCTGCCGCCGGGGGCCGCCGGTGGCGGGGCGCGCGACCGGGGTCCCCGACGCGGCGGCCCGTTCCAGGGCCTCGCGGGCGGGGGCGAGGAAGCGCGGCGGCAGGCCCACGGACCGGCAGTCGGCGTCGGGGTCGTCACGGAGCCGGTCGAGCAGGTCCAGGCAGCGGTCGACGACCTCCAGGGCGTAGTCGCCGCCCTCGGTGATGAACCGCCGCGCGGGCACGTCGAGGCTGTTGAGGCGGTGCCGTCCGGACACGGCCCAGTGGTGGAAGGCGGGGGCGTCCAGGCCGGGGGTGCGCACGCTGCGTTCCAGCAGCAGGGTGAACACGTCGCCCAGGCAGTAGGTGGGGATGCCCGCGTGCATGAGGATCGGCGTGACGTAGGGGAAGTGCTCGTCGGGGAAGGGGTCCAGGCCCAGCCGGTCCAGGGCGCCCAGGAACGCCTTCCCCCAGGTGTCGGCGTCCTGCCGGGCGGCGGGCACGCGGGCGGTCTCCCACAGTGCGGGCCAGAACGCGCCCTGGGAGTAGCGGGCGGTGGCGATGCCGGCGGTGACGGCGGCCACGCAGGCGGGCCAGCGGAGCAGACGGGGCTCGCGTCCCCGGTCGAGGGCCTGGGTGAGGACGCGGCCGAGCGCGACCGCGGCCTGGTCCAGGTGTTTCTGGGGCAGCACGGTCTCGCTGACGAGGGAGCGCGACTCCAGGCGGGGCCGCCACTCGGCTTCGCGGATGTCGAGCAGTTCGGTGGGGGTGACCTGGCGGGGCTTTCGGTCAGGGGAGGGCATGAGGGCTCCAACACGCGGGGGCGGACGCGAGCGGGGGCGGGGCCGGAACGGGGGAGTTACGTTGCTGCGAACTTAGATGATGTACGAAAACTATGTCAATCCCATTCTGTTTCGTCTGTTGTTGTTTGGTGCTCGGTGTACACAGACTGGCTGGAACGTGCCGCCGTGTCCGGTTCTCCGAGGTCGCGGAGGAAGAACACCGCCGGGCCGGGAGGGCGTCCCGGCCCGGCGGCGCACTCTCCGCTCCCCGCCCTTGTTCACAGGGGGCAGACGGAGACGGTCACGGCGAGGCAGGCGTACCCGCCGAGGAGCGCGCCGAGCAGCGCGGCCAGCACGATCAGCTCCCGCTGCTCTGCAGAGCACTCTCGGACACGCCGGTGCCGGGCGTGCCGGCCGCGGGACCGCCGCGGCCGGACCGGCTCCGACGGCGGGGGAGCGTCGGGGCGGACCACGCGGTGCGGCGGGTGCGGCTCCCGGCAGGCGTACATCCAGGCGGGCAGCACGGTCTCGGGCGGGTCGTCGGGCACCCAGGGGCGCGGCGGGCGCATCCGGGGGCGGGGCGGCGGCGACGGCGGAACGGACACGGGCATGGTGCGGCTCCGTGGGGGTCGGGACGGCCGGGCGGCCGTCGGGCGGAAAGAAGGTCGTGGTGTGCCCGGGTCAGGTCGGGGGGTTGCGGGTGACCTGGCGGGGGCGGGCGATGGTGTGGCCGGACAGACGCAGCGAGGGCGGAAGGCCCGGGGAGTCGGTGTAGCCGGTGACGGTGCGGGGCGTCGGGTCGCCTCTCAGCCACACCCGGGTGCCGACGGGGTAGGCGGCGCGCAGTTCGGCCTCGCGGCGGGCGCGGGCCACGGCGGCCAGGCGGGCGGCCAAGGCCTCGATGCGGCGGGTGGACAGCTCGGCGCCGTCGCGCCAGACCCGCTGGCCGCGCACCCGGTAGACCTCGTCGGTCTCCTGCCCGTCCGGGGTCTTGGGGGTGGGGGTCATGCGGGCTCCTCGGGCTGGTCGGTGGGCTGGTCGGGGGCGGCCGGCAGGCGCGGGGTGGCGTAGACCCAGCGGCCGTCGACCTCCTGGTAGAGGCCGGTGACGCCGCGGTTGGTCAGCAGGAAGTAGCGTTCGCTGCCGTGGTCCTGGGCCATGCGGTCCAGGTGGGCGGCAGTGAGCACCAGGCCGTCCAGCGGCCCGGCGTACAGGGTCACGAACCCCTCGCCGGAGGGGGCGGTGTCGTGGTCCATGGGTGCGGTTTCTCCACTGGTCGGGCGCCGCGCAGGGGGTGGTCCCCTGCAGCCAGCGCGGCGGACAGGTGAGTGCGGGTCGGGCGCTGCGAGGGGCGGGCTGGCCGGGGGACAGCCTCACCGCGAAGAACCCTTTTCTATAGGGTCCACTCATTTGGAGTTTTAGTCGATTTCAATAGTGGATCCAGTTGGTTTGTGTTGAGATGTAGAGCATGGTGGACACCCAACACCCGGTGCGGATTCGGTTTGGGGTCGAGCTGTGAAGATTCAGGCAACTATCTGGGCTTTCGCAGGCTGAGGTGGCCAAGGCGAAAAAATGTTTCTCCGTCGATGTTCAGTGCTATTGAGTGGGGAACACGACTTCCCACAAAGGATTTTGCGGAAAACTGGACGCTGTCTACAACACAGGAAGCTCCTTCACCCGGCTGTGGATCAGCCTTGCAAGCCGGGAAGGAGCGCCTGACTGGTTTGCTGGCATCATCGCTTTGGAGCGGGTAGCAACCGAGCTCCGCGAGTACCAAACGGTCCTCATCCCTGGACTTCTCCAGACAGAGGACTACGCGCGAGTGGTCATGCGTGAAGGGCGTCCTATTGCGGGGAAAGACGAGATCGATCGGCTTGCGGAAGCTCGCGTCAAACGGCATGAAGTAAAGTAGTTGAGGGACCTGACAGGCCGCTACTGTGGTTCGTTGTGGACGAAGTCGTCCTCCGCCGCCGTTTCGGAACGCCAGAGATTATGCGAGACCAACTTCACCATATAGCGAAATTGGTGGACGAGGACCGAATCAAGTTCCAAGTGATTCCCCAGGACGTCTGGTATCCCATCCCGGACTGTCCGGACCGTTTCGCATCATGGCGTTCTCGGATCGCTCACCACTAGCTCATGCAGAGCACATGATGGGGAATTTGTCACTGGCACACTTGAAGATATACAGCGATGCAACACTATCTTCGGTGCGCTGCAGGCGGAGGCCTTGCCTCGACGTGAACCCCCTCAAGATCCTTCATGAAGCGAGAGGAGAACTCTCGCGATCAAGAGCCTTGACTGGCGTAAATCCAGCTGCAGCGGCGGTAACGCGGGAGCTTGCGTCGAGGTCGCCATTTCCTGGCGCAAGTCCAGTCACAGCAACCAGACCGGCGGCAACTGCGTTGAGGTCGCTGGGACTCCCGAGTCAGTCCTGGTGCGTGACATTCAGAACCGACACCTCGGTCACCTGGGTTTCATCCAGGCTGAATGGGTCGCCTTCCTCGCAAGTGTCAAGAACGACCGGTTGTAGCCGGGAAGGCTCAAGAGCATCCACTGCTGTATCAGCAGATGCCTCTCAGGCTTGTTCGTCCAGCTCCTCGACCAGGTGAGCCCGGCGGTCTCGGCCTGCCCGCAGCCAGGCACTTTCGATAGCGAACCCGGACTCCAGGTGTGGCGGCACGGACTTGTCCCGCCACCGCCGCACCCCTTTGTCCCACTAGCCGGTCACGCCCTGTGCAGGCGCGATGGTCAACCGTGCCGGTCGTAGGAACAAGACTCCGTTTCCCAGGGGGCACCTGCTGGCGGTGTGGCGATAGCCCGTTGCTGTCGACTGCGCCGCCTCTCGGCGCTGAGCGGTCAAAGGCGGGCAGCCCAGGACACTCTACCGAGAGTTAACATGGCTTCACTTAATCAGCGAAAACTTTGCAAACATAGTTTTGTCGTGGTGTAATCGTCACACGCTCTTCGGGTTGCGGGCTTCTCGGCTGAGGGCCTCGAGCCTTGCGGTATCCATCCCCCACCGTTGAGGAATGCCATGAACTGTCCCCGCTGCACTGCACCTGTCCGCGGTCCGTTCTGCAGCCACTGCGGTCTTCCCCTGGGGCCTGCCGCCGTCCCACCGCAGACGCCGGCTCCCCACGCCTCGCGTAAGGCTGCCTGGCTGGTGATCGGGGGAGTGCTCAGCCTGGTGCTCCTGCTCATCCTCGGTTTCCTCGCCGTCCAGTACGGCCCGCGCCCCACCCGCCCCACTGACGTCGCAGTGTTCCTCGAAGAGTTCGAGGGACAAGGGAGTTCGCTCGATCCCTTTGTCCTCGTCTACGAGGACGAGGCGGAAGGCACGGTGGTCTACGCCTCGGTGTCGGTGGAGGACGACCTGGGCGGCAGCATCCCCGCGGACTGGAAGGAGCAGTTCGAAGGGGTCCTCTGGGCACTGTGGAAGTACCTGCCCGGCCGTTTCGACCTTGCCGTGGTCGGCACCCACTACTCCGGCTCCTACTACAGCCGGTACATGGGACGGGTGACTCTGCGCGAGGAGTTCGGTCCCCGGCCGTCCGGGCTAGACAGTGCACCCCCGGTGCATGACGAGAGCAAGCCGACTGAGGAAAGGCCGGGGGAGTGCGCGAGCGCGGGGGAGTGGGCCCGCTTCTGTGACCGGGCGCCCCTCATGATGGACACTCCGGAAACCCTCGCCCTGGTCCGGAAGACCTGTCCGGGAACGGTCCGCTTGTCCTCCCTGCCTGCACCCGCTGCGGTGACCCGGTGGGACGGCCTCCTCGACCGGACGAGCGCCGTTTTCATGCTCAACGTGCCGAAGGAGGAAAGGCCAGACCTGGTTTTCCTTGACCATGGCGAGGATGCGGCGGAGTATCTGAGCGTCTCCTGCAGTGTCCGGGGCACCCGCACGTCTGAGACCTACACCCGCAGGGAATACGAGTCTGCGCTGCGCTGAGCCAGCACCAAGGTGCTGTCCGAAAAGAGGGGTTTTGCGGGTTCTTTTTGCGGCGTGCGAGCAACAATGATCATGGCGAGACGCCTGGTGCTGGTGGAGGGGCGGTGTCTGCTCAGCGCAGGAATCTCTGCGAAGCCCAGGACTAAAAACCGGCAGAAAGTCATAAGTGCGACATTTCGATTCCTTATGAGGAAATGGGTTGCGGGCGTCGTGACCACGGGAAACGAGCGTGCTGCGGCGATGACGGTTGAAATATGAAATTAATTGCGTCAAAGATCGGTAAATTCTTGCTCTAACGATTACTATCGTCACGACGGCAATGAGCGAAATCCCGTGAGGAGTGTGCGTCAGGTGTCCGGACCGACCCGTCCGATGTCTCCGGAAATCCGTACCGATCAGCCCACCGTCGCCCGAATCTACGACTATGGGATGGGGGGTAAGGACAATTTCGAGGTCGACCGCCAGGCGGCGCTCGCTCTGGTCCAGGTCTCGCCCGAAATGCTCGACGTCGCGCGGGAGAACCGCCTCTTCCTCTACCGCGCGGTGCGCTACCTGGCGCGCGAGGCCGGAATCCGCCAGTTCATCGACATGGGCAGCGGCATGCCCACAAAGAACAACGTGCACGAGGTCGCCCAGCAGTTCCAACCGGACGCCCGGGTCGTGTACGTCGACATCGACCCGATCGTGTTGGCGCACGGGCGTGCGCTGCTCGCCGGAGACGGCAACACCACGGTGATCACGGCGGACATGGCGCGTCCCGAGGAGATCCTCGCCAGCGAGGACCTGCGGGCCCTCATCGACTTCGACCAGCCGGTCGGTCTGCTGTACTTCTCGGTCCTGCACTGTCTGCCGGACAGTGCCGACCCGGGGGGTGCGCTGCGGACCATGCTCGACGCGGTGCCGTCCGGCAGCTATCTCGCTATCTCCCATCTGTGCAGCGACGATGTGGCTGCGGGGGACGCCTTCACCGCAGAGATGCTCGCCCTGGGGCCGTGGGGGCGGGTGCGCCGCCCCGCGGAGCTGCACGCGTTCGTCGCCGGTCTGGAGCCCGTCGAGCCCGGCATCGTCGACGTCGCCCAATGGCGGCCCGACCCCAACCAGCCGCCGCTCAGCCCCGTCCCCGAGCCGCTGCGCCCCTACGTCGGCCGCTCCTCTGAGACCAAGAAGATCTGGGAGCTCGGCGGCGTGCTCCGCAAACCCTGACGTCGGCCGGCAGCGGGCCGTGGAGTGCCGGTCACGGCCCGCGCCAGCAGGCTCGCCACCTCGGGGCGCTGCGTTCCGAGCAGGACGGTAGGCCGCGCTGTCTCAGCGGCCAACCGCGCCGTCGATCTGCTCGCGGAGGATGTCAGCGTGCCCGGCGTGGCGGGCCGTCTCCTCTACCAGGTGCACCAGCACCCAGCGCAGCGAGGGCGCGGGGCCGTGCTCGCGCAGCGACCGCACGCCGGGACGGTGGAGGTCGTCACAGGCCAATGCGATCTCCGTAGTGCGCTGCGCCATCTCCCGATACGCGGCCACCGCTTGGGCCACGGTGTCGTCCGCGGTGATCCGCACCTGACGTTCCCGTCGTGGACCTGTCTCACCGCGGTAAGCCCACATGACCCAGTCGTGCTCTACCGCGGTGAGATGTTTGATCAGCCACAGCAAGCTGGTGCCGGACGGCACTCCAGGGGTGCGGGCCTGCTCGTCCGACAGTCCCGCTAATTTCGCGGTGATCGATTCCCGTAGATAGTCGAGAAAAGCGAGCAGGGTGGTCTTCTCATCGGCGTGGATGGTCGGCGGGCGCACATCGCCGCGTGGGGCAGTACCGGTCATGGGGTGAGACTACGCCCATGGAACACCCCTGCCCGGCAGAGAATTGCCTTCCCATGCAACAATGGGGATTTCGTGGTATCCGAAGTGATCAGAACCTGAGGAGACGGCCGAAAGCTCCTACGATTCTCGGGGATAAAAGCGGGTCTCCGTCGGCCTGGGTAGTCCGGAAGCGGAAGAAGAGGAAAACGCGGTCACGCGCTGGAAACCGCCGGCGGCGGCCATGTCCGGCACACCTGACGGGTGCGCTGCCCGCGCGGGATTTCCGGCGTGCAGGGGTCGGACAGCGCGCACTCACCGCCACGTCGAGGAATTCTGGGGTCCGGTACGTCGCACGCCATTGTGGGGATACGCACCAGATTGGTGCGGTGGTACTGCGGATCCGCGGCGGGGCTGCCGGAAACATCACACCTGGGGATGGAGTAACAGCGCATTATTTCCGAGAGAAATGGTCTACATTGTGGGAGCGCTCCCAAAGAGTGATTGGACCACCGACCATGACTGTTTCTCCATCCCCCGCCCCTGTCGCTGACCGAAGCGCCACGAAGCACCCGCCGGTGTGGTGGCGGCGCACGGTAGGTGCCCTTGTGTTCGCACTCGCCTCCGCAGTGATGGCGGTGGCGGCGCTCACCACCGTCTTCGCGCCGGTTGAACTGTTATGGCCGGACGACTCTTTCCCGTTAGCCCCTGGAGCCGTCATCGCCCTTGGGCTTGCGGGACTCCTGGCCCTCATCGGGCTGTGGGGAGTGCTGCGCCAGACCCTGCACAGCCTCGGCGTGCCGCGAAGCGCCGTGTTCACCACCTTCGCGCTGGTCGTCCCCCTGGGATATGCGATCGTGCGGGCCGCGGTGTACGGCACGGTCCTCAGCGTGTGGTGGACGACAGGGCTTTCCGCGGCCTGCGGGGTGGTGGTCTGCCTGGTGGCTGCCAGCCTGCACAAGCGCAGGACAGTGCCGATGATCCTCACCGGGATCACGTTCGCCACCCTCATCGGCGGGGTTGTCACGGAGAGCCAGGTGACGCAGACTGTGCTGCGCGCTGAATACGACCGGTATTCCGCCATCCCGGTGCTCCGCCACCCCGACTGGACGCTCACCAGCGTGGAGCCCCACCCGGAGCAGCAAGACGTCCTCGTGGAATACCGGCACGTCAAGAAGGCGAGCGCCCAGCCGATCCAGCTCTACGTGTACCGTCCTGAGGAGACGAACGGGCGGTACAAGGGGCAGCCTGACGACCACAGGATCTACCAGGTCATCGAATACGACGGCTTCACCGTGCTCAGCGACCCGTTCAGCGGTCCAGTCCTCCACATCCCCCTCGACATCTCCACCCGGGTACAGGTCGTCTGGGAAGGGGCCAGCCAAGAGGACCTGGTTGAGCTAGCCGGGTACATCGGCGCGGCGACCGATGTCGAACGCGCGGAACTCCGCGGCACGATCGGCGCTTCCCGGTACCGGAAAGTGGCGTAAGCACGGCAGCGCCGCGAGGCGCTCTGTGCCCGCTTTCCCTGCCAGCGGCACCGGGGTCCCGTAACGCCGAGCGACGGTCGGCTTCTCTGCGCAATCGTCCAGCACCGACCGGGCATCCCTCGGCACGTGGGGTGCAGCAGAGCTGACCAGTGCCGCGGTCACAGCCTGAGCCAGGGAACGGCAAGCCTGTGCCACGTCCAGAGTATCCAGGGCATCCACGGACAAGGCCCCCTGGTGGGGTGCCCGTCGAGCCGAGGTGTCTCGGCGGGCAGGCACGTCCGGCGACAGTGCAGCGGCCCTGGCCGACACCGATTTCTCAGAGACGACTTATCCGGATGACTCTGGCAGGGAATTCCGTGTCGCGGAACAATTCTGTGTGCGCAGATGTGAAGAAAAGGGATAAGACCGGGCTTTAAGGTGTTGTCTATTGGTGAGGGCGCTGTTACTCTCGGGCAATATTTGTTCTCCAGGTGAGAAAGGCATTCGCTATGCCTGACAAAGAAGAGGAAATGGCTAGCCCGACCGTCCGCTTCGTGGAGAACAGCGAGACGGCAGCGCAAGGCGACCTGCTGGCCGCTGTGCCCATGGGAGACCTAGACACCCTCCTTGCAGGCGAGACCGAGGAGCGTGCCGCACCAGAGGCGGTGCTCCGGGCGTTCGAGCTCTACCTTTCCCAGGAGACGCAGCGGGGATAGCCCCACCAGCGAACCGACAATTCGGTCGATAAGGGGGCGAAAAGCAGGAATAGGAGAGAAAAGGATTTTCTGTACTCTATTGCTGTCCTGTGACGCCCCCGCGACCGGATGTCTTCCCCAGCGGAAGGACATTCCGAATCCGCTGCACCACCCGGGAAACCCGGGGTGCTGAATTGCTCCGGCGCTTCAGCCCAGTCCGAGCGCCCGCAGGCTCGCCGTGGTCGCCGCGGCGATCACCAGCACGAGCAGAAAAGGGACCCGCAGGAGGAGAGCCACCACCGCGGCCGCGATCCCGCCGAGCCGCGGCAGGTCGACGACCAACTGGTTGCCCTCCGCTACGGTTTGCAGGGCGATGAGCGCGGCCAGCAGGGCCACGGGGACAGCCATCGCGAACCGGCGCACCAGCGGGTGGTCGAGAAGCGCACGCGGCGCCGCCATTCCCGCGTATTTGAGCAGATAGCAGCCGAGCCCGGTGGCCACCACGGCGATCCACAACATCATTTCCCGTCCTCCTCCACCGTGGTCTGCGCGGTGTCCGCGGCACGGTCCCCCAAAGCGAGCAGGGCAGCGATCGACGCCAGCAGCACCGGGACGCCCGGCGGCAGCAGGGGAGTCGTGGCCAGTGCGATCGCGGCCCCCAGCAGCGCGATAGCCAGCACGCGGTTCCCTTCCTTCAACCGCGGCCACAGCAGGGCCAGGAAAGTCGCCGGACCCACCACGTCGAGACCGAAAGTCGCAGGGTCGCCGATGCGCTCGGTCGCGATCGCGCCGATCACAGTGGTGGCGTTCCACAAGAGGAACAGGGTGGCGAAAGTCGTGGTGAAGCCGGCGCGGATGTCTGCCCGCCCGTGCTGCGCCAGAGCCACCGCGGTGGTCTCGTCGATCACTCCGTGAGCGGCGAGGGCCCGCGCTGGGCCGCGCCAGCCGAGGAGCTCGCTCATCCGCAGGCCGTACAACGTGTTGCGGAAGCCGAGGAGCAGCGCGCCCACCGCCCCCGCGATGAGGTTTCCGCCTCCAGCCACCACCCCGGCCAGCGCGAACTGGGAGGCGCCGGTAAACGCCAGCAGGCTGAGCACGCACGCCTGGGCAACAGAGAGGCCCGCGGTGGTTGCCGTGGTGCCGAAAGCGAGGCCGGAGAGGCCGACAGCGAGCCCGACCCCGAACCCGTCGCGGACGGGGGGTCGGCGCGCCAGCGCGAAAAGGCGGGACAGCGGGGTTGGACGATTCACGCCAGAGAACCTAGCCGACCCGCAGCCGAAGACAGAAACCTGACCTGGCTATCGCCGCGGCGGGCGAGACCCCGGTGAAACCGCCATAGCGGAGCGTGCGCGCCCGAAGGGGCATCCGGCCAGCGGTCAGGCGTCCCGTCGCGGACCGTACGGGGGAGGAGGGGACAGGATGTATCAATCCCCGAGAATGTGAATTTCATTCGACTTCCCCGGGGTACAGTAGTCCACAGACTTACTCGTAAGTAACATCGTGGTGGTTGCGGCGATTCCCACCGAGTTCACCTGTGACGAAGGGCTAATGACAATCCCATGACGGTCGATGCACACCCGATCGCTGACCTGCCTAACCCGGCCGACTACGGGTTCACCGTGGTCGACCGCCACGAACTCCCCGAGGAACTCCGCATCTTGGTCGCCCAAGTGCGGGAACTGGTCGACGCTGTGGCACACACGGAGGCCGACCCGGACGAACTCGCCGAAGCCAACCGGATCGTCAAAGAACTCACCGGGCGGCTCAACACCCGCCGCCGTCCCGTCGGCGCCATGGTGCGGCAGACGTGGGACGGCGGACGAATCGACTACAACACGATCGCGAACGCGGTGAGCGGCCCCGCCAACCCGATGGCCCCCCTCCAGAACCTGCGCGTCGAAGGCGACGGCCTCTACGGGGAAGTCACCCTCGACAGCTTCTACGAAGGCCCTCCCGGATTCGTGCACGGCGGGTGGGTCGCCGCCCTCCTCGACCAGGTGCTCGGCGAAGCCACCGCCGTCTTCGGCCGCGTCTGCCTGACCGGCAACCTCACCGTCGACTACCGCCGTCCCACACCGCTCAACACGCCGCTGGTCGTCTCCTCGCGGATCACCGGCGTGGAACGCCGCAAAGTGTTCGTCTCCGGGGAGATCCGCTGCAACGGCGAAGTCACCGCGGAAGGCCGGGCCATCATGGTGCAGTTGGAAACCCCGCCTGCCTAGCCCCACAGTCCACCCCCACGTCCCGTGGGCCGGGAAGGCACCCGAAACCAGCACGGGCGAGCCGCCGCACCAACCCACGGCCCCCAGGCAGGCACTCCCAGCCCTGCGCCCCACCCATCCCCACAAACCCCCTGCTGCCCGACCCAGCCACCCCGCCCCGGCAGCAGAGCCCGCGCCCAGCCGGAGACCCTAAGCGTGCGGGCCGGACACCTCGCCACCCCACGGGTGCACCGGTCCACCCAGGCAGCACACCGGCCCCAGCCCTCTGTCTACGCCGCGCTGCGCCCCGTCCTCAGTTCCGAGGCACACTCGAGCCGAGACCGGCATGGGACATCCGCGCATTCCTGTGCCCGCCGGGTAAGCCATCGAACAGCACCCGCAGGGGAGCAGGCGCCTGCCCTGCCAGGCCCGGGAAGCGGCCAGCAGCCGAACAGCGGTGCTCCAACGCCCCGGGGGGCACAGTCCCACGAGGACACCCCTGAGCGAAGCGGCAGTCAGCCCCGAGGTCCCGCCCGCGAAGGCGCGGGATGCCCGAACCCCGCCTCACACGACCGGCAGGCGGCACCCCCTCTGCCGTCAGCGCCGCCTCCCCGCAGCCAGACACGAAGTACGGAACCCGGCCGGCGCTGCCTGCCTACGCCCTGCGGAAACCGCCCCGGCTTCTCCCCCGATCGGCGCACCTAGAAAGATACGCCCATGACCGAACGCATCCTCATCACCGGTGCAGGAGGCCGGATCGGCACCCTGCTGCGCCCCCGCATGGTCCGCCCCGGACGTATCCTCCGCCTGCACGACCGTCGCCCGCTCGAACCCGGGCCGGGCGTGGAGATCGTCACCTGTGATGCGACCGACCTGGACGCGATGACCGAGGCGATGGACGGGGTGGACGCCGTAGTCCACCTGGCTGCCCGCAGCACCGAAGCGCCGTGGGAAGAAATCCTGCACACCAACATCCACGGCGGATACGTGGCAGTAGAAGCGGCCCGCCGGGCCGGAGTCACCCGCATGGTGCTGGCCAGCTCCAACCACGCCGTAGGATTCCACCCCCGTGCTGCGGGCACCGCCCCCGACTACCTGTTCCCCCGACCCGACACCTACTACGGGGTCAGCAAAGTCGCCCTGGAAGCCCTGGGCAGCCTGTACGCCGACCGCTACGGCATGGACATCATCTGCCTGCGCATCGGCTACTGCGGACCCCACCCCCTCGGCCGCCACGGGCTGGCCACCTGGCTGTCCCCCGACGACTGCGCGAACCTCGTCGAAGCCTGCCTGCGCGCGCCCTCCCCGGGATTCCGGGTGGTGTGGGGCGTCTCCGACAACACCCGGCGCTGGTGGTCCCTGGACGAGGCCCGTGCCCTGGGATACACCCCCCGCGACGACGCTGAAGTGTTCGCCGACAAGTGGGAAGGGGACGCTCCGGAAGAAGACCTCGACCCCGAAGGGCCCACCGTCGGCGGTCTCTTCTGCGAACCCGACCTGGACGCCGACCGCCTCACCTAGCCGGACATCCGCCCACCCGCGGGCACTCCAGGACCACGCCGGGATTTCTCCCCGCACCCATGTGAGAAAAGTGGGCGGTTTGGGAAGTGGCGGCCGGTAAGTGAGTGCCTGACTGGTTTGCGTTCGGGGGGACTTTCATGGCGGTTTCTGGTGAACTGGGCACGGTTCCCTACGCCCTCGTCGACGACGTCGAAAGCACCGACGAACCCGAGGAAGAGCCGGAGCAGATCGGCGGGCACCGGATCGTCGAACGGATCGGCACCGGAGGCGCCGCGGCGGTCTACGCCGCCCTCGACTCCGCAGGCCACTGGGTGGCAGTCAAAGTCCTCCACCCGATGGTCGCCGCCAACACCACTTGCCGGAACCGGTTCGCCCGCGAAGTCGCCCTGCTGAGGGAGGTCGCCGACACGTACACGGCCCCGCTCCTCGACGCCGACATCCACACCGAGCGGCCCTGGCTGGCCATGCGCTACATCGCAGGCCCCACCGTGGGCCGCCGCGTCGACGCGGAAGGACCGCTCATGGGGGTAGAGCTCCTCGAGTTCGCCGCCGGGCTGGCCGAAGCGGTCGCGGCCCTCCACCGTGCCGGGATCGTGCACCGCGACCTCAAACCCGGCAATGTCCTCCTCGCCGGAGACGGCCCGAAGATCATCGACTTCGGGATCGCCCGGCGCACCAGCGAAACCGGCGACGCGGACAGCGGCAAGATCCTCGGGTCCCCCGGGTGGATCAGCCCAGAACAGTTCCACCACCGCGTTCCCGGACCCGCCGCCGACGTCTTCGCCTGGGGCGGCCTCGTCGCCTACGCCGCCACCGGGCGGCGGCCGTTCGGATCCGGCACACTGCGGCAGACCGTGGAACGCGTCCTCCACGGGGAAGCCGACCTGCGCGGCACCCCCAGCCTGCTGCTGCCCTGGGTGCAGGCCGCCTTGGACACCGACCCGGACCGCAGGCCCGCGGCAGCGGAACTCGCCGCAGCAATCGGCGCCCTCCGGGACGGGCACCAGCCCGTTCACGACGCGAGAAGCTGGGCTTCGATCAGCTCCCGGTAGAGGTCGTCGATGAGAAGCAGGTCGGTGTGTCTGCCCACGGCCCGAATCCGGCCGCCTTCCACAACCGCGATCCGGTCCGCGTCCACCACCGTCGACAACCGGTGCGCGATGATGATGACCGTCGTCGTCTTCGCGATAGCGACGACCACGTCCCGCAGCGCGGTCTCGTTGGTCGCGTCCAACTGCGACGTCGCCTCGTCCAACAGCAGCAGCCGGGGCCGCCGCAGCAGGGCCCGGGCGATCGCCACCCGCTGGCGCTCACCCCCCGACAAGGTGGTGCCCCGGTGGCCGACCTGCGTGTCCAACCCGTCCGGCAGCCGCTCCACGAGAGAGGTGAGCCGGGTGAGTTCCACGACCCGCCGGATCTCTTCTTCGTCGGCGTGCGGGGCCGCAAAGCAGAGGTTGTCGCGCAGCGTGCCCGCCAGGATGGGGGCGTCCTGCTCCACGTAGCCGATCATGGACCGCAGCCGGACCAGCGGAATGTCGCGCACGTCGACGCCGTCGATGGCGACCACGCCCTCATGCGGATCGTAGAACCGCTCCACCAGGGAAAACAGCGTAGTCTTCCCTGCCCCGGAGGGGCCCACCAGTGCGGTCAGCCCGCCCGCGGGCACGTCCAGCGTCACATTCCGCAAGGTCCACGGCCCGTCCTCGCGGTACCGGAACGACACCCCGGTGAACGAGACCGAAGCCGCGGAGGTCGCGGCCGGGGTGCGCCGCGGCGGTACGCCGATGTGCTCCACTGGGAGCTGCTCCACTTCCGCGATGCGGCGCATCGCAGCCAGCCCGCTCTGCAGGCTGCTGACCGCCTGCGCCAGTTGGGCGACGAAACCGGTGAGCCGCATCAGGTAGAGCAGGAACGCGATCAGCTCGGAGACGTCGATCGCCCCCATCGCTACCCGGGCGCCGCCTGCCCCCAGCACCACGAGGAACGCGGCCTGCGACGTGACGACAACAGCGACGTTGGTCGCCGCGGTCCACGCCGCGGAACGCACCCCTTCCCGCCACGCGGTCCGCACCGCGGCCTTGGCCGCGCTGATCTCCCGCCGCTCCGCTGAGCTGGCTTTGAGCGTGCGGAACGCGCCCAGTGCGCGCTCCACCAGCGCGCCCACCTCGCCCACAGCCCGCTGCGAACGTTCGTTGGCCCTGCGGATCGGCGGCATCATCATGGCCGACCCCACCCCGATCACCCCGATCACGGCCAGGCACACCAGCAGCAGCGGCAGGTCGATCCAGGCCATGAGCACGATCGAGCCGATCGCGACCAGCAGCGCGCTCCCGGAGTCGACCAGGGCCTGGCCGGCCGCGGAACGGATGTAGGTGGTGTCGGACGTCACCCGGGAGAGCAGGTCGCCGGGCTTGAGCCGGTCGAGCTCGGGCACGCGGAGCAGCAGAATGTGGGAGACCAGGCGTCTCCGGGCCGCGGCGACCATGCTCTCGGCGGTGCGGTGCAGCACATAGGAGCTCAGCCCGGCAAGCGCGGCCCCGCCGACGACCAGCACGGTGAGCAGGGCCAGCAGCCAGCCCAGCGGGGACCCTTCTCCTAGTGCGTCCACCACGGCCATGGCCACCAGCGGCTCAGCCAGGGTGCCGATACCGCCGAGCAGTCCGAGGAGCGCACCGAAGGCCACGGCCCGGCGGTGCGGCCACAGGTGGGCGACGAGCAGGCGCAGGGAGCGGGGAGGAGACAGAGGCACGGCAGGGTCAGTCCACGGTGATCAGACGGCTGAAGTAGTCGTAGCCGACGCCTTCTTCCACGAGGCGTCCTTCGGCCTCCACCCAGGCGTGTCCGATGAACGGCGGGCGGCGGGGAACCCCCACACACCAGGTGGCCCAGGTGCCGCGCATCCGGCACAGCAGTGCGATAGCCAGCGAACGCTGCAGGCAGGCCCGCAGTCCGGCGCAGCGCAGGCTGACCGCGAGCACCGCGTCCCGGGCGGCTTTGGCCTCTTCGTAGGTGGCGGGCCGCACCTCGCCCCGGAGACGCAGCAGGGTAGCGCGGATCCGCTCCGGGGGTTTGCGGGCCAAGAGCCGGGCCGCTCCCACCGCGCAGCGCGCCGCCCACTTCGTCCGCCACGACAGGCGCACGTTGCTGCGCTGCAGCACTACGTTCTCGCTCATGGCAGCGCCATCCCGTTCTCTTTCAGGCTGGTGACGAGCGCGGCGATGTCGCGTTCCGCGTCGGTCCGCTCCACCTCGTATTCGCTGGTGAGGAACTGGGCCACGTCGGCGGGGGAGTGCCCGTCCAGCAGCCGCTGCACGATCAGCGCCGCGGTGTCGTTGAGCTGCCAGTACTCACCGCTGCGGCCGTCCAGCAGCACCATGCCGTAGTCGGTTTGCGCGACTGAGATCTCGGGACGTAGCCGGAATTCAGCTCCTGTTGTCTCCACCGTTTGCTCCTTGGAGGACACGTTCGCGGGACCGCAGCCACAGCTCGACGGTGAGGGTGAGCTCCATGCCCCAGTCCGGGCCCCGGAACGAGTAGGGCTGTTTGACCCGTTCCACGAGCACGTCGGGGTGGATGAGCCCCAGTTCCGCCAGTCGGGACTCCCGCCATATCTGGATGATGCGATCGCGTTGTTCGGTGAACCCCTCCGCAGCGAGCGGAGTGCCGTCGGTCTTCGACTGGCGGGTCAAGAACTCCGCGGGGAGGAGGGAAGCCATGGCCGTTTTCATGAGGGACTTGAATTCGAACGGGTTCATCCGGCCTTCGTGGCGCACCTGAAGGCAGGCCTCCACCACGCGGTCGTCGAGGAACGGCGATTCCATGCGGGGCAGGTCGCTGCTGCCGAGCTGGTGCAGCAGTCGCAGGTCGCGGCCGGCCGCGCGGATCGCGGCCAGGTCAGCGTGCCTGCCTCGGGTCGGGGCGAGAGGCTCCAGCGACTCCAGGACCGCGTCGAAGCGGGCCAGCACGCGCTCGCGCGCCTCGGCGGTCAGCCACGGCCCGCACTTGGGCAGGACGTCCCATCCGAACAGGGAGCGGCGCGGCGGTTCTCCCGTGGCGATGGAGTGCCGGATATCGGCAAGCCATGCGCGGAGGTCACGGCGGTCAGCGAGCGAAGCGAAGGTCTCTGACAGCGACAGTCCCGCCAGGAGGCGGTGGCCGCGGATGAGCGGCAAGGCAGTCCACGGCCGCTGCCAGAGCAGATCGTGGTAGAGGCTGAGCGATCCGGTGAGGAGCTG
>NZ_BCWB01000011.1 GCF_001592045.1 Thermobifida fusca NBRC 14071 = JCM 3263 | reverse complement strand
CGCCCAGGCCGTCCATGTGCAGGCGGGAGCCGTGGGCGCGGGCCGTGTGCAGCCGGCTCAGAATGCGCGGCGTGCTCAACATGGCCACGGACGGTTCGTCCAACAGGGGGAACTCCCCGTCGAGGCCAGCGTAGAAGCCGGGGATGTCCTCGGGGGAGAGCACCACGTGCTCCACCGAGGGAAAGGACTGGTGGGCGATCTTCGCCCAGCGGAGATCATCGTCCGTGTCAAGGCCGCTGCTGAAGGTCAGGGCGACGACTTTGGCCGGGCCGCGAGCGGCCAGGGCGCAGAGGGGAGTGGAGTCGAGCCCGCCGGACAGGTCGGCGCTAACCACTCCGCCACCGCGGGTGCGGGTGTCCACGGCTCCGGCCAGGGCAGTGCGCAGCAGGGGAGCTGCGGCGGTGACGGCGAGTTCCGCTTCCGGGGGATGCCACCACTGGACGACCCGGTGGCGGCCGTCATGCAAGCCGAGGCTGAGGTAGTGCCAGGCGGGGACGTGCTCCACCCCGGGCCATGGGGGCAGCTCGCTGAGCGGGTAGGGCAGGCCGTTGAACATCCGCAGCGCGAGCACGTCCGGGTCGGGGGAGACGCCGAGTACCGCGGCGAGCACGTCGGAGCGGTCCGCGGCGATTCGGGCTGTACCGACGTGGGCGTGGAAGACTCGGCGGAGCCCGGACACGCTTCCTTGGATCCGCATCTGGTCGCCGACGACCACGACCAGGTGAAAGCTGCCGTCCAGGGTGCGCGCGATGCGGTCGAACTGGGCCACGTCGTCGATCTGGGCGAGTTCCGCACGCAGCCGCTCAGGCTCAGCCGAACAGTGTCCGATCACGGCGAGGCGGCGCTCCCCGGCCTCGACCAGCAGGAGCTGGTCGGCGGGGAGCGCGCCTACAAGCCAAGGGCGTCCCGAAGGGTGGGACGCCAGCGTCTGGGCTGCCGGAAGGCGGTCGGTTGCCTGCCCGAGAACGTCCTTATCAGGGAAAACAGCGAAGTAAGGACTGATGCAACCGACCACTGGTCCTCCGGCGAGAATGACAGATATTTTTGTGTGGAATTCCTACTATCTATCAGATGAAGCGCGGGAAGACGAAGATCAGCTCGAGGCCCCATTCCGCGGTGTACCAGCCGGTGGCCTCCTTGAATTCGCCGACCTTAGCGAGCTGCGGAGCGGTGTACTTCTTCTTTTCCATCTCTACCTCTCCTTTGGAATAGCCGTATCGGAGTGAGCGCTCTGTGTAACTGCCGGCACGTGGCACAAAGGTTAGGGGATCTAGTGACATATGGCAACAGATGAGGTCAGAAAGGATTGGTAAGACGTTTAAAGGAGAAAAAGACCGCGTGGTCTGTCGGATAACGTCCCGGTGAAGACGATCGTTTCTGCTGCTCAAAACGGGTTTTATTGGGGTGCTGTCCGGTCTGCGGTTGCGTGTGGGGCGCGGGGGAGAGGTCTGATGAGCGAGGTGTTTCGCCCCGGGATGCGTGCGGGTTCTGCCCTGGAGTGTGGGATCCGCCGATCCGGCGCTGACCACTGATTTCGTGCAGTTGAGAACAAAAAAGAACGGGCGCTAGAGAGAGGTGGGGTGAAAAAAGATTGCCGCCCGGCTGCCAGAAGAAGACCTTGTGCAGGAATAGATCCGAAAGTATTTGAATATTCAAAGACGAGGGGAAGAATTTTTCGGGATTTCTCTGGTCTAGCGAAAAGGTTTTCGCAGGAAGAGCAGGGGGTGCGGGCCGCTGTGGCCGGGGGCACACCGGTTTTTCTGTTGAAGAGGCGGGCCGGCGGTGGTATGTCACCCTGTCTCCCCCGCAGGGGATACGCTCAAGGCGGTACGACCCGGAGAAGACAGGTGGGAGCCGGTCATGGGGCGCACACTCGCCGTGGGAGCAGTGGTCTTCGGCGGAGTCACCCTGCTCGGGGTGCCGCTCGGGCTGCTGTGGTGGCTGATCGCCCCGCGCCCCGAGGCGACCGTCACCTCGCAAGGGCTCGCCTACTACCCGCTCTCCCAGACCTGGTTCGCGGTCGACGGCTACTACTCGATCATGATGCTGGTCGCCGGACTGGTGGTCGGCTACACCTGCTACCTCCTTCAGCAGCGGATCTCGCACCGCCACCGCCTGGACCTGCGACTGGCCACCCTGCTCGGCCTCGCCGCGGGGACCGTGGCGGGCTCCTTCACCGCCTGGGGAGTGGGGGCTGGACTCGACTTCCACGCCGCAGAACGCGCGCTGGCCCTGGCCGCCCCGGGTGACGTCGTCCCCGCGGGTCTGACCTTGCGGGCCCACAGCGCGCTGCTCCTGTGGTCGTTCAGCGCCGTCCTCCAGTACGGCCTGTTTGAAGCGCTCATGCTCCGTCAGAGCGACAAGGCCCGCGAGGCCGAGAAGACCGCGGAAGAGGCGGCCGCCCCGCAGGAAGGCCGCCCCAGCGCTGCCTAGACGGCGGGAGTGCTCACCCAGCCGAGGCCCCGACGGGCGAGCTACAGCTCTTCATCGTCGGAGAGGTCATCCTCCGCGAGGATGCGGTAGACGCTCTTGCGCGCCTTGACCAGCAGTTGCTTGACTCGCTCCACCTGGGCGTCGGTGCCTACCTGGGAGACCTGGGCCACCGCCGCGGTCAACTGGGAGGCGAGTGACGCCAGCTCCAGATGCCGGGCGTGGGTCTCCTCGTACTCTTGCGCGGCGCTCTCCCACGGCGGGGTCAGCTCCGCAGCGTGCTCGGCAACGTAGGCGTGGCCCTGCTCTGTCAGCTCATACGGGCGGCGACGGCCCACGCCGGTAGCGGCGAGCGTGACGAGGCCTTCGCTTTCCAGCTGCTGCAGCACCGGGTAGACCGAGCCGGGGCTCAGCCGCCACACTCCGTTGCTGCGCTCGCGGCCCTCCTTGATGATCTCGTAGCCGCTCATCGGCCGTTCAGCCAGGAGCAGCAGGATGCCGGTGCGCACGTCGCCGCGCCGGGCGCGCATGCCGCGGCCGCCCCGGGGACCATGGAACCCGAAGGGGCCCCGCGGGCCGCCGAAGGCCGGGCCGCCGTGCGGCGGCCACGGGCCGGGGGGAATCGGCGGCGGGAAACCGCCGTGGTGGGCGAAGTGCCATCCGTGGTGGTGGCCAGCGTGACGACGTGCGCGGCAGCCCGCAGCCCGGCGGAAGAAACTGCCCGGCCCGACCGTGCGCCACCCCGCAGGTATCGCCATAGCGACCATCGTCCCCTCCTCTCCGAACACATAAGACAGTCTTTTGACTATCGACATTTAAACGATATATCGGATATCGATCGCTGGCAATGCCTGGGAGGGAAGAGTTCACTGGCCGTAGCAGGGGTCAGGGACGCTCACCGGGCGGCCGGTCCCGGTGGTGCCCGTCCCGCGGCGGGGGAGACGGCAGCGGCGGGATCTCCCCGCGCGTCATCCAGTTGCCCCGCCTCCCGTCCCACCCGAAGTCGCCCCCCACCCCCCGGTCCACGGCGCCGAAGGAGGAGGCGCAGGCCGTGGCGAAGGCGATCAGCCGCCCCACCCGAGGCGACCCCAGCGCCAGAGCCTTGCCCGCCCGCAGCCCGCGCAGCCCCACCACCGCGGTCGCCTGCAGCAGCGCCCGCACATCCCGGCGCGCTGCCAGCTCCGCACGGGCCTCCGCCAACAGCACGTCCCCGGCAACGGTGCGCGGCCCCAGCCTGCCCCCGGTCGCCCAGTAGGCCGCGTACGACACGAACCAGCCCCCGAACAGCACCGCGGCAACCAGCGACTCCGCCCGCGAAAACCCGCCCACCGCCCCGCTCACCGCAACCACGAGCGCTGCCATCCCGACCGCCCCCAGCCCGCCCGCAGCGCGGAACGCCACATGCAGCAGGAAGGGATAGCCCAGCAACACGACCAGCAGCAGCGGGACAAGAGAACGGTTCGCCGGTGCCGACGACACCGTCCACCCCACCAGGAACCCCGCGGCCAGCACCGTCACGGCCCCTAGCACCAACTGGGACAGCCACGCGGCCCTGCGGAGCACGGCCATGGCGCGCAACCGCTCCGGCGGCAGGAACAATCCGAGGCGGCGCAGCCGCCACAGCACAGCAGTGATCGCATCCCCGCACGTCGCTGCGGAGACCAACCGGTCCACTGCGAGGGGGCGGTTGACCGCGAGGCGGACGGAGAGCGCCCGCACGAACGGGGAATCCGACAGGCCGGGCGGAGCTGGAGCAGACTGCTGCGCGACCCCGGCCACCATGCCCGGACCCCACGCGGTGATCCGCCCAGTGAGGAACAGCTCGGCTACCGCGACCTCCCCCACCCGAGGGCGTCCCCCCGCAAGCAGGGCGAGTTCGTACGGGTCGAGTTCATCCACACCCACCGGGGGACGCCGCGGACCGGACGCCCGCACCTGCGAATAACGGATCCGAGTCGCCGCATAACAGAACGTGATGAGCAGGTAGTGCAGCACCGTGCCCCACACGATCGCGGCGACCATCGCGGACTCCTCGCCTGTCCTGTGTCAACCGGATATTGATCACAGTAGGCTGGTCCGCCGCGTCTGGAAAGAGCGGCACGCCCCGCAGGCCCCAACCCCGCACCCCGCCGGTCAGTTCAGGTTGATCACCTGGTGCGGGAAGCGCCCCGCAGGAAGCAACCGCAACGCAGAAAGCACCCGGTTTTCTCGCCGGAGCAGCTCCACGGCGCGGGCCAACCGCTCCGCCGCGGAGTCGGCCTCCAACAGCGCCTGCTTGTCCGGCATATCCAGCACGATGGCGTCGGCCAACGCGTAGGAGGCCGCCACCGGATCCTTAGGAAGGTCCGTGTCGTCGGCCACGATGATCCCAATCCGGTCGAGACGCTCCAAGTACACCGCGAAGTGGTGGGCGGCGCGCTCCCGCCACACCTCGGCCTCCTCGCCGACCTCCTCCGCCAGCGGCACCGTCTGCGCCCGCAGGTAGGGCGTGGTCCCATCCGGGGCGAGCCACTCCACCGCCCGGAAACGCTCCACCCCCGTGACCACGAGGTCGACACTCGAATTGGGACGGCGCTGCACCGTGCTGATCTCGGCGGTGCACCCCACGTCGGCCCACTGGTGCGCTGCTTTCTCCCCGACCTCGTGGCCCAGGGTGATGCCGACGACCCCGAACCGGCGGGGCTGGTCTGCCGGCAGGCTGAGCAGGTCGTTCACCAGGGTCAGATAGCGGTCCTCGAACACGTGCAGGGCCATGGTCATCCCAGGGAAGAGGACCGAGCCGAGTGGAAAGAGCGGCAACGTGGTGGACATCGTCCCAGTATGCCCGGCCGTGGCGGACGGTACGCGCCCGCAGACCGGGCCTGCCGCGGCGCGCCGAGACTCGACAACTCCCCGGCAACAGCAGTGCGGACCAGGCGGCCCTCCACCGCGGCAGCGCTCTACGACGAGGAGCCGTCCCGCCTCGCGCTGTCCAGGACAGGAGACCCAGGGGAGCGCTGCCCCAGGCGCTGCGGTGCGGCACCACCCCTACAATGAGGTCCGTGATCTCCCGAATCGATCTTCGAGGCAACCCCGCAGACCCGCGCGCATCACTGCCGCGCGCTGAGATAGACGTCGCGTCCGCAGTCGAAAAAGTCCGACCCATCTGCGAAGACGTACGCCATCGCGGGGTTGAGGCGTTGATCGAGCTAGGGGAGCGCTTCGACGGCGTGCGCCCCGCCCACATCCGGGTGCCCGCCGACGCGCTGGAAACCGCCCTCGCCGGACTTGACCGGACCGTGCGCGCCGCACTGGAAGAGGCGATCCGCCGGGCCCGCATCGTCCACCGCGACCAGCGCCGCACCGACACCACCACCCGGGTCGTGCCCGGAGGAACCGTCACCGAACGCTGGGTGCCCGTCGACCGGGTCGGGCTGTACGTGCCCGGCGGCCGCGCCGTCTACCCCTCCAGCGTGGTCATGAACGTCGTGCCCGCCCAAGAAGCCGGGGTGCCCTCCCTCGCCGTGGCCTCCCCGCCGCAGGCCGAATTCGGTGGACTGCCGCACCCCACCATCCTGGCGGCCTGTGCCCTGCTCGGCGTAGACGAGGTGTACGCCGTGGGCGGTGCTCAGGCCATCGCCATGTTCGCGTACGGTGCGGGCGAGTGCGCTCCCGTCAGCATGGTGACCGGCCCCGGAAACATCTGGGTCGCCGCCGCCAAACGCCTCCTCAAAGGCATCATCGGCATCGACTCCGAGGCAGGGCCGACCGAGATCGCCATCCTCGCCGACGACACCGCCAACCCCGCCTACGTGGCAGCGGACCTGATCAGCCAGGCCGAACACGACGTCGTCGCCGCCTCGGTCCTCGTCACCCCGTCAACCGCCCTCGCCGACCGCGTGGAAGCCGAACTCGCGCGCCAGGTTCCCGCCGCCAAGCACCGGGAACGCATCACCCAGGCCCTGGGCGGCCCCCAGTCCGGCATTGTCCTCGTCGACGACATCGACCACGGCCTGGACGTCGTCAACGCCTATGCCCCCGAACACCTGGAGGTCATGACCGCCGACGCCCAGTCCGTTGCCGCCCGCGTCCGCAACGCGGGAGCGATCTTCATCGGCGACCACTCTCCGGTGTCGCTGGGAGACTACTGCGCGGGTTCCAACCACGTGCTCCCCACCGGCGGGGTGGCCGTCCACTCCTCGGGACTGAGCGTGCAGAGCTTCCTGCGCGGCATCCACGTCGTCGAATACGACCGTGCCGCACTGGCCGAAGTCGCCCACCACGTGGTGGCCCTCGCCGAAGCCGAAGACCTGCCCGCGCACGGTGCGGCTGTCACCGCGCGCATCCCCCGGGAGGAACAGCAGGCGTGAGCGACTTCGGACACACCGGATTCAGCATCGACGACCTGCCGCTCCGCGACGACCTGCGCGGCCAGGCCCCCTACGGCGCCCCCCAGTTGACGGTGAAAGCGGTCCTCAACACCAACGAGAACCCGTACCCGCCGTCCCCGGAACTGGTGGAGGCGATCGGCCGTGCCGCCGCGGAAGCCGCCGTCGGCCTCAACCGCTACCCCGACCGCGAAGCAACCGCCCTGCGCCAGGCCCTCGCCGACTACCTCGGCTACGGGGTGGACGCCGCCAACGTGTGGGCAGCCAACGGCTCCAACGAGATCCTCCAGCAGATCCTGCAGGCGTTCGGCGGGCCCGGGCACAAAGCCCTAGGGTTCGAACCGTCCTACTCCATGCACCCGATCATCGCGCGCGGCACCGCCACCGAATGGGTGTCGGTCCCCCGCACCGCAGACTTCGACGTGGATGCGGACGCCGCCGTCGCCGCGGTCAAAGAACACGAGCCGTCCGTCGTCTTCCTCACCTCGCCCAACAACCCCACCGGGACCGCGCTCCCGCTGGCCACGGTGGAGGCGATCGCTGCAGCCGCCCCCGGTGTCGTCGTCGTGGACGAGGCGTACGCCGAATTCCGCCGGGAAGGGACCCCCAGCGCGCTGTCGCTGCTGCGCACCTACCCCAACGTCATCGTGTCGCGCACCATGTCCAAGGCGTTCGCCATGGCAGGGGTCCGCTTGGGCTACCTGGCCGCGCACCCGGCTGTCGTCGACGCCCTGCAACTGGTGCGGCTGCCCTACCACTTGTCGACCGTGACCCAGGCGGTAGCCTTGACTGCCCTGCGGTACGCCGACGAACTGCTGAGTGCGGTCGCCACCCTCCGCGCCGAACGCGACGCCCTCGTCGACTGGCTGCGCGCCCACGGCTTCGAGGTCGCCGACTCCGACGCCAACTTCGTCCTCTTCGGGCGGTTCCCCGACCGCTCGGCGGTCTTCCAGCACCTTCTGGACCAGGGGGTGCTCATCCGGGAAGTGGGACCGCCCGAATGGCTGCGGGTCACCGTCGGCACCCCCGAGGAGATGGCGATCTTCCGAGAGGCGTTGCTCACGGCGACGGGGCGCGCCTGACCGCGGTCCTTGCCTGACAGATAGATTCGATATCCGGCGGATGTGTATCGCCACGACGAGGAGAACCAGCCCATGAGCCGCATCGGCCGCGTCGAACGCGCCACCAACGAGACCAAGGTTTTCGTCGAGGTCAACCTCGACGGCACCGGTGCCGCCGACATTTCCACCGGCGTCGGTTTCTACGACCACATGCTCCACCAGATCGCCAAGCACGGACTGTTCGACCTGACCGTGCGCACCGAAGGCGACCTGCACATCGACGCCCACCACACGATGGAGGACACCGCCCTCGCCCTGGGGGCGGCGTTCCGGGAAGCCCTCGGCGACCGGAGCGGGATCCGCCGCTTCGCCGACGCCAAAGTCCCCTTGGACGAGGCGCTCGCCGAAGTCACCGTCGACATTTCGGGCCGCCCCTACCTGGTGCACTCCGAACCCGAAGGCATGGCCCCGATGATCGGCCGGGACTACGACACCACGATGACCCGGCACATCTTCGAGTCCTTCGTCGCCCAGGCGCGGATCACCCTGCACGTCCACGTGCCCTACGGGCGCATCCCCCACCACATCGTGGAATGCCAGTTCAAGGCAGTGGCCCGCGCGCTGCGGTCCGCCTGCGAACGCGACCCCCGCGTCACCGGGGTGCCGTCCACCAAGGGCACGCTGTGAGCACAGCGATCATAGGGGTGTTGCTGATCGGCCTCAGCGGCCTGCTCGTCGGCGGCACCCTGTCCCTGTGGAAGATCAACCGGGTCATCGCCGCAGGGTTGGCTGTCTGCGCACTCCTCGCCCTTATCGCCGGAGTGCTCCGCCTCGGCTACTTCTGACCGTCCACACAGGAAGGCTCGTCCATCCGTGCAGCCACGCGTTGTCATCCTCGACTACGGATCGGGAAACCTCCGTTCCGCGCAGCGGGCCGTGGCGCGCGTCGGCGCCCACGCCACGATCAGCAGTGACCCGCACACCGCGTTGGAAGCCGACGGGCTCGTCGTCCCCGGAGTGGGGGCGTTTGCAGCGTGCATGCGCGGACTGCGTGCGCTCCGCGGCGACCGCGTCATCGGCAAACGCCTCGCCGGAGGCCGGCCCGTCCTCGGTATCTGCGTGGGCATGCAGATCCTGTTCGAACGGGGAGTCGAAAACGACGTCGTCACCGAAGGCTGCGCGGAATGGCCCGGCACCGTGGAACGGCTCGACGCTCCCGTCATCCCCCACATGGGCTGGAATACCGTGGACGCGCCCGCGGAATCCGCCATGTTCGCCGGAATCGACAAAGACACGCGCTTCTACTTCGTCCACTCCTACGGCGTGCGCACCTGGGAGATGCAGACCACAAGCCCGCACCTGAAACCGCCGCTGGTTACCTGGTCCACCCACGGCACCCCGTTCGTGGCGGCCGTGGAGAACGGTCCGCTGTGGGCCACCCAGTTCCACCCGGAGAAATCCGGGGACGCGGGCGCCCAACTGCTCGCCAACTGGGTGGCGACACTGTAGCGCCCCTGTGCTCGTACGCCCGTGAAAGGTTCACCACCATGGCGCCCATCCTTGAACTCCTTCCCGCCGTCGACGTCGCCGGCGGCCAGGCAGTCCAACTCGTCCAGGGCAAAGACGGAACCGGCGGCCGGTACGGCGACCCACTCAACGCCGCGCTGACCTGGCAGAACGCCGGAGCCGAGTGGATCCACCTCGTGGACTTGGACGCTGCATTCGGCCGCGGCCACAACCGGGAACTCCTCGCCTCCATCGTCGGCAAGCTCGACATCAAAGTGGAACTGTCCGGAGGGATTCGCGACGACGAGTCGCTGAACGCAGCCCTGGCCACCGGCTGCCACCGCGTCAACATCGGCACCGCCGCGCTGGAAAACCCCGACTGGTGCGCCAAGGTCATCGCAGAACACGGCGACCGGGTCGCGATCGGTCTGGACGTCCGCGGCACGACCCTGGCCGCGCGCGGCTGGACCCGCGACGGCGGCGACCTCTACGAGACCCTGGAACGGCTGGAAGCTGCGGGCTGCGCCCGCTACATCGTCACCGACGTCAACAAGGACGGCACCCTCAAAGGCCCCAACCTCGACCTGCTGCGGGACGTGTGCTCCCGCACCGACAAGCCGGTCGTCGCCAGCGGCGGTATCTCCAGCCTCAACGACCTGCGCGCACTGGCCGCGCTCGTGCCCGAAGGGGTGGAAGGCGCCATCATGGGCACCGCCCTGTACGAGGGCGCGTTCACCCTGGAAGAAGCCCTGGCTACCGTGCGCGAGGTTGCCCAATGAGCCTGGCAGTACGCGTCATCCCCTGCTTGGACGTGGATGGGGGCCGGGTCGTCAAAGGCGTCAACTTCCAGAACCTGCGGGACGCGGGCGACCCGGTGGAGCTGGCCCGGCGCTACGACGCTGAAGGCGCCGACGAGCTGACGTTCCTCGACGTCACCGCGTCCAGCAGCAACCGCGAGACCACCTACGACGTGGTGCGCCGCACCGCCGAGCAGGTGTTCATCCCCCTCACCGTGGGGGGAGGGGTGCGCAGCACCGAGGACGTCGACCGGCTCCTGCGCGCCGGAGCAGACAAGGTCAGCATCAACACCGCGGCCGTGCGGCGGCCCGAACTGATCCGCGAAATCGCCCAGGAGTTCGGCAGCCAGGTCCTCGTGCTCTCCGCGGACGTGCGCCGCACCGTCAACGGCACGGCCACCCCCAGCGGTTTCGAGATCACCACCCACGGGGGCCGCCAAGGGACCGGCATCGACGCAGTCGAATGGGTGCAGCAGGCTGAAGAGCTCGGGGCCGGGGAGATCCTGCTCAACTCCATGGACGCCGACGGCACCAAGTCCGGCTTCGACCTGGAGCTCATCCGCGCAGTCCGGAAAGCGGTGAACGTGCCGCTCATCGCCAGCGGGGGAGCGGGCGCGGTCGAACACTTCGCCCCCGCCGTGGACGCGGGCGCCAATGCGGTCCTCGCCGCCAGCGTGTTCCACTTCGGGGAGATCACCATCAGCGACGTCAAAGCCGAGCTGCGGGCCAAAGGCTACCCGGTGCGCTGACCCGCGGGCCGCACCTGGACTGTTCCCTGCCGGTGGGGGGACGGGAGCGCGCTCCCGTCCCCCCACCGGCATGCCATGCCGCGGCCGCATCCGGACAGCAGCAGCCGCACACCCCGTCGAACACCGGACCCGTCTGCCCAGCTCATCGAGCTAGAACCGGGGGAGCGGGGCAGTCCCGGCAGGAGCGGCACGGCCAGCCCAAGCCCTCGGACTGGAATAAGTTCGGCAATCCCCGGCGCTGAACCTGACCGGTGCACCCTGACGGTCCGGTAGGTACGGTGAGGAACCGTTGCGCCTGCCAGGGGAGCACTGCACACCACGACAACACAACGGGGGGATGAATGGCGCAGGGGCCAGCCGCAGCGAAGCCCGACGTCAGCTCTCGAGTCTTCACCGAGGGGATGCGCATCCTGTGGATCGCCATCCGCACGGAACCGTGGGTCTTCAGTGCCGCCGTGGCCGGTGCAGTCCTCTACGCGGTCGCCGCTGTCGCCTCAGCCTCCGTCCTCGGCGCCGTCGCCGAACAGGTCATCCTGCCCGCCATCATGGAGCAGCGCACCACCGTGGCCGCGGTCGCCACCGCGTCCGCGGTCGTGTTCGCGGTCGGCTTCCTCAAAGCCCTCGGACTGGGGGCGCGCCGCTTCTACGCCGGGCTCATGCAGTACCGCATGCAGGCGCGCTACCGGCGCGCGGTCGCCCGCCGGTACCTGGAACTCCCGCTGGCCTGGCACCAGCGGCACCCCGCAGGGCAGCTCCTGTCCAACGCCAACGCCGACGTTGAAGCGACCTGGCAGCCGCTTGCCCCGCTCCCCATGGCCGTGGGCAGCACCGCCATGCTGGTGATCGCCGCGGGGGCGATGCTCGCCACCGACCTCGTGCTCGCCCTGGTGGGCTTCGTCGTCTTCCCGCTCCTCGCCATCGCCAACCTCGTCTTCCAGCGCCGCGTGTCCCCCGCAGCCACCCACGCGCAAGCCCTGCGCTCCCAGGTGAGCGAGGTCGCCCACGAGTCCTTCGACGGCGCACTCGTCGTCAAGACCCTGGGACGCGAAGACATGGAGACGGAACGGTTCACCCGGGCCGCGGAACGCCTCCGCGACGCCCAGATCCGCGTGGGCCGGATGCGGGCCGCATTCGACCCGCTGCTGGAGGCACTGCCCAACCTGGGCGTGCTCGTGGTGCTGCTCATCGGGTTGATCCGCTTGCAGCGGGGCGACGTCACCGCAGGCGACATCGTCCAGATCGCCTACCTGTTCACCCTGCTGTCGCTCCCGATCCGCTCCCTGGGCTGGCTGCTCGGGGACCTGCCCCGCAGCGTGGTGGGCTGGCGGCGGGTCAGCGCAGTGCTCAACGCGCAAGGAGGCACCGACTACGGCAAGGAACGGCTGCACGGCGAGGGCGGCCTGGCGGTAAGCGTCCGCAACCTCAGCTTCTCCTACGCCGACACCTCCCCCGCCGACCTCGGCCGGGACACCCTGGAAGGCGGACGCGGCCTGGACGCGACCGGAAACGAAGAAACACCACGCATCACCGTGCTGCGCGACGTCACCCTGGACCTGGCGCCGGGGAAGGTGACCGCCCTGGTCGGCCCCACCGGGTCCGGGAAGTCCACCCTCACCATGTTGCTGGCCCGCCTCGTCGACCCCGACCACGGCGACGTCCTGGTGAACGGGGTGGACGCCCGCCGCTACGCCCCCGGGGAACTCGCCTGCGCTATCGCGCTCGTGCCGCAGACGACGTTCATCTTCGACGACACTGTCCGCGACAACATCACCCTGGGCTTGGACGTCGACGACACCGAAGTCTGGCAGGCCCTGCGCCTCGCCCACGCCGACTCTTTCGTGGCGGCCCTGCCCCGAGGGCTCGACACGCGGCTGGGGGAGCGCGGCACCAGCCTGTCCGGCGGGCAGCGGCAGCGCCTCGCCCTGGCCCGCTCCCTGGTGCGCCGACCCCGACTGCTCATCCTGGACGACGCGACCTCCGCGGTCGACCCCCAGGTCGAAGCCCGGATTCTCGGCGGGCTACGGGAAGCCGACCTGGCGGGAGCCACCGTCGTGGTCGTGGCCTACCGCCGGGCCACTATCGAACTCGCCGACGAAGTCGTCTACCTCGAACAAGGCACAGTCCGCGACCGGGGCACCCACGAAGAGCTGCTGGCCCGCTCCCCCGGATACCGCCGTCTCGTCACCGCCTACGAGCAGGCTGCCCAACGGCGCGCTGCCGCCGCGTCCCGATCCGCCGACCAGGAGGCTGTCCGATGAGCGCCCCGACCCGTACCCGGACTTCCCCCGCCCAGGCCCCCGCGGAGGCTTCCACGCCTGCGCCCACCGCGCCCGCCCTGCACCGGTCTACCGAGTCAGCGTGGGCCACTCTGCGCCGCGGGGTCGCCCTGTCCCCCGAATTCACTCGCGGCCTGCCGGTGACCGTGGCCCTCGCCGTGGTGGCGACCCTCGGCAAAGTGATCGTGCCGCTCGCCGTCCAGCAGATCATCGACAACGGGCTGCTCGCCGAAGGCGGACCCGACATCGGCTTCGTGGTGGCCACGGTCGCGCTCTGCACAGCCCTGGTCGTCGTCACCGCGCTGTGCTCCTACCTGATGAACGCGCGCCTCTACCAGTCCACCGAATCCGGGCTGGCCACGCTGCGCCGCACAGCGTTCCGCCACGTGCACGACCTGTCGGTGCTCACCCAGAACAGTGAACGCAAAGGCGCCCTGGTCTCCCGCGTCACCAGCGACGTCGACCAGATCAGCACCTTCATGCAGTGGGGCGGCATCCTGCTCATCGTCAGCACCGGCCAGTTGGCGATCGCCACCGTGCTCATGGCCGTGTACTCCTGGCAGTTGACCCTGCTGGTGTGGGTGTGCTTCCTGCCCCTGCTTTTCGGGGTGCGCTGGCTGCAGCGGCTGCTCTCCAAGGCCTACCTGAAAGTCCGGGAACGCACGGGGGAGATGCTCGGCGTCATCGGGGAGACCGTGGTGGGCGCCGCGGTGATCCGCGCCTACGGCACTGAGGAGCGCACGGCGCGGCGCATCGACCGGACCGTACTGGCCACCCGCAACGCCCAAGTCAAAGCCCAGCGCCTCTCCATGGCGGTCTCCCCGCTGGCCGAGCTCGTCTCCGCGTTCACCTACGCGGTCGTCATCGCGGTCGGTATCTGGCTGGGGGTCATCGGCTCGCTCACCGCGGGACAGCTCGTGGCCTTCCTGTTCCTCATCAACCTGTTCGTCGCCCCCATGACGATGGCCACCGAGATCTTCAACGAAGCCCAGAACGCGATCGCGGGCTGGCGACGGGTCCTGGGGGTCCTCGACACCGAACCCGACATCGCGGATCCGGGAGCCTCCGGCACCCCCCTGCCGCACGGCCCGATCTCCATCCGCTTCGACCACGTCAACTACGCCTACCCCGGCGGCCCCCGCGTGCTCGACGACATCACCGTGGAGATCGCCCCGGGCAGCCGTGTCGCCGTGGTCGGGGAGACCGGTTCCGGCAAGACCACCTTCGTCAAACTCCTTACCCGGCTCATGGACCCGGACGAAGGCAAGATCCTGCTCAACGGGGTGAACCTGCGCGAAGTGGCGTTCTCCTCGCTGCGCTCCCGCGTGGTGCTGGTCCCCCAGGAAGGGTTCCTGTTCGACAGCACTCTGGCCGACAACATCCGCTTCGCTCGGCCTGAGGCCACCGACGAGCAGATCACCGAGGCGATCACCCAGTTGGGGCTCAGCGAATGGCTGGCGGGCCTACCGCACGGCCTGGCCACGCCCGTGGGGCAGCGCGGCGAGTCCCTGTCCGCGGGGGAGCGGCAGCTCGTTGCCTTGATCCGGGCCTACATTGCCGACCCCGATCTGCTCATCCTGGACGAGGCCACCTCGGCGGTCGACCCGGCCACGGAGGTCCGCATCCAGCACGCCCTGGACCTCCTCACCCGGGGCCGCACTTCGGTGGCGATCGCGCACCGGCTGTCCACCGCGGAGGCCGCCGACGAAGTGCTGGTCTTCGACCGCGGCCGGATCGTCCAGCGCGGCACCCACGCCGAACTGGTCGCCCGTCCCGGCGTGTACGCGGACTTGCACGCCTCCTGGGTGCGCAGCTCCGCGTGAGCAGCCTGCGGTCCGCGGTTGGATCAGGCGTCGCGCTCCCGCCACCAGTGCAGGGCGAGCAGTTCGCTGACCAGCGGGTCCACGAGGAGGCGCACGTCTGGATCCTGCTCGCCCGGGTAGCGCAGGCTCATCGCCGCCCCCGGCACGTCGCCCCCTACGGCGGCGAAGACGCCGCGCAGCGCAGTCAGGTGGGCGGCGAACCGCTCGTCGAACCGCGACCCGGTGAACAGCAGGGCACGGTAGTCCTGGAGCGCAGCCAGGTAGCGGTCGACGTGCGACCATTCCCCGGTCTCGCAGGCGTGCGCCACCAGGACCGGGCCGCGCCGCAGCGTCAACGCGCCGAACTGGGCAGCAGGCAGCAGTTCCGCGGGCGCCACCAGGGCGGTGCCCGCAGGCCCGTGCAGCGTCTGAGCCAGGGCGGGCACCCAGTGGGGGGAGCGCTCCCACAGGTCGGTGATCGAGTTCGCGGCACGGCGCAGGGTCGCCGCCGGGTCAGCCACCCCGGGAGTGGACGCGCCCAGCCGGGCCGCCAGCACCAGCAGCAGCGCCACCGCCTGCTGGTAGGCCAGGACCTCGAGTTCCCGCGCGGTATCCCCGGCCATGAGGGGCGCCACAATATCGGCGTAGCGGGCCTCCGGAGCCTCCGGGGACTCGGCGAGCACGATCACCGGGCTGGAGCCCGCATAGTGCTCCAGCGACTCGCACAGCTCCCGCCGCCCGCTGCCCAGTGCCACCGCGACCACCAGCGTGTCCGGACCGCCCGGGGGAAGCTGGGCCCGGGTCGCTGATTCCGCGAACGCTCCCAGGCCGGCGCGGCGCAGCCGCATGCCCGCGGCCTGGCACGCGTAGTAGCCCGCCCCCACCCCCAGCAGCACGACCGCGGCAGGCTCGTCGTCCAACAGGGACGGCAGCGCCGTGTACGGGTCGTTTCGGGCCAGGTGGTCGGCCAGCCGGTGCAAAGCCGCGGCTTTAGCGGACAGGTCGGTCGCGAGTTGGTCGACGGTTACCAAGGCTCCTCCTCGACGGTGCGCGCGGTGGCGGGAAGCCGCCCGCACGTCGCGGTGCGTTTCCCGCCCCAGATAAGCACAGCCCGGTCCGGGAACGCGATCCCGCAGCCGTAGGCTTGCAGGTATGAGCGGTAGCCCTCCCCAACTGGACCCCGAAATCGCAGCACGTCTCAAACGCACCCCTGACGGACTCGTCCCCGCCATCGTGCAGCAGTACGACACCGGGGAGGTCCTCATGCTCGCCTGGATGGACGACGAAGCGCTGCGCCGCACGCTCACCACCCGGGCCGCCACCTACTGGTCGCGCAGCCGAGGCGAGTACTGGGTCAAAGGCGCGACGTCGGGAAACACCCAGCGGGTCGTCTCGGTGTCCCTCGACTGCGACGGCGACACCCTGCTCGTCAAAGTCGACCAGACCGGCGGGGCCTGCCACACCGGGGACCGCACCTGTTTCGACGCGGACCGGCTGCTGTGAGCAACAGCACTCCTCGCCCGGTCCGCCGCGAGTACCTGGCCGCGCTTGCCCTGCTCGCGCTGGGCGCAGTCGCGCTGCTCGCCGCTGCCCCGCAGGTGTGGGCTGCGGTCCGCATCGACCTGGCCGAGGACCTCGCCCCCGTCACCGTGGAACTGTCCGCCGCCGAGCTCGCCCCGGTCTCTTCCGCGCTGGGCTGGACCGCGCTCGCCGCGCTCGCGGCGGTGGTAGCGACCAGGGGAGCGGCACGGCGAGCCGTGGGGGCCCTGGTCGTGCTGCTGGGGGTCGGTGCCGGCACCGCTGTTGTGCTGGGAATACGCCCCGCGGCGCTGGCGGCTGCCGCGGAGCAGGCCACCACCGTGGAGGGGACACTGGGCGACCCCGCTGTGGCATGGCAGTGGCCTGTCCTGGCGGGCGCAGGCGCGGTACTGCTGTGCGTCGCAGGGGTGCTGACCCTGGTCAGGGGTACTGCATGGCCGGTCATGAGCAGTCGGTACGATCGCCACAGCGCCCCCCGCGCGACCCGTACCGGTGCTCCCGCAGATTTGTGGCGGTCGCTCGACAGCGGCGCGGATCCCACCGATGAGAACGCTGAACCTAAGGAGCGTTGATGGCCGAACACCATGACGACCACGGCAACACCGTTGCCGGCTGGTTCCTCACCATCTCGTGGATCGTCGTCTGGCTTGCATCCGCGGTTGCGATCATCGCTGGTCTGAACTTCCTCACCTGCACCCTGGTCGGGTTGGGCGCCAGCGTGGTGTGTGCTGTCGTGGCCGGTGTGATGAAGAAAGCGGGACTGGGTCGCAAGGCGCCCCGCCCTCGCCCGATGACCCGCGAAGAGTACGAGGCGAAGCTCGCCCAGCAGACCAAGAACAGCGAGAAAGCAACGGTGTGACCGCCCGGTCTCCGGGACTTGTTCCGGGGACCGGAGCAACCGGATGGTGAGGGCCGCTGCTCCCGCTGCCAGACCAAGCCAGGCATAGCGCGCAAAAATCTGGCATTATTCGGTCGTTCGTGTGCATCCGGGGCAGTAGGTTCAACCGTGACACCCGTTGGATCCTCTCCCTGGATTGCGACGCGTCCTGAAGAAACGCAATTACGGAAAGACACGAACGATGAGCTACGGTCCTCCGCCCGGTCCGCCCCCCGGTGGCTTCACCCCGCCCCCCGGCTACCCCAGCGGGGGTCAGCCTGCCGCGCAGCCGCCCAAGAACTACCTGTGGATGAACATCCTGGGCATCCTCGGCTGCACGGTCATCGGCATCATCGGCCTGGTCTTCTCGCTTCAAGTCAACAAGAAGTGGGAGATGGGTGACTACGCCGGAGCCGAGAGTGCGTCCAGCACCGCCAAGATCCTGGGGATCATCGGCGTGATCGGCTTCGCCATCGGGATCGTCATGCTGCTGCTCAGCATCATCTTCACGGTCATGCTGGGCGCCGCCGTCACCAGCGATCCCTCCTACCCCTACACCACTCCCTGACGACACCATGGTCGAGCCGTCGATACCAGAGAGACGGCGCCGCCTGCATCCTGCGGCGGCGCCGCTCGCTCTCGGCGTTCTCGGCCTCCTCGGCGCGGTCGTCGTGCACGTCGTCGACCCCAACGTGCCGGGGCGCTATCCCGTCTGCCCGTGGCTGACGGTCACCGGAACCTACTGCCCGGGCTGCGGGACCACCCGGGCGCTGCACGCGCTCACCTACTTCGACATTGTCGGCGCCGCGCAGATGAACCTCCTGCTGCTGGCCGTACTGCCGTTCCTCGCGTTCGCCTACGTGCGCTGGGTGTACCGGTCCTTCCGCCCGCCGCCCACGCCTCCCGCACCGCCCGCGCCGCTCCATCCGTTCTGGACGTGGGCCCTGCCCGGAGCCATCCTCGTCTTCTGGGTGGTGCGCAACCTCCCCTTCGCGACCTTCCTCGCCCCCGGCGGGGTCCCCGCGCCGATCCTGTCGTAACCGGGTCCCGAGCACTACTGTCGGAGCGGCAGCCGCGGGCCGCCACCGAAACAGCGGAAAACCGTCCGTCTGCCCGCGGAAAACCGCAAAGAGCGGTACCGGTGTCCGAAAGAGTCCTGGGATGGATACGATCGGGACATACGGCGGGAGTGAGCGCTCTCGCTCCCAGTGACCCAGTCGACAGCAGAAGGGGCCCCCTTACGTGAGCGTGCTCGACGAGATCATCGACGGAGTGCGCGCGGACCTCGCGGAACGCCAGGCCGCCGTGCCCTTGGATAAGCTCAAAGAGCAGGCCGCGGCCCTACCGTGGCCCAAGGACGTGGTGGCGGCGCTACGCGCTCCCGGAGTCCAGGTCATCGCCGAGGTGAAGCGCTCCAGCCCTTCCAAGGGCGCTCTCGCCGCGATCGCTGACCCCGCCGCGCTGGCACGCGACTACGCCGCGGGCGGCGCCTGCATGATCAGCGTCCTGACCGAGCAGCGCCGTTTTGCCGGCAGCCTGGCCGACCTGGCGGCGGTCCGCGCCGCTGTGGACACGCCGCTGCTGCGCAAGGACTTCGTGGTCAGCTCCTACCAGTTGTGGGAGGCGCGGGTCTACGGTGCGGACGCGGTCCTCCTCATCGTGGCTGCGCTGTCCCAGGACGCCCTGGTCTCCCTGGTGGAGCGGGCCGAATCCCTCGGGTTGACTCCGCTCGTCGAAGTGCACACCGAAGAAGAGGTCGAACGTGCCTTGGACGCCGGAGCCACGGTGATCGGTGTCAACGCCCGGGACCTGAAGACCTTGAAGGTCGACCGCGGCACTTTTGCCCGGTTGGCTCCGCTGATCCCCGACGACAAGATCAAGATCGCCGAGTCGGGGGTGCGCGGACCCCACGACCTGCTCGCCTACGCGAGCGCGGGAGCCGACGCCGTCCTGGTGGGGGAGAGCCTGGTCATCGGACGCAAACCCCGCGAGGCCGTTGCCGACCTGGTCACGGCAGGTGCCCACCCCGCGCTGCGGGACCGGCACTGACCGCCGCCCACGGACCCTCTCCGTGCGCCCTGCGGACCGCCGCGGTCCGGCACGGGCGCCGGAGAGCCCATGCCCGGTGGTTGGCGGAGCGTCCCTGACGCGCTACCCGCGGCGGGGACGTTTCCCGGCATACTGTCGGTAGGCGCGGCGTGATCCGCAGCGCCGTTCCGGGAGCGATACGCGTCGAGGAACCGGCGAGGCGCGCGACGACCGCTCCCCGGTCCACCCGACCCGCAGGGCGACCGCGGACGTCCCACACAGCCCCACTGCTCTGTCCGGCTGGCGGAAGCGGGTTCTGCCGCGACCGACCGTCCACCCGATGCCGTGCCCCCGCCAGGGCACCTGGAGACCTGATGACAACCAACAACACACTTCCCGTGCCTCCCTACCTGGGTGAGGGCGGGCACTATGGCCGGTTCGGCGGCCGGTTCAGCCCAGAGGCCCTGGTCGCCGCGCTCGACGAGGTCGCCGTGGCCTGGGAGAAAGCGAAGAACGACCCGGACTTCCAGGCGGAACTGCAGCGTCTCCTCACCGAGTACACGGGCCGCCCCAGCCCGCTCACCGAAGCCCACAACTTCCGCGAGCACTGCAACGGGGCCCGGATCCTGCTCAAACGTGAAGACCTCAACCACACGGGCTCGCACAAGATCAACAACGTGCTCGGCCAGGCGCTGCTCACCAAGCGCATGGGCAAGACCCGGGTGATCGCCGAGACCGGGGCCGGGCAGCACGGCGTGGCCACCGCCACCGCGTGCGCGCTGCTCGGACTGGAATGCGTGATCTACATGGGCGAGGAAGACACACGCCGGCAAGCCCTCAACGTCGCCCGCATGCGCATGCTCGGCGCCGAAGTCATCCCGGTCACCGTGGGCAGCCGGACCCTCAAAGACGCGGTCAACGAGGCCTTCCGGGACTGGGTGACGAACGTCGAGACCACCCACTACCTGCTGGGGACGGTCGCCGGACCGCACCCGTTCCCGTCCATGGTCCGCGACCTGCACTACATCATCGGCGCAGAAGCGCGCCAGCAGGTCCTGGACCGCACCGGGGCCCTCCCGGACGCGGTCGCCGCCTGTGTCGGCGGCGGCTCCAACGCCATCGGGATCTTCGCGGCGTTCATCCCCGACGAGTCCGTGCGGCTGTACGGGTTCGAAGCGGGCGGCGACGGCTTGGACACGGGACGCCACGCCGCTTCCATCACCGGCGGAAGCGTCGGCGTCTTCCAAGGCGCCCGCACCTTCGTCCTGCAGGACGAATACGGACAGACCGTGCCCAGCCACTCCATTTCCGCCGGGCTCGACTATCCCGCGGTCGGCCCCGAGCACGCCTGGCTGGCCGAGAGCGGACGCGCCACCTACGCTCCGATCACGGATGCGGAAGCCATGGAAGCGTTCCGCCTGCTGTGCCGCACCGAAGGCATCATCCCGGCGATTGAAAGCGCGCACGCGCTCGCCGGGGCCCGGAAGATCGGAGCCGAACTGGGACCGGACGCCACCATCCTGGTCAACGTGTCGGGCCGCGGCGACAAGGACATGACGACCGCCGCCACCTACTTCGGGCTGCTCGACGACGAGGGGAAGCAGGACCGATGACCGTGTTGCGCCGCAAACTCGCCGAAGCCAAAGCAGAAGGGCGAGCCGCACTGGTCGGCTACTACCCGGCCGGTTTCCCCGACGTCGCGTCCTCCATCCGGGTCGTCCAAGCCATGGTGGCGGGCGGCTGCGACGTGATCGAAGTAGGGTTCCCCTACTCCGACCCCACCATGGACGGCCCCGTGATCCAGCAGGCCGCTGACCGGGCGCTCGCCGCGGGCACCACCCCTAAGGACGTGCTCGCCGTGGTGCGCGCCGTCGCCGACGCCGGGGCCGCGGCCCTCGTCATGTCCTACTGGAACCCCATCGAAAAGTACGGGGTGGACGCGTTCGCCGCCGACCTGGCCGCCGCCGGAGGGTCGGGACTCATCACCCCGGACCTGATCCCCGAAGAAGCCGAGCCGTGGATCAAGGCCAGCGACGCCGCGGGGATCGACCGGATCTTCCTGGTCGCCCCGTCCTCCACCGACGAGCGGCTCGCCAAGACCTGCGCGGCGTCCCGCGGATTCGTCTACGCCGCCTCGCTGATGGGGGTGACGGGGACCCGCGACAAGGTGGCCGCGACCGCGCGGAGGCTCGTGGAACGCACCCGCGCCGTCACCCGAGACAGCGGACTGCCTATCTGCGTCGGACTCGGGATTTCCAACGGTGCCCAAGCCGCCGAAGTCGCTTCCTACGCCGACGGGGTCATTGTCGGCACCGGCTTCTGCCAGCGGGTTCTGGACGCGCCCGACGTGGACACCGCATGCCAGCAGGTCCGCGACTTCGCCGCGGAACTCGCGGCGGGGGTGCGTGCGGCCGCTCGGTGAGAATCTGGTGAGATTTCTCCGCCACAGCCCTCCGGCACATGCCGGAGGGCTAATGTGCGTGTGCAGAGACGCCGCACCAAGACTCTGAGTTTTTGTGACTCTCTCAATACAGAGAGTAGTAGTCTCTTGTCGTTCCCGCGGCGTCCCCTAGCCAGGCGCACCGCGCCCACACACCCAACCACCACGTTCAGGAGAGGCATGTCGACCGGCACCGAGGAGAACGCCCTCAGCGGCGGAGCGGACAGCATCCGAGACGAGGCGCCACCGGCGGAGCCAGCCGCCACCTCCCGGTGGGCGGCAGTCCAGCCATGGCTGAGCCTGATCGTGCGCGTAGCCCTGGCCGGAATCCTGGGATACGCCGGATACACCAAAGTGATCGTGCCCGCGCTCTCCGTCGAGTCGGTAGCCGCCTATGAGCTTTTCGGAGAGACCCTCAACCAGCTCATCGGCTACACCCTGCCCCTGTTCGAACTCGCCCTGGCCCTGCTCCTGCTCGCCGGGCTGGCGACCAGGGTCACAGGGATCATCTCCGCCCTGCTCATGGCAGTCTTCATCGCGGGCATCGCCTCGGCCTGGGCCCGCGGCCTCACCATCGACTGCGGCTGCTTCGGCACCGGAGGCGTGGTCGACGCCGACGAGACCACCTACGCGCTGGACATCGCGCGTGACCTCGGCTTCATGGCGTTGGGACTGTTCCTCGCGATCTGGCCGCGTTCCCGGTACTCCCTGGACGGGGCCCTTGGCCTCTACTCGTCCTCAGACGAAGAACGGTAAAAATCCACCAATTCTGCCGGCGGGCTGCCCGCACGGCACAGCGACACGGACGGCGGTCACGCCCCGCTCCGGTCAACACTAGGGTTCCAGCAAGAGAATGGTGATCGGCTGATGAGCAAGGAGTCGCGGCGCACCAACCGCGAGCGCCTCAGGCAGGAGCGCATCAAGCAGAAAAAGCGGGCCAAACGCAACAGACTCCTGGCCACCATCGGTGCGGCGGTTGCCGTGATCGCCCTCGTCGTGGGCGGTGGCTACCTGATCGTGCAGGCGTCCAACGGGACCTCCGCGGAGGAGTACACGGGCACTCTCGCTCCCCAAACCCTCCAAGAGGACGGCAGCGTCGTCATGGCACTCGACGGTGTCGCCGCACCCGTCGTCGAGGTCTACGCCGACTACCAGTGCTCCCACTGCGCCCGGTTCGAAATGATCAACGGGGACACCCTCAAAGAACTGGCCGCGCAAGGGGAAGCGATCGTCCACTATCGACCGGTGAGCATCTTCGCGGACGCGGGCGACCCCGCGGGAGCGAACTCGCTGCGCGCGGCCGCCGCAGCCCGGGCCGCCGCCGAACACGGCAAGTTCGTCGAATACAGCGACATCCTCTTCGACAACCAGCCCAGCACCCGCCAGCAGGGCTACGCCGTCGACGACCTGATCGCCTGGGGAGAAGAAGTCGGCATCACCGATCCCGCCTTCGCGGAGCGCGTGCGTTCCGAAAGCGAGATCGTGGAGGAGTTCGTCACGAACTACTACCCTGAACTGTCGACCAAGGCGCGGGCTGAGATCCCCGAGGACCAGCTCCGCACCATGCGGCTGAACGACCTCATCGAATGGGGGGAGGACAACGGCGTGGACTCCTCGTTCATGGACGGCAGCCACGTCCGGTCCGTGCTCGACGCCACCGCCGCGGTCAACGCCAAATATTCTGAGGGGGCCAACGCGTTCGGCGGCACCCCGTCCATCTACATCAACGGGACGCTCCTGGGCAACGAAACCTACTCCGCGACCGACTTCCGCGAGGCGGTCCTGGCCGCACCCCCCGGCCAAGTCGACACCCGTCCGGCAGCGGAGGAGGACACCGATGCAACGCCCTCGGAGCCGCCGTCTCCCTCCCCACCGGCCTAAGGAAAACCCGAAGTTATGACGAGTCCGTTGAGCACTACCGCGGGCGCGGCCGAGCTGGGCCGCGCCCTTGCGGCTATTCCCAGTCCCGGTATGAACGCCATCGAACTGGGACCCTTGAAGATCCACTTCTACGCGCTGTGCATCCTGACCGGGGTCATCGCAGCGGTCTACTGGAGTGAACGCCGCTGGAAAGCCCTGGGCGGCCGCCCCGGGACCATCCTGGACCTGGCGGTACCCGCGGTGCTTCTCGGACTCATCGGCGGGCGCCTCTACCACGTCATCACCGACTACGACCTGTACTTCGCACCGGGGAAAGACCCCATGGGCGCCCTCTACATCTGGAACGGGGGACTGGGCATCTGGGGGGCGATCCCGCTGGGCGCGCTCGGCGTGTGGTGGGTGGCCCACCGCCGCGGCCTGTCGCTGTCGCAACTGTCGTTCGCTATCGCCCCGACTATCCCGCTCGCCCAAGCGTTCGGACGCTGGGGCAACTACTTCAACCAGGAGCTGTTCGGCGCCCCCACCGACCTGCCGTGGGCACTGCACGTGACCCCCTACGACAACGGTGCCCTGCGCCCCGGCATGGTCCCCGGCGCGGAGACCTACCACCCCACGTTCCTCTACGAGTCCCTGTGGTGCCTCGCCCTCGCCGGGCTCCTGGCCTGGCTGGGCCGCCGCTACACTGAACAGCTCCGCGGCGGACGGCTGTTCGCGCTCTACGTCATGGGCTACTGTGTGGGACGGTTCTGGATTGAATACCTGCGGGTCGACCCCACCCATGAGATCCTCGGCCTGCGCCTCAACAACTGGACCGCCCTGGTCGTCTTCCTCGGCGCCCTCGCCTACTTCGTGTGGGCCGGACAGCGTCTCGACACCTTCTCTTCGCGGGTCGTGCCCGAAGGCGAAGACGAAGGCACGCAGATGATCGCGGCCGAGACCGAGGAAGAGGAACCCGACACTGTCCTGAGCACCGAGACCCCGGAGAAGGAAGAGGAGCCCGTATCCTCGCGTTCTTCACTGTCAGGGCAGAGCACCGAGACCACGCCGCCCGAATCCACCACCCGGGAAGACGAGCCACGGGACTGACACACAAGGTTTTCCCCCTCGCCGTTCACGGCGAGGGGCCCGCACCCCTTGGATGAGTACGTGAAGCTGGACAAAGCCGAACCCACCGGGCGTCGCGCCCGCTCTCGTTCGGGATCCCAGCCCACCACTGGGTACCGCCAGGACGAGTACTACGACGACTTCCCCGAAACCGACCACCGGTCGAGCGGAGCCCACCAGGGATCCCGCAAAGGCCGCCGCTCCACTGGGCGGATCACCAACAAGGTGAACGGCCGCGGCCGCAGAAGCGCGAAAGCCGGCCGCGGCGGAGCCGCGGAACGCGGCAGGACCGCCGCGGACAGTCCGCGCCGCGCCAGCCGCACCCGCAAACCGAAGGCAGTCGACCGTGTCTCCCGGTTCTCCGCTTCCGCGCTCCGTAAAGTCACCGTGCTCGGCGACCGGCCCGAACAGGTCGTCTACACCCTGGCCGAGCAGAGTCGCCAAAAACACGGCACTTATGTGCTCATCACCCTGCTGGTCCTAGCGGTCATCTCCCTGCTCGCGCTGCTGGCCGCCCTGGTCATGCAAGTGCTCAATCCGGAGGCCGCGGCCAACCGGACCCCCGCACCCATCGTCCAACCGCCCGCCGGGCACAGCACGCTGCGCCCGGAACTGTTCCACGCCCAAGGCCAGCAGGACATCTTCGACCCGATCGCGGAACGCGACCCCAACGCGGAACCGCTCACCGAAGAGCAGATCTTCGGCCCAGTCCAGGAGCTGTCGCTCAACGGGATGGAACTCACCCTGCGCGAATCCGAGGTGACCGACACGTGTACCGCGGTGGTGTGGGGTGAAGAACTCGCCCAGACCCTGTCCACCGGCTCCTGCACTTCCGCGGCCCGCGGCGTCTACCTGGACAGCGACGACGAGTACGTGGCGCAGTTCACGCTCTTCGACCTGGCGGACGCGGAAGCCGCCACCGCCACCCTGGAAAGCCTGGACTCGGACCGCAGCCCCGGCTTCGTGCTGCCCATGAAGGACGACATCAAGGGACTGCACACCGGCTACAGCCAGGCCACCGCCCAGGCCATGGGTCACTATGTCGCGGTGTTCTGGGTGGCCCGGGCCGACGGCGGCGAACCCTCCGGGGACGACTCCATGGCCACGCTCAACGTCGCCGCCATGGACGCTGCCCTCGTCGTCTACGAACAGGTCCGCGACGCCAAGGAAGAGGAGTGATCCTGCCGGCACCCCGCCGGAGAGTCCTCTATCCTTCCCTACAGCCCTCCCGAAACCGTTCCGTTCAGCGAAGAGGTCACAGGTGTCAGCTACCGAGTCGCCCGTGTCCGGCGCCCCTGGCCGACGCAGGAAACCCCCGGCCCCCGCCCCCCAGGACCACGCTGGGCGGAGTCGGGGAACCCGCCGCCGCAAAGGCGGGCGACGCGCGAACCGACGCTCCCCCCTCATCCCGATCCTCGTCGGTGCGCTCATCATCGCGGTGATCGCGCTGGTCGTGACCGTGGTCCTCCAGTTCACCGGATCGAGTGACTCGCAGACCATCCAAGCCATGCCCTCCCGCTACCAGGTCTACGAGTCGGGGCAGGCCAACGAGCTCCTCGCCAACCGCGACGACGACCCGCGCCCCTTCACCGAACGCGACTTCTTCCGCGAGGGCGACACCGACATCAGCTCCCGGGAACTGACCTTCACCCTGCACGCCCAGGACATCACCGAGAACTGCACCGAAGCGGTGTGGGGTCCGCGGGCCGTGGCCGCGGTGGAAGGCGCTGACTGCTCCCAGGTGGTGCGCGCCGCCTACCTGTCCGACGACTACTTGGGCGTGGCCGCGGTCTTCAAACTCCGCGACATCGAGGCCTCCCGCGCGCTCGCCGACGGGCTTGCCCCCGCCGACGACGACCCGGAAGGCGGCGGCGGATTCCTCGTCCCGCCCACCACGGAAGAGCCGTTCACCCAGCTCGGCTCCGGCTACAGCTCGGCCGAAGCCACCGTCAACGGCCACTACCTGCTCGTGCTGTGGGTGCAGTCGAAGACCTCCACCTCCACTGAGGAGATCGAGGTGCTCCAGCAGCCGCTGGTCACGCTGAGCCGCTTCGACATGCCGATCTACCAGCGGATCAACGAACGCAAGAACTTCTTGGAAACCCAAGGCGAAGGCACTGGGGACGCCCAGGAGCAGGCCGAGGACACGGGGGCGGGCGAGGCGCCTGCCGGAGACGCCGGGATGGGCGAGGCGCCCGCCGGGGACACCGGGATGGGCGAGGCAGGCACCGGTCTAGCCGGGGAAACCGGGTAAGCCGCATCCCGATGAGCGACTCGACCACCCCGCACGCCCTGCTCGCCGCGCAGGGCGTGCACGCGGCCCGCGGCCACCTGGTCCTCGCCGCACTCTCCGACGGGCGCTGGTGGACCACCCGCGACCTGGTGCGCGCCACCGCGGTCGCCCACCGGGTCGTCGTGGACACGCTGGCCGCGGTCGACACGGAACTCGAACGCGACGGCGACCGGGTCCGGCTCCACGACCCGGCCCGGTACGCCCGCCTCGCGGACCGCCCCCGGCTCGCCGACCCGGTGGGCCACCTCGTCGACGCCTACTCCGACGTCGAAGCGGAACTCGGCAGACTGGTCGAAGCAGCGCCCCCGCCCCGCACCGACCTGGACCACGTGTCCGCCACGGCCCGCACCGCGCTCCGCCGCGCCCTGTTCCTCACCACCCGGTTCACCACCCACGGCGCCCGGCTGCTCTGCGTCGGCGACCACGACCTCACTTCGCTCGCGCTGACCCTGGTCGACCCGGACGCGGAAGCGATCGTGGTGGACATCGACGAGCGCATGCTCGACTACATCGACACCGCGGCGGCCCGGCTCGGTCGGAACGTCCGCTGCTACTTCGCTGACCTGCGGGTCGGCTTGCCGCCCGCGGTCCGCGGCAGCGCCGACCTGGTCTTCACCGACCCGCCCTACACACCGGAAGGGGTGGAACTGTTCGTCCGCCGCGGCTTGGAAGGCGCCGTGGATCCGAAGAACACGCGCATCCTCCTCGCCTACGGGGCCAGCGAAACCACCCCGGCGCTCGCCGCCCGCGTCCAGCAGCGCTTCACCCGCCTTCACCTGGCCATCGAAGCGCTCTGGCCGGACTTCAACCGCTACCTGGGGGCGGAAGCGATCGGTGCGGCAAGCGACCTGTACGTGCTGCGCGCCACCGCCCGCACCCCCGTGGGCCGGATGCGGGGGACCACGACACGGATCTACACCCAAGGGGCCCAGGCCCGCGAAGCCGCCGCACCCCTCACCACCGCGGATCTGGCCCGCATCTGGGGAGACACCCCGCCCGACGTCTGTGTGGGCGAATGGCCGACCCCGCTTCCCGACGGCGTGCGCTCCGTCTCCGTGGCCGCGTGGCTGGCCGAACCGAACCAGGTGCAGCGCGCCGCCGTGAACCTGACCGGCGGGGCCGACGCCCTCGTACCACGCGTGATTCTTGTCTCACCTGCCGTGGAGCTGGTCGTGGTAGTGGACTCGCACTCCTCCCACGTCCGGGATGCGGCCGGGCAGGAAGGACTGCGCCGCCTCCTGGGCCCCCACCGCCCGGTCCGCTTCCTGCGCGGCGTGCCCGACCCCCGGCGCACCGTCATCCGCGTCGGCGCAGCCTCCCGCCGTCCGGACGCCACCACTGATCCGGTCGACTGGCTCGCCTCCTACCTGCACGACCGCGCCCACGGCTCGGTCGCCTCCGTGCTGCGGCAAGGCCTCGTCCGGCTCGCCGCCCACACCCGCCGTCCCGTCAACAAAAAATGGGCGCGCACTCACGTGGCCGAGG
>NZ_BCWB01000010.1 GCF_001592045.1 Thermobifida fusca NBRC 14071 = JCM 3263 | reverse complement strand
CTGGCCGGGCACACCCTGCTGGACCTGCCTGCACACCGGTTCTCTGCGCTCTACGACGCCCTCGACGGACTCGTCGCCGCCCTGCCGGCCCCGGAAGAACCCGCTCCTCTACCGACCCCGCCTGGTCACGAGTAGGCCACGGACCTTGTAGGCTTACTCCGCTCGATGAAATCTCTCCTCCGAGAGGTTTCCCGACACCGTCCGCGGGATACAACACGGCACGCTGCACCTGTCCCACAGGTCCCGCGGACCTCTGCCGGACCGACCCTTTCCAGGGCCCGCGGACTACCGCAGCACCGCCCAGGATGCGGTCCGCAGCCCGGAACCCTCGGGCTGTTCCACAACTGAATCCGCTGGTGGCACTGCCTCTCCCACCCTTCGGGCCCGACAGCACGCCCGGAGCGTCGAGCATCGCCGCATGACCCGGGAAAGCAGTACGCCGCCACGCAAACGCAGCAGGGCCAACGTCGTCCCTCTGCGCTTTCCGTTACACGAAGCACAGAGCAGAAGACGACAGGAGGGCCAATGGCTGCAGGCCACAACAGGCGTCCCACCGGTCAATCCCGCCCCCGCGCCACAGCTGAAGGGCTCTACGACAGCTCCTACGAACACGACTCCTGCGGTGTGGGTTTCGTCGCCGACCTGACGGGACGCCGCAGCCACGCCATTGTTGACCAGGCACTCACCGTCCTCCGTAACCTCGACCACCGCGGCGCTTCAGGAGCCGACCCCGACGACGGCGACGGGGTGGGCATCCTCACCCACATCCCCCACGAGCTCTACCGCGACGTCTGCGGTTTCCCGCTCCCCGACGCTGGGGCCTACGCCGCAGGAATCGCGTTCCTCCCCACCGACGAAGCCGCCCGCGCCGCCGCGGTCGCCACCATCAACCGCATCGCCGCAGAAGAACACCTCACCGTGCTCGGCTGGCGCGACCTGCCCGTCGACCCGCGGCACTGCGGACCGGTGGCCCGCGAAACCATGCCGTTCTTCGCGCAAGTGTTCCTCGCCGGCCGTCCCGGGACCCCCACCGAAGGGCTCACCGGGATCGACCTGGAACGCTACGCCTACTGCGTGCGCAAGCGCGCCGAACACGAAGCCGGCGTCTACTTCGCCAGCCTTTCGCCGCGCACCATCACCTACAAGGGCATGCTGACCACACCCCAGCTCAAGCCCTTCTTCCCTGACCTCGCCGACCCGCGGTACACGTCGGGGCTGGCGCTGGTGCACTCGCGGTTCTCCACCAACACCTTCCCGTCGTGGCCCTTGGCGCACCCTTTCCGCTACATCGCCCACAACGGGGAGATCAACACGGTCAAAGGCAACCGCAACTGGATGCGGGCCCGCGAAGCAACCCTCGCCAGCGACCTCATCCCCGGCGACCTCTCCCGGCTCTTCCCCATCGTCGACCCCGACGAGTCCGACACCGCGTCCTTCGACGCCGCTCTTGAACTGCTGCACTTGGGCGGACGGTCCCTGCCGCACGCGGTGCTCATGATGATCCCCGAGCCGTGGGAAAACCACACCGAAATGGACCCGGCGGTGCGGGCCTTCTACGAGTTCCACGCCATGCTCATGGAGCCGTGGGACGGACCGGCCTCGGTCACCTTCACGGACGGCACGGTCATCGGCGCGGTCCTGGACCGCAACGGCTTGCGCCCCGGCCGCTACTGGGTCACCGACGACGGGCTTGTCGTCATGGCCAGCGAAGTCGGAGTCCTCGACATCGACCCGGCGCGCATCGTCCGCAAAGGCCGGCTGCAGCCCGGGCGGATCTTCGTCGTCGACACCGCGCGCGGCCGCATCCTCGACGACGCGGAAGTCAAAGCGGAACTCGCCGCCGAACACCCCTACGCCGAGTGGCTCGCCGACAACGTGGTGCGCCTCGCCGACCTGCCCGCAGTCCCAGCGGAGCCCGTCGACGACCTCGTCCACCACCAGCGGGTCTTCGGCTACACCGAAGAAGAGCTGCGCCTGCTGCTCACGCCCATGGCCCGCACCGGCGCCGAAGCCGTCGGCTCCATGGGCACCGACACCCCGGTGGCGGTACTGTCCCACCGGCCCCGCCAGCTCTTCGACTACTTCACCCAGAACTTCGCCCAGGTCACGAACCCGCCGCTGGACGCGATCCGCGAAGAACTGGTCACCAGCCTCCGCACGGTGCTGGGCTCAGAGGAGAACGTGCTCTCCCCGGACCCCGAAGACTGCCGCCGGATCGTGCTGGACACCCCCGTCCTCCAGGAAGCCGAGCTCGCCGCCCTCCTGCGCGCCGGCAGCGTGGACGGCGACCCTGCTTTCCGCGCCCACATCGTCCGCGGCGTCTACCCCGCCTCCGGCGGTGGTAAAGCCCTGACCGCGCGCCTCGACGAGATCTGCGCGGAAGTGTCCCAGGCCATCGCGGACGGTGCGCACCTCATCGTGCTCAGCGACCGCGGCGCCGACGCCGACCACGCGCCTATCCCGTCACTGCTGCTCACCGGCACCGTCCACCACCATCTCGTGCGGGAGAAGACCCGCACCGAGGTCGGCCTCATCGTGGAATCCGGCGACGCCCGCGAATGCCACCACATCGCCCTGCTGCTGGGCTACGGCGCCTCCGCTGTCGTCCCCTACCTGGCTCTGGCCACGGTCCGCGACCTTGCCCGCAGCGGCGTCATCCCCGGCATCGACCCGGACACGGCCGCCCGCAACACGGTCAAAGCCTTCGGCAAAGGCCTGCTGAAGATCATGTCCAAGATGGGCGTGTCCACGGTCAGCTCCTACACGGGCGCGCAGATCTTCGAAGCCCTCGGCCTCGGCCAAGAGGTCATCGACCGGGCGTTCGCCGGCACGACGTCGCGGCTCGGCGGCATCGGCTTCGACGTGCTCGCGGAAGAAGTGCGCCGCCGCCACGCCGCCGCCTACGCGCCCAACCCTGCCGCGCACCGCCGGCTCCCAGTCGGCGGCGAATACCAGTGGCGCCGGGAAGGCGAACCGCACCTGTTCAACCCGGAGACCGTCGCGAAACTCCAGCACGCCACCCGGACCGGGAGCTACGACCTGTTCAAGGAGTACACCGCCAAAGTCGACCAGCAGGCCGAAACGCTCATGACCCTGCGCGGCCTGTTCACCCTCCGCGAAGGCGTGCGCTCGCCCGTGCCGCTCGACGAAGTCGAACCGGTCGAGTCGATCGTCGCACGCTTCTCCACCGGGGCCATGTCCTACGGCTCCATCTCCGCGGAAGCCCACGAAACCCTCGCCATCGCCATGAACCGGCTCGGCGGCAAATCCAACACCGGGGAAGGCGGCGAAGACCCGCGCCGCTTCACCCCGGACCCCAACGGGGACCTGCGGCGCAGCGCCATCAAACAGGTGGCGTCCGGCCGTTTCGGCGTCACCGCGCTCTACCTGACCAACGCCGACGACATCCAGATCAAGATGGCGCAGGGCGCTAAGCCGGGGGAGGGCGGCCAGCTGCCCGGCCACAAGGTCTACCCGTGGGTGGCGGAAACCCGGCACTCCACCCCCGGTGTCGGCCTGATCTCCCCGCCGCCGCACCACGACATCTACTCGATTGAGGACCTAGCCCAGCTCATTCACGACTTGAAGAACGCCAACCCGGCGGCGCGCATCCACGTCAAACTGGTCTCCGAAGCCGGGGTGGGCACGATCGCCGCGGGAGTGGCCAAAGCCCACGCGGACGTGGTCCTCATCTCCGGGCACGACGGCGGCACCGGGGCGTCCCCGCTCACCTCCATCAAGCACGCGGGCACCCCTTGGGAGCTCGGCCTCGCCGAAACCCAGCAGACCCTGCTGCGCAACGGGCTGCGCGACCGCATCGTCGTGCAGGTCGACGGCCAGCTCAAAACCGGTCGGGACGTGATCATCGCCGCCCTGCTGGGCGCGGAAGAGTTCGGGTTCGCCACCGCGCCGCTCGTCGTCTCCGGGTGCGTCATGATGCGGGTCTGCCACCTGGACACCTGCCCGGTAGGGGTGGCCACCCAAAACCCTGAACTGCGTAAACGCTTCAGCGGCAAGCCCGAGTATCTGGTGAACTTCTTCACGTTCATCGCCCAAGAGGTGCGCGAATACCTGGCCGCGCTCGGCTTCCGCAGCCTGGACGAGGCCATCGGGGCCGTGGAGCTCCTCGACGTGCGCGACGCTGTCGACCACTGGAAAGCGTCCGGGCTCGACCTGTCCCCGATCCTGCACCGGGTGGAGCCGCAGCCGCACGACCACCGCCGCCAGGTCCGCGCGCAAGACCACGGCCTGGACCGGGCCCTGGACCGCACCCTCATCCAACTGTCGGCGGGCGCACTGGAATACGGCACCCCGCTCACCCTCGACCTGCCGATCCGCAACGTCAACCGGACTGTCGGCACCATGCTCGGCCACGAGGTCACCAAACGCTACGGCGCCAAAGGTCTGCCCGACAACACCATCGACATCACCTTCACCGGCTCCGCCGGCCAGTCGTTCGGCGCGTTCCTCCCCCGTGGGATCACGCTGCGCCTTGTCGGCGACGCCAACGACTACGTCGGCAAAGGCCTGTCCGGGGGACGGATCATCGTCCGCCCCGCGGACACCGCCCCGTTCGCCGCTGAAGAGAACATCATCGCCGGCAACGTCATCGCCTACGGCGCCACCTCCGGGGAACTGTTCCTCCGCGGCATCGTCGGAGAACGGTTCTGCGTCCGCAACTCGGGGGCGCTCGCCGTGGTCGAAGGGGTCGGCGACCACGGATGCGAGTACATGACCGGGGGCCGCGCCGTCATCCTCGGACCTACCGGACGCAACTTCGCGGCCGGCATGTCCGGCGGCATCGCCTACGTCCTCGACCTGGACGAGCGGCGTGTCAACACCGAGATGGTGGACATCGACCCGCTCGACGACGCCGACCGCGCCTTCCTGAAAGAGGTGCTCACCCGCCACCACGCCGAGACCGGCTCCCCGGTGGCGCAGCGCCTGCTTGCCGACTTCGCCACCGCGGTCACCCGCTTCGCCAAGATCATGCCGCGCGACTACAAGCGCGTCCTGGCTGCCGTAGCCGAAGCCGAACGTGACGGACGTGACGCGGCCGAAGCCATCATGGCCGCCGCCCAGTCCTGACATCTCAACACCCGCGAAAGGAGGGACGACAACCCATGGCCGACCCCAAAGGCTTCCTCAAGATCACCGAACGGGAGCTGCCCTCCCACCGGCCCGTGCCCGTTCGGATCCAGGACTGGCGCGAAGTCTACGAGGACTTCGACCGCGCGGCCCTCATCAGGCAGGCCTCCCGCTGCATGGACTGCGGCATCCCGTTCTGCCACAACGGCTGCCCGCTCGGCAACCTCATCCCCGAGTGGAACGACCTGGTCTACCGGCACGACTGGCGGGACGCCATCGAACGGCTGCACGCCACCAACAACTTCCCTGAATTCACCGGCCGCCTGTGCCCGGCCCCGTGTGAGTCCGCGTGCGTGCTGGGCATCAACCAGCCCGCCGTGACCATCAAGAACGTCGAAGTGTCGATCATCGACCGGGCCTGGGAAGAAGGCTGGGTCCGCCCGCAGCCTCCCGCCCAGCACACCGGGAAGAAGGTCGCCGTCGTCGGCTCCGGCCCCGCAGGGCTCGCCGCCGCCCAGCAGCTCACCCGGGCCGGGCACACCGTCACCGTCTACGAGCGGGCCGACCGGATCGGCGGACTGCTGCGCTACGGCATCCCCGAATTCAAACTGGAAAAACGGCATCTGGAGCGGCGGCTCGCCCAGATGCGCGCCGAAGGCACCGAGTTCCGCACCGGCGTCAACGTCGGCGTGGACCTCACCGCCGACCAGCTGCGCGCCGACCACGACGCCGTCATCCTCGCCGGAGGCGCCACCGTGTGGCGGGACCTGCCCATCCCGGGCCGCCACCTCGCCGGCGTCCACCAGGCCATGGAATACCTGCCGCTTGCCAACCGGGTCCAGGAAGGCGACTTCGCTACTCCGCCCATCACCGCGGAAGGCAAGCACGTCGTCGTCATCGGCGGCGGCGACACCGGCGCCGACTGTGTCGGCACCGCCCACCGCCAAGGGGCGCGCTCCGTCACCCAACTGGAGATCATGCCGAAGCCGCCGACCACGCGGCCCCCGCACCAGCCGTGGCCGACCATGCCCCTGCTCTACAAGGTCACCAGTGCGCACGAGGAGGGAGGCGAACGTCTCTACTCGGTCAACACCCTGGAGTTCCTCGACGACGGAACAGGCGCGGTGCGTGGCCTCAAAGTCGTCGACGTCACCCGCACCGCGGAGGGGTTCGCACCGGTGCCCGGCACGGAACGCGAAATCCCCGCCCAGCTCGTCGTCCTCGCCCTGGGCTTCCTCGGCCCGCAGCGGGAAGGGCTCCTGGAGCAGCTCGGCGTGGCGCTCGACGAACGCGGCAACGTGCAGCGCGGACCCGACTACGCCACCAGCGTGCCAGGAGTGTTCTGCGCGGGAGACATGGGCCGCGGGCAGTCCCTCATCGTGTGGGCGATCGCGGAAGGGCGCAGCGCTGCCGCCGCCGTCGACGCCTACCTGTGCGGGGAAACGGCCCTGCCCACCGCGATCCCTCCGACCGCGCGGCCGTTGACGCTCTGAACCGCCCTCGTGGCCCCTGGCCTCAGGCGCTGCGGCGCCCCCGCCAGGGGCCACGGGCCCCGGTCAAGGCTCCTGCGGGAAACCTGGCGCTTCAGGGTAGCGGCGGCAGCGTGCGCTACCCGCTGATCGCCGATACGGTCATGGCCGTCCACTTCGCGTTCCTGGCCTACCTCGTCTGCGGGGGGTTCCTCGCGTGGCGGTGGCCCCGCATGTTCTGGCCGCACCTTGCAGCCGCCGCCTACGGGCTCGGCACCGTGGTCGTGGGCTGGCCGTGCCCGCTCACCCGACTGGAGAACTGGGCCCGCAGCAAAGCCGGACAGCAAGGCCTCGACCCGGGAGGGTTCATCTCCCACTACCTCACCGGTGTCCTCTACCCGGCTGACCGCCTGCCCCACGTCCAAGCCGCCGTGGGCGTCATCGTCGTCCTGTCGTGGGCCGGGGCCCTGTGGACGGTCCGCCGCCGCAGCCCTACAGCCCTGCGCCTGCCGCACCGGTGAAGACCCTGATGGCTGGCGACGCGTCTGCCCGGTACCGTCCGGGTATGGGGTATCTGCTCGTGGCCGAAGCCGCTATGGCGGTCCACTTCCTGTTCATTGCCTACGTCGTCTGCGGGGGGTTCCTCGCGTGGCGGTGGCCCCGCATGTTCTGGCCGCACCTTGCAGCCGCCGCCTACGGGCTGGGGGTCACCGTCATCGGCTGGCTGTGCCCGCTCACCTGGTTGGAGCACTGGGGGCGTGTCAACGCGGGACAGCACGGACTCGACGCGGAAGGGTTCATCTCCCACTACCTCACCGGCGTCATCTACCCCGCGGAATACCTGCGGGAAATCCAGCTCGCCGCGGCCGCGGTCGTCGCACTCTCCTGGGTCGGCGCCGCCTACAGTGCCCGCCGCCGTGCCCGCCGCGCACACGTCCACGCCACCCCACGCCTGCCCGAAAAATCCGATTTCCCGGAGGTTTGAAGTCGCGTTTCGGCGGCACGTGCCCACCATGGACACCACAACACGAGACATGCTCCACGCCGCCGAACACTTCATCGCCCGCAACGCCCGGCTCCTGGACCGCTACCGGTACGCCCACCACTTCCAAAGCGAACCGGCCCGCACCGTCCGGGCAGTCCTCAACACCTACCGCAACGTCGACGGCGGGTACGGCAACGCGCTCCACCCGGAACTGCGCGGCCACGGCAGCCAACCGATCGTCACCGCCCGAGCCCTGCGCATCCTCGACGAACTCGGCTACCTGCCCGCCAGCCTCGTCGACGCCGCCTGCCGCTACCTGCGCAGCGTCACCCAGCCGGACGGGGGAGTCCCACCTGTCCTGCCGAACGTCCGCTACACCGAATCCGCCCCCTGGTGGCGGGAGCACGACGACTTCGCCAGCGCTCTCAACCCCACCGCGGCCATCGCGGGCCTACTGCACAAGCACCGCGCCACCAGCGAGTGGCGGGACCGCGCCACCGCCTTCTCCTGGCAGCGCATCTCGGCCCTGAACTGGACCGACGCTGAGGAAGCCGAAGCGGTCTGCCTCTTCCTCCAACACGCGCCCGACCAGGAGCGAGCCCGCGCCGAATTCGCCCGCCTCGCCCCCGTGCTCCGCGCCACCGTAGCCCTCGACCCTGCCGCGCACGGCCGTGCCCACACCCCGCTGGACCTGGCGCGCCGCCCCGACGACTGGGCCCGCACCCTCTTCTCCGACGCGGAGATCAACGCCCACCTCGACGCGCTGGCTGCCGCGCAGGAAGAGGACGGCGGGTGGCGGTACCGGGACACCTGGTCTCCCGGGCCCGACATGGAACAGCGCGGCGCCTACACCGTGGACTGCCTGCTCACCCTGCGTGCCTACGGGCGCCTGTCGCGCCCCGCATCGGGCAGCGTGCCCCGCCCCACTCCACCGGCGCGCGCATGAACCCTCCCGCTCTGGGCAGAGGACCCCCGACCCTGTCCGCACACCAAGGGGGGAACGACTGCCATGGCCCGCACCGCACTCGACGGAGTCGACGTCGCTGTCCTCATTGCTCCGGAAGGCGCCGAACAGGTGGAGCTCACCGTCCCCTGGGACGCGATCCGTGACGCCGGGGGCCGCCCCCGACTGATCTCCACCACCGGCGGCCGTGTCCAAGCCTTCGACCACCTCGACCGGGCCGACACGTTTACCGTGGACACCACCGTCCACCAGGTCACTGCCCACGACTTCGACGCGCTCCTGCTCCCCGGAGGAGTAGCCAACCCCGACTACCTGCGCACCCATGAGCGCGCGGTCGCGTTCGTCCGTGAGTTTTTCGACACAGGGCGGCCGGTCGCCGCGATCTGCCACGCCCCGTGGATCCTCATCGAAGCCGGAGTGGTCCGCGGCCGCACTCTCACGTCGTATCCCAGCCTGCGCACGGATCTCGTCAACGCCGGGGCCACGTGGGTGGATCGAGAGGTCGTCGTCTCCACTGAAGGCCCCAGTACGCTCATCACCAGCCGCAACCCCAAAGACCTTCCGGCGTTCACCAAAGCCATCGTCGAGGAGTTCGCGGTGAAGACAACAGCGTGACGCTCACTCGCAACTTGGTTTAGACCAATTGCCAACAGAAAAGCTCTAAAGTGTTACACGTGACACGTCGAGCAAAGATTGTCGCGACCCTTGGACCGGCTACCTCGAGTCCTGAAGTCCTCCGCAAGCTCGTCGACGCCGGCCTGGACGTAGCGCGACTCAACCTCAGCCACGGTACCCACGACGACCACCAAACCATGTATCGCAACGTCCGCGCCGCAGCGGAGGCCAGCGGACGTAATGTCGGTATTCTCGCCGACCTGCAAGGGCCGAAGATCCGTCTCGGGACGTTCGTCGACGGATCCGTGACCCTCAGCCCCGGTGACGAGTTCACCATCACCATCGACGATGTACCCGGGGACCGCCACCGGGTCTCCACCACATATAAAGGACTCCCTGGTGATGTCCGTCCTGGCGACCGCGTCCTCATCGACGACGGTCGCGTTGTTTTGGAATGCGTCAAAAGCACCAGCACGGATGTCCACACCCGCGTCATCGTCGGCGGCCCGGTATCCAACCACAAAGGGCTCAACCTGCCCGGGGTGTCGGTTGCGGTCCCCGCGCTGACCGAAAAAGACGAACGGGACCTGCGCTGGGCCCTGGAGCAGGGCGTCGACATGGTGGCGCTCTCTTTTGTGCGCAGCCCCGCCGACGCGGAAGACGTCCACCGGGTCATGGACGAGATGGGCGTGCACGTCCCCCTCATCGCCAAGATCGAAAAACCTCAGGCGGTGGAGCGGCTTCAGGACATCATCGAGGCTTTCGACGGCGTCATGGTCGCCCGCGGCGACCTCGGTGTCGAACTCCCCCTCGAAAATGTGCCCATGGTGCAGAAACGCGCCATTGAACGGTGCCGGGACAAAGCCAAACCGGTCATCGTCGCCACGCAGATGCTCGAATCCATGATCCACAACCCGCGCCCCACGCGGGCTGAGGCTTCTGACGTGGCTAACGCCGTCCTCGACGGCGCGGACGCAGTCATGCTCTCCGGCGAGACCAGCGTCGGAAAGTACCCCGTGGAGACCGTGCAGACCATGGCGCGGATCATCGCCGCCGCCGAACAGGAGTCCCTGCGCGCCTCCCACATCCTCCACCGGGTCCCGGAGACCGTGGGCGGGTCGATCGCCCGAGCCGCTGCCGAAGTCGGAGCCACCGTGGGCGCCAAGGCCCTTGTCGCCTTCACCAGCAGCGGGGAGACTGCACGCCGGCTCGCCCGCTACCGTTCCCCCATTCCGCTGCTGGCGTTCACCACCGAGCCTGCCACCCGCGCCCAGCTCTCCCTCACCTGGGGTGTGGAAACCCACCTCGTGCCGTGGGTGGACAACACCGACGACATGGTCCGCCAGGTCGAGAACGAACTCCTGGACATGGACTACCAGAAGGGCGACAAAGTCGTCATCGTCGCGGGAAGCCCGCCTGGCACCCGAGGGTCGACCAACATGTTGCGCGTGCACCGTATGGGTGACGCCATCTCAAACTGATGATGACCCGTTCCTACCGTGGCCGTTCCCCGGCGGGGTGACCACGCCGCACCCCGCCCGGGGAATCCGGCACATCCCACCGAGGGGAAGCCCGCTACGGGCGAGTCTCGTTCCGTTCCCCCGCCACAATCCGGTCGAGCGGCATGTCCCACGGCAGCAGCCGCCACGGGCTCGCAGGATCAGTGGTCAACAAGCCCAACGCGTCCCACATCCGCTCCGCACCCGCGGCAGCAGCACCGTCCTGGTCGAGCAGCCAGCCCGCGTGGAACGCCGCGGACAACTGGCTCCACCCCCCGAACCGCGGCTGCAAGTCCGCGGCCACCCGGCGGAGCAGTCCTTGAGTCTCCACAGGGCTGAGCCAGTTCAACGTGGCGCCCCCGCAAATCAACGGGACCAGGTAGACGGCCCGCCACCACTGGTAGGCGCCCACCACCACCGTGTCAGCGGACTCTTGGGCCCCCGTCACGGTGCGCAGCCGCGCGACTTGCTCGGGGGTGAGCACCACCGTCCGATCGGGGGCAGAACGGTCCGCGCAGCGGCTGCGCGCGATCCCGGAACGCAAATCCACGAGCAGGTCGGTATCCGGCGCGGTGTGCAGCTCACGCCACAGGCGTTCGATCTCGGCGAGCAGCCCGGCCCGGTCGGTGATGCCCCGCTCCCGGGCGAACGTGCGCCGGTACCGGCCCCGCAACTGGGGGCGGACGATCACGTCCCACGGTTCTGCCACCGCCACCCGGAAGGGGGCGGCCACCGCGGCAACCCACCGCTCCGTGCTCAGCGGAGCGTCCGGGTCCTTGGTGCGCAGCATGGGGGCTTCCTTCGTCTCCACGACCAATCCCGCGAACGTCCCCGCGATCAGGGCCGCCGTGGAGAGCAGCGACCACCCGGGAAACCCGGCGACGAGCAGCACCACGGTGAGGAGCGCGAGGGGGGCCATCAGCCACGGCAGACGGTGAGTGGACGCCCAGGACACCACGGCCCACGCACCGATCGCCAGTGCGCCCACGATCCCGGCCACCGCGGTGAACACCTGTCACCCCTTTCCTCGCCGTCCGTGGCAGGACGAAGCAAAACCGACTCTTCCAGGATCGAGTACCGAGAGCAGCGACGGAAACCAAAGCGGCATGTTGTACTCAGGTTGTGGCCGGGATGTGATCCGCTATGGCCCTAAGCAGCCAAGAAACTGCAGGTAGTAGAGCTATCCACGCCGATCGCCAGCAGGAAGTGGCGCAGCACACACCCGGATGGGCCCGTTACGGCAGGGTTTCTGGACGGCCGGTGCGCCCCGTTGCTTCGGAACCGCAACGGAGCCACCCCGTGCCGCGCACCATGCCGCCCGCCTCAGGCTCTGGGCAGCGTCCCCCACCACAGACGGGTCGCGGGCGGGCCAGTCCTGCTCCGTCCCCGGCCGGAGGCAGGAAGGGGGCAGCCCCGGCACGGGAGAGTCGGACACGAGCCTCGAAATATTCCCGGAAAAGTGAGCGAGGCCACGGCGGGACAGGTGCGGCCCCGGTCAGCCAAGAACGGCCGGAAAACCAAACGAAAAAGCCACCTGGTTTCAGGTGGCTTCCCCGCAGATCCGGAGCGGGATGACATCTCTGGTGCCGAAGGCGGGACTCGAACCCGCACGCCCTTACGGGCAGACGATTTTGAGTCGTCAATGTCTACCAATTCCATCACTTCGGCTTGCTGACCAGCCACATTCAATTATATGTCAGCACCTCGGAGGCGTCCTTGGCTTTTCCGATAAGCCAGCGCCTCCCAGGGATAGGCCGGCCACGGCGATGCGAACCATCTTAGCGGATCTCTGTACCCTCTTGTTTGTGACGCAGACGCAGAGCCGCGTGGTGATCGCGGAAGACGAGGCCCTGATCCGACTGGATCTCAAAGAGATGTTGGAGGAGGACGGCTACGAGGTCGTGGGAGAGGCCGGGGACGGGGAGACCGCGGTCCGCCTCGCCACCGAGCTGCGACCCGACCTCGTCATCCTCGACATCAAGATGCCCGTTCTGGACGGCCTGTCCGCCGCCGAGCGGATCGCCGCAGAACGCATCGCGCCCGTAGTCATCTTGACCGCGTTCTCCCAGCGTGACCTGGTAGAGCGCGCCCGGGACGCCGGAGCAATGGCCTATCTGGTCAAACCCTTCACCAAGAGTGACCTGGTGCCCGCCATCGAGATGGCGGTCAGCCGGTACGCGGAGATCACCGCACTGGAAGCCGAGGTCACCGGACTCACCGAACGTCTCGAAACCCGCAAGATCGTCGAGCGTGCCAAAGGGCTGCTGCAGAAGAAGTACGGTCTCAGCGAACCCGAGGCGTTCCGGTGGATCCAGAAGAACTCCATGGACCGCAGGCTCACCATGCGCAAGGTGGCTGAGACGGTAGTGGAGACCCTCAGTGACCAGTAGCCAGCCCCCGCCCCGGTGCACCCCCCGTAAAGTTCCCGGCCGCCCACCCTCGGTGGACGGCCTTTCTTCTGCCTTGACCAGCTAAGACAGGTCAACTGCAGAAGTGTTCCGATTGCGTCACGGTTGCACACGAAGTCATGACGTTTGGGTCACGTGGCTTAAGCGACCCTGAATGAAATGGCTAAATCGGGCTAAACTCGCGCCACCGAAGCAGCTAAGTATCCGGCCCGTGGGTCAAGCCCCAGGGCCTTTTCAAGATGCGCAAGGGAGCGCGCACGTGCGCAGACGCCTCGTGACTGTCCTCCTCGCCGTAGTCACCGCCATCCTGGTGACACCGGCTGTGGCGGTGGCAGACACTCAGGGCGGTGAGACGCTCAACGGTCAAATCCGCAAACCCGAGACCGTGGCAGGGATCGACATCACGGTCTTCCAGGGGGACGAGGAGATCGGGACAGCGACCACCGACTCTGAGGGGAGATGGGAAGTAGCGTTGCCCGGACCGGGCAACTACCGTGTCGTATTGGACGAGGAGTCCGTTCCCGATGAGTTCGTCGTTGCAGACCAACCCGGAGCCGAACACGCCGACGTCAACGTCCGGCCGGGACAGCAACGCACGGTGATCTTCGTCCTCGCCTACGCCGACGAAGCGAGCACCGAACCGTCCCCGAGCCAGAGCAGCGACGACGCTGACGACGGGGCAGGGGCCGCAGCCAGCGATACGGAGGATGGCCTTGCCGCACCGGGTGTCTCCTCCAATGCTTCTTTCGGCACCAAGGCCATCCAGCTCACTGTTGCCGGACTGCTCTACGGGCTCATCATCGCTATCTCAGCGGTCGGCCTCTCCCTCATCTTCGGGACGACCAAGCTGACGAACTTCGCCCACGGCGACATGGTGACCTTCGGCGCCCTCATGGCCCTCCTGGTCAGCGGGATGACGCTGTTCGCCGGACTCCACACCGCGGTCACGAACCTGCTGGCCGACGTGTGGCTCCTCGGACCGGTGCTGGGCTTCGTCACCCGTCCCATGGTGCTGGGCACGGTGGTGGCGGTCCTCTTGGGCGCGGCCCTCGGCGCATTCCTCGAGCGGTTCATCTGGCGGCCGCTGCGCAAACGCAATGTGGCGCTCATCCAGATGTTCATCGTCTCCATCGGCCTGGCAATGGTGCTGCGGCACGTCCTGATGGTGGCGTTCGGCAGCAACCGCATGTCCTACCCGGACTTCCAGCTCCAGGCGATGCTGCGGCTAGGGCCGATCGCGATCACCCCTCGAGACCTGGTCCTCATGATCCTCTCCGTGCTGGTGCTCGTCGGGGTCGCCGCCCTGCTGCAGTTCACCCGAGTGGGGAAAGCGATGCGGGCGGTCTCCGACAACCGGGACCTCGCCGAATCCTCCGGCATCAACGTGGACCGGGTGACGCTGTATGTGTGGACCCTGGGCGGAGCCCTGACCGCGCTCGGCGGCGTCTTCTACGGCCTCAACCAGATCGTCCACTGGCAGATGGGCTTCCACCTGCTGCTCTTGATGTTCGCCGCGGTCATCCTGGGCGGTTTGGGCACCGCCTACGGAGCGATGGTCGGCGGACTCATCATCGGCCTGGTGGCGCAGTTGTCCACGCTCTGGTTCCCCTCGCAGCTCATGAACGCGTGGGCGCTGGGACTCATGATCATCATGCTGCTGGTTCGGCCGCAGGGCATCCTGGGCCGGCGTGAGCGAGTCGGCTAGGAGAGGGACGGATGGATATTCTGCAGGTCCTTGCCGACGCCACGCGGTCGGCGATCGGCCCGGTGGCTGCCGTTTACGCACTCGCCGCCATCGGTTTGAACATGCACTTCGGCTACACCGGCCTGCTCAACTTCGGGCAAGTGGGCTTCATGCTCGTGGGCGGCTACGGTGTCGCGGTCAGCGTCAGCACCTTCGGGCTCCCCCTGGGAGTGGGCTTCCTCATCGGCATCGCCTCCGCCGTGGCCCTCGCCCTGGTGCTCGGCCTACCGACCCTGCGGCTGCGCGCCGACTACCTGGCGATCACGACAATCGCGGTAGCCGAGGTGGCGCGGCTCATCTACCGGGCCGAGTTCCTCCGCGACATCACCGGCGGTGTCTACGGCCTCCAGAGCTTCTCCACCGCCTTCTACCAGTGGAACCCCTTCCCCTCCGGCACCTACGGTTTCGGGTGGCTGAGCTTCAGCGCCCGCGACCTGTGGGTGATGACGGTGACGTGGGGCCTGGTGCTCGTCGGCAGCGCGGTCATGTGGCTGCTGATCCACAGCCCGTGGGGGCGGGTCATCAAAGGCATCCGCGAAGACGAAGACGCGGTCCGCAGCCTCGGCAAGAACGTCTTCGTCTACAAGATGCAGAGCCTGATCATCGGCGGCGTCTTCGGCGCCCTGGCCGGCGCCATGCTCGTGGTCAACCAGCAGACCATCACCCCCGACCAGTTCATGCCGCAAGTGACGTTCTACCTGTGGGCGATCCTCCTGCTGGGCGGTGCCGGGCGCACCCTCGGCCCGGTGCTGGGATCGGTCGTCATGTGGTTCCTGCTGTCCGTGACCGACAGCGTGCTGCGCCAGCTCATCGCCACCGACGTGATCACCTTCATCGCCAGTTCCGAGATCGGCGGCGTGCGGCACGCCCTGGTGGGTGTGGCGCTGCTGGTGCTGATCATCTTCCGGCCGCAGGGGCTCATCGGCAACCGCAAGGAGATGCTGATCAATGTCAAGTGACGTGAACGGAGCCACGGTCGACCGGATGGCCGGAGTGGACCCGCTACCGGGGGTTGCCAAACCCGACCCGATCCTCGTCGTCGACGGGGTACGGCGCAGCTTCGGCGGTCTGACCGCGGTCGACGTGGAGCACCTCGAGGTGCAGCGCGGCACGATCACGGCGTTGATCGGCCCCAACGGAGCAGGAAAGTCCACGCTGTTCAACCTCTTGACGGGGTTCGACCGAGTAGACAGCGGCACGTGGACGTTCCAAGGCAAGCAGCTCAACGGGCTGGGGGGACACCGGATCGCCCGCGAGGGCATGGTCCGCACCTTCCAGTTGACCAAGGCGCTGACCCGGCTGACCGTCATGGAGAACATGCTGCTGGCAGCGCCAGGCCAGACAGGGGAGCGGATCCTCGGCTCCTTCCTGCGCCCCCAGTGGCGGAAGCAGGAGGAGGCCAACCGGGCCCGGGCCGAGCAGTTGCTGGAACGGTTCAAACTGCTGGCCAAGAAGGACGAGATGGCGGGCAGCCTCTCCGGCGGGCAGCGCAAACTGCTGGAGATGGCTCGCGCGCTCATGGTGAACCCGACGATGATCATGCTGGACGAGCCCATGGCAGGGGTCAACCCTGCCCTGGTGCAGTCGCTGCTGGAGCACATCACCGCCCTGCGCGACGAGGGCATGACAGTGCTCTTCGTCGAGCATGACATGGACGTCATCATGGGGATCAGCGACTGGATCGTCGTGCTGTCGGAGGGGAAGGTCATCGCTGAGGGACGGCCCTCTGACATCCGCGCTGACCAGCGAGTGATCGACGCCTACCTGGGTTCTGGGTACGAGGAATCCGGTCGCGAGCCGCAGACCGACACCGGAGAAAGCCATGAGTGAGCAGGAGAAGACCGGTCCCGGCGCGCTGCCGGACGAGGCGTCTGTGGAAGCCCAGCAGCAGGCGCGCGAGGAGATCCTCAAGCACGCCGCGGCGGAGGAGATCGGCGACGACAGCGACTACCTGCTGGTGGCGCGCGACCTGGTCGCGGGATACGTGCCCGGGGTGAACATCCTCAACGGATGCACGCTGACCCTGTCCGAAGGCGAGATCGTGGCGATCATCGGCCCTAACGGGGCAGGCAAGTCCACGCTGATCAAAACGGTCTTCGGGCTGATCCCGGTGCGCAGCGGCAGCCTGTCGCTGCGCGGGGAGAGCATCGTCGCACTGCCCGCGCACGAGCTGGTGAAGCGCGGAGTGGGCTATGTCCCGCAGACGAACAACGTGTTCCCCTCCCTGACTATCGAGGAGAACCTGCAGATGGGGGCCTACCTGCGCCCCAAGCAGTTCGCTGAGCGGTTTGCGGCGGTCGCCGAACTGTTCCCGCTGCTGGCCAAGCGGCGCAAGGCCAAGGCCGGGTCGCTGTCCGGCGGTGAGCGCCAGATGGTGGCGATGGGACGGGCGCTGATGATGAACCCGTCCGTGCTGCTGCTGGACGAGCCGACGGCAGGCCTGTCCCCCCTCTACCAGGAGGAGGTCTTCCAGCGGGTCAAGCAGATCAACGCCACCGGGGTCTCCGTGCTCATGGTGGAGCAGAACGCGCGGCGCTGCCTGCAGATCAGCGACCGAGGCTACGTGCTGGACCAGGGGCGGAACGCCTACACCGGCACCGGCCAGGAACTGCTGAACGACCCGAACGTGATCGAGCTGTACCTGGGGACGCTGGCGAAAGCCTGACCCTGCCCGTCGCAAAGGGGGTTCTGGACCAAGTCCAGAACCCCCTTCCTTATACGGGTAGCAAGTCCTGCCCCGGAGGCGCGCAAAGAGCGGGGGCCGGAACCTGGTGGTTCCGGCCCCCGCGGCGCGAGGAGGGCTGCTAGTTGCCGCCGCTTTCCACGTAGTCGAGGATCTCGTACTCGCCCTTGTCGTTGAAGCCGTAGATCATGAAGGAGGCAGCGGTGACGTTACCGTTGTCGTCGAAGTCCAGCGGACCGCTGATGCCGTCGTAGTCGATGTCAGCACCCTCGGCCAGCAGGTCGCGGCACTCGACGAACGAGGTGCACTTCTCACCGTCGCGGGTCACGTTGACCATCTCGGACACGAAGTCCTTCGGGTCGGTGCTTCCGGCAGCTTCCGCGGCAAGCGCGATGGTGATGGCGCAGTCGTAGACCTGCGCGGCGAACTGGTAGTCCTGCAGGTCCGGGTTGAACTCGGCGAGAGCCTGCTCGAACTCGGGAGCGTTCACGCCGGGAGCGGTGCCCGTGAACCCGGCGAGCACCGAGGGGTCGTCCGCGTTGACTCTCGAGCTGAGGTCACTGGAGTTCATGCCGTCGGCGCTGTACATCTGGTCGGCCTTGAGACCGGCTTCCAGCAGGCCGGAGATGGCCTGGATGCCTTCCTCGAAGGAGGCGAGGAAGACCGCTTCGGGCTTGGAATTGACGACAGCGTTGACCGCAGCGTCGAAGTTGGTGGCGTTGGGGTCGTAGCTCTCCTTGGCGGTGACCTCCGCGCCGCTGGCCTCCAAAGCTTCGCTCACCGAGTTCGCCAGGCCTTCACCGTAGTCGTCGGCCCGGTAGATGATGGCGACGCTCTGGTGGCCGTCGGCGAGGATGGTCTCGGCGAGCACCGGGCCCTGCATCAGGTCGCTGGGCGCGGTACGGAAGTAGTAGCCGCCGTCGGGGTAGTCGGTGAGGTCAGGAGCGGTGTTGGAGCCGGAGCACTGCACCACCTCCGCACCGGTAATGGAGTCGATGACCGCCTTGGTCATACCGGAAGCGGCAGCACCCAGGATGGCGTCCACCCCCTGGTCGAGGAGGCGGTTAGCGGTCTCGTTGGCCTGGGCCGCGTCGCCGGCTTCGTCACCACCGATGAGCTTGGGGAGCTCGGTGCCCAGCACACCGCCGGCGTCGTTGATCTCCTGGATCGCGTACTCGGCTGCGCTGATCTGCGGCGGTCCGAGGAAAGCCAGGTCGCCGCTCTCGGGGAAGATGTAGCCGAACTGCAGGCCGTCCCCGTCGCCTCCGCTTCCGCCGTTGTCGTCGTTACCGCCAGCGCCGCATGCGGTGAGTCCCAAGGCCAGCGCCGCGACCGCGGCAGTGAAGCCCAGTGCCTTTGTGTGAGGCATCCATCTCTCCATTCGACCCGCGTTGCTCGCGTGTGAATCTCCACGTCTGCCCGGCCGCCATGTTCCGACGGACTTAACGGTGGGCGTTAGCGGAGCTTAATGCCGGAATCTGCGGTTCAGGAAGATGGTGGGAAATGTCGCAGCCGAGTCGGGTTCATGCTGTTACTCACCTGTAGCCGAAGATTTGGGGAGTATATGCAGCTTCTACAGAGAGTTATCGGACGAGGGGATTCCCAGCTCCGCGACGGGAAGATTCGGCGCACAAAAACTCCGGGAAAACGGAAGCGGAAATAGGTTTTCCCGCGCGTCAACCGGACCGGTTCCGAGAGCGGAAACGCGGCCCGCCCTTGGACGGTCCGGTGCGCATCGCCTCCGGCAAACCCGGTCAGAAAGCGGCGACGAGTGCGGTGAGGAGAGGCGCGACGAACAAGGCGGGCAGCAGGTCGGCGACGGGCAGATCGCGGATGCGCAGCAGCCGCAAGGCCACCCCGACCAGCAGCAGCCCACCGGTCGCGGTGAGCGCGGCGATGTGGGCGTCCGGCAGGACACTGCCCAGCGCGACCCCCAGCAGGGTGAACGCGCCCTGGTAGACGAGGACCGGCAGAGCAGAGGCGAGGACCCCTGCCCCCAGGGCCGCAGCAAAAGCGATCGAGGCGAAGCCGTCCAGCGCGGCTTTGAGCGCGAGCTGGTCGATGCCGTTGCCCAAGCCGTCGCTGAGCGCGCCGAGGATGGCAAGCGGGCCGACAAGGAAGACCAGGGACGAGCTGACGAATCCTTCGACAAAACGTTCACTGGCGGAGGGACCGGCCGGAGAGTCCAGGCTCGGAGCCGTGGCAACCGCGGACATACGCCGGGTCAGCGTGGCGCGCACCAGAGTGCCGAGCCGTTCGAGCCGCTGCTCGATCCGCAGCAGAGATCCAATGATCCCGCCAATGAGGAGAGACCCCAGCACGATCAGCGTGGGCGCAGCACCGCCGACCGCCGCGCGCAGCTCAGGGGAGAGCACCTCGGCGGCGTTGAGCGCGGCGATAAGGAGCACCACCAGGCCGAGCGCATCGGTGACGACGGTCCGCGTGCGGTCGGGGAGACGACCGCCCAGGGCGAGGCCGAGACCGGAGCCCGTGACGATCGCGATGATGTTGATGAGGGTGCCCAGGCCGGGCATTCCAGCCTCCGAACGTCGTTGCGGGGATGGGGGAGGGCCTCAGCGGCCCGGCGCGTCGCGCAGCATACAGGTCAGCCGGGACGTGCACACCCGCCGCCCCTGGTCGTCGGTGATCTCGATGTCCCAGGTCGCCAGAGTGCGTCCAGTGTGGACGGGCACCGCCACTCCCGTGACCCAGCCCGAGGTGACACTGCGGTGGTGGGTCGCGTTGATTTCGATACCCACCGCGATGCGGTCCGGCGCGGCCAGAAGCGCCGACCCGATAGACCCCAAGGATTCCGCCAGCACACAGGAGGCCCCGCCGTGCAGCAGACCGTAGGGCTGGGTGTTGCCTTCGACCGGGATCCGGCCGACCACGCGCTCGGTGGAGGCTTCCAGTAGTTCCATGCCCATCCGCTCGGCCAAGCCGCCCAGGTTGGGGTTGTGCCCGAGAAGTTCAGCCAGCTTCTCGCCATCCACAGCCATTACTGCTCCCTCACGGTGAACGGGAAGGTCAAGGCGGGACCGCCGCGGGAACCGCGCAAATGTCTTCTGCGCATCCTAGGATTCGTCGTGTGGTGAACACACAGGCGACCCCCGAGCAGACCCGTCCCGCCGAGACCGGTGAAGGAGGTGGGCGCCCCCGGCTGCTCCTCGTGGACGGCCACTCCATGGCCTTCCGCGCGTTCTACGCGCTCCCGGCAGAAAAATTCGTCAACAGCGCAGGCCAGGCCACCAATGCCATCTACGGCTTCACGTCGATGCTGGTCAAGCTGCTCCGCGAAGAGCAGCCCACGCACATCGCCGTGGCCTGGGACCGCTCCGAGCCCACGTTCCGGCATGAGGAGTACGCCGAGTACAAGGCGGGCCGCTCCGAAACCCCGCCGGAGTTCCCCAGCCAGGTGGGCCTGCTCCAAGAACTGCTTGGGCTGATCGGGGTCACCAGCCTGTCCGTCCCGGGATACGAGGCTGACGACATCATCGCCACGCTCACCACGCGGGGTCTCGCCGAAGGCATGGACGTGCTCATCGCCTCCGGGGACCGCGACACCTTCCAGCTGGTCGGCGAGCACTGCACGGTGCTCTACCCGGGCAGGAGCCTGTCCGACCTGATCCGCATGACCCCGGAGGCGGTCGAAGCCAAGTACGCGGTGCCGCCGGAACGCTACTGCGACCTGGCGGCCCTGGTGGGGGAGAAGTCCGACAACCTGCCCGGAGTGCCGGGGGTGGGGCCCAAGACCGCGGCCAAGTGGCTGGCCAAGTACGGGTCGCTCGACGCGCTCGTCGCCCACGCCCACGAGATCGGCGGCAAGGCTGGGCAGAACCTCCGCGACCACCTCGACGACGTCCTGCGCAACCAGCGGCTCAACCGGCTCGCCACCGATGTGGAGCTCGGCGTCGACGTCACCGGGATGACGCTGGGCCACTGGAACCGCGACGGCGTCAACCTGCTCTTCGACAACCTGGAGTTCGCCTCAACCCTCCGCGACCGCCTGTTCGCCGTGCTGAGCGAGCAGGCGGGCGACGACAGCGCCGAACCCGTCCAAGACGAAGGGTTCTCCGTCGAACTGGTCGACCCGGCACCCGGCACCTTGGGCGACTGGCTCGCCGCGGAGATCGCCGCCGGGGCCCGCACTGGGGTGGCCCTGGAGTGGAGCGGGGAGCGGGGCGGTGACATCATCCGCCTGGCGCTTGCCGTCCCCTCGGGCCGCGCGGTCTGCCTCGATCCGACCCAACTGGACCCCGCGGACGAGGCCGCGCTCACCGCATGGCTGGCCGACCCCGCCTATCCCAAGGTGCTGCATGGCGTCAAATGGGCACTGCGCGCCCTGTGGGCCCGCGGCTGGACCCTGGACGGGGTCGAATCCGACACCGCAATCGCCGCCTACCTGCTGGAACCCGGGCGACGCAACTTCGAGCTCGCCACCCTGTGCCTCCGCTACCTAGGCCGGGAACTGACAGAGCACAACGCCGAAGGCGCTCAGCTCACCCTGGACCTCGAAGGGACCGGCGACGACCAGGACACGGCCCGCCGCGAACTGGCGCTCCGAGCCCTGGCCACGGTGGAGCTGGCCTTGGCCTTGGACGCCGAGCTCACCCGGCGTGAAGGACTCGACCTGCTCCACAACCTGGAACTCCCCCTGGCCGAGGTGCTGGCCCGCATGGAGGATGCGGGGATCGCCGCCGACCTCACCTACCTGCGGGACTTGGAAGCCGAGTTCGCCGCCGCAGTCCGCCAGGCAGTCGACGAAGCGCACCGCCTGGTGGGCCGCGAGTTCAACCTCGGATCGCCCAAACAGTTGCAGCAGATCCTCTTCGACGAGCTGGGGCTGCCCAAGACGAAGCGGATCAAAACCGGCTACACCACTGACGCGGACGCGCTGGCGTGGCTGGCCGCGCAGACCGACAACGAGCTCCCCGTCATCCTGCTGCGCCACCGCGACCAGACCAAGCTGCGGACCACGGTGGAAGGGCTGATCAAGACGATCGCCGAGGACGGGCGTATCCACACCACCTTCCACCAGACGGTGACCGCCACGGGACGGCTCAGCTCAGCCGAGCCCAACCTGCAGAACATCCCGGTGCGCACCGACGCCGGTCGGCGCATCCGCCGCGCCTTCGTGGTCGGTGAAGGCTACGAGCAGTTGCTCACCGCCGACTACAGCCAGATCGAACTGCGCATCATGGCCCACCTGTCGGAGGACGAGGCGCTGATCGAAGCGTTCCACAGCGGCTTCGACTTCCACGCGCAGATCGCTTCGCGGGTCTTCCGGATCCCGGTGGACCAGGTCGACGGGGAGGCACGCGCCCGGATCAAGGCCATGAACTACGGCCTGGCCTACGGGCTGAGCGACTATGGGCTGGCCCAGCAGCTGGGTATTTCGCCGAAAGAAGCCCGGGTCCTCATGGAGGAGTACTTCTCCCACTTTGGGAAGGTCCGCGACTACCTCGAAGCCGTGGTGGTCCGGGCACGGCGCGAAGGTTACACCGCGACGATCCTGGGCCGCCGCCGCTACCTGCCCGACCTCAACAGCGACAACCGGCAGCGGCGGGAGATGGCTGAGCGGATGGCGCTCAACGCGCCCATCCAAGGGTCGGCCGCGGACATCATCAAGCTGGCGATGCTGCGCGTGGACCGGGCGCTGCGCGAGAACGGGCTCGCCTCGCGGATGCTGCTGCAAGTCCACGACGAACTTGTGCTGGAGGTCGCCCCCGGCGAGCTGGACACCGTGCGGGAGCTCGTGGTGGAGCACATGTCTCAGGCGCAGCAGTTGCGGGTTCCGCTTGCCGTGTCGGTGGGGGTGGGCCCCAACTGGCATGACGCAGCTCACTGAGCCGGTCGGTCACGTGGTCGGCAGAATCCGGTGAATTTTCCGGAAGAAGCGCTGAGTGAGGATAAAATTACGACAAAGTGTGATCGGCGAAGGCTGCGGTGATGCGACGGAATCCACTCGGCGCCCCTCGCGTGGAGCTGCGCGACGACGAACTGGTGTGGCGTTTCTCTCGTTCCTCGGGTCCGGGTGGGCAGCACGCCAATACTGCGAGCACGCGGGTCTCGCTGTCCCTGGACGTCACCACCACCGCGGTGCTCACCGAGGAACAGCGGGAGCGCGTCCTGCGGCGCCTGGGCCCGCGGCTGGTTGACGGGGTGCTGACCGTTTCAGCACAAGATTTTCGCTCCCAGGCCCGCAACCGGGAAGTCGCCTGGGAGCGCCTGGCGGCGCTGCTCAGCGAGGCAGCTCGGCCTCCAGCGCGGAAAAGACGGCCTACCAAGCCGTCCCGGGCGGCCAAGGAGCGCCGGCTGCGGGAGAAGCGACACCGCTCCGCTCTCAAACGCCTCCGTTCGGGGCGCTACGAGGAGTAGCGTGCACTGAAGGGAATTTTTACCCACTGGAAACCTTCAAAGACGGAGCCTTGGCTTGTAGCATCCGTGGTGGACCCCGGTCAAGGTCCCTGAGAGGTGAGTCTGCTCCCTGCTCAGCCACTCGCACAGACGCAATAGGATTGATACCGGCGCTCCCCTGGTCTCGAATTGACCACGGGGCAGTCCTCCCATAGGCTGTGGGGAGCGTTGTGGATTCGCATGCACACACTCGATTCGGGGTTCGCCCGGGGTCGGGGAAGACCGACCGGTCGACGTGCGGATTAGAGGACGGCCACATCTTTGGTGTGGTGGACCTCCCATCCGGGCGTTTCCTGTCGGATCCGAATCAAATGTGTTCTCACAGCGTGTCCAAACTTCTATCCATGTCCGTACCGGAGTCCACCCACACATGACGAGCAGCACCGAGGCCACCTCGACACCGCAGGTAGCGGTCAACGACATCGGTTCCGAGGAAGCCTTCCTCGCCGCGATCGACGAGACCATCAAGTACTTCAACGACGGTGACATCGTCGAAGGCACCATCGTGAAGGTCGATCGAGACGAGGTCTTGCTCGACATCGGCTACAAGACCGAGGGTGTGATCCCCTCACGTGAACTCTCGATCAAGCACGACGTCGATCCACACGAGGTCGTCGCTGTCGGGGACCATGTCGAAGCTCTTGTTCTCCAGAAGGAGGACAAGGAAGGCCGCCTCATCCTGTCCAAGAAGCGCGCTCAGTACGAGCGGGCTTGGGGCACGATCGAAAAGATCAAGGAAGAGGACGGCGTCGTCACCGGCACCGTTATCGAGGTTGTCAAGGGCGGTCTCATCCTCGACATTGGCCTTCGCGGCTTCCTGCCCGCTTCCCTCGTCGAGATGCGTCGCGTGCGCGACCTGCAGCCCTACGTGGGCCGCGAGCTCGAAGCCAAGATCATCGAGCTTGACAAGAACCGCAACAACGTCGTCCTGTCGCGCCGTGCCTGGCTGGAACAGACCCAGTCCGAGGTCCGCCAGACCTTCCTCAACACCCTGCAGAAGGGCCAGATCCGTAAGGGTGTGGTCTCTTCGATCGTCAACTTCGGCGCGTTCGTCGACCTCGGCGGTGTTGATGGTCTGGTGCACGTGTCCGAACTGTCCTGGAAGCACATCGACCACCCGAGCGAAGTGGTCGAGGTCGGCCAGGAGGTCACGGTCGAGGTCCTCGATGTCGACATGGAGCGCGAGCGCGTCTCCCTGTCGCTGAAGGCCACCCAGGAAGACCCGTGGCAGCAGTTCGCCCGCACCCACCAGATCGGACAGATTGTTCCGGGCAAGGTCACCAAGCTGGTGCCGTTCGGCGCGTTCGTGCGGGTCGAAGAGGGTATCGAGGGTCTGGTGCACATCTCCGAGCTGGCCGAGCGCCACGTGGAGGTCCCCGAACAGGTTGTTCAGGTGGGCACCGAGATCTTCGTCAAGATCATCGACATCGACCTGGACCGGCGCCGCATCAGCCTGTCGCTGAAGCAGGCCAACGAGAGCATCTCGCCGGACCAGACCGAGTTCGACCCGACGATGTACGGCATGGTTGCCGAGTACGACGAACACGGCAACTACAAGTACCCGGAGGGCTTCGACCCGGAGACCGGCGAGTGGATGGAGGGCTACGAGGCCCAGCGCGACGAGTGGGAGCGCCAGTACGCTCTGGCTCAGGCCCGCTTCGAAGCGCACCGCAAGCAGGTCCAAGAAGCCCAGGCTGCCGAGGCCGCGGCTGCTCAGGAGCAGCAGGCCGACGACGACAGCGGTTCTGGTCAGGGCGGCGGAGAGCTCGCCTCCGACGAGGCCCTGGCCGCGCTGCGGGAGAAGCTCGCGGGCGGCGGCGAAAGCTGATCCGCTCCATAGGCTGACGGGGGTCGCCCACGATCGGGCGGCCCCCTTTTTCGTGTGCCGCGGGCCGTCCGTAGGATCGTCGGCATGCTGAAAGTGGGACTGACCGGCGGGATCGGTTCGGGGAAGAGTTCGGTGGCGCGCCGTCTTGCCGCACACGGGGCGCTCGTCATCGACGCGGACGCTATCGCGCGGGAAGTGGTCGAACCGGGAACCCCCGCGCTTGCCGAGATCGTCGCCGAGTTTGGTGACCAGGTGCTCACCCCTGAGGGAAGACTGGACCGGGCCCGGCTGGGGGAGATCGTTTTCGCTGACGAGACCAAACTGGCTCGGCTCAACGCGATCGTGCACCCCCGGGTGGGGGAACGCACCCAAGAGCTGATGGCGCAGGCAAAGGAGGGCACGATCGTCGTCTATGACGTGCCGCTCCTCGTCGAAAACAATCTCGCCGACCAGTACGACGTGGTGATCGTGGTGGACGTCCCGGTCCACACCCAGGTGGAGCGGGTGACCGCGAACCGGGGGATGCCTGAAGAACAGGTCCGTGCCCGGATCAACGCCCAGGCCAGTCGGGAGCAGCGCCGCGCGGTCGCCGACATCATCATCGACAATTCGGGAACCGAGGAGGAATTGGACGCCCGGGTCGCTGAGGTGTGGGAGGAACTGCAGCGGCGACTGCACTCCCGGTAGCCGGCAGCGGCGAGCTGCTGCCGCGGCAGTGTCCGGCCCGGGCGTCGACTGCCGCACCAGGGGACCAGGGGCGCTCCGGGTGAAATCCGATAGAGCCTAAGGCTGAGACGGGGCCTGTGCGACGTGATCAGCCGCTGAAAGCCTGGAGGAAATAGGAGACAGCACGCCCGGCGAGCTCAGCGCCAACCTTCACTGCTTTCGAGAACCAGTTTTTGATGCGTTCACGCACTGTCACCTTGTGCTCTTCATGCTGCCGGGGAATTTCAGCGGCTGCCTTCTCCCGTTCCTTGAGCCGCTCCTCGTCCTCCTGAATGCTGCGGCGCTCGGCCTCGAGATCGTCCTCCACCGGATCCGGCTCGGGGGTGGAGACCGGGGTGAGACGCTGGGGGCGGCTGGAACGCTCCGGTGGGGCGGTCTTCTCCCTCTGGGAGGAGCTCGTCAGTGACAAGCGTCTTTCGCGTTCGTCGAGTGCTTCTTCCCGCTCGGTGAGTTCTTGCTCCCACTCGGCCAGTTCTTCCGCGCGCTTGTCCAGTTTCTTCGCGCGCTGGGTCAGGCGTCGTGCGAGCTGGGTAAGAGCCTTCTTCTCCTGAGCGAGGAGTTTTTCCTTCCTGCGAAGCAGCAGCTCGCGCTCTGCGAGCTGCTGTTCACGTTCCCGCTCCTGCAGCTCCTGGACCCCTCGCGAGACGGCTTTGTCCCAGCTCGCCAGCGTCTCCCCGGGAAGACGCTGCACTACCTGGCCCAAGAGGACGAAGATGTTCCAGCCGTGCAGCGCGTCGTAGGGGACGATCTGGTCAAGGGAGAAACGTGCGCGGTACCGGCCACCATGGATCCCCTCACATAGGTCCTGGTAGAAGGCCTGGCGGGCGCGTTCTACGGCCTCGCGGTCAGCTTCCGTCGCAGGTCCGGCGATCCCGTTGAGCCTGACTGAGCGCCGTTCCCCCTCGATGAGGGTGGTGATCGACTCGAGACGGTTGTAGGCGAAAACGATCTGCTCCGGGGCTACCCCGCAGGAGATCAGCAGATCCACGGTGCTCTTCGTCGCGGAGTTGAACGGCCGAGGAGGGTTGACGACCACGAGGAAACCGTCTGCCTCGGCGACCCTGCGCCGGTACATCTCGCGGTACTCACGGTCGTTCTTGGGGGTGTCCCCAAGGCCGGGGAGGTCGACGATGTCGATGTACTGGCCGTGGGCTTCCCACTCGTACAGCGTGTCGGTCACACTCCCCCGGGAGAAGTCTCCGACAGCACCCACCTCTCTACCGAAGAGAGTGTTGATCGTCGTGGTCTTTCCAACCCCGGTCTGACCGCAGATGACGATGTTCGGTTTCCGCTGCTTGGGCAGCTGTACGCCCCTCTGGCGCAGCATTTCCAGGAACTTCTCGACCTCCTGGTCGGTCATGTTCTCCGCTGACATGGATCACCTTCCTTTCTTGGGGAAGAAAGCGACCGCAAATATTCTCTTCCCGCAGAAGAGAACAGGATAATCCTGTGTTGCTTTCAGGAAATATGTCCGGCTTCTGGATGGCGAATCGCTGTCTTTTTATTGACGCGCGGGACGGTGCTCCGGTTCCCTTGCGTTCCGGATAGGAAATGTCCGAAGCCGGAGCAAAAGAGAACTGTTCTTCCCGTCGGAGGACTTCCGCATGCGGAAGGGCTGTCGGCAGCCGGACGGAATTCCGGGCAGTGCAGAGCGGTCGAGCGGTGATCCGTTTCAAGCGGCAGCGGATATCGACCCGAGGATTCCGAACTCCGGGGAAGGACCCCGGCAGCGCCTGGATGTGCGTATCGAGCTACTGTGCACCGACCCATGGCGGAAGCCGCAGCAGCAAGAGAGCGGGCCCTGCGGGCAGAGAGAAGACCATCCACCGGGGGAGAAAACCGGGCTGACGGGGAGGACTGTGCGTTCGCGATGCCCCGGAAGCTGCTGTTAGCGCAGGGTTGCGGGGAGCGCGCCGTCAACGGTCCCCGGAGCCGTGCGGCGGCGCGAGTCGCGTGGGATGTCGGAGCACTCTCCCACTGAGTGCGCGGGTGTCTGCCCATCCCAGGCCGCTGCTTGCTTCGGATCCGTATCCCCGAGCGGAGAAAGACACAGGCTCCGGCCGCGGACGGTCTGCCAGACCGAAGTGAAAACACCGGATTGACTGCGCGACAGGGCCTGCCTGATGATCAAATTGACAATTGGCTGGGCTTTGCATCGAGAGGAGAGAGAAGAACTCCGAAAACAGAATCGAGAATCATCTTTCGCGAAAATGAGGGTCGCGCCCCGAAAGCGCGGAGTACTGCGGGCGGAGATGCTTCGGGATACTGGTAGACGGCCGAGTGATGAGTGAACGGAGGACTGGTGGGTCGACAGGCACGACCAGGACGTCGTCTCAATCCAGTATCCAAACCTGAAAGTCCCGCTGGAAGATTCGCACTAGAGTTGCGTGCGTTGCGTGCGGATGCGGGAACCCCGTCCTTTCGGACGCTTTCCGCCCTCACAGTCTCTTTAGGAGAAGGATATTCCGATACAACCCTGAGCAATGCGGCATCCGGGCGCGAATTGCCCACACTGGGAGTCGCCGTGATGTTTGTCCGGGCCTGTGCCGCATACGCCCGAGCCCATCCCGAGCAGGCGGTCGGCAGCGCAGAGGCATGGGAGGAAGCCGCTCTGCTCGAACAGTGGCGGCAGCGGTGGTATGAAGCCCGCAACGAACAGGCCGCTACGCAGCAGAGCCCCACCTCTGTGGGGGCCGACCCGGAACCCGGCTACGCCACGACGGCGTTTGCCACCGGAACCCTGCCAGCCGAGGTCACGTCGTTCGTAGGCCGCAAAACCGACCTGGCCGCGGTAGAGGAGCGGCTCGCCCACGGCGGGACGGTCACCCTCGTCGGCACAGGGGGAGTAGGCAAGACCAGGCTCGCCCTGCACGTAGCCCGCCGGGTGTGCGACCGTTACCGGGACGGCGTGGGGCTCGTCGAATTGGCGTCGGTCACCGATCCGCAGGCCGTGGTGTGGACTGTGGGAGCAGCACTGCGGATCCCGGACGGCTCCGCAGACGCGTCCGCGGACACGCTGGCCGCAGCCCTCGCCGACCGGGAACTTCTTCTGCTCCTCGACAATTGCGAGCACCTGGTGGAGAGCTGTGCGGTCCTGGTGGAGACTCTGCGGCGGCGGGCGCCCGGCGTGCAGATCCTGGCCACCAGCCGACGCCCGCTGGGCTGTGCAGGGGAGCAGCTCTGGCAGGTGCACCCCCTGTCCGTGCCTGGGTCCGCCACCCCGCTGGAGCACCTGACACGGTACGAGTCGGTCGAACTGCTGGTGGACCGGGCCGCAGCGGTGGTCCCGGGCTTCACGGTGGACGAGGACAACCACCGGGCGGTGATCCGGCTGTGCCAATTGCTCGAGGGGGTGCCGCTGCTGGTGGAACTGGCCGCCCGCGGACTGCGGGTCCTCTCCCCGCGGCAGTTGCTGGAGCGGTTGGAGGAGGGACTGTCCCTGCCGGACAGTTCGGTGCGCACCGCCCCGGACCGGCACCGGACGCTGCGCGCAGTGCTGGACTGGAGCTACGGGCTGTGCACTCCGGACGAGCGGCGGGCCTGGGCCCGGCTTTCAATCTTCGGTGGGGACTTCACGTTGGAGGGCGCCGAAGCAGTCCTGGCCGAGGCCGGCTGGGAGACAGACAAGGCGCTCCACGCGGTCACCGGTCTTGTGGACCAGTCGGTGCTGACCGCCTACGACGCTGAAGGGCAACGGTACTACCGGATGCTGGAACCGGTGCGGCGCTACGGCCGGGACCGGTTAGCGGAGAGCGGAACCGCAGAGGAGACGCGCCGTCGGCTCCGCGACTGGTATCTGACCCTGGTGGAGCGCGCGGAGAGCGCGTGGAGCGGTGCCGGGCAGGCACTCTGGTTCCGGCGGCTCCGCCGCGGCCACGCCGACCTGAAAGTGGCGCTGCGCGCAGGGCTCGACGATCCCGCGACCGTCCGTCGCACGCTGCGGGCTATGGGCACTCTGTGGCCGTACTGGATGCTGTGCGTGCCGCTCAGTGAGAGCCGCCACTGGTTGGAGCTGGGGCTGCAGCGGTGCCAGGAGCCCGGGCCGGAACGAGACAAAGCGTTGTGGGTGTGCGGGTTCGTCGCGGTACTCCAGCGGGACCTCGATACGGTGGACCGCTGCGCCCGCGAGATCGAACAGGAAGGAACAGGCGGGACGCGGACAGAATCCGATGCGGCCCTGCTGCGCAGCCTGGCGGCGCTCTCCTGGGCGGAAGCGGGCACCGCGCGCGCCAAGGCACTGCGGGCGCTGCAGGGGTATCGCCGCCACGGTGACGAGTTCGGGGAGCAGGTCACTCTCGGGCTGCTCACTTTGATCGGCGAGGGGGACCAGGCGACGGTAGCGGAGTACCACCGGAAAGCGGTGGAGCTGAGCCTACGCCGCGGGGAACGGTGGCACCGCTCCTATCTGCTGTCCACGTTCGGGATCTACCTCTGGCGGCAGGGCGAGGCCGATGAGGCGGCCGCCCACTTGGTGCGCAGCCTGGAGATCAGCGCAGAGTTCGACGACCGGCTGGGCGGCGCGATGGCGGTGAACGCGCTCGCGTGGATTCTGGCGGAGCATGGAGACCCCGGGCTCGCGGCCCGCCTGCTGGGAGCGGCCCGGACTTTGCTGGGCGGGGGCGTTCCCCAACTGTTCGGGTTTCCCCAACTGCTGTGGGAGCACCGGCGCTGCGCGGCGCGGCTCCGTGCCGAGTTGGGTGCGGACGGGGTGGCTCGGGCACGCGAGGAGGGGGCACGGCTGGGGCTTGCGGAGATCGTGCGTCTCCTCCACGAGTCCGGTCTTCCGGCCTGCGGGGGTGGATCCGTTGCGAGGACGGGGGAAGGGGACGGCGAGCTGGCTGGGGGCGCCGCCCTGGGCTGCGCACGGTGAGCACTCGAGGCCGGGTGGCGGCACACCGCGCAACCCCGGTCGGTCGACGGTGCCCAGCGGGGGGAGGGGACGGCTTCCCTTGGGACGGGCCGCGACGGACCGCCGCGTTGGGGAAAGGCGAGTTGTCTCCTGTTTTTCGGGGAAAAACCGGTTTCTCTGCGGGAAAACCGGGAAGAGTGCGTTTTGCGCCGCTGGATTGTTCAACGGGAAATAAAGTCGTCATCAACTGCTCGGAATGTTGTCCCGAGAATTCTGTTAACGCATCCTGATTGCGGATCCGTGTGCGCAGGATACGGTGGAAAGAATCCTGGGCAGTGTGAATACGCGGAATTGTCTCACAGTAGAAAGAAGCCAACGGTTCCGGTCAGGTGCCGCGCAGAGGGGAGCCTGCACGAGCCCAGGGTCGTGTCTCGGGAGAATATCCCCACGTCAGAGTGGTGAGAAGAGGGCAGCTTCCCGGCTGTAGGCAGCGGTAGGGCTGCGTCTGAGACGTCCCCGTTCGTGCTCTTTGTCCTGCCGTTCACGTATTTTCCGAGAGCTGGAGGGTAGGGGAGTATTCCGGAAAAGCACGTGCAGAGTGCTATGCCGTGCCGCCATCCCAAAATGAGAGCGAACCGTAACAGGAATAACGGTCTGTCCACGTCCCGTCGGGTTCAGCATCCTGAGGGATCGCCACCCGCTTTCCGGGCTGCCCGGCCGTATCCGCCCGTATTCCACCCCACGACGAGCAGTGTGATAAGCAGCACCGTGCTCCTCGCCTCCGTTGGCAAGAAAAGCGGTATTCCGACGCAGCCGGCAGGGGTGCGGCAGGCGGAGCGTTGCCGCCGGACACAGCCCACCCCAGGAACGCTGGCTGAGGACGAACGGCGGAACCCGGCTGTCAGCGGCGGACCCTAGAGTGGGACACAGGCGGGAAGACGGAGAACACGCAGGGGGACGTATGCGACCGGTCACCGACATCCAGCGCACGGACAGGCCATTCGAAGTGGTCACAGACATGGTCCCGGCGGGTGACCAGCCCGCCGCGATCGAGGAGCTCGCCCGACGGATCCAAGGCGGGGCGGCCGACACGGTCCTGCTGGGCGCCACCGGTACCGGAAAAACCGCCACCGTGGCTTGGCTCATCGAGCGGCTGCAGCGCCCCACCCTGGTCATCCAGCCCAACAAGACGCTGGCCGCGCAGTTCGCCAACGAGCTGCGCGAGATGATGCCCCACAACGCGGTCGAATACTTCGTCTCCTACTACGACTACTACCAGCCCGAGGCCTACGTCCCGCAGACCGACACTTACATCGAGAAGGACTCCTCCATCAACGAGGAAGTGGAGCGGCTCCGGCACTCGGCCACCACGGCGCTGCTCACCCGCCGCGACACCGTTGTCGTGGCGTCCGTGTCGTGCATCTACGGCCTGGGCACCCCGCAGGAGTACGTCGACCGCATGGCGACAGTCGAAGTCGGCATGGAGATCGACCGCGACGAGCTGCTGCGCCGGCTCGTGGAGATGCAGTACACCCGCAACGATGTCGCGTTCACCCGCGGCACGTTCCGGGTGCGGGGCGACACCGTGGAGATCATCCCGGTCTACGACGAGCTCGCGGTCCGGATCGAAATGTTCGGCGACGAGATCGAACGGCTCATGACCCTGCACCCGATCACCGGCGAAGTGCTGGGGGAGAGCGACCGCGTCTACATCTTCCCCGCCTCCCACTACGTGGCTGGGCCGGAGCGGATGCGGAAGGCCATCGCCGGCATCCAAGCGGAACTGGAAGAGCGGCTCGCGGAACTGGAAGCGGCCGGCAAGCTCCTCGAAGCGCAGCGGCTGCGCATGCGCACCACCTACGACGTGGAGATGCTGGAGCAGATGGGCACCTGCGCGGGGGTGGAGAACTACTCCCGCCACTTCGACGGGCGTGCCCCCGGAAGCCCGCCCAACACCCTGCTCGACTACTTCCCCGAAGACTTCCTGGTGGTCATCGACGAGTCGCACGTCACCGTGCCGCAGATCGGCGGCATGTACGAGGGGGACGCGGCACGGAAACGCACCCTGGTGGAACACGGCTTCCGGCTCCCCTCGGCGATGGACAACCGGCCGCTGACCTGGGACGAGTTCCGGGAACGCACCGGTCAGACCCTCTACCTGTCGGCCACCCCGGGCCCGTACGAGCTGGAACGCGTCGGCGGCGACGTGGTCGAGCAGGTGATCAGGCCGACCGGCTTGGTGGACCCGGAGGTGATCGTCAAACCCACCGAGGGGCAGATCGACGACCTCGTCCACGAGATCCGGATCCGCGCCGAACGCGACGAGCGGGTGCTGGTCACCACCCTGACCAAGAAGATGGCCGAGGACCTCACCGACTATCTCACCGACCTCGGCATCCGGGTGCGCTACCTGCACAGCGAGATCGACACGCTGCGCCGGGTGGAGCTGCTGCGCGAGCTGCGGGTCGGTGTTTTCGACGTGCTTGTCGGCATCAACCTGCTGCGGGAAGGGCTCGACCTGCCCGAGGTGTCGCTTGTGGCGATCCTCGACGCGGACAAGGAAGGATTCCTCCGCTCGGAGCGGTCACTGATCCAGACGATCGGCCGGGCCGCCCGGCACGTGTCGGGGCAGGTGCACATGTACGCCGACACGGTCACTGACGCCATGGCCGCGGCGATCGAGGAGACCAACCGGCGGCGGGCCAAACAGCTCGCCTACAACGCGGAACACGGCATCGACCCCAAGCCGCTGCGGAAGAAGATCGCCGACATCCTCGACTCTCTGGCCCGCGAGGACGCCGACACGGCCGAACTGCTCGCGCGCAGCCGCGGGGAGAAGCGGGGCACCCCCACGCCCCGGTCCGGTGCGCTGTCCGGCCCCGACCGGGTCGCAGAGCAGGCGAAGAACCTTCCTCGGGAGGAGCTCGCCGCCCTCGTCGAACAGCTCACCGAGCAGATGCACCAGGCAGCAGCCGATCTGCAGTTCGAGCTGGCTGCCCGGCTCAGGGACGAGATCAAGGAGCTCAAACGCGAACTCCGCGGAATGGAGGAGGCCGGAATCGGCTGACTGCCCGCCGCAGCGAACTTTTCTGCCTCGCACGGGATCTCATCACGTAAATGGCTGTTGGAGGGACAAGGCGAGGGAGACGGGGAAACGGATGCGGTGCCGGGTGGCGGCTCTCACCAGCGCAGTTGCACTTGCGGTGGCTGCGGTAGCGGGATGTTCGGGCGGGCTCAGCCTGCGGGACGACAGCGGAGCGGGGATCTCGATCGACGAGGACGGCGACATCTCGGTGGGGGACGGCACCACCGAGATTGAGATTTCCGGTGGGGGAAGCCCGGGATCGTCGGACGGCGGCGCGCTCGTCACCGACGAGCTCATCACCATCGCCACTGACGGGGGCACGGTTGACCAGGAGTGCGGTGGGCGGAGTGTGAACGTGGTCGCCAACAGCGCCACCGTCGCCCTTACCGGCTCCTGCGCCTTGCTCACCATCACCGGAAGCGACAACCAGGTGAGTGTGGAGTCAGCCACCGAGGTGAGCGTGCTGGGTTCGAACAACACCGTCCGGTACGCCTCGGGGGATCCTGTGGTCACCGATTTGGGGAGCGGAAACAGCGTTGAGCCGGGAGGGAGCTCCGCGCCGTGACCACGCCCGCTCTGCCGGTCTTCGACGGGTTTCCTGAGAAATCTTTGGTTTTGGTTACGGTTGAGGGGTTTGTTGGCTTATAGGTAGACCGTGGAAGATTGTCGGACGACAATTTCAGAACGAAGACACAAACTTCTGAGGTTTTGCCTGCATTCTCCGGTCTGAGGCGATAACGTACGCTTCGGTAGTCGATATGCGACTTTAGGTAATCGACAAGGGTTCTAGCGGCGGGGCGCTAGGAACCCCCGGTGCGTACGCGTGAGCGTGCCACCGCCAGGGAGGGATGAATGAGCGGTTATGTCGCGCGGGTGCGGCATGACAATCCGCCGAACGGGACAGCCGAATTTGACAGACTCGTGGCATCGGTGGCCAAGCGCTGGGCAGCGGTTGACCCGCTGCTGCCTGAGCCGTCGCATCCGAAGCTCAACACCAACCCGCTGCTGACCGTCAGCGACGAGCTGGGCCGCCCCATGGCGATCGGCGCTATGCGCTACTCCTGGTACCAGCCCGGAGAGGCAGGACGGACCTGGGGAGTCCCCGACCAGCACTGGATCACCCCACTCGTGGGCGGCTCCGACCCGGAGGGGGCGCTCGACTCACTGCTGACCAGTTGGCGCGACCAGTTGGAAAGACTGCCCACCGGGACAGGGTCAGAGTCCGCGGCCCTGCTGACCTGGCCTGCCCGTGACGTGTGCGGGATCCGTCCGCTGCAGCGCCACGGCATGCAGCCGGTCACTGTCATGGCGGTCCGGGAACGCCGCCGCGGCGTGCCTCCCGCACTGCCGCCGCGGGACGTCACGATCCGGCTCGCCGACCTCCAGGATTTGACCGCCGTGGTCAGCCTGGTCATGGAGGAGCACCGTTACGAAGAACACTTCGGCAGTGTCTTCATCCAGCCGGAGACCGCCGAGCAGACCCGCAAGGTGGCGGCCCGGGCATTGAGCCGCAACCCGTCGTGGATCTGGCTGGCGGAACGGCGTGGCCGTCCCGTGGGACTCGTGTGGGTTTCCCCACCGCACCGGGCACGGTGGGTCGCCCCCCTCGTCAACGCGGCACCCGCCGCCTACATCGGCTACGGAACTGTGGTCGAAGAGGAACGGGGGCAGGGCATCGGCACCACGCTGATCAGCCACGCCCACCATGCCCTGGACACCCACGGCATCGCGGTCACCCTGCTCAACTACTCGGTCACCAACCCCCTGTCAGGCCCGTTCTGGCACCGGATGGGCTACCGGCCGCTGTGGACCACGTGGGAGGTCCGGCCGGCACTCGCCTTGCGTTGAGCCTCCGGTTGCGGGTGCGGACCGGACCACGGCCGGTACCCGCAACCGGGCGGCACCCACTGGCCCCAGCCCATCAGGACAGGGTGTTATCCTGGGAGCCCGTGGAGTCCGCAGAGTTTGTTCGGCCGTGTGCCGTTGGCGGACACCGCACGGTCGCCTGACGGACGTAAGGCGTTCCGTAGCCGCACAACCACGGGAGCAATCTTGGCATCCGCCGCGAGTAGCAAACACCTTTTCGTCACCGGCGGCGTCGCCTCCAGCCTCGGCAAGGGCCTGACCGCTTCCAGCCTCGGACGACTGCTGAAGTCGCGCGGGCTGCGGGTCACGATGCAGAAGCTCGACCCCTACCTCAACGTCGACCCTGGAACGATGAACCCGTTCCAGCACGGTGAGGTGTTCGTCACTGACGACGGGGCAGAAACCGACCTGGACATCGGCCACTACGAGCGGTTCCTGGACACCGAGCTGTCCGCCTCAGCCAACGTCACTACTGGGCAGATCTACTCCAGCGTGATCGCCAAGGAGCGCCAAGGCGCCTACCTCGGCGATACAGTGCAGGTCATTCCGCACATCACCAACGAGATCAAAGCCCGCATCCTCGCCATGGACAGCGAGGACGTGGACGTGGTCATTACCGAGATCGGCGGCACGGTCGGGGACATCGAATCGCAGCCCTTCCTCGAGGCAGCCAGGCAGATCAGGCACGAGATCGGCCGCGACAACTGCTTCTTCCTGCACATCTCCCTGCTGCCGTATCTGGCGCCCGCCGGTGAACTGAAGACGAAACCCACCCAGCATTCGGTGGCTGCGCTGCGCAGCATCGGCATCCAGCCTGATGCGATCGTCTGCCGCGCTGACCGCCCGATTCCCACCAGTCTCAAGCAGAAGATCAGCCTCATGTGCGACGTGGAGGAGGGCGGTGTCGTGGCCTGCCCGGACGCTCCCTCCATCTACGACATCCCCAAGGTGCTGCACCGCGAGGGCTTGGACGCCTTCGTCGTGCGCCGCCTCGGGCTGGCCTTCCGCGACGTGGACTGGACCGAGTGGAACGACGTGCTCGACCGGGTCCACAACCCCGAGCACGAAGTCACCATCGCCCTAGTCGGTAAATACGTCGACCTCCCCGACGCCTACCTGTCGGTCACTGAAGCGCTGCGGGCCGGAGGGTTCGCCCACCGCACCCGGGTCAACATCCGCTGGGTGGCCAGCGACAACTGCACCACCCCGGAAGGCGCCCAACGGGAACTCGACGGGGTCCACGGGGTCCTCATCCCCGGTGGTTTCGGGGTGCGCGGCATCGAAGGCAAAGTGGGGGCGATCCGCCACGCCCGTGAAAACGGCATCCCCCTGCTCGGCATCTGTCTGGGCCTGCAGTGCATGGTCATCGAATACGCCCGCGACGTGGCCGGGCTGCGCGGCGCCAACAGCCTCGAGTTCGATGACAAGGCGGAACACCCGGTCGTCTCCACCATGGCCGACCAGACCGACGTGGTCGCCGGGGAACGCGACATGGGCGGCACGATGCGGCTCGGCCTGTACCCGGCCCGGCTCCGCGAGAACACGCTCGTCCGGGAACTGTACGGAGGGGCGGAAGAAGTCTCCGAACGGCACCGCCACCGCTACGAGGTCTCCAACGCCTACCGGCCCGTCCTGGAAGAAGCGGGACTGGTCATCTCCGGAGTCTCCCCTGACGGATCCCTGGTGGAGTACGTGGAGCTGCCGCAGGACAAGCACCCGTTCTTCCTCGGCACCCAGGCCCACCCGGAGCTGCGCTCCCGGCCCACCCGCCCCCACCCGCTGTTCGTGGGATTCATCGAGGCCGCGCTGAAATACTCGGCGGGGACAGGGATCGCCGATGGGTGACGACACCGGGATCGTCGACACCCCCGACTCCTGGCCGGTCGAACGCTCGGAGACGCGGTACCGCAGCCCCATCGTCGGCATGGTCACCGACTGGGTGCGTATGCCCGGCCGGGACGGTGAGGAGACCGTGGCCCGGGACCGCTTCGTCCACCCTGGAGCGGTCGCGGCCCTGGCCCTCGACGACGCCGGGCGGGTGCTGCTGCTCCGCCAGTACCGGCACGCGGTCCAGCACCGGCTGTGGGAGCTGCCCGCCGGGATCCGCGACGTTGACGGGGAGCCCCCGTTGCGTACCGCGCAACGGGAACTGCTGGAAGAAGCCGGATACCGGGCGGCCACGTGGCACGAGCTTGCCGACTTCTTCCCTTCCGCAGGGTTTTCCACGGAACGCATCCACGTCTTCCTCGCCCGTGACCTCGTCCGCGTCCCCGAGGAGGAAGTGGACTTTGTCCGCATCCACGAGGAAGCGGACATGCCCATCGAATGGGTTCCGCTGGACGAGGCGGTCGCCGCAGTGCTCGCGGGACGGCTGCACAACGCCGCCACCGTCATCGGGATTCTCGCCGCCCACGCGGCGTCCCGCGACGGTTTCGCGTCCCTGCGCCCCGCGGTCGAATAATCATGGTGGCGGCGGTCCGGCCCCGGGCCGCCGCCACTGCACCGACCCGGGGAGGAGCCAAGCGGAATGCCCGAGCAGGCGTCTCGTCTTCACACAGCGGTACGCGGATACCTCGACCACTTGACTGTGGAACGCGGGCTCGCCGCCAACACCCTCCAGTCCTACCGCCGGGACCTCAACCGCTACCTGGACTTCCTCACCGCCCGCGGCATCACCGACCTGCGCGACGTCCGCGCCGACGACGTCGCCTCCTTCCTGCGCACCCTGCGGGAAGGCGACGCCCACCACCGGCCTTTGGGCGCCAACTCCGCGGGACGAGCCGTGATCGCAGTCCGCGGCCTGCACCGGTTCGCGCTCCGCGAAGGACTCACCGCCCACGACCCCGCCCACGAGGTACGGCCCCCCGCCCTCCAGCGCAGACTCCCCAAAGCCATCACCGTGGCCCAAGTGGAGGCGCTGCTCGCCGCAGCCGACATCGGAGGCGGTCCGCGCGCACTGCGGGACCGCGCCCTCATAGAACTGCTGTACGGCACGGGGGCGCGGATCTCCGAAGTCGTCGGCCTGGACGTGGACGACGTCACCCGGCTGCGCCCCGACCCGCACGCCGACACCGAAGTCGCGGCGGTGCGGTTCCGCGGCAAAGGCGGTAAAGAGCGCATCGTGCCGGTCGGCCGGTATGCGCGCACCGCTGTAGACGCCTACCTGGTGCGGGCCCGTCCCGGGCTCGCCGCTGCCGGACGCGGCAGCAGCGCCCTGTTCCTCAACGCCCGCGGAGGCAGGCTGACCCGGCAGGGTGCGTGGGCGGTACTGCACGCCGCCGCTGAACGGGCCGGCCTCCGCGATGTGTCCCCGCACACCTTGCGCCACTCGTTCGCCACCCACCTCATCGACGGGGGCGCGGACGTGCGCGTCGTCCAAGAGCTTTTAGGGCACGCCTCCGTCACCACGACGCAGGTCTACACCCTCGTCACCGTGGACCGGCTGCGGGAGGTGTACGCTGCAGCACATCCCCGGGCGCGAGTGTCGCGTTGATTCACCGCATCCGACACTCTAGAGTCGCCGCACGAACGCAATAGTGTCGACAAATCGAGTTTTTCCAACGGCCTGTCAACCGGTTCGGCAGAATTCGGTGTGATGACGACCGGTCCGTAGGGAGGTCCTGGGTTGTGAGCTGGTCCGGATACGACAACGTGGGCACGCCAGCATCAGCGGATGCTGCGGCGGCCGAGCCGGCGAACAGCCCCTGGGCGCAGGCGCCCAGCGCGGGGGCGGCACTAGGCGGGGTGAACCGGCCGAAACCGGAATTTCCGGAACCGGAACCCCTCGACCACCACGGCCCCGCCCGCATCGTGGCGTTGTGCAACCAAAAAGGTGGGGTCGGCAAGACCACCACCACCATCAACCTGGGGGCAGCACTCGCCGAGTACGGACGCCGTGTCCTGCTCGTAGACTTCGATCCCCAAGGCGCACTCTCCGTGGGGTTAGGCCGCCGCGACCCGCGTGAACTGGACCTCACCATCTACAACCTGCTCATGCAGCGCGACGTCACCGTCGACAAAGTGCTGCTCACCACGGAGATCGACGGGCTGGACCTGATCCCCAGCAACATCGACCTGTCTGCCGCGGAAGTCCAACTCGTCGGTGAGGTCGCCCGCGAGCAGATGCTCAGCCGCGCCCTCGCACCCGTGGTCGACGACTACGACGTGGTCCTCATCGACTGCCAGCCGTCGCTGGGCCTGCTCACCGTCAACGCCCTCACCGCCGCCCACGGCGTCATCGTCCCCCTGGAATGCGAGTTCTTCGCGCTCCGCGGCGTCGCCCTCCTCATGGACACCATCCAGAAAGTCAAGGAGCGGCTCAACGACCGCCTGGAGATCGACGGGTTCCTCGGCACCATGTACGACCCGAGGACCCTGCACGCCCGCGAAGTGCTCGCCACCATCATCGAAGGCTTCGGCCCCAAAGTGTTCCACACCGTCATCCACCGGACCGTCAGATTCCCCGACGCCACGGTCGCCGGTGAACCGATCACCCAGTTCGACCCCTCGTCGGCGGGCGCCCGTGCCTACCGGGAACTGGCCAAGGAGGTGCTTGCCCGGTGGTCCCACGGCGTTCCCGACGCGTGACGCGGTCCGGTGCGGAGGACACGCTCGTCCGCCCCGCCGCGTCCCGCTCCGAAACGCCTACGACCCCCGCAGAGGCAGCAGCCCCGGGCACGCCCCAGCGCGGGCGGGCCCGGCACACACGACCGCGCATCGCGATACCGCCGAGCGGACGGCAACGCCACGAAGAGAAGATCACCGTCTACGTCTCCGAGGACGAACTCCTCGCCTTGGAGCAGACCCGGCTCGTGCTGCGCGCCGACTACGGACTCACCGTTGACCGCGGCCGGATCGTGCGGGAAGCGATCGCGGTCCTGCTCGCGGATTTTGAGGAGTACGGAGAGTCGAGCATGCTAGTGCAGCGACTCAGCGACCCCTGAACCAGCCGGTGACTATGACCCATCGACCGATCCCGCCGGGGCACGCCCCGGACCACCGATGACCGACCAAGAGTCCCCCGAGCGGGGGTTCCTCGTCCACCTCGACAACTTCGAAGGCCCCTTCGACCTGCTCCTCACCCTCATCTCCAAGCACAAGCTGGACATCACCGAGGTAGCGCTGTCGAAGGTCACCGACGAGTTCATCGCGCACATCAAGGCCTACGAAGACTCGTGGGACCTTGACATGGTCAGCAACTTCCTGCTGGTGGCCGCGACCCTCCTCGACCTGAAGGCGGCCCGGCTGCTTCCCCGCGGGGAAGTGGAGGACGAAGCCGACCTGGCCCTGCTGGAAGCCCGCGACCTGCTGTTCGCCCGCCTCCTGCAGTACCGGGCCTACAAGCAGGTCGCTGCCGTGTTCGCGGAACGGCTCGCCGCGCAGAGCCGCCGCTGGGCGCGCGCCGTCCCCCTCGAACCCCGCTTCGCCGACCTGCGTCCTGACGTCCTCCTCACCCTCGGCCCCCAGGAGTTCGCTGCCCTAGCCGCCCGCGTCTTCACCCCGCGTGAACCGCCGAGCGTCCCGGTCACCCACATCCACCAGCCCAAAACTTCCGTGGCAGAACAGGCGGTGCTGGTCGTGGCGGAACTGCGGGAGCACGGCACGCTCACCTTCACCGAGCTCACCCGCGCCTGCACCGATACGTTTGAGATCGTGGCGCGGTTCCTCGCCCTGCTCGAGCTGTACCGGAACGCTCACGTCAGCTTCGACCAGCCGGAACCGCTGGGGGAGCTGCGGATCACCTGGACCGGCAGCAGCGAAGGCGACGTGTCAGTGGCCGACGACTACGGACAGACCAAAGACCACGACGAGGGGAGGGCCCCGTGAGCCGCACCACATCCGAGGTCGACCTGACCGTGCTCCGCCGCAACTTGGAAGCCGTGCTCATGGTGGTCGACCAGCCAGTCTCCGCCTACGAACTGGCCCGCGCCTTCGGCACCGACGTGGAGACCGTCACCCGCGTGCTGCGGGAGACAGCACGCGAGTACACCGAGCAGGGCCGCGGCTTCGACCTGCGGGAAGTAGCCGAAGGGTGGCGCTTTTACACCCGTCCCGAATGTGCTGAAGCCGTGGAGCACTTCCTCCGCGACGGCCACGAAGTGCGGCTCACCCAGGCAGCCTTGGAGACGCTCGCCGTGGTGGCCTACCGCCAGCCCGTCTCCCGCGGCAAGGTCTCTGCGATCCGCGGTGTGAACTGTGACGGGGTTATGCGTACCCTCGTACTACGAGGGCTGATCGAAGAAGCCGGCCAGGACCCGGAGTCAGGCGCGATTCTCTATCGCACCACCAGCTATTTCCTGGAACGGCTAGGATTGCGCAGTCTCGACGAACTTCCCGACCTCGCCCCTTTCCTACCCGACGACATCGAAGGTCTCGACGACACCGGTGAACAAGCCACACGATGACAGCATCCGCCGCCGTGGCGGCGGCCGACCGCGCGGTGGGCGCGGCCATTTCGAACAGACGGGACGCCGCGAGCACCGGGACCGCCGCGGCGCACATTTCGACCAGGACACCGGGGACGACCGGAGGACTGCCCCCGGCCGGAAGCAGCGGGACGGACAGCGTGGGGAGCGCACGCAGCGTGCCCAAGCCGAACGGAGGCAGCGGCACGCTCACGACCCCCGCGCCCGGCGCTCCGGCCGCGGGGGACGCGGCGCAGAACGGGGACTGTCGCCGCAAGCCCGCGCCCGGCTGCGGATCCTCCGCGACGAATACGATCCGTGGGACGACGATCCCGTCGACCCGGACGAGGAGCGCGACACCTACGTGGATGTTCCCGGCGGCATCCGGCTGCAGAAAGCCCTCGCCCAGGCGGGGGTGGCGAGCCGCCGCGCCTGCGAGGAGCTGATCGCTGCAGGCCGGGTCAGCGTCGACGGGCAGATCGTGCGGCGTTTCGGTGCCCGCGTCGACCCGGAGAAGTCCGAGATCCGCGTGGACGGTATGCGGGTAGTCACCTCCCAGAACCTGCGCTACTACGCGTTGAACAAGCCGCGCGGGGTGGTCAGCACCATGTTCGACCCCGAGGGGCGGCCCACGATCGGCGACTACGCCGCCCAGATCGGCCCCATCGAAGAACGGCTGTTCCACGTCGGCCGCCTCGACACGGACACCGAGGGCCTGATCCTGCTCACCAACGATGGGGAGCTCGCCAACCGGCTCACCCACCCCCGCTATAAAGTGACCAAGACCTATCTTGCGAAAGTGCCCGGACCCGTCCCCCGCGACGTCATCCGCCAGATCCGCAAAGGGGTCGAACTGGACGACGGATTCGTCAAAGTGGACTCGTTCCGGGTGATCGACAACATCGAGCCGAAAGCCCTGGTCGAGATCAGACTGCATGAGGGGCGGAAGCACATTGTGCGCCGCCTCATGAAAGCGGTGGGTCACCCCGTGTCTGACCTGGCCCGCACCCAGATCGGACCGGTCGGGCTCAACAACCTGAAGAGCGGCACCATCAGGGCCCTGACCTCGCAGGAAGTCAGCGAGCTCTACACTGCCGCAGGGATGTAGCCCAGGGATATCGGGAGGACGAAAAGTGGCGGTACGAGCAATCCGTGGGGCGGTCCAGGTCGACGCCAACGAACGGGACCTCATATTAGAAGCGACCGCGGAGCTGATCGAAGAGGTCATGCGCCGAAACCAGTTGACCACCGACGATTTCATCAGTGTCCTGTTCACCGCGACCCAGGACCTCAACGCGGAGTTCCCGGCGCTGGCCGCACGCAAGCTCGGCTTCACTGACGTCCCCCTCATCTGCTCCACCGAGATCGCAGTGCCGCACGCCCTGCCCCGTGTGGTGCGGCTCATGGCGCACATCGAAACCGACCGGCCCCGCTCGGAACTGCACCACGTCTACCTGCGCGGCGCCCAAGTCCTGCGGTTGGACATCGCGCAGTAGCCGGCAACGGGAAGGCGGGCGCGCTGCGGTCCACCGCCGGGTGCCCTAGCCTGGGCGGAAAACCGGAGACGGATAGCCGACAACGGGAGACAAGGCCATGGTCGAGAGTGCGGTCGTGATCGGCACCGGGCTGATCGGAACGTCGATCGCGTTGGCGCTGCGGCAGCGCGGTGTCGACGTGGCACTCAGCGACCGCGACTCCGCAGCCCTGGAGCTGGCCTGCGAACTGGGCGCCGGCACCCCCCTGGTCGAGGACCTGCCGGAGCCCGCGGACATCGCCGTGGTCGCGGTACCGCCTAGCGCGGTGCCCGCGGCCCTCCGCGACGCGCAGCAGCGCGGCCTGGCCCGCGTCTACACGGATGTGGCCAGCGTGAAAACGTCCGTGGTCAGGCAGGCAGCGGAGCTCGGTTGCACGATGGCCAGCTACGTGCCCGGCCATCCCATGGGGGGCAGGGAGAAGCAGGGGCCCAGTGCGGCCCGCGCCGACCTGTTCCTCGGCCGCTCGTGGGCGCTGTGTCCCACCCCCCAGACCGACCCTGTCGCAGTGAAAACCGCTACCCTGCTCGCGGAACTCTGCGGGGCCAACCCTCTGGTGGTCGACGAGACAGCCCACGACAGGGCGGTGGCGCTGGTCTCCCACGCCCCCCACGCGGTGTCTGCCGCGGTGGCTGCCTCCCTGCTCGACGGGGACGACACCGCGCTTGCCCTGGCCGGGCAAGGCCTGCGTGACATGACACGCATCGCCGGAGGGGACGTGGACCTGTGGCGGGAGATCCTCAGCCACAACGCTGGCCCCGTGGCCGCGGTCCTGGAGCAGGTCGCTGCGGACTTGGCGGCGGCCGCTGCCGCGCTCCGCACCGGCACCCTGGACACGGTTGTGGACCTGCTGCGGCGGGGCCGCGCGGGGCACGCGCGGGTCCCCGGCAAACGCGGCATCGGCCCCACCCCCGACTACGCGGTGCTGTCGGTGGTGATCCCGGACGAACCGGGAGCATTGGGTCGCCTGTTCGCCGCCGCGGCCGAGGCGGGTGTCAACGTGGAGGACGTGCGGATCGACCACTCTCCAGGGCTGCCGCTGGGTGTGGCCCAACTGTCGGTGGTCCCCGAAGCCCGCGACCGGCTGGAGCGTGCTCTCACCGCGGGCGGATGGTCGGTGCACCGTTGAAGGGTGCCGGACCGCGCCCATCTCCCCGAAAGGACTCTGCGAGGCTGAGCGGGCTGTAGGCTGAACCGGAAAAGACGACAAGGCGGACGTTGTGCAGGGAGCGGTAGACGTGAGCGGGCAAGGGCACGGCGAGGGGTTCGTCATCGCCATCGACGGTCCTTCAGGATCGGGAAAGTCCAGCACAGCCAAGGGTGTGGCCCGGGCACGTGACCTCAAATACCTCGACACCGGCGCCATGTACCGCGCCATGACATGGTGGATGCTGACCCACGGGATCGACGTGTCCGACCCTGAAGCGGTCGCTGAGGCAGCCCCACGCCCGGTGATCACCATGGGTATCGACCCGGATGCGCCCACCGTTCACGTCGACGGGGTTGACGTGGCCCAGGAGATCCGCACCGACATCGTCACCGCCAACGTCAGCGCAGTCAGCGCCGTGCCCCGAGTACGGGAGATCCTTGTCGCCCGCCAGCGCGAAATCATCGCTGAAGCGTGCGCGACCTCACCCGGGATTGTCGTGGAAGGCCGCGACATCACCACGGTGGTCGCCCCCGAAGCCCCGGTGAAGCTCTTCCTCACCGCGAGCGCGGACGCCCGGGCCCAGCGGCGCAGCAGAGAAATGCAGTCCACCGACGTCATGGCTACCCGGGAGGCGCTGGTCCGCCGCGACCAGTTGGATTCGACCCGCGCCGTGGCCCCCTTGACCCAGACCCCGGACGCCATCGAATTGGACACCACGGGTCTGACGTTGGACGAGGTCATCGCACTGGTGGTCAAACTCGCCGACGAGGCGCGGGAGGCGGCCAGCCGACCTTCGCCACAGCCCCGCTGAGAGACGCGGGACCCCGTGCCGACCGGCACGCGGGCCATCCAGTCCTCACGACACGCATCCTGGGCGCGTGGGGACTTGCTACCGGGAGTATGCGTGATGAGTGACAACGCCGACGAGCGCACCACAGTGGCCGCTAGCGACAAAACCACCCGCGTCAAACCTGTCGTGGCCGTGGTGGGACGCCCTAACGTAGGCAAATCGTCCCTGGTCAACCGGATCATCGGACGTCGCGAAGCAGTGGTGGAAGACGTTCCGGGGGTGACCCGGGACCGGGTGGCCTACGACGCCAACTGGCAAGGGCGCGAATTCACCCTCGTCGACACGGGCGGCTGGGAGACCAACGCTAAAGGACTGGCCGCCATGGTGGCGCGCCAAGCCGAATACGCCGCAGAAACTGCCGACGTGATCCTGTTCGTGGTGGACGCCACGGTCGGAATCACTGACGAGGACGAGGCCGTCACCCGCGTCCTGCGCGCCACCAAGCGCCCCGTGGTGCTGGCCGCCAACAAGGTGGACGGCCCGCTGGGCGACGCGGACGCGATGGAGCTGTGGAATCTGGGGGTGGGGGAGCCGTACCCGGTCAGTGCCCTGCACGGCCGCGGTATCGGCGACCTGCTCGACGCGGTCCTCGACGCCATGCCGAAAGAACCGCCCCCTCTCGAAGAGGCCGCGGTCGACGGGCCGCGCCGGGTCGCCTTGGTGGGACGGCCCAACGTCGGCAAGTCCAGCCTGCTCAACAAGCTCGCCGGGGAAGAGCGTGTGGTCGTGGACTCGGTGGCGGGCACCACCCGGGATGCGGTCGACGAGCTCGTCGAACTCGGCGGGAAAACGTGGAAGTTCATCGACACCGCGGGAATCCGGCGCCGGTTCCGCGCCCTGCAAGGCGCGGACTACTACGCGACGATGCGTACCGCCACCGCGCTGGAACGCGCCGAGGTCGCCGTGGTCCTGCTGGACGCCAGCGAACCCCTGGCGGAGCAGGACCTCCGGATCATTGACCAGGTCATCGAGGCGGGCCGGGCCCTGGTGCTGGCGTTCAACAAGTGGGATCTGCTGGACGACGAGCGCCGCTACTACCTGGAGAAAGAGATCGACCGCCAACTGTTCCGGGTGAGCTGGGCGCCCCGGGTCAACATTTCCGCGAAGACCGGGCGGCACGTCGAACGGCTGGTTCCTGCGATCGAACAGGGCCTGGAGAACTGGGAGACCCGCATCTCCACGGGGCGTCTCAACGCCTGGTTCAAGGAGCTGGTCTCGGCCGTGCCCCCGCCCGCACGCGGCGGCCGGCAGACCAAGATCCTGTTCGCCACCCAGGCGGGGGTCCGGCCACCGCACTTCGTGCTGTTCACCACAGGGTTCCTGGAAGACAACTACCGCCGGTTCATCGAACGGCGGCTGCGGGAGGACTTCGGGTTTGAGGGCACGCCCATCAAACTGACCATGCGCATCCGGGAGAAGAAGAAGGGGAAGGCCGCCCAGCGCTAGGACCGCGAGGGCCTGTCTGCGCGCCACTGCGCCGGGAAGCGGCCGCAACCCCGGCTGCGTGCACTGCTGGCGGGCTGGACCCTTCGGACAGCCCGCCAGCAGCCGGTCGGACGGCCTGGATCCGGGCGGGGGAGGAAGCGATGGAACGGATACTGGTCAGCGCCTGCCTGCTGGGGCGGGCAGTGCGGTTCGACGGACGGGCGAAAACGATCAACCACGAGATTGTGGCGCGCTGGCGAGACGAAGGACGGCTCGTTCCGTTCTGTCCGGAAGTGGTCGGAGGACTTCCGGTTCCCCGGCCGCCCGCCGAGATCGAAGGCGCGCAAGGGGCCCGCGCTGTCTTAGCGGGACAAGCGCGGATCCGGACCCGGGACGGCCGCGACGTTACCGCGTTCTTCCTCCACGGCGCCCAGGCCGCCCTGCGCGCTGCCCAAGAGCACGGGGTGCGGCTGGCCGTCCTCAAGGAGAAAAGCCCGTCCTGTGGGGTCCACCAGGTGTTCGACGGCTCGTTCACCGGTACGACCGTCCCGGGAATGGGGCTGACCACTCTGCTGCTGCGCGACCACGGCATCGACGTCTTCACCGAGCACGAACTTCCGCAAGCCCAGGCCCGGCTTACGGAGTTGGAGACGTCTCGCTGACGTCCGACCTCTTCCGTGCCATTCGGGGCTGCGGAAGCGCCCCCGTGAGGGGAGGAGCCGGCTGCCCAGCGTGGCACGGTTGCGTAAAGTCCTGCACGGAGCTGGCGGCAGAGAGCGGATCCCGCCGCCGACCCTCCCCCCTTTGTTCCCGCCGACCGGAGGACCTCCATGCCTCAGTCTGACCTCAAGGCCTTACTGTCCGTCGCCCACCACGCTGTTGATGCGGCCGTCGACTACGTGCTGTCTCAGCCGGTGACGGGGATTCGGAGCAAAGGCGGCCGGGAGATCGTGACCGACATCGACGAGGCCGTGGAGCACCTGGTCCGCGACCGGTTGCTGCGGGACACTCCTGACCTGGGGTTCCTCGGGGAAGAAACGGGAGCTACGGGCGACTCCGCCACCTACTGGGTGCTCGACCCGGTGGATGGCACCACGAACTTCTCCCACGGCTTGCCGTTGAACGCGGTGGCGCTCGGGCTGATCCACGACGAGCAGCCGGTGCTCGGTGTGATCGCGCTGCCGTTCCTCGGCAGACGCTACTGGGCGGCCCGCGGGCACGGCGCCTACCGGGACCACACCCAGATCACCGTGTCGGAAACGACCGATATTTCGCGGGCCTTGGTGGCGCTCAGCAGTTACGGCGGTTGGGCTGACTTCCCGGTACGCGACCTGCTCTCCGCGGAACTGGACCGGGTCCTGTCCGCGCGCGCCCAAGGGGTGCGCCGCCTGGGCGCCACAGCCGTGGACCTCGTGTTTGTGGCCGAGGGCGCGTTGGACGTCAGCGTCACCTTGGGCAACCGCCCGTGGGACACGGCGGCGGGGACCGTAATCGCCCGCGAGGCTGGTGCGGTGGTGGTGGACAGCGACGGCAGCCCGCACACCCTGCGGTCCAAGTGCACGGTCGCGGTGACTCCTGGGCTGCGTGACGCCGTGCTCCCGCTGCTCGCGGTAGCCCGCCACACCCCGTACTGGCCTGCCGCAGCAGACTGACCCGGGCCCGCGGGGAAGCCGGTGACGGGGCGGGCACAGCGCCGCACCCTTGTGGGGGTATCGGCCTGGTAGGAGCGAGCGCAAGGGGGAACGGCGCACTGGCCGTGTAGCTGCGCCAGAATAGTCGGGCCAAAAGACGGTTCAGGAGTTCTCTGCTGACGGGGGCTTGCGAAGAGTACGGGGGCATGCCGGGGTGCTGGAGCTGGACGGGGTGCGGCACATTCTGCTGCGGTCGGCGCGGGATGCGTCCCATGGAGTGGGGTGCCCGCAAGGGATCGAGCTTGCGCAGTGGTCGGACTGTGCTGCGCGGCGGGCTGGGGTCTGCCGCGCTACGAAGCGGACTGCAGCGTGTCGGGAAGGCACCGTAGCGCGGGACACTCCGCTGCGACGTCTGTGGATGTCTGCGGCCGGTTCCGGAGAGCGCGGGGCGGCTGCGGCGGGCTGTGGGCTGGACTGGTGACCCTCTTCCCGACCGGGTCTCCCGGTTTTATTCGGAAAGGTATCGAAAATTTTCGAACAGGGAAAACCGCCGCGCAAGCCGAAGAAAGACGGTCGGAGGCGGGGGAAGAGGCGCGTAGATCTGATGTTCTTCACGAACTTTTGACCAGGGAAATTTCCGGAATCTTCCGGAATCTATTGACAACTCCATAGAATCGGGCGAACACTGTCGGTATCGACAGCTCTTGCCCGCTGTCGAGCCAGGTCAGCTACTGCGGCCTGGGTCCGGTCGTCGACGACTCGACGTGTGGCTCACCTAGCCGCGTCATCCCCGACGCCGAGGAGCGGCGACCACTGACCCCGGTCATCGCCCCCCACCAGGTCGCAGGATGCTCCCTGGTCCCCTCCAGCCCGTACAAGGAGGAAACACCCACAATGAACCATGCCCCCGCCAGTCTGAAGAGCCGGAGACGCTTCCGGCCCAGACTGCTCATCGGCAAGGCGTTCGCCGCGGCACTCGTCGCGGTCGTCACGATGATCCCCAGTACTGCCGCCCACGCGGCCGTGACCTCCAACGAGACCGGGTACCACGACGGGTACTTCTACTCGTTCTGGACCGACGCGCCCGGAACGGTCTCCATGGAGCTGGGCCCTGGCGGAAACTACAGCACCTCCTGGCGGAACACCGGGAACTTCGTCGCCGGTAAGGGATGGGCCACCGGTGGCCGCCGGACCGTGACCTACTCCGCCAGCTTCAACCCGTCGGGTAACGCCTACCTGACCCTCTACGGGTGGACGCGGAACCCGCTCGTGGAGTACTACATCGTCGAAAGCTGGGGCACCTACCGGCCCACCGGTACCTACATGGGCACGGTGACCACCGACGGTGGTACCTACGACATCTACAAGACCACGCGGTACAACGCGCCCTCCATCGAAGGCACCCGGACCTTCGACCAGTACTGGAGCGTCCGCCAGTCCAAGCGGACCAGCGGTACCATCACCGCGGGGAACCACTTCGACGCGTGGGCCCGCCACGGTATGCACCTCGGAACCCACGACTACATGATCATGGCGACCGAGGGCTACCAGAGCAGCGGATCCTCCAACGTGACGTTGGGCACCAGCGGCGGTGACAACCCCGGTGGGGGCAACCCCCCCGGTGGCGGCAACCCCCCCGGTGGCGGTGGCTGCACGGCGACGCTGTCCGCGGGCCAGCAGTGGAACGACCGCTACAACCTCAACGTCAACGTCAGCGGCTCCAACAACTGGACCGTGACCGTGAACGTTCCGTGGCCGGCGAGGATCATCGCCACCTGGAACATCCACGCCAGCTACCCGGACTCCCAGACCTTGGTTGCCCGGCCTAACGGCAACGGCAACAACTGGGGCATGACGATCATGCACAACGGCAACTGGACGTGGCCCACGGTGTCCTGCAGCGCCAACTAGTCCTGCCGGATAACCCCAGCTGTGGCGCGGCGGTTCAGGGGGCCGCCGCGCCACACCCGCGAGCAGAGCACTCCGCTCGCGGATTGGTCCGGGAATGCGGTGTGCGCTGGCCCTCCCCCCACGAAAGGGCCGGCGCACGGTCATCCCGCCGGCGAGCCGCGGCGTTCCCTCACCCGTGGCACCGGTACCCAGGGTCTTCCAGGGGATGAACAGCGAACACAGACCCCCGAGGGGATAGGGGAAACGCACGGGGCCCGCTGCTGTCGCAGCGGGCCCCGTTGCATGGATTCTGACGGTCGGAAGCCACCGCAGCCACCCCCTGGTCTTGCGCGCCGGGCAATGGTGGCGACCGCGGTATGCGCGCGCTGCCCACGAGCGGATTACCGCTCGGTAATGGCGATCCGCCGCGGCTTGAGCGCCTTGCTCTTGGGGATCCGCACGGTCAAAACCCCCTGGGACAAGGTCGCGTCCACCCCGTCAGGGTCGATGTCCCGCGGCAGGGTGACCGCGTAGTGGAACCGGCCGACGCTGCGGGTGCGGTGGCGGAACCAGCCCTCGCGCTCCCGCTCCTTGCGTTCTCCCGTGATCACCAGTTCCGTCCCGGACAGGTCGATGCTGATGTCCTCGCGGGAGACACCCGGGACTTCCACCTCGACCAGGTAGGCGTCCTCGGTCTCGGACAGGTCAGCCAGCGGCGACCAGCTCAACGGGTCCGCGGTGAGGCCGGAAGTCCGCTCCAGCACCGAATCCATCCACCGATGCAGCTGCGTGTGGAGTTCGTTCAGCTCCCGAAACGGGTCCCATCCGGTTGTCGGCTGAGAAGAACGGACGACGGGCAGTGCCATGTCTGTACCTCCTCGAACTCGTTGGTGACCGCCGGGAGGCGGTGGGTTCAGGTGCGGAGGCCTTGCGGCCTTGCGCCGGTGATCATCCCCAAATTTGAGTCCCATAAACTCAACTTTGTTGAGTGTGTTGCGTGTCACTGGTGGGGGAGGGGCGGGTCTCCCCACCAAGCCCAGCTGGAGTCGGCTGGTCGACAGCACCCCACCGACGCGCCGCGCACCGCGCAGTCGACCACGCCCCTGCCCGTGCAGGTGCATTCGCAGAACTACCGCTGGACCGCGCCCATCAACCAGGACGAACGGGCCTCTCACCCGTGCCATGAGTCGGGGACCAGCGCACCAGGCCGTCTAGGAGACCACGACCTCGACCGCACTACCGCACGCCAGGAGGAGAACGGGACACGCTAGGCCCAGGCCTGCTGCGGTGGACGCCGTGCACTCCATGCCCCGAAGCCGCCCACGGCCGCCGAGCCGCCCGCGCGGCCACCCCAGTGGCACCAGCACCGACCGAGCCCCAAGGCCACCCGGACCCACGGCGCCCCCTGAGCACCGTATTTAGCGCTCTTCAAATTCGGTTTTTACATTCTTAGTTGTCTCTTAGCGTCTGCCTAGTTGAATTATCGGGGATCTGCGTAGATCATTCTTATTGAAAACAAAAACTTTTCTCCCGGTGTGCAGACGTTTATTTTTATTGGCAGTCCACCAAAGCGAACCTCGTGATCTCAATGGGTGCGGAATCTTATTTTCAGAAACTCGTGGACGACCTTGCAGCGGTCCGGTCCACCGTCGTGGCAGGAGACCCTAGAGCCACAGAACGCCAGCGCTCTCTTGGGAAACTGACCGTACGGGAGCGGATCGACCTCCTGCTCGATAAAGACTCGTTCCACGAGATCGGATCTTTCCGGCGGCACCGTTCCGTGGGGTTCGGAATAGAGAACAAAAGACCGCACACCGACGGAGTCGTCACGGGATGGGGACGCGTCTACGGGAGAAAAGTTTTCGTCTACGCGCACGACTTCCGGATTTTCGGCGGATCTCTCGGAGAAGCGCACGCAGAAAAGATCCAAAAAATCATGGACCTCGCCTACGAGGCCGGCGCACCCGTGGTCGGGCTCAACGACGGGGCAGGGGCACGGATCCAGGAAGGAGTGGGGGCCCTCGCCGGATACGGCGGGATCTTCTCCCGCAACGTCCGCGCCTCAGGCGTCATCCCCCAGATCAGCGTCATCCTAGGGCCCTGCGCGGGAGGCGCCGCCTACTCGCCGGCCCTCACCGACTTCGTCTTCATGGTCCGCGGCATCGCGCAAATGTTCGTGACCGGGCCCGACGTGGTCCGTGCCGTCACCGGCGAAGAAATCACCCAAGAGGAACTCGGCGGTGCCGACACCCACAGCAGCGTGTCCGGAGTCGCGCACTTCGCCTACGACAACGAGCACGCCTGCCTCACCGACGTGCGCTACCTGCTGAGCCTCCTCCCCAGCAACAACCGGGAACTGCCACCCCACCTGCCCACCGACGACCCGCCCGACCGCCCCTGCACCCGGATCAGCAGCATCGTGCCCCCCGACCCCGCCAAGCCCTACGACGTTCGCGACGTCATCGCCGACATCGTCGACGAGGGCGACTTCTTCGAAGTCCACGAGGCATGGGCCCCCAACATCGTGTGCGCTCTCGCCAGGCTCGACGGGCATGTGGTCGGTGTCGTCGCCAACCAGCCGACCCACCTCGCCGGCGTGCTCGACATCCACGCCAGCGAGAAAGCGGCACGGTTCGTCCAATTCTACGACGCCTTCAACATCCCCCTCGTCACCCTCGTGGACGTTCCCGGGTTCATGCCGGGCACCGCTCAAGAGCACGGAGGCATCATCCGGCACGGCGCCAAACTCCTCTACTCCTACTGCAACGCGACAGTGCCCCGCGTCCAAGTCGTCATGCGGAAGTCCTACGGCGGCGCCCACATCGTCATGGACTCCCTCTCCATCGGATCCGACATCTCCCTGGCCTGGCCCACCAACGAGATCGCGGTGATGGGCGCTGAAGGCGCAGCCAACGTGGTCTTCCGCAAAGAAATCGCCGCAGCAGAGGACCCCGACGCCGTCCGGGCCCGCAAGATCGCCCAATACCGCGAAGAACTCATGCACCCCCACTACGCGGCAGAACGCGGCTTCGTTGACGAGCTCATCGACCCCGCCCACACCCGGGCGGCACTCATCAGCGCACTCGCCGCCCTCCGCGGCAAACACGCCGAACACCCCGACCGGAAACACGGCAACCAGCCCACCTAAGACACGGAGCAGCGCATGGCGGCCCACCGAGAACACCGAACACCAGACCCCCGGACTCCTCCCACCCCCCGCGACGACCGCGTGCCCCCCGACGCAGTGGCAGGGATCATCGCCCTGCTCTACACCCGGTCCACGCCACCGCCCACCCGCCACCACACCCCGGCCGAGCCCAGCCCGGCACCGTCCTGGAAGGCCCGGCGCCCCGCCCCCTGGGCCCCGCCCGGCCAGCACTGAGAGGAGCACACGTTGGACGCTTCCGTCATCGTCGTGGGCGCCGGCCCCACCGGACTCATGCTCGCCGGTGAGCTGCGGCTCGCCGGAGTGGACGTCATCGTCCTGGAACGCCTCACCGAACCCACCGGACAGTCCCGCGGACTCGGATTCACCGCCCGAACCCTCGAAGTCTTCCACCAGCGCGGACTCATGGAACGGTTCGGCGAGGTCACCACCTCCTCCGCCGGCCACTTCGGTGGACTGCCCCTCGACTTCTCCATCCTCGACGGCATCCACTTCTCCGCCAACAGCGTCCCCCAGTGGGTCACCGAGCGCATCCTCGCCGAATGGGCCGTGGAACTGGGGGCGGACATCCGCCGCGGCCACGAAGTCGTCAAAGTCGCCGACACCAACGACGCGGTCGAAGTCCTCGCCCAGACTGCCGACGGCGACGTCACCCTACGGGCCGCCTACCTCGTGGGCTGCGACGGAGGACACAGCACCGTGCGCCGCCTCGCGGGATTCGACTTCCCAGGGGCGGAGCCGACGATGGAGATGTTCCTCGCCGATATCGTCGGCGCCGACCTGCCGCCCCGCCCCATCGGGGTGCGCACCCCCGGCGGCATGGTGATGAACGCGCCGATCGGCTCCGGCATCGACCGCATCATCGTCTGCGAACGGGGGCACACCCCGGGCCCGCGCAGCGCTCCGCCGCCCTTCTCCGAGATCAGCGCTGCCTGGCAGCGCCTCACCGGAGAGGACATCAGCACCGCCACCCCGCTGTGGACCAGCTCGTTCACTGACGCAGCACGCCAAGTCACCGAATACCGCAGAGGCCGGGTGTTCCTCGCCGGAGACGCCGCCCACGTCCACCTGCCCGCAGGAGGACAAGGGCTCAACGTGGGCGTCCAAGACGCCGTCAACCTCGGATGGAAGCTCGGCTCCGTGCTCCGCGGCACCGCCCCCGAACACCTCCTGGACACCTACCACGCCGAACGCCACCCCGTCGGCGCCCGCGTGCTGATGAACACCCAGGCCCAAGGACTGCTCTACCTCAAAGGAACCGAGGTCGAGCCGCTCCGGGAGCTCTTCGCGGAGCTCATGACCTACGACGAAGTCAACCGCCACCTGGCCGCCATGGTCAGCGGGCTCGACATCCGCTACGAGGGCGGCCCCGAAGACCACCCCCTCCTCGGCCGACGCCTCCCGCCCCGCGACCTTCTCGTGGACGGAAACCCCACCACCACCCACCGGCTCCTCCACGCCGCCCGCGGCGTCCTCCTCGACCTGGCGGACTCCCCCGACCACCAGCACACCGCGCAGCGGTGGCGCGACCGGGTGGACGTGGTCACCGCGCGCCTCGCCCCCGACAGCCAAGGACTCGAAGGAGCCCGGACCCTCCTCATCCGCCCAGACGGATACATCGCCTGGACCGACCCCGGCCGGGAAGCGCTCGCCGACGCACTCCACCGCTGGTTCGGCGACCCCGCCTAACCCACCCCCCAATCCGCGCACCGCGAAAGGACCGCACCATGCACAGCACCCTCATCGTCGGCCGGATGCGTCCGGAAGACCAAGACGACGTCGCCCGCCTCTTCGCGGCCTTCGACGCAACAGAAATGCCCCACCTGATGGGCACCCTGCGCCGGGAACTCTTCACCTACCGAGGGCTGTACTTCCACCTCCAGAACTTCGCCACCCCCGACGGCGCCGCCAACATCGCGAAAGCCCGGTCCCATCCGCTCTTCCAGCAGATCAGCAACGACCTCAGGCCTTTCATCACCGCCTACGACCCGGACACGTGGCGTTCCCCCGCGGACGCTGTCGCCACCCGCTTCTACCACTGGTCCGCCTCCTCCTGAGCACGAGGCCCCCACACAGCCCGGCGAACAGCACGAGGAGCAGCATGACACGACGCGTAGTCATCACCGGCATCGGGGTGATCGCACCCGGCGGGATAGGCACGCAGGCCTTCTGGAACCTGCTGACCGAAGGCAGGACAGCGACCCGCCCCATCTCCCTGTTCGACGCGAGCGTCTTCCGGTCCCGGATCGCCGCCGAAGTCGACTTCCACCCCGAAGAGCACGGACTCACCGCCCAGCAGGCCCGCACCATGGACCGGGCCGCCCAGTTCGCTGTCGTCGCCACCCGCGAAGCCATGGCGGACAGCGGCCTGACCATCGACCGCCCAGACCGGGTCAGCGTGGTCGTAGGCAGCGCCGTCGGCGCATCCACCAGCCTGGAAAACCAGTACCGGCTGTCCAGCGACGACGGACAGCTTGACCCCGTCCGCTACGACCCCGCGGTCACCGACCTCTACCGGCACTTCGTGCCCAGCTCGTTCGCTACCGACGTGGCCTGGGAGGTAGGGGCGGAAGGACCAGCCACCGTGGTGTCCACCGGGTGCACCTCTGGACTGGACTCGGTGGGCTATGCCGCCGACCTGGTCCGAGAAGGCATCGTCGACGCCGTCGTCGTCGGCAGCACCGACGCCCCCCTCACCCCCATCACCTCGGCCTGCTTCGACGCGATCAAGGCGACCTCACCCCGCAACGACACCCCCGCCACCGCGTCCCGCCCGTTCGACCGCACCCGCAACGGCTTCGTCCTCGGTGAAGGATGCGCCATGTTCGTCATCGAGGAACGCGAGCACGCCCGGGCCCGCGGCGCCCGCATATACGGCGAACTCGCAGGCTACGCCACCCGGTCCAACGCCTACCACATGACCGGGCTCCGCGCGGACGGCCACGAAATGGCGGAAGCCATCCGGGTCGCGCTGCACGAGGCACGCGTCAACCCCGACGACATCGACTACATCAACGCGCACGGCTCAGGCACCAAACAGAACGACCGCCACGAGACCGCCGCCTTCAAAAAAGCCCTCGGCAGCCACGCCTACCGGACACCGGTCAGCTCCATCAAGTCCATGATCGGCCACTCCCTCGGCGCGATCGGCTCCATCGAAATCGCCGCCTGCCTCTTGGCCATGCGGGACAACATCGTGCCGCCGACAGCCAACCTGACCGAACCCGACCCCGAGTGCGACCTCGACTATGTGCCAATCACCGCGCGTGAGCACCGAGTCGACACGGTGCTCACGGTAGGCAGCGGCTTCGGCGGCTTCCAAAGCGCGATGGTCCTCACCACAGCGGACAGGAGGCTCCCATGACCACCACAGTGGTGACCGGACTCGGAGTGATCGCCCCCACCGGCCTCGGCGTCGACGACTACTGGAAGGCCACCCTGGAAGGCCGCAACGGCATCGCGCCGATCACCAAGTTCGACGCGAGCGGATACCCCAGTTCGCTCGCGGGGCAAGTCGTCGGATTCCACGCCGCCGACCACCTGCCCGGCCGTCTCCTGCCGCAGACCGACCACATGACCAGAATGGCGCTCGCCGCCGCCCAGTGGGCATGGGACGACGCGGGCCTGGACCCCGCCCAGTTGCCGGAGTTCTCCGCCGGAGTGGTGACGGCCAGCTCCTCAGGCGGCTACGAGTTCGGTGAACGGGAACTCCGCAACCTGTGGGCCAAAGGCGCCAGCTACGTCAGCGCCTACCAGTCGTTCGCCTGGTTCTACGCGGTCAACACCGGTCAGATCTCCATCCGCCACCAGATGCGCGGCCCCACGGGAGTCCTCGTCTCCGACCAGGCCGGGGGAGCAGACGCGATCGCCCACGCCCGCCGGCAGATCCGCAAAGGCGCCCGTGTCATGCTCGCCGGGGGTGTCGACAGCTCCCTGTGCTCCTGGGGGTGGATCGCCCACCTCGCTTCGGGACGGGTCAGCACCGCGGACGACCCCCGCCGCGCCTACCTCCCGTTCTCTGCCGACGCCCGAGGGCACGTGCCCGGGGAAGGCGGAGCACTGCTGGTACTCGAAGAGGAAACCGCAGCCCGGGCCCGCGGCGCCCGCATCTACGGGGTTGTCGCGGGCCACGCCGCCACGCTCGACCCTCCGCCCGGAAGCGGCCGTCCCAGCACCCTGGAAGCGGCCCTGCGCGGCGCCCTCGCCGACGCGGACGTCCACCCCGACGAAGTCGACGTGGTCTTCTGCGACGGCGCCGCCATCCCGGAACTCGACCGGATCGAAGCCGCAGCCATCAACGCCGTCTTCGGGGAAGGGGCCGTCCCCGTCACCGTTCCCAAGACCATGACCGGACGCCTCTTCTCCGGGGCGGTCGCGCTCGACGCTGCCGCAGCCCTCCTCAGCATCCGCGACGGCGTCATCCCACCCACCATCAACGCCACCGCCGCCCCCGACCTCGGGCTGGACCTGGTCACCGAAACCCCTCGGAGCCTGCCCGTCCGCATCGCCCTGATCGTCGCCCGCGGAATCGGCGGCTTCAACTCCGCCCTCGTCCTCCGCGCGGCCTAACCCTGCCCGCCCGGATGCTCCGGGCCGTTCCCGAAGGAGACACCCATGTCCACAACCGAGTTCACCCTTGCTGACCTGTGCCGCATCCTCACCGAGGCCGCAGGAGCCGACGGAAGCACAGCCATCAGCGACGACGCCCTGGACACGGAATTCGAAGAACTGGGCTACGACTCCCTCGCCCTGATGGAAACCGGGGCGCGCATCGAACGGGCCTACGGAATCCGCATCGCTGAAGAAGACCTCGCCGCGGCACTCACCCCGCGGGCGCTCATCGACCTCGTCAACCGCATGACGGCCGCCGCCTGACCCTGATCGTTCTCGGAGGATTCAACGTGACATTCACACCTCGAACCGCGATCGTCACCGGAGCCACCAGCGGCATCGGGCTCGCTGTGGCCCGAGAACTGGCCAACCGGGGCCACCGTGTCTTCATCTGCGCCCGCAACGGGGAACGGGTAGCGGAAACCGCCAAACAACTCTCCGACAACGGGAATCTCCCCGTCGACGGCCAAGCCTGCGACGTCCGCTCCCTCGACGACATCCGGGCCATGGTCCGCGCCGCGGTCGAACGCTTCGGCACCATCGGCATCCTCGTCAACAACGCGGGACGCGGGGGAGGCGGGGTCACCGCCGACATCCCCGACGACCTGTGGGACGACGTCCTCGCCACCAACCTCACCAGTGTGTTCCGCGTAACCCGGGAAGTGCTCACCACCGGCGGAATGCGCGAAGCCTCCTGGGGACGCATCATCAACATCGCCTCGACCGCCGGCAAGCAAGGAGTGGTCCTGGGCGCGCCCTACTCCGCTTCCAAACACGGCGTCGTCGGATTCACCAAAGCCCTCGGCAACGAACTCGCGCCCACCGGGATCACCGTCAACGCCGTATGCCCCGGCTACGTGGAAACCCCCATGGCGGAAGCGGTTCGGCAGCGCTACGCCCAAGCCTGGCAGATCAGCGAGGACGAAGTCCTCGCGAAATTCCAAGCCAAAATCCCGCTCGGCCGCTACTCCACCCCCGAAGAAGTGGCCGGACTGGTCGGCTACCTCACCACCGAGACCGCAGCGTCGATCACTTCACAGGCACTCAACGTCTGCGGCGGCCTCGGCAACTTCTGACCACCACAGAGAGGACAGACACCATGCAGCCGACCGGATCCCGGGAAGACCGCCACACCATTGTCGTGCAGGCCCCCGCAGCCCGGGTCTACGAGCTCATCGCCGACGTCGAACAGTGGCCGCAGCTCTTCCCACCGACCATCCACGCCGAACGGATCGAACACTCCGGAAACCAGGAACGCATCCGCATCTGGGCGACCGCCAACGGCGACGTCAAAGGGTGGACGTCGCGCCGGACTCTCGACCCCGCCGCGCGGCGGATCGACTTCCGCCAGGAAGTCTCCGCACCCCCCGTCGCCGCCATGGGCGGATCTTGGATCCTCGAGCCCTTGGACGAGCACAGTTGCCGGGTCGTGCTCCTCCATGACTACCGGGCCGTCGACGACGACCCGGAGAAACTGGAGTGGATCAGCCAAGCCGTCGACCGCAACAGCACCGCGGAACTCGCCGCCCTCAAAACCGGGGTCGAAACCCTCGCCAGCGGCGACGACCGACTGCTCAGCTTCGAAGACAGCGT
>NZ_BCWB01000009.1 GCF_001592045.1 Thermobifida fusca NBRC 14071 = JCM 3263 | reverse complement strand
CAAGGACCTCTTCGACTTCATCAACCGGGCCGACCTGTGGGCCGAACGCCTGCCCCACGTGGCCCGGGTGGAACTCACTGAAGACACCCCCGGCCTGCAGATCCTCGAAATGGACACCCGCAGCACCGACGGCACCACCCACACCACCCGGTCGGTGCGGGTCTGCCTCGACAACCAGCGCATCGTCTACAAACAGCTCGTCCTGCCCGCCCTGCTGTCCCTGCACACCGGGCGCTGGACCTTCGTCGAGGACGGCGACAGCACCATCGCCACCTCGCAGCACACCGTGGTGATCAACACCGACCGCATCACCGACGTGCTCGGAGCAGGAGCCGACCTGGCTCAGGCCCGGAAAGCAGTCCGGGAAGCGCTAGGCGCCAACAGCCGAGCCACTCTCGGACTGGCCAAGGCCTACGTCGAGGAACGCCGCTGAGCCGCGACCACTCGGACAGGGGACGGGACTGACACATGAGATCCACGCAGGTACTCGTAGTGGGGGCCGGACCCGTAGGCCTGGCTCTCGCCGGCGAACTCCGCCTCGGCGGAGCCCAGGTCGAGGTGGTGGAGCAGCGCGCAACACCCATGACCGAGTCCCGCGCATCCACGGTGCACGCGCTGAGCGCGGAACTGCTCGACCAGCGCGGCCTGCTGACCGCGCTTGGTCCCCCCGACCCCGTGCGCACCGGGCACTTCGCGGGACTTCCCCTCGACCTCGGCGACGTGCCCTCGCCCCGGGCCGGCGTGTGGAAGGTCCCGCAGACCAGGCTCGAAGCGGTCCTCACCGGGTGGGTCCACGGCCTCGGGGCCGTAGTGCGCCGGGGCACCGCGCTGCGCAGCCTCCGCCAAGACGCGGACGGGGTGGAAGCCCGCCTCGAAGGCCCGTCCGGTCCGGAGACCGTGCGCGCCGACTATGTGGTGGGCTGCGACGGCCAAGACAGCACGGTGGCCCGAGTCGGCGGGTTCGACCTGGCCGGCACCGGACCCCAACGCCACCTGCTCCGCGCCGACCTCACCGGTGTCGACGTCCCCACGCGACGGTTCGAACGGCATCCCCGCGGCCTCGCCGTCTCAGCCACCGACCCCAGCGGCCTCACCCGCATCATGGTCCACCGCCGCAACTGGGGGCCCGCCAACGACGCCGGGCCCCCAGCCCCCGACGACATCATCGACGCCTGGCACGACGTCACCGGGGACGACCTGTCCGGAGCCCGCGTGGTGTGGGCCGACAGGTTCGACGACACGTGCCTGCACGCCACCCGCTACCGCAACGGGCGGATCCTCCTGGCAGGGGACGCCGCGCACCGGCAGATGCCCGTGGGCGGCCAAGCGCTCAACCTCGGCCTGCACGACGCCTTCAACCTCGGCTGGAAACTGGCGGCGCACGTGACCGGACGGGCCCCCGACTGGCTCCTCGACAGCTACGACGAGGAACGCAGACCCGAAGCGGCACGCACCCTCGCCCTCATCAGAGCGCAAACCCTGCTCCTGCTCGGCGGCCCCGAAGTGGAACCGCTGCGCACCCTCCTCGCGGAACTCATGGCATACCCGGCGGTACGCCGACAGCTCGCCCTGCGGATCAGCGGACTCCACATCCGCTACGGTTCGCCCACCCCTCCAGACCCGGCAGTCGGCCGCCGACTCCCACCCGACCTGCTCGGCCCCGCCGACCAGGAACGCCTGCGCACCCTGCTGGCGACCGGGCGGGGCGTGCTGCTCGACCGGGGCAAAGCAGGCTGGCTGCTGCTGCGCCCCGACGGGTACACGGCGGCCGCCGGAACAGCCGACACCGATCCAGCACCGGAACTCGCCCGGTGGTTCCCCGCCGACCCCCGCCCCGTCCCCCACCCTCACCACCGGCCAGGAGGACTCCCATGGGCAGATGTGACGGAAAAGTCGCGCTCGTCACCGGAGCCGACCGAGGCATCGGAAAAGCCATCGCCCACCGGCTGGCCCAGGAAGGAGCGACCGTCGCCGTCCACTACGGGTTCAGCGCGGACCAAGCCGACCAAGTCGTCCACGAGATCACGGAGCGGGGAGGGACAGCCGTCGCCGTCCACACCCTCTTCGGCAGGCCGGACGACGGGGAACGCCTCCGCTCCGCCCTGACCGAACAGCTCGCCACAGTCCTCGGCGCAGCAACCGCCCCACGAGTAGACATCCTGGTCAACAACGCCGCCACCGAGGTGACCGCCCCGCCCTCCGACCTCGACCCGGCCGACGTCGACCACCTCATGCGGGTCAACGCCCAAGCACCCCTCCACATCGTGCGCGCCTTGGAACCCCTCATCCCCGACGGGGGCCGGATCATCAACATCTCCAGCGGACTCACCCGGTTCGCCAACCCGCCCGAAGTCGCCAACGCGATGGCTAAAGCCGCCTTGGAGATGGTCACTCTCCACTTCGCGAAACACCTCGGCCCGCGCGGCATCACCGTCAACACCGTCGCCCTCGGAGTCGTAGACACCGGGCATCCGGGACTAGCCGACCCCGCCGTCCGCCGCTCCCTCTCCCAGCTCTCCGTCTTCGGACGGCTCGCCACCCCCGCCGACATCGCACCGATCGTGGCCTTCCTGGCTTCCCCCGAAGCCGGATGGATCACCGGCGCCTGGATCGACGCCACCGGAGGCTCCCTTCTCTGACTCCGCATCCCTGCCCAACCACGCAGAAAGGCACCCGATGACGACCCTCGCCCCCTCCACCGACCTCGACTTCTACTCCGAAGAAGTCATCCTCAACCCGTACGACACCTACCGCAGGCTCCGCGACACCGCCCCCGCAGTGTGGCTGGAGCGCTACCAGGTGTGGGCCGTCACCCGCTACGACGACGTCTACGCGGCCCTCCACGACCACCGCACCTTCGCCTCCGGCTACGGTGTGGCGCTCAACGACCCCCTCAACGAGAAAATGAAGGGCAGCGCCCTCGTCAGCGACCCGCCCTACCACGACCATGTGCGCGGCGTGATGGGCGGCCCCCTCACCCCCAGGGCACTCCGCAAACACCACGACTACTTCCAGGAGCGCGCCGACGCCCTCATCGACCACCTCCTGGAACTCGGCCGTTTCGACGGGGTCCGCGACTTCGCCCAGATCTTCCCGCTGTCCGTCGTCCCCGACCTCCTCGGCTGGCCCGCTGAAGGACGCGAACACTTCCTCGACTGGGCCTCCGCCGGATTCCAAGCCCTCGGCCCCATGAACGAACGGGCGCTGCGCGACCTGCCCACGCTCAAAGGCATGTGGGAGTACATGGCCGAGATCGTCCGCCCAGGACGGCTCGCCCCTGGAAGCTGGGGCGCCGCCCTGGTCGAAGCCGCAGAGAAAGGAGAAGTCGACAAGCAGCTCCTCCCCGCACTCATCGGCGACTACCTGGTGCCGTCCCTCGACACCACCGTCTCCGCCCTGTCCACCATGCTGTGGCAGCTCGGCGAAAACCCCGACCAGTGGCGCATGGTCCGAGAAGACCCCTCCCTCATCCCCAACGTCCTCAACGAGTCCATCCGCTACGAAGCCCCCATCCGCGCCCTGTCCAGATACGTCACCGAAGACACCGAGATCGGCGGCATCCCCCTCGCCCGCGGCAGCCGGGCACTTATGGTCTACGCCTCAGCTAACCGGGACGAACGCCACTGGAAAGACCCCGACACCTTCGACGTCACCCGCAGCAACGCCAACACCCACGTCGGGTTCGGCCACGGCATCCACGGATGCGTCGGACAAGGACTGGCCCGCCTCGAAGGCCACTCCCTCCTCAACGCCCTCGTGCGCAAAGTCGCCCGCATCGAAGTGGGACAGCCCACGTGGCGGGTCCACAACACGATTCGCGCCATGACGACCCTGCCCGTCGAGTTTTCCGCCTGACCTGGCCGATGACGCGGAAAGGAGACCGATGGACATCCACGTCGACTACGCCCGGTGTGAAGGACACGGGCTGTGCGAGGAAGTGGCCTCCTCGCTCTTCCGCCTCGACGACGAAGGCGAACTGGTCACCCTCTTCGACGGGGAACGAGTGCCCGAAGGCTACGAGGACGACGCGATGCGCGCAGTCCGCGCCTGCCCGGTCAGCGCTCTGAGGGCACAATGACCGCGCCCGCCCGCACCAGACGGCTTGTCGTCGTCGGGGCGTCGCTGGCGGGACTGCGCGTAGTGGAGGGGGCCAGGGACGCCGGATTCGACGGCGAGCTGACCCTGATCGGCGACGAACCCGTGGCCCCCTACGACCGCACCGTGCTGTCCACCCGCTTCCTGGAAGACCGCGAAGAACCGCAGACACCGGTGTACCGCCCGGCCGACGACCTGCGCCGCGACTTGGACGTCGACCTGCGCCTGGGGGTGGCCGCCCACACGCTCGACCCCCGGTCCCGGACCGTCCACGCGGGAGGCCACACCATCCCCTACGACGCGCTCGTCATCGCCACCGGGGTGCGGCCCCGCACCCCCGGCTGGGCCGCCAACCTCGCCGGAGTGCACCTGCTGCGCACGGTCGCTGACGCCAGGGCGCTGCGGAAATCCTTGGCCCGTTCCCGCCGCGTCGTGGTCGTCGGCGGAGGCTTCATCGGTTCCGAGGTTGCCTCCAGCGCGCGAACCCTGGGCCTGCACGTCACCATCGTCGAAGCCAGGGACGTCCCCTTCGCCGCAGCATTGGGGGAGACAGCCGGACGCCTCTGCGCCGCCCTGCACCGCGCCCACGGCACCGAACTCCGCTGCGGGGTGACCGTCACCGCGCTCGACGGGACAGGACGCGTCGAGAAAGTCCTGCTCTCCGACGGATCTGTCCTCAAAGCCGACACGGTCGTCGTCGGCGTGGGCTCCCACCCCAACACGGAGTGGCTGAAAGGCTCAGGTGTCGCGTGCACCGACGGAGTGGAATGCGACGCCGCGCTGCGCACCACCGTGCCCGGGGTGTACGCGGTGGGGGACGTTGCCCGCTGGTTCAACCCGTGGCTGGGCAGGAAAGTCCGCGTCGAACACTGGACGAACGCGGCCCACCAGGCAGCCGCCGTCGCCCGCGGGATCGCCACCGGCCAACCGGACACCCCCCACGCGTCCATCCCCTACTTCTGGAGCGACTGGTACGGCCGGCGGATCCAGTTCATCGGAGAGCCGACCGCCGACGAGACCGCCGTCGTCGGCGACCCCGCCCGGGGAGAGTTCGCCTGCCTCTACCGCACAGGCGAGCGGATCACCGGGGCCCTCACCGTGGGCGGCAAAGGCGCCATCGCCAGATACCGCACCGCCATCCGCCGACGCGCTGCCTGGCAGGACGTCCTCCACACCGCCCTGGACCGCGCGAAGACCGTGCAGACAGGAGGAACACGTGCGTAGAGTCCTGATCGCCAACCGTGGAGAGATCGCGGTGCGGATCGCCCACGCGTGTCGGGAGGCAGGACTGGTCAGCATCGCCGTGTACGCTGACGCGGACCGGGACGCCCTGCACGTCCGCGCCGCCGACGAAGCCTACGCGCTGCACGGCGAGACCGCAGCCGACACCTACCTCAACATCAGCAAACTCCTTGCCGTAGCCGCCGCCAGCAAAGCAGATGCAGTCCACCCCGGGTACGGGTTCCTCGCCGAGAACGCCGCGTTCGCCCAGGCTGTGCGCGAGGCCGGACTCACCTGGATCGGTCCGAGCGCCGAAACGATCGCACTGCTCGCCGACAAGGTCGCCGCACGCCGCATCGCCTGCGACGTGGGAGTCCCCGTCATGCCGGGAACCGGTCGGCCCGTGACCACAGCAGCAGAAGTCGCCGACTTCGCCCGCAGCCACGGATACCCGGTCGCGGTCAAAGCCGCCCACGGGGGCGGCGGCCGCGGGATGCGCATCGTCCACGACACCCGGCAGATTCCCGAGCTGCTGGAAGCAGCGGTACGCGAAGCCGCCAGCGCCTTCGGCCGCGGAGACTGCTTCGTGGAACGCTACGTGGCCCGCCCGCGCCACGTAGAAACCCAGTGCCTGGCCGACGCGCACGGCAATGTCGCCGTCCTGTCCACCCGAGACTGCTCGATCCAACGCCGCCACCAGAAGCGCGTGGAGGAAGCCCCGGCGCCGGGGCTCACCCCGCACCAGTGGGAGCTCCTCCGCGAAGGGTCCGCAGCCATCCTCCGCACAACCGGATACGTGGGTGCCGCCACATGCGAGTTCCTCCTGGCGGAGGACGGCACCCTGTCCTTCCTCGAAGTCAACACCCGACTGCAGGTGGAGCACCCCGTCACCGAAGAAGTCACCGGGGTCGACCTCGTCCAGGAAATGCTCCGGATCGCCGACGGGCAGCGGCTGGAACGCACCGACTTCCCGGTGCACGGCCATGCCGTGGAGTTCCGCATCACCGCGGAAGACCCCCACCGCGGCTTCGCCCCGGTCGCGGGCCGTCTCGACCAGCTCGTCTTTCCCACCGGACCGGGAATCCGAGTGGATACCGGATACCAGCAGGGCGACACCGTCCCCCCGCACTTCGACTCGCTCATCGCGAAACTCATCGTCCGAGGGGACACTCGCGCACACGCCCTCGCCCGGGCACGGCGCGCCCTCGCCGACGTCACGGTCGCCGGCGTCCCCACCCTCCTCCCGTTCCACCGGGCCCTGCTGGACACCCCGGAATTCACGGCGGACGTGCCACGCATCCACACCCGCTGGGTGGAAACCAGCTTCCCTTTCCACCTGCTTGAAGAACTACCCCGGGGCACGGCACCCGCGCAGGCGCCCCCCAGCGAATCCCGCGAACGGGTCCTGGTCGAGGTCAACGGCCAGCGGTTCGAAGTCAGCGTGCCCACGGCACGGTCCACCACCGCTGTCCTCCCTCGCCCGCGCCGAGCAGCGAGGACCAGCCCGCCCCCGCGCGGCGGGTCCCGCGCCGGAACCGCGGTAACCGCGCCCACCCCCGCAACCGTGGTGAAGGTCGTCGTCGCCGACGGGGACGCTGTACAGCCGGGAGACACCCTCCTCCTCGTGGAAGCGATGAAAATGGAGCAGCCCATCACCGCCCACCGCGCCGGGATCGTCCGCGGGCTCGCCGTGGAAGCCGGCACACCGGTCGCGCAAGGAGACCTCGTGTGCGAGATCGTGGACGCGCCGGAGGCAGACCGGTGAGCACGGGGATCAGCATCGCCGCCAGCGCATCGTGGCTGCCGCGCCGCGTGCGGACCAAGGATGCCGAAGCCCGCGGAGAATGCCCGCCGGGCACGGAAGAACAGCTCGGCGTGGAATCCGTGACCGTGTCCGACGGGCTGTCCGGACCGGAGATGGCAGCCCGCGCCGCCCGGATCGTCATGGCGCGCTCCGGCGCCTCCCCCAGCGACATCCGGCTGGTCCTCCACGCCAGCATCTACTACCAGGGCCAAGAACTGTGGGCCCCCGCCTCCTACGTGCAGCGGGCCGCCGTAGGCAACGACTGCCCCGCCTTCTGGCTGGGCCAAGTGTCCAACGGCGGCATGGGGGCCATGGACCTCGCAGCCACCCACCTCGCAGCCGCCCCGGAATCCTCCAGCGTGCTCATCACCACCGGCGACCGCTTCTCCCCGCCGGGCTTCGACCGGTGGAACAGCGATCCCGGCACCGTCTACGCCGACGGGGGCACTGCCCTGCTCCTCACCCGGGGACGCGGGTTCGCCCGACTGCTCAGCATCGCGTCGACCTCGCGTCCCGAACTGGAGGCCATGCACCGCGGCACGGCACCCTTCGGCACGGTCCCTTTCACCTACCGGGACCGGGTCGACCTGGGCGCCTGCAAAGACGAGTTCATCGCGGAGGCCGGACGCTCCTTCACCCTCGCGCAGATGGCGGACGGGCAGCGCCAAGCGGTGAAGGATGCGCTGGCCCGCTCAGGCACCGAACTGGCCGACATCGACTGGTTCGTCCTTCCCCACCTGGGGCGACGGCGGCTGTCCGCCACTTTTTTCGTCCCCTTCGGAATCGACCCGGAGCGTTCGACCTGGCGTTGGGGCCGAACCGTGGGGCACCTCGGCGCAGGAGACCAGTTCTCCGGACTCACCTATCTGGTGGAAAGCGGGGCAGCCCAGCCTGGGCAGCGGATCCTCATGGCCGGGGTAGGCGCCGGGTTCAGTTGGACGTGCGCGGTGGTCGAGATCGAAGACCGTCCCCCGTGGGCGGTAGCGGCCTGATCCGGGGCACCGCAAAAAAGAACGGAGCAGAACCATGAAACTCATCGTGTTCGGCGCCACCGGGCGGACGGGAACCCACCTGGTGCACCAGGCGCTGGAACGAGGGCACCAGGTGACGGCAGTAGCCCGAGACCCCTCCCGAATCTCCCTGGAACACGAAGCCTTGACCACGGTCAAAGCGGACGTGACGTCGGTCGAGGCACTGCGCCCCCTGCTCTACGGACAGGACGCGGTGCTGTCCGCGCTCGGCGCGCGCCGCAACCGGGAAGCGGGGATCGTCGCCCAGGCAAGCCGGGCGGTGGTGAGCGCCATGAAGGAGAGCGGAACCCGCAGAATCCTGGTGGTGAGCGCGGCCCCGGTCGGACCGTCCCCCAAGGGAGAGAAGTTCGCTATCCGCTTCCTCCTCACCCCCCTGGTCCGTCTCGCCTTCGCCCCCCAGTACGCCGACCTGGCAGAAATGGAGGAAGAACTCGCGGCCTCAGGGCTGGATTGGACGGTGGTGCGTCCGCCGCGGCTGCTGGACGGGCCCGGCACCGGCACCTATCGGAGTGCGCTGGGATCGAACGTGCCCAACGGCACTTCGATCACCCGCGCTGATCTTGCCCGCGCCCTGCTGGACATGCTGACCAACGACGCCACGGTGGGCCAGGTCGTGGGGGTGGCGCAGTGAACCAGCATGTCCTCGCACCCCCTGTGGCGCTGCTCCTTCCCGGGCAAGGCGCCCAATACCGGAGGATGGGGGCGGCGCTCCACGGATACGACCGGGTGTTCACCGAGGTGATGGACGAGTTCCTGGAGCTGCTCGGCGCGGACGGGGAGCGGCTGCGGGAACTGTGGCTGACCGGCGAGCCCGCCGACGGTGTCCACGACGGCCTCAACGCCCAGCCCTTACTGTTCGGGGTGGCCTACGCGGCAGCGAAAAGCCTGGAGCACCGGGGCCTGCGACCAGCCGTCCTGCTCGGCCACAGCATCGGCGAATTGTGTGCGGCAACCCTCGCCGGCGTGTGGGATCTTCCCGCGGCCGCCCGGATCCTTGCGGCCCGCTCCTCGTCCCTGGGGAAGGCGCCCCGTGGCGGCATGCTGGCGGTGGCGGCAGCCCCTGACACCGTTGAACCGCTCATCCCCGCCGAGTGCGCCCGTGCGGGGGTGGCCGTCGGCGCCGTCAACGGGGCCGCCCAGACGGTCCTGGCCGGTCCGGAGGCTGAGCTCGCCGCCACCGACGCGGTCCTCAAAGCCAAAGGGATGACGACGCGTGCGGTCAGAACCGCACAGCCGTTCCACTCGCCTGCCATGGCTGAAGCGGCACGCGTGTTCCAGGAGGCTATCGCCGCCGAGCAGCGCAACAGTCCCGCGATTCCCCTCGTCTCCTCGCTGACCGCAGAACCGGTCACTGAACAACAAGCGCTCGACCCCGGATTCTGGGCGTCGCAGATGTCGCGGCCTGTCCTGTTTTGGCCGGCGTTGCAGGCGCTCGACCGGCGCGGCGCACACACCTATGTGGAAGTCGGACCGGGCAAGGGCCTTGCCGCCGCGGCACGGCGGCTGCCTACCGTGCTGGAGGGGAGCAGCCGGGTCGTCTCCACGCTTCCTTCGGAACGCGGGGACACGGTCGCCACATGGGAGTCCGCGCTGGCTGCGCTAGCGTCAGCCGGGCACCTAGCCGGGTGAGCATCGGAACAGGTCAAGTTCTGTCCTGCTTTTCTTCTGTGCTGTCTGTGCCCTCCTCGACGGCGATGAGGGCACGGATAGCGGGAGCAGCCACTCGGAGCACATCGTCCAGTTCCGCTTCGGCCAGGCCGGGAATGCGCAGCAGATAGCGGCCGCTGGCGATTCCCATCATCATGGCGGCGAAGAGTCCGGCCCGCAGCTCAGGGTCGGGTCCTTTCATGTGCTTCATCACCCGTTCCACGGAATGCGTGGTGATATGCGAGCGCAGCAGGTCAGCCGCCTCCTTGTTGGTCATGCTCACCCGCAGCAGCACCGCCATGGGACTGTGGGGGTCCCTCGCCCAAGCGGAGAGCATGGAACGCAAATAGTTCTCGGCAGACTGGTCGGGGGCGTCCGCGGTGAGTTCGTCGATGGGGATCGTCCAGTACACGCATTCGCGGAAAAGCTGCTCTTTGCTGCCGAAATACTTGATGACCGAGGATTTGTCGGAGTTCGCCTCCGCGGCGATCATGCGGAGTGTCGCCTTCTCGTAGCCGACCTCGGCGAAACACTTCCGCGCCGCGGCCAGGATCCGCCGCCGGGCGCGCAGCCCTTTGGCCGTCCACGGGCGCTTGTCAGGTGAGTCCGGTGAAGCAAGGGGATCGTGGTCCCATGACACCTGGCCAGTCATTGCGCTACCGCCTTCCGTTCTTGGAGTGTGCCTGTCCCACCTAGATACCGGTACGCGTCCTTGCAGGCCCCTGCAAGGACGCGCCGCAGGTCTTCTCCCAGGTCAGGCCTTTCTGTCCGGTCGGGCGGCGGGGCCTGGTGTGGTCATCAGGGACGCGACGAGGAGCAGGGCAAGGGCGTAAAGGCCGGCACCGACGAGGAAAGCCCAGCCGAAGCCGTGGGTGAGTGCCTCGGATGCCTGCACGACCAGAGCGATCTCTCCCTGCTGTCGCCCCTGCTGGAGAAGAGCAGTGGCGTCGGGGAGGAGCGAGTGCGTTCCGGTCAGGGCCACGGTGCTCAGCACTGCTAGGCCGAGGGCCCCGCCGACCTGCATGCCGGCGTTGAGGATACCTGAGGCGATACCCGACTGGCCGGGCTCGACGCCGCTCAACGCCCCCAAGGTGAGGGGGACGACGCTCAGTCCGAGTCCGACACTGGTGAGGACCATCGCCGGCATGAGGTGCAGCAGGTAGGAGGAACCGGGGGAGATCTGGGAGAAGACCACCATGCCGAGGGTGGCGGCAGCCAGGCCGGGCACGATCACGGTGCGGGGGGAGAACCGGCCGAGCAGCCGGGGGCCGAGGATGCCCGAGGCCACGCCCATGCCGGTCGCGAAGGGAAGGTACGCCAGGCCGGTGGTCATCGCATCCCAGCCCTGTACCTGCTGCATGAAGAGCGTGAGGAAGTAGTAGGTGGCGAACATGCCGCCGCCCACCAGCAGCATCGTGGCGTAGGCGGCTCCCCGGTTGCGGTCGCGGAGCAGACCCAAGGGCATCATCGGGTGCGGGCTGCGCGACTGGATGACGAGGAAGCAGGACAGGAGCAGCAGAGCGGCAAGGCCCGCGCCGAGGGTCACCGGGTCGGACCAGCCCGCATCCCCGCCGCGGACGATGGCGTAGACGAGGACGAGAAGCCCGAGGCTGCCGGTGAGCGCGCCGGGAAGGTCAAGCCGTCCCTGGACCCGGGAGCCTTCCACCAGGACTCCGGTCCCGGCCAGGACGGCCAGGCAGATGGGGATGTTGACGAATAGCACCCAGCGCCAGTTGAGGAATTCGGTCAGGAGGCCGCCGAGCAGCAGGCCGATGATCGAGCCGAGGCCGGACATCGCCCCGTACACGCCCATGGCCCGGTTGCGGCTGGGGCCTTCCGCAAAGGTGGTGGCGATCAGGGAGAGGGCCGTGGGCGCGGCAATAGCGGCGGCGACCCCCTGGCAGGCGCGGGCGGCGATGAGAACCGTTTCCTGGGTGGCAAGCCCGCCGGCAAGGGAGGCAGCAGCGAAGAGGGCTAGCGAGAAACGGAAGACCCTCCGCCGCCCCCAAAGGTCACCGATCCTCCCGCCGAGCAGCAGGAGGCCGCCGAAGGTCAGGGCGTAGGCGTTGACTACCCAGGACAGTCGCCCGGCCGGGATGTCGAGCGCGGTCTGCACGCTCGGCAGCGCAATGTTCATGATCGTGCCGTCCAGCACGAGCATGAGCTGCGTGGCCGCGATGAGGGTGAGAGCGATGCCGGTACGAGGCGTCTGCTGCGGACCGGCCTGCTCAGGGGCGCTTTGTGTGGACTGTGAGTGCGGCGTGGTGACCATAAAAGACTCCAGGCGTCAGGGAAGGCCGCCATGAAAAAGCGGACAGTCGGTATGCAAAAAAGCGTACAAGAGGTTGTTTTTTGGTGCCAGGCTTTCTAGCATCAACCCGTCGGCGAAAGTCGCCGCACCCTTTCCGAAGGGATGCACGATGCCCTCTGCCGCAGACCGACGCCCCCCAATCGAACAGCTCACCGCCCTCGCTTCCGCTACCGCAGCCCAAACTGACCTGGATCGACGCGTACCCCCCGAGACCATCGACCTCCTCACCGACGCCGGCTTCTTCCGCTGGTCAGTGCCGGCCGACTACGGCGGAGCCGCAGGTTCCTTCACCGACCTGGCCCGCCACGTGGTCCACCTGTCCCGGCACTGCCCCTCCACCGGGTGGCTCGCCTCGCTCTTCGGGCACTCCGGCCGCTACGTCGCCTGCCTGCCTGAAGAAGGCCGGAAAGAAGTGTGGGGCAGCAGCCCCGACGTCCGGATCGTCAGCGTCGTCAAACCGCTCGGCCGCGCCACCCGCGTAGCGGGCGGCTGGCGCCTGAGCGGCCGGTGGACCTACGCCAGCGGGGTGGAGTACTCCGACTGGGCCCTCCTCGCCGGGCCCGCGCAAGGACCCGGATCCGACGGCGGCCCACCGCGCTTCTTCGCTGTCCCGCGCAGCGACTACACCTACGAGGACACGTGGCACACCCTGGGCATGCGCGGGACGGGAAGCCACGACATCGTCATCGACGACGCCTTCGTCCCCGACCACCGCACCTGTCTTCGCGAAGACGCCATGCAAGGGCCCACCGCGGAAGGGGACCGCCGCTACGCACCCACCCTGGCCGTCAACGGCCTCACCTTCGTCACCCCCGCGCTGGGGGCTGCGCTCGGCGCACTCGACGCGGCCCTGCCCCTGCTCAAAGGCCCCGCAGCCGGCCCCCGGGCAGCCTCACACCAGGCGTACCAGATCGCCTACGCCCGCGCCGCGGGACAGATCGACGCGGCACGTCTCCTTCTGGACCGGGTCGCCGAAACCGCAGACGCAGGCCGGTTCACCCCCGAACTCGTGCAGCGGAGCAGGCGAGACTCCGCCCTCGCCCTGGAAATGCTGACCTCTGCCGTCGACGCGCTCGCCCGCACCGGCGGTACCCGCGGACAGGCCGACAGCCACCCCTTGCAGAGGTACTGGCGCGACGTCCGGTCCGTGTCCGGACACGCGGTCATGCAGTTCGAACAGGCCGGTCTCGCCTACACGCAGAGCCTTCTTGCCGCAGGCTGACCCCCCTTTTCCAGCACGGGGCCGCCGCACCACAACAGCAGCATGCGGGAAGAGCGGCCCCCGTTGACGGTGCGATGAACCCACAAGGAAAGGCAGAGAGACCATGATTTTGGTGACCGGGGCGACCGGGCATGTAGGACGGCCGCTCACCCAGATGCTGGTCGACGCCGGGGCCCAGGTGCGGGCGGTGAGCCGGGCCCCGGAGAAGGCGGCCCTGCCGCCTTCCGTCGAAGTCGTGCCGAATACCGACCCGCCGCTGGACGGTGTGGAAGCAGTCTTCATCAACCTCGCTGCCCTCCCGGAAGGACCGGAGAAAATCGTGGCCCGCGCCAAAGAGGCGGGGGTGCGACGCCTGGTCGGCCTCTCGTCCTACTCCGTCCTCGACGACAATCCCCGCAACGCGATCGCTGTCCGCCACCGGGAGCTCGAACGGGTCGTCGTGGACAGCGGCCTGGAATGGGTGCTGCTCCGCCCTGCGGGCGGGTTCGCCACGACCGCCCTGGAATGGCGGGACCAGATCCGCGAGCGCGGCGTGGTCCGCGGGCCGTTCGCCCGAGCCCACTCCGCCCCCCTCCACGAAAAAGACATCGCCGAGGTGGCGGCTCTTGCCCTGCTCACCGACAAGCTGCTCGGCACCCGGCCCATGTTCAGCGGCCCCGAGTCGGTGACCTATGAGGAGCGGGCACGCCTGATCGGGGAAGCCCTGGGCCGCGAGATCGTCTTCGAAGAGATCTCCGCGGAAGAGGCCGTGGAGGAGTGGGTGCGCGCAGGAATCCCTCTCGGAGCGGCCCGGGCGCGGATCCACATGTTCGCGCAGCTTGTCGACCGCCCCCACGAGATCTCCCCGCTGGAACCCATCACGGGTAAACGGGGCCGGACCTTCGCCCAGTGGGCGATCGACCACGTCGGTGATTTCAGGTGATCTCCCGGACAGGTCGGCCCACCGCGGGGCATGCCGAGGGGAGCAGACGCGAGCCTCCCCTTCGCCTCGTAGTGGTGGTGGCGAGCGCGCGCAAAGGCAGAAACGGCGGGTGCGTCGCACAGTGGTTCCTGGAGCAGACCACGGGGCGGTCCGAGCTGGAGGTCGACACGGTGGACACCGCGGTCTTCCCGCTGCCGCCTGAACCGCACCGCGACCCCGACCCCACAACAGTCCAAGTGCTCTCTCGGCTGACTCCACGGCTGCGCCGCGCAGACATGTTCGTGTTCGTCGTCCCCGAATACAACCGCAGCTTTCCCGCTTCCGTGAAGTCGCTGATCGACTGGCACACCGCAGAGTGGGAGGCCAAGCCCGTGGGTTTCGTCTCCTACGGGGGCAGGTCTGGCGGGCTGCGCGCGGTGGAGCACTTGGGACAGGTCTTCACGGAACTCCACGCCGTCACTGTCCGGAACACCGTGAGCTTCCACAGTGTCGAGGAGCAGTTCGACTCGGAGGGACGCCCCAAGTCCCCCGAGGCTTGTGCAGTCGCGGCTCAGAACCTGCTCGACCAGCTCGTGTGGTGGGGGAGGGCGCTGCGTCGCGCTAGGGAAGAGAGCCCTTACCGGGGATCCGCCCGCGATATCCGCTCACAGATGATTGAGGAACCCCAATATGTCCGATAACGCCAAGGTTCGGTTTGGCGACAAGCTCGTTCAGGTGCACAACGAGCTGCGCTCGTGGATTCGCGCCATCCAAGAAGAGATCGAGGAATTCCTCGACGAGCGCGACAAGCTGGACTCGGGAGAGAAAACCGTCCCGACCCTGGCGTACCAGTTGCGTAAGAATTGCCTCGACTTCTGCCACCAGTTGCACGGACACCACGTCACTGAAGACGAGCGGTTCTTTCCCGCGTTGGAGGAGCAGTTCCCGGAGCTTCGTCCGCAACTAGAACGGATGAGGCAGGAGCACACAGTCGTCGCCGATCTGATCTCTCGAATTAGGGCGACTGTTTCCGAGGCGGGCGACGGAGATGCCGAGAAAACGAAGAAGGAGTTGGCGTCGCTCGTAGCACTCCTGGAGGACCATCTGGACTACGAGGAGAAATACATCGTTGAAGCGATGAACAACCTTCCCTCCACCGTCTGACGACCTGCTGGGGCCGTCAAGCATCAGTAAGGGGTGCAGCTCAGCGTCCGCGCGTCCGCGCAGGCGCTGAGCTTTTCTATTCCGTTGGGGGAGAGGCCAGGAAACGGTGGGGAAGGTACACAGAAAGGCTGTAGTCGAGCGGAAGAGAGCTCGATAGAAGACGGTGTTTTCAGTGCGCGCTGCAGGTTGCTAAACATCATCGACCATTGGTCAGATTCTTGGAACTAATATCATCCACACCTGTCTGATGTTCCGACGTCCGGATCTGGTCTTCTTTCGGAAGAGCTCTGGTTTTTATTGTCTTCTTACGGTCGCTTCCCTAGCGCGCGGATAATGACCCCTTCTGGGCTTTGATTCCTCGATAGGCGCGCGAAAGATCGAGCTATTTTATCGTTCAGCCAACGTGTGTGATTTATGTCACATTTGGACTCTTTGTGATCAGGATAAGATTTCAAAAGTCCCATATATGAGTTTGGTCATCGTTTGGGTTAGTTGCGAACTTTTGAGTTGAATTTCTTGGTGTACCTCGTCCGCATTCCCTTTGTCAAGAGTGCTCTGATCCGAGGTTGTTGTGCGCGTATTGCTAGTGGACAGTGATCAGGAAATGGTAAGAGCGGTATCGAAAGATCTGCAGGAGGCCGGCTTCGACGTGCGAGCCGCTGCCACGGGAGCGGGAGCACTGGCCCGCCACAGGGAAGCCGACGTCGTCCTCTTGGAGGTCTCCCTTCCCGATCTCGACGGATTCCAGGTCTGCCAGAGGATCCGCTCTCGCTCTTCCGTGCCCATCATTTTCCACAGCGTCAAGGCCACCGAGCGGGACCGCGTGCTTGGACTGAAACTCGGCGCCGACGACTACGTGGTCAAACCCTGCGGCACCTGGGAACTGGCCGCCCGAGTAGAAGCAGTGCTCCGCAGAGCAAGGGTCGCGGAAGTCCGGATTCCCCGGCAGGACCGGGGAGGCGTTGCCGTTGTGGGACCACTGCGCGTCGACCTCAACCAGCGCCAGGTCGAAGTCGGGGGCAGAAAAGTACCGCTGACCTACAAGGAATTCGAGCTGTTACGAGTCTTGATTGAACGCCCTGGGCACGTCGTCAGCCGGGCAGAGATTATGCACAAGGTATGGGGCTACACCCCGGAAAGCGATACGAGGACCCTCGGCGTGCACATGGTCTCCCTGCGAAGAAAGCTCGCGCTGCCGTCGCTGATCGAGACAGTGCGCGGCGTGGGCTACCGGATCACCAGCGAGTTCGCGGCCGGATAGCCGACACACCCCCACCGAGCCCTACCCCTCCGCAGCGTGAAAGCCGGGCGAGCCTCCCCAAGCTTCGGAAGAGCGGTCCAGCGGATCAGCGCAGAGCCCATCGAAAAGCTCTTCCCGCCAGGCAGGGAGTGCTGAGCACACCAGGGGCAGACCCGGCAGATTCCCGAAGCACCCAGGCACGCGGCCATAGCGGAACGCACCGGCGACCAGAACAGGAGAACACGAGAGTGCCGAGCCGAGTCCGCCCCCAGACTGAAGGGGAACAGCAACGATTCCATGCGGTCCCACACCACGTTCTTCCGGCAGTTTCGATCGGACGCGCCGCGAGTGGACCGAGTATTGAGGAATCCTGCGAAGCTGCGAGACCGGGAGCAGCAGCCTCGTGACCCTCTGGCGTCCGTCTGGCGACGTGCGCGAGCGTAGCCGGGGCATCCGGTGGACACGGGCCGGGCAGCAGGGACGACAACGGGACGGCGGGCACCATGCACCGCGCTGATGGCCGCACCAGCGTAGGGTGCTCTCCACGGCAGCAGGTGCCCTCCGGCAGCACCAGGGCGGCCCAGGGCACAAGACCGACGTCTCAGAGTCACTGGTGTTCCAGGGCAGCGGAGTCCACGGCAATACGGTTGGAAGGCACTCAGCGCCCCGAAGGCTGAGGGGACCTTGCCGTGGGGATGCCGAGGCGGAGCTGCCCGGGCTGGAATGGTGACGACGAACAGATCGGTCCACGATGCGCCTGCCGACCGCTGCGGATCACCGCCCTAGGCGAGGCCCTGGGCAGTCCACTGCCTTGGATCTCGGAAGCTGCTTGTCCCTGGGGGACGGGCGTCTCTTTCACTGCTGCCCCACCCCACCGGGCAGGAGCCCGTCACATCCAATATGTGATGTCGCTCACAAATCGTGCTGGCGGGGGAGAGAAGCCTGCTGCCTGCACAACCGGTACGCCAGACCTCCCGAACCTGCACCGACCACGAGACAACCGGGACATCCGATGCCCGAACACGTGTGAAGGCCCGCCACCAGTTCCGGTAGCGGACCTTCACACCGTGTCTTCTGTCGGGACGGCGGGATTTGAACCCACGACCCCTTGACCCCCAGTCAAGTGCGCTGCCAAACTGCGCCACGTCCCGGTGGCGGTCGCTTCCGCTCGCGCCAACGGCTTTAACTGTAGCGCATTGTGCGGCATGGTCGTAACAGCATCGGGCGCGCATCGCGAAGCTGATACCGGACAGTGGCCCGCGCGGGCTGCCGAGGCCGCTCTCCTACGCCGACCCGTGCCGGTCACAGTTCCTGGGCTGCGGCACGAGAGGGCGCAGCCGGACCTGGCTGTCTTGCACGACCCAGCGCTCACCCGGCGGCGACGGCACGCAGCGACCGGAAGAATTCGCGGATGTCGTTGAGGAACAGCTCCGGCTCCTCCAACGCAGCAAAATGCCCGCCTCGGTCCGGGACATCCCGCCAGTGCACGATCGTGTTCGACTCCTCCGCAAACCGGCGGATCCCGATGTCGTGCGCGAACTGGATGGCGCCGGTGGGCACTCCCGAGTTGCGGGACGTCTCCTCTGGTGCGCCCTGGTGGGCATAGCCCACATACGCTGCGGATCCCGCGCAGCCGGTGAGCCAGTACAGGGAGGCGGTGCCGAGCACAAAGTCCCACCCGAGAACCTGCTCGGGCAGGGCTTCGGGCGGATAGGTCCAGGACCGCAGCGTGTCGATAATCCACGCGAGCTGCGCGACCGGGCTGTCGGCCGCCATCACCCCGATGAGGCCGGGGCGGGCGGATTGCAGGGCCACGTAGCCGAGCCCCGAATTCAGGAACTCGCCGATGCGGCGCATCCGGTCTTGCTCCAGCGGGGAGAGGGCAGCGAAGGCCTTCTCGTCCATGTCCCTGGCGACGTTGCCGAGCGCCCCGTTGACGTGCACTCCGATGACCCGGTCCGGGGCAAGCCGTCCGATCTGCGGGGCGATCGCGGCACCGAGGTCTCCGCCTTGGACAGCGAAACGCTCATAGCCGAGCCGGTCCATGAGGGTAAGCCACGTGGCGGCGATCCGGCTGATCGTCCAGTCGGTGCTGTAGAGGGGAGTGGAGAACGTGAAGCCGGGCAGTGACGGGATCACCACGTCGAAAGCGTCCGCTGCGGTGCCGCCGTACGCTTCGGGGTCGGTCAGCGGGCCGATCAGGTCCACGAATTCCAGGAATGAGCTCGGCCAGCCGTGGATGAGAAGCAGGGGAACCGATCCGGGCACGGGCGAGCGGGCATGGATGAAGTGGATGATCTGCCCGTCGATAGGGGTAGTGAAGTGCGGGAGGCGGTTCAGGCGGGCTTCGAAGGAGCGCCAGTCGAACTGCCGCCATTCCTCGACGAGGGCGCGTAAGTAGGAGAGCGGAACGCCGGTGCTCCAGTCGTCGCCGGGAAGGGGATGTGGATACCGAGGTGCCTGCAGTCGGAAACGCAGGTCGGACAGGGTCTCTTCGGGGATCGCGATACGGAACGGCGTGAGAGCCGACTCGTCGTGTGAAGGACGCATAGCCTTCTTCTTCCAGCGACAGCGGCCGAGCTATGTCCTGAATTGTCAAATTTTGTGAAATTCGAGCGTGGGATGGTGGCTTCAGAGCCTCTCCGCTGCGGAATTCAGGCAGGACACGCCGCACAGACCTGGGAGAACCCACAGCAGGCCAGAGGCGGCCGGCGTGCCCTCCGTCCCGCCGGAACCCGGGCCGGGCACGGCCGCCGTTGATTGTCAGCAGCGGAGGGTAGAAAGAGGCCCATGGCCACACCGGTGCATTGGAAACTCGTCATCGACGCGCATGATCCGCACGCCCAAGCGGACTTCTGGGCGGCCGCGCTCCACTACGAGGTGGAAGACAACAGCGCACTCATCGAGCAGCTCCTCGACCAGGGCGTCGTGTCACCGGAGATCCTCACCGAGCACCACGGACGGCGCGCCTGGCGGGACGCGGCAGCAATCCGGCACCCTGACGACCCTTACGATCCGCACAGCGGCACGGGGCTGGGACGCCGTGTGCTCTTCAACCGGGTGCCGCTCGCCGAGAAGAAGACCACGAAGAACCGCGTCCACATCGACCTGCACCCTCCGCGGGGAGAGCGGGATGCGGAAGTGGCGCGGCTGCGTGGCCTGGGAGCCCAGGTCTACCGGCACGTCAAAGAGGCGAGCGGCGAGTGGGTGGTGATGACCGACCCGGAAGGCAACGAATTCTGCGTGCACTAGCCCGGTGCGGGGAGCTACCCAGTGGTGCCGGACCGGTCAGCCGTCGGGCTCTTTGCTCTTGCTCACGTGGTGGAAGGGGCACGGCACCGGCAGCGAAAAAGAGAAGTAGACGAGTCCTCCCACTGCAGTGGGAAGCGCGATGAGACCCCAGCGCCACTCCGCTGTCCACGCCCACAGGCACAGGAATGCCACGGTTGTGGCCATGAGCAGCATGGACATCCACCAGAAGGGGCCTTGCGGCCGGATTTCCGGCTCTTCTGCCTGGTTGAGCAGGAGCATCGCCCGGTCCGCGTCAGCCTGGGTGACGGGGCCGCCGTCCGCGCGCGTCACGATCAGCATGGTCGGCTGACCGTCGAATACGGGATGGACGGCCACCTGCCAGAGCAGTGGGCTCATGATGTCTCCAATGAGGATGCGGCGCAGAGGTTCATCCCCGTTGACCACTCGCTGGAGTGCGGGGTGCCAGGGTGCGTTCTTTCCCCGCAAGAAGCGATTGACGCGTAAGGTAATACCCTCCCTACTCTGCGTTAGACAATTCTTTCGGTGGCGTGGCACAAGTGTGGGGCGGAAGAGTGCAGCAGTGTCCGGATTGTCGGCACGAGCGCTGGACTGAGGGGAGTGGCCAGGGGAGTCGTGCAGGAAAGGACTGCTGGGACTGGGCTGTGCGGAGTATCGGAATGGAGCGGGCTCTTTTCCTGCCATTCGCGGGATAAAAAGGACAAATCGTGATCTACACCATAAAGGTGAAGTTTGATTGTGATCCATCCAAATATCAGACGAAGAACATCCGTCATCCCTCACCTGCCGCCCGCCACGACACGCGGACTGCGCTCCCTGTCCGGACAAGCGATCTGTCTTTACCGAGAAAAACCATGATCCCCGAGGGTGCAGTGGTCGTCCCGCTTAACAGTCCTGCCTAGGGGTAGCGGACAGGTGTCCTTTGCCGGACACCGGTGGAGGCGCCGTCCCACTCGTCAGGGAAACCCAGTCCTCCCCACCTGAAGGCAGGCCCCATGAATCACGGAACACCATCCCCGCTCCACGGAAAAGTCGCTCTCGTCGCCGGAGCCACCCGGGGCGCGGGCCGGGGAATCGCGGTCGAACTCGGCGCCGCCGGAGCCACGGTCTACGTGACAGGGCGTACCACGCGCACCCGGCGCTCGGAGTACAACCGCCCTGAAACCATCGAGGACACCGCCGACCTGGTCACCGCCGCGGGCGGCCACGGCGTTGCGGTGCCAACCGACCACCTGGTGCCTGACCAGGTCCGCTCCCTTGTGGAGCGGATCAGTAGCGAACAAGGACGGCTTGACATCCTCGTCAACGACGTGTGGGGCGGTGAACTCCTCTTCGAATGGGATGTGCCTCTTTGGGAGCACAACCTGGACAACGGCCTGCGGATGCTGCGGCTAGGCGTGGACACCCACGCCATCACCAGCCACTATGCGCTGCCGCTGCTCTTACGCCGCCCCGGCGGCCTCGTGGTCGAGGTCACCGACGGCACTGCTGAGTACAACGGCTCCCATTACCGCAATTCATTCTTCTATGACCTTGTCAAAACGGCGGTATTGCGCATGGCCTTTGCCCTCTCCCGCGAGATTGGGCCGCGCGGGGCGACCGCGGTGGCGGTGACCCCTGGGTGGCTGCGGTCCGAGCTCATGCTGGACGCCTACGGGGTGACGGAGGAGAACTGGCGGGACGCCCTTGCCCAGGAGCCGCACTTCTGCATCTCCGAGACGCCGCGCTATGTGGGGCGGGCCATTGCTGCCTTGGCCGCTGACCCCGACGTTGCCCGCTGGAACGGGGCATCCCTGTCCAGCGGGCAATTAGCGCAGGTCTACGGCTTCACCGACCTTGACGGCAGCCAGCCGGATGCCTGGCGGTACCTGGTCGAGGTCCAGGACGCGGGAAAACCTGCTGACCCCACCGGGTACCGCTAGACCGCTGTCTCCTACCGTTCCGGAGGCACGGTCGGTCAGGCACTGCCTGGACAACCGCTGTCACCGTCGCCACGGCACCCCGGTCACAGTCGGCGAAGGCCTTCCAGCACTCGCTCGAGCAGGCGGCGGTCGACACAGGGAGGAGGCGTGTCCACGACCAGGGCAGCCTCCCGCAGCAGCTCGACCAGCATCGTGACCTTGGCCAGCGGTATACCCGAGTCGAGCGCCAAATCCAGCACCCGGGTTCCGGCAGGACCCGCGCGCAGACAGGACGCGTACACCACGGCCGCGGGACGCGGCAGGTCGGTGGGCAGGGGCATGCGCGGATCGTGGACCCGCACCGAGTGGAGTTCGGTCACCGGGGGGCGGGTCCGGCGCCGCCGGCCCACATAGCCAGAGGCCCCGAGGGGACGGTACTCCGGGAGTCCGGTGCCGATCTCCCACCGCATCGCGGTACTCCGCCGTCTCCGAGGAAGCGAAGGCAATGGGGCGGAAGGACAACCGTTCTCCCGGTGCCACGCCACCGCAGGATGGTGGACTGGTCCGAAGAGTTCGTGGACACGGTTCCCGGTCTGGGCTTCGGGTGACCTGCCGCCGCGCATGGTTCCTCTTCCTTTTAGTCCTCGAAGAGAGCAGCGTCTGGTTTCCGGTTGCGCCGCCCTCCCTATTGAGCGGGATGCGGCCCTCCCCAGTCGAGAGGGGGAAACAGACATCGCTCATCGTCGGAAACTCCGATTACTCGGTACGCCGGTTTCCCCGGCCCGAAACATCCCCGAACAAAACAGAACACTTTGCAACGCGTTGGACCGGGGAAGCACAGGAAACAAAGGTTCTGTAGGGCAACAGCGGCAACCCGACTGACCGTGAACCGCAGTAATCGCTGGTCCGACCCCACAACACGGAATGTCAAGAGACAAGAAGCAGCACAGAAAAAGCTGTCGCCACGGTCGAGAACCAGGCGGTAAGAAGAGACCGGGACATGCCTCGGCTTAGGAAATCTTCGAGGCCAGCACGGCACAATCAACCGGCATTAACGCTGATGAAAGGAGTGCTGCCGCCGTAGAAGCCCGATGCGGGGCCCGGAATCGGCGCTGCCCCGCTCCACCGGGCATTCCCCACCCCTTAAGTGGACCGATTCTCCCCCAAAGGGGATCCTGAATCCGACAACGTGTCCAGCCGTCTCTCACTCGCGGAGGAGGAACCGGTGCCTCGACCCCCCAAGCCGCTGCGGCCTGAGCGGTCCCCCGCCGACTGGTTCGGCGCGGAGCTGCGGTACTGGCGTGAACACCGGAAACTGACTCAGCGGGAACTCGCGCAACGTGTATGGGTCAGCACGAGTCTGGTTGGACGCATCGAAGTCGCGGAACGCTCCTGCCCACCCGATTTAGCGCGACGTTTCGACGAAGTTCTCGAAACCGGGGGAGTGCTCAGCCGCGCGCTGCGTTTGATCAATGCAACCGAAGGGGATTCCGACACAAAGTCAGAGAAGGGCGGAAAAACGGCCGATCCCCCAGCCAGAAATCCGCTCTCCGGGTCTTCCCGTGACCTGTGCCCGGCAGCGGGAACGATCCGTGACATCGCTGAAACCACGGTGAATGACCTGATGAAACGCAGAGACGCGCTGGCAGCAGGCGGTGCGCTAGTCGTCGGAACGGCGCTGACAGAAACATTGGAACGCTGGCTGGTTCCCCTCCGCAAACCAGTCACGCGGCAATCCGGCGCCCCAGAGGAAACAGAGCTCGAACGGATCGAAGCCGGAGTAGCCGCCTTGCGGCACTGGGATGACCGGTGGCGGCTGGGCATCAGCCGCAAAGCCGTGGTGGCCCAGTTGTCCGAGGTCGCAGACATGGCTGGAGAGATCCGGTCCGCAGCAATCCAACCCCGCCTCTTCCTCGCCATGGCCGAGCTTTCCCGCATTGCGGCGGCAATGTCCTATGACGAGGGCGACCACCCCAGCGCACAGAAGTACTACACGCTCTCCCTGCGCGCCGCACACCAGGCAGGACCGGACTACGAGCTGTACGGGGTGGGAGTGCTCGCCGATATGGCCCGGCAGATGCTTGACCTGCACCGGCCCCAAGACGCGTTGGAGATCTCCCGGCTCGCGTTGGACGGGGCGCGCACCCGCAAAGCACCCCCCGCGATGATGTCCATGCTCTACACCCGGGAAGGCTGGGCCTATGCCCGGATGGGACGCGTCCAGGCCTACCGGCGGACAGTCGCGCAGGCAGAAGAAATGCTCGAAAACGACACTGCGGAGCCGCTCCCCGAATGGGTGCGGACCATCGACCGCGCAGAACTGTCCGGGGTGGTGGGCGCACGCTACCGGGACCTCGCGCAAAACCAAGACGATCCGGCAGCGAAACGGAAGAACGCCGAAGAGGCACTCCACTACATCACGCAGGCACTGGAGCTGCGGCCGCCCACCCGGCGCCGCAACCAGGCATTCGACCTCATCGGCCTGGGGCGCACCTATCTGCTGCTCAACGAGCCGGTAGAGGCCGCCAATGCGGTCTGTAATGCTGTAGCCGTCGCAGGAGGGCTGAGGTCAGGCCGGGTACGGCGGCGCCTCCAGGACTGGTATCGGGAAGCCGAACCGTTCCGCAGGGAACCGGTGGTGGCGGAACTACGCGAGGAATTGTCCCGTACGCTCCTGGCCAAGAGTCAAACGTGATGAAGGGGATGCAGGAGTGCGAATTGGGATTACCGGGCATTCCAACCTGACTGCCGACAGCATGGATCTGGTGCGCCAGGCACTGACTGAGGCGCTTACGCCTTACGCGGACGGTGAGCTTGTCGGGGTCTCCTGCCTGGCCCGCGGCGCTGACCAGCTTTTCGCTGAAGCAGTCTTGGCTGTAGGCGGGCAGTTGGAAGTAGTGCTGCCGTCCGCGGACTACCGGGAGACCAAGGTGAAACCGGACAACTTGGAACAGTTTGACCGGTTGCTGGTCCGCTCGAGCCTGGTGCGCTACATGTCGCACCTGACTGCGGGCAGACAGGCCTATGAGGATGCGAACGAGGCGGTGATCGGCAGCGTCGACCGGCTCTTCGCGGTGTGGGACGGCCAGCCCGCTTCCGGGAAAGGCGGCACCGCGGACGCGGTGGCGGCTGCCCGGGCCAGGGGCGTGCCGGTGGATGTCATCTGGCCGGAAGGAGCGCGCCGCGAGTAATCATTTTTTCGGTTGTTCGGGAGCGTTCCCACGGCCTGGAGACTCTTCGACGCGAAAAGTCAAGGCCTTGAAACCGACAATGTGCTCCCGGGCCGAGGGGTGCTGAGCGGAAACTCCGCGCCTCAGAAAGGAATGCGACGGTTTGCCGTCCGCCGCCGTGGGCGGCAAACCGTCCAGCCGCCTACGATTCCACTGTGCCGGCCGCGGTCAGCCCCAGACGGTCCTTCACGCATCTTCCGCCGCCCGGCACGCTCGCCTCCTCCCGAGTGACCGGCGAGAACGCCGCCACCAGCGTGCTCCGCCGCGACAGTTCGGCCCTACCCCGAGACATTTGCCGGGAGGTTAAAAGCCCCACGGTGGCCGAGGCCAGCACACGCACGGCCCCTACCCTGCACCAGCCGGGACAGCGGTACCTGTCCGCCATTCCCGAAACGGAAGGCTCACGTCTTCACAAAGGCTATCTGAACCCGCGCTCTCTGACCGTCGAATGGATCAGGAACTTCCGTTGCGAAGAGCTCCGGAAGCGCAGAGAAAAGATATCGGCCAGCGCATCCGCCACCCCGGACGAAAGAAAAGTCGTTTTCCCGGTTTCGGGAAAGCAATGTCAGAAAAAGGAGCTCTCTCGCTTTTCAACGAGTAAGAATACGCGTAGCGTGATAGTCGTCCTATGCGGCGGGGGAGAGCAGTGTGGCTGCGGAGATCCCACAGCCCTGCCTGCTTCCGGGAAAACCACGGAACCGGCCTAGGGCGAACCCTGCCGACCAGGGCGTCACACGACCGCAATGCCGGGGCCCCAGCCGAAGACGGCACGAGGACGCCTCGCCCCGCCTGAGCACATGATGGGGGATGCGATGGTCAAGGTTGCCTGCCACGTGTCCGAATCACCACACGCGCACCACCGAACGCTCCGTCTCCTCTCCGCCACCTCTACCGAAGGAGCGGTGGCAGGATGAACGTATCCTCCACGGCCTTCGCCGGTAGCCCGTACAGCGTGGCTGAAGCCCGCGCATTCGTCACCGCATGCTTGCGGAGCAACCCGTACACCTTCGTCCCTGACGAGGTAGTGGAACGAGCCGAACTGATCACCTCCGAACTCGCGACGAATGCGCTCCGCCATACCCGGTCCGGGGACCCGGGAGGCTCCTACGAGGTCCATGTCGCCGTGGAACACTCCGAGATCCGGGTGGAAATCCACACCCGGGAGCCCCGGCTGCCCCACACCGTGCCGCACGTGGTGTCCCGCGCGAACGATCCCACTCGGATCACCGGCCGCGGCCTCTACCTCGTCGACCTGCTCGCCACCCGCTGGGACAGCCTGGTACCCCCCTCCAAAGGCGTCTACTTCGTCCTCCACTGGAAAAACACCGTCGACTACCCTCTCGCCAGACGCGATTGAGGCTCCCAATGCCGGGGACTACCGGCAGGGAAGGACCACCCCAGCAGGGGGTGAGTCCGCTCGCGCGTGCAGGCCAGGAACCCGACGGGGGCCGCGGCCAAGCGCAAAAAGCTCCTATCACCCAACCTTTGCGCGCAGCTATCCGCGGGAGCACCCCGGGGATACAGTGCCGCAGCGGTCCGGCTGGCCGGGGAACCCTTAGGTAGTCCGTCACGGACGTACCGCAGCAGTCTGCACACTGCGCGTCACAGCTTTTCGTGGAGCTGGGCCATCAGCCTGCGGGAACAGCCCAATGGGAGGGCCGCACCCCGCAAGTCGGAGAACAGTTGGGAATAGTCCTCCACCGCTTCCGGATCGTCCGTGGGCTTTCCTGCCCGGCGAGTCTCCACGTACAGGACCGGGTTCTTCCAGGGAACCGTGAACAGCGCAAAACCGTTCGACAGCCCCGGATGGTGCTCACTGTCGTACGGCACCACCTGGATCGACACGAACGGCCGCGAACTCTCCTGCAGCAGATGGCCGATCTGGCGGCGCATGACCTCACGGCCCCCCGTGGGGCGGCGCAGCACCCCCTCGTCCACGACCACGATCAAGCGGGGCGGCCGCTCCTGGTCGAAGATCGCTTTACGTTCCATCTGCCCCCGGACCAGCTCCTCGATTTCGGCTGGAGTGGCCCGGGGATGGCTGACCCGAAGGATGTGCGCGGCATACTCTTCGGTCTGCAGCAGACCCGGCACCATGAGCGGGTGGTAGACCCAGATCTCGGAGGCCGCCCGTTCCAGGTCGGCCACCTGCTCATACCAGGGCGGCAGACCGGCCCCCCGAGACCGGTCCCACAGCTCCGTCAACGTGCCGGGTATGCCGAGCGCGGCGTCGATACGTTCCACATGGTCCCTTTTGATGCCGCGTGTGCCGCGCTCCATCGCGCTCAGCATGGTGGGCGAAAGAGCAACCAGCTTCGCCAGCTCTTCCTGGGAAAGTCCAGCGTGTTGCCGGTGCTCCCGAATCTTCTGTCCGATCTTTACCCAAGGGCCCCCGTCTTTCTGCACACCTTTCCTCACTTCTGCACTGATTCAGCACAGTTGATCGTCGTGTCGGACTTAGTGCTTTACTTTAGTCAAACTCATGGAAAGCAACTGCAGGTTTGGGAATGGTGAATAGCGAAGGCGCGAGCGGAAACGCTTTCTCCGCTCCAACCTTCGCAAACATTCCTCATTCGGAATAACGGTGACAAACCAGGAAAACTCTTCGAAAGTGTCGTCGGCTAGGGGGTGACTCGTGGATTACGACGCTGCCTGCACCAGGCCCCACCTGCCCCGCGGCCGTCGCCCGCGCGGCCCGACCCAGCACACCAAGCGGTGATGGGAACTGTCTGTCCTTGCCCTTGACCGCCGCACCTCAGTCTCCGCGCGGCAGGCAGCACACACCCACTGCGTCGAAAACAGTCCACCCACCGTCCGCTGACACCACCCGCAACCATGCCCGCCACGAATACGACCTGACCCCTGCCGGGAAGCCTCCGCTGACCCGGACTGCTCCACCGCAGCCGAGGAACTCAGCTTTCCCCCTGCTGGGCCGACAACATCCCCTCCTCGTGATGGCCCGGCCAATTCCTGGACGGGCGTACCGCCTCCTCCCCGGTACGCCCGCCCGGGGCAACCGTCACCTCACCTCTGCGGGAACGGATCATCCTTCTCCCCTCCCGGCACCCGTCCCCGCCCATCGGCCCTACTCAGGCACACGTATGAACCACATCGACCACCCCGTAACCCTGTACGCCGGACCGTTAGACGGCCTCGTCATGCCCGCCGCTGAACTGGAGGAGCTCGTTCGGGAGTACTGCGGCGACCGCCTCGTCTTCCTCTCCTGCTTCGGAGTGAGCGGCCTCTACCAGGAGCAGGACGGCCAATGGGTCTACGCCGCTCCGGGACTGCTCGACAAGAAGCGGTGAACAGCATCCCCGCCCCACGCCTGGCATAGGCCCCATCCGCTCCCCAGAGAGACACGCCAGCGCTGCAGACCGTATTCTGGACCAAAAATGACCGGAATAGGCGCGGGCCTTGGTGGATGCCGTCGCCGCACCCACCATCGAAAGGAGAAACCCCACCCCAACCACCAGGTTTCGTGGGGATTCCCAAGAGTGTTCCCCCTTGCGCGGGGAGGGTGGACCGGCCCCAGGCAACACCCGGTGAAGCACTCTCGCCGCTGCGAGGCCCGCACCGAGCAGACCGCCGGTCCACCCCCGCGACCTGTGGAGCGGATCAGGGTTCGACCTGATGAGGGAAAGCCGAACCCTGATGTCTGCACCACCGAGGAAAGCGGGAACGCTTCCTAGTCGTCGTCATCGTCCTCGAAAACCTCGCCGATGGCGTCCATGATTTCACCCGCCACGTAACCGGCAGCCATACCCCCGATGACCCCCATGGCGACCCCGCCCAAGCCGCCCCCACCACTGTGGTGCTCCGGATGTCCGTAGCCCGGCGGGGGATAGTGGCCGGGATGTCCGTGGCCGTAACCACCGAAAAGGCTGCGGTGCTGGGACAACGACTGGGCAACCCACGAGTCGACCTGCGCCACCCAGTCCACGCGGTCGACATCAGCGTGTGAAGCCCGGAACCGGCCGTAGATGTCCGCACCCTCGGTGAACAGCCCACCGCGCTTGTCGAACTCGATGATCACGTCGACGCCCTCCGGGTCGGCGACGAAACTCACCTCGACCTCGTTGATCTCGTGGGCGTAGCGCGGCGAAGGGTGGAACTCGATTTCCTGGAAGAACGGGAACTGCTGCGCAGTGCCCACCAGGTGCCCCTGCTCCAAGTCCATGTGCTTGAGCACGAAACCGAGCCGGGCGAACGCGTCCAGGATCCGGTCCTGGACAGGAAGCGGATGGATGAGCACCGGGTCCAAGTCGCCCTTGTCGACGGCGTGGGCAATGGCCACATCAGTCCGCAGCCCCACCCTGGCCCCCGGAAGCGGGCCCCCGCCCGCCGCGGTGATCGGTGCCTGCCACGGCACCGGGTAACGGAACGGAATGGAATGGCGCTGCCCAGGCCCGAGCGGGAAGGCGCCGGTCACCGGGAAACGGGCGAACTCGACGCGGGAAACCCCTTCGGTGTCCCCGGCCTCCACTTCCACGGCCGAGGCGAGACACACGCTGATCTCCTCAATGAGCACCTCACTCTCGCCCCCGACCAGTTCAACAGTCCCCTCCAGAAACTCGCCGGGCCGAGTGTGGGGGGAACGCAGCACCGTGTCGACGCTGGGGCCTCCCACCCCGAAAGCCGTAAGCAAACGCCTGAAAACCATGCTGTCCTTTTCAACAGGTAGAGAAACGTTCGCGGCGATCACCGCGGCCTCACCGGGCGCGGCACCGTAACGCCATGGGAGACGTTCCGGTCCAGCGGAGAGTTCCACTAGCGTGAACGTTAAAGGAGACCACAGAAAGCACTATGCCGACAACTCCAAGTTATTGCAGCTCAAAAGCGCTTTTGTGGGGGTGAGGCAAGGGAAGGGGAGCAGAGCGCCCCGGTGCAGCGAGACACCCGCTCCCTTTTTCTGCAGGACCGTTATGCGGTATTGGGCCTAGCGCTATCAGACAAACTGCGGCCGGACGAAGAACAGAAGCCGTGGACAACGGCCAACAGTATTCCCTCGCCGGTGCTGCTCAATACCCCGTGACCCCACGTCGCCGGCACAGCGCACCCTCGGTTGAGGACATCCCCACCCCGGTCAGAGCGGTGGGCACACTGCTGTCCCACTGGTGGATGCGCTCGAAGAACCCCGAACAGTCACCGGCTACTCCGGAACGCCGCGCCCGGGCCGCACCACGAAGTAGAACGAGAGCATCAACGTGCTCACCAGGAACCGCATCCAGTCGTCGATCCCGTTGAAGGAAATGAAGTTCGCCCAAAACGGGATCGGGCCGAACAGCTTGTCCACAGTCGTGAAGTCAAGCAGTACCCCGAAGAACCACAGGGCCAGGTAGACCAGACCGCCGAGCAGCAGGTACAGGCGCGAAAAACGCGCCCCTTTCCACGCTGCGGCCAACCCGGCAACACCCAAAAACAGGTGCAACAGGTTGTGCAGCACCGACACCTGGAACACGCCGAGCAGTCTCGCTTCCGAGTAGTGCCCGGACAAGGCCATCGAAGAGTAGTCGCTGGTGACACCTGGGATGAACCCGAGAATCCCGGCCAGGAGGAACAGGCCGCCCATCACACCAGCGGCAATCCGGGCGGGGCGCCGTGTTGCGTCAGCAACTTCCCGTGTCCGTTCCAGCAGCATGGCGACCTCCCATGTCGACTAGCCTTCCCTCTACCCGGCGGCCACGCTGAAACACGGTCGTCCCAGGGCTGGCCTTTCGGAGGCGAGACCAGGACGTCTGCGGACAGCAGACAGTCCCAGGAGCATTGCGAGGATGCCAACGTCGCTTTCCCCGCCAGTGATCTGGCGGCAGGCAGAACGACGCGCTTCCACCGGACAGTCGGTTGCCGTCGCCGCAGGCCGATGGGTTTGCACCCCGCCTCAACCTAGAAAGACTGTCCCGGTCCTGCTGTGATGAATCCCAGCGGAGGGCAAGGCCCGGCCAGTGTCAGGCAATTGGCTGCCCAGAGCAGAGATTCCGGCTAAATTGACCTATGCGAGCGGTGGGCCGAACCTCCTGATACCCAGAAGATTGATAACGAGAAGATAACGCCCTCTAAAACTGCAGGTCATCTTCTGTGCTCCCCACGCACGTGGGGATGGTCCGTTGCTCCAGGTCGCCGCCCGGCGCGACGCCGTGTGCTCCCCACGCACGTGGGGATGGTCCGTTAGCCATTTTGCCAACCTTTCGGTCCACTCCGTGCTCCCCACGCACGTGGGGATGGTCCGCCGCCGCCCGCGGAGACACCGGCACAGCGGCGGTGCTCCCCACGCACGTGGGGATGGTCCGTTTCGCGCGCCTGATCTCCGCCGTGCCCTGGCGTGCTCCCCACGCACGTGGGGATGGTCCGTTTCGCGCGCCTGATCTCCGCCGTGCCCTGGCCGTGCTCCCCACGCACGTGGGGATGGTCCGCGGACCGGCGGCACCGCCACCGGCGGCGTCCTGTGCTCCCCACGCACGTGGGGATGGTCCGTCGTTTACGGACCCTGCCCATCTGCGCGCCCGGTGCTCCCCACGCACGTGGGGATGGTCCGTCGGGGGCGCGTCGAGAACCGCACTCAGGAGGGTGCTCCCCACGCACGTGGGGATGGTCCGTGACCCTCATACTGGCGGTTAGAAACCGCACCGTGCTCCCCACGCACGTGGGGATGGTCCGCCGAGCGCCGTGACGACCACCGGCCACGCCTGGTGCTCCCCACGCACGTGGGGATGGTCCGGCCGCCTAGCGTGGGGGGTATGGCCGCAGATGGTGCTCCCCACGCACGTGGGGATGGTCCGGCCGGGAGTCGCAGCTCCCGGCCAAACCACGGGTGCTCCCCACGCACGTGGGGATGGTCCGCCCGGGGATACCAGCGATGTCGCACCGGTCCTGTGCTCCCCACGCACGTGGGGATGGTCCGACCGCTACCAGCGCAGTCGAGTCATGCGCGAACGTGCTCCCCACGCACGTGGGGATGGTCCTTCCGCTACCACTGAGGCCGAGATCATGGAAATGTGCTCCCCACGCACGTGGGGATGGTCCTGCGACCCTTCCTCCACCGGGAATGACCGCGATGTGCTCCCCACGCACGTGGGGATGGTCCGCGCGCAGAACCACGCTGTGTCACCGGCATCGGGTGCTCCCCACGCACGTGGGGATGGTCCGCTCTGCGCCTATCTGCTGCTGTAGTGGGTGTGCTCCCCACGCACGTGGGGATGGTCCGCGCGTAACGCTGGGCTGCCCTACGGTGTGGCCGTGCTCCCCACGCACGTGGGGATGGTCCGGAGCGCGTAGACACGGAGCGCGGCATCGGACAGTGCTCCCCACGCACGTGGGGATGGTCCGGTGGTGGTTGACCATGGGGAACACCCCATGATGTGCTCCCCACGCACGTGGGGATGGTCCGATCCAGCTGGGCAGTGAGGCGCGCTTGTGCGGGTGCT
>NZ_BCWB01000008.1 GCF_001592045.1 Thermobifida fusca NBRC 14071 = JCM 3263 | reverse complement strand
TCCGCCTTGGTTGCGGTGGAGTCGCAGCGCGAGATCGTGCTCCCCACGCACGTGGGGATGGTCCGTAGGACCGGGCGGGTACTCGACAGGGGCTGGGGTGCTCCCCACGCACGTGGGGATGGTCCGCCACCTGCAACCGTCCGGCCGGGCACACCACCGTGCTCCCCACGCACGTGGGGATGGTCCGTCCGGTCAGGTGTGTCAGTGCCTCACGCTCACGTGCTCCCCACGCACGTGGGGATGGTCCGCATCTCTACACCGGCACGATCTGGTGTGGCCAGTGCTCCCCACGCACGTGGGGATGGTCCGCACGTAGTCGAGCGCGAGCGCCTCGGCGGCGTGTGCTCCCCACGCACGTGGGGATGGTCCGTCCCTGCAGGTCCCTGCATCTAGCCCCGGTTCGTGCTCCCCACGCACGTGGGGATGGTCCGCATCTCGCCGGGCTTGTACTTGCCTCGCTTGAGTGCTCCCCACGCACGTGGGGATGGTCCGCATCTCGCCGGGCTTGTACTTGCCTCGCTTGAGTGCTCCCCACGCAGGTGGGGATAGTCCGACATGCCTCTAGGTACGAAGGTTCTCGTGGGGTTGCTAGCTGCAGCGCAATAGTGTTCTTGTTGTTCGTGGCTGGGTGCGCTGCCGCTATCGTCTCTCTACCTGATAATCCCGACCGGGGACAATGAGAGCTCGACCGAAACGCCTACTCCGCCAACTGAGTCACCGAGTCCGGAACCCAGTTGAGGAACCCAAAACGGGAGATGATCCTGAAGAGATCGGTTTGAAGAACTTGGGTTTCCTCTAAATCCTGAAAGTGTGGTGCACAGTGATTATCTAAATGCTGTGCGCGAGATTGTGCGGGGTTGCGGCCCTCGATGCAGATTCGATTGTGGCCTGTCGCCTAGATGTGTGTTGGATTTTTCTAGACGAAGGAGAGAGAGAATCTTGGCGCTATATTGAACAGGTCTAGCTGCACGAAGACTTCAATTACGGGGCCATGCTGACTTTGCTGGAGGAAGTAGAGCAACTGCTAGATGTAGTGCATGAGCATCTCTATCCCTGCTGGTGAGCCAGGCGTGAACCCGTCCTGCTGTCCGCAGCGGGACAGGGAAAACAAAGTTTGTTCGTATAGTTAATGACGTATTTCTATGACTGTTGAGCAGCACAGTCCCTGTCCTTTTACGATGTGACATTCCTCAGTCACTCGGTATGCTCTCAATTCTTGAGAACTTACGCCGGTGCGCATCCAAGAGTCTGGCAAGCGCTGCCCTGAATTCATGTGTTCAGTGGCGAGTCCTCCTCTTAGCTTCGCTGACGTTTCCGTTGAGTGGACAACGTCTGGTTTGTTGGCGTAGCTATCGCTGATCCGCAAGCCAAATGTTTCGTTGGGTTGCGCTTTCCTCAATAGATGTTGATGATCGTCAGCAGTCTATTCGCAGAGTACAAGATCGAGGGAATTCTTCCTCTTCTGGAGAAAAGGTGCTCGCGCTGGGTAAGAGACTCTCGGCTGTACTTTTCGACCTGCGGTAGGAGTCGCCTTGTCTTCCCCAGCGCCCCAGATTGTGCTTGACACGGAGAGAGGTCTCACGGAGGCCGACATTCACGCCCTTGCTGAGCACGGACCGGTGGTTCGGCTCAGCGTGATGGGGCTGGACGTATGGGCGGTCACCGGCTACGAGGAGTTGCGTACGCTCATGGCCGACCCTGAAGTGAAGCGCGGAGTGGAGCATTGGACTGCCGTGGCCCAGGGCAAGGTTCCGGCAGAGCATCCGCTGGTGAAGCTGGTTTCCATGGGGTCGATGCTCAGCAAGAATCCCCCCGAGCACACCCGGCTGCGACGCCTTGTGCAGCATGCGTTCACTACTCGACGCGTGGAAGGGCTGCGCCCGGTCGTGCAGGAGTTGACGCGCGCCTGCCTGGACCGTATTGACGCCTCCCAGCCGTTCGATATCAACGCGGCGCTGTCTCACCCGGTGCCTGTGGGGGTTATCGGTCGTTTGCTGGGGATTCCCGAAACAGATCAGCCTGCTTTGGATTCTCTGGTCACGCGTCTGCTGTCGGGCACCGACGCCACAGTCCACGAAGAGTTGTACGCCTATGTTGCGGCCATGGTGGCGGCTCGACGGGAGCAGCCTGATGACGGTTTGATTAGCGCCCTGCTGCACGTCCATGACGACGACGGCTCCACACTGTCGGAAGAAGACTTGATGTGGACGGTGGTGCTCCTCGTTGATGCCGGGTTTGAAACCACGGTGGGGCAGATCTCCAATTCGGTGCGGTTGCTATTGGAGCATCCGGACCAGCTTGCCCTGGTCACGTCCGGTGAAGTGCCGTGGGAGCGGGCAGTGGAAGAGTGTCTGCGGCATACCGCGTCGGTGGTGATGCTGCCGTTCTGTTTCCCCACCCGGGAGAAGGAATTGGGCGGGTACACGATTGGGGCTGGGGAGCCGGTGATGATGGTTTACGGGGCTGCTAACCGGGACAGCCGGGTCCATGCTGCCCCGAAAGTTTTCGATGTGACCCGCTCGGATAGCCGCCACATCACGTTCGGGCACGGCCCCCACCACTGTTTGGGGGCACCGCTGGCGCGCCTGGAACTCAACGTGGTGCTTCCGGAACTGTTTGCGCGTTTCCCGAAACTGGCGTTGGCGGAGAGGGACATCCCGCGGGTGAAGAGCCTGTTTGTGAACCGTCCCAGCGAATTGTGGGTGACTGCTGGGATGGGCTGACATCCCGACAGCTGAGATTTTCCGCCAGGGGAGGGTCGAGGCTGCAGGCCTGTCTTCGCACGGCTGACGCTCTCCCCGCTGCCGTATCGCAAAGGTGGTGCGGGCGTGCCGCGGGTTCGGACAGTCAAGGAAGACCACCGTGCTGGAGTTTGGTGTGCTAGGGGCATGACTGGACTGCTGCGGCGGTTGCACGCTGTGCTTGACGAGTTCAACGCCGCCTATCCGTGGGACCACAACGCCTACTACCACCGGTGGATTCTGCGGCAGCTCCCCCCGCGTTTCGGTCGTGCTCTCGATGCCGGATCCGGGAGCGGTGACCTGGCCCGGCTGCTGGCTGGGCGTGCGGATCGGGTGTGCGGAATCGATATCGACCCGGTGATCACTGCCCGGGCGCGGGAGCTCACCGATCCCGCGGCACCCGTGGTTTTCACGGTCGGTGATGTGCTCACCGATACCCCCGCAGGCCCCTATGACGTGGTGACGTGCGTGGCAGCAGTGCACCACATGCCGTTGGCTGAGGCGCTCACCTGTTTTCGGGATCTGCTCGCCCCGGGAGGCACCCTGGTGGTCGTGGGCTTGTATCGGGCGCACGGCCCGATTGACGTCTTGTTGGACGGTGTCTCGGTTGTGCTCAACCCGCTGATTGGCTGGGTGCGTCACCGGGGACGCCGTGCGCCGCGGCCGGTGTCTATGACTGCGGTGACCACGCCCGCCACCATGACGTTCGCGGAGATCGTTGCGGAGGCCCGGCGCGTCCTGCCAAGGGCACGGCTGCGCCGTCGGCTGTTGTGGCGCTACACCCTGGTGTGGCGGAAACCGTGACCGCGGGCCCGGGCAGCCGCGAATCCGGTGTCTTCTGGGCTACCGGCACCTGACCGGTAGCCCGGGGCGCGGCAGTGTCCCGGGAGACGGGGCCGGTGCTGTCGGGCACGGCCCCTGGGAGCAGGGTGCGGGAGGGGCGTTACCGATCAGTGACGGGGTGGTGTCGGTGTGGAGGCGGGGCAGCAGACTGCCCGGGGGCGCCGCTGGGGTGCGGGGGCGGGGCGGCCTAGTGTGGCGCTGGTAATCCCCGTGGCGGTGCCGCTGGCGAAGTGTTTTCGGGCCCGCCACTGGAAGACAGCAGGATTCGAGGGGAAGGTGGTGGGTCGGATGAGTGGTGTGCGCTGCGTGGTGGACGGGGGGATTGCGCGGATCACGCTTGCCCGTCCGGAAGCGTCGAACTCGGTGGACATGGCGGCCGCACGGGCTTTTGGGGAGGCGGTTGACCAGGCCGGGGACCCGGCGGTTCGGGTGGTGCTCCTCACCGGCGAGGGGAAGCGGTTCTGTGCCGGCGGGGACGTGGCGTCGATGATGGCGGCTGAGGACCGGTCGGGGTATTTGAACGAGCTCGCTGCCACGCTGGGCGACGGGCTGCTGCGGTTGACAGAGTTGGCTAAGCCGGTGGTGGCCGCGGTGCACGGGGCGGTCGCCGGGGCCGGCCTCGCGTTCGTGCTCACCGCTGACCTGGTGGTGGCGGCGCGTTCCACCAAGTTCCTCATGGCCTATGCCGGGGTGGGGTTGACGCCTGACTGCGGGGTGTCTTATCTGCTTCCCCGAGCGGTCGGGCAGCAGCGGGCGTTGGAGATGGCCTTGATGAACCGGCCGTTGACCGCAGAGGAGGCACGCGAGTGGGGACTGGTCACCGAAGTGGTTGACGACGAGGCGGCGGTCAGCCGGGCAGAAGAGGTCGCCGCGCAGCTTGCTGCGGGGCCCGCGTTTGCTCTCGGCCAGGCGAAGCGGCTGCTCCGCTCGTCGTGGACGGTGTCACCGCAGCAGAGTGTCACTGATGAGGCGGAGACGATCAGCCGCGCGATCGGTACCGATGATGCGGCCCGGTTGATTGACGCGTTCTTGAAGCGCTAACCGTCGGGTGCGGCATCCCGCGGCTGGGCGGGGTGCCGCGGACAGGCAGGGCGCAAGTAGGCTGGGGCAGGCATTCCGCTGGGCGGAAACGGGAGGCGACTGTGGCAGGGCAGAAGGAACGCATGCTCGCAGGCGAACTGTACATTGCCGACGATCCTGAGCTGGCGGCTGACCTGCGGCGGGCGATGAAGCTGATGGAGCGGTTCAACACGGCTCCTGCGGAGGACGCTGACGGGCGGCGGGCGATCCTGGCGGAACTGTTGGGTGAGGTCGGGGAGGATGTGGAGATCCGCCCGCCGCTGTACGTGGACTACGGCTACCAGATCAGTATCGGACCGCGGACGTTCGTCAATTTCGGGGCGGTCATGTTGGACGTGGCGCCGATCCGGATCGGCGCTGACACGCAGATCGGCCCGAACGTGCAGTTGTTGACCCCCACCCATCCGTTGGATCCCGAGTTGCGGCGCGCCAAGTGGGAGGCGGCCGAGCCCATCACGATCGGGGAGAACGTGTGGCTGGGCGGCGGTGTCATCGTCTGCCCAGGGGTGACGATCGGCGACAACACGGTGGTGGGCGCGGGGGCGGTGGTCACCCGTGACCTTCCGGCGAACGTGGTCGCGGTGGGGAACCCTGCGCGGGTGATCCGCGAGCTTTAGAACCGTGTGGGCTCGGCGGGAAGCGGCTTATTCCAGTACTCGAAGCCCGACGATGCCGCTGATGATGAGCAGGAGGCAGCAGATTTTCGCCACGCTCACGGCTTCGCCGAGCCAGACCATGCCGACGGTGGCGGTGCCGACCGCGCCGATACCGACCCATACCGCGTAGCCGGTGCCGACGGGGATGGATTTGAGGGCCAGGGACAGGCCAACCATGCTGAGCACCATGGCGACGAGGAAGATCACCGAGGGCCAGAGCCGGGTGAAGCCGCGTGAGGCGTCGAGCGCGATCGCCCATACGGTTTCGAGGAGTCCGGACAAGATAAGGAGCAGCCAGGCCATCTCCGCCTCCGAGTCGTAGGGAAGTGCCGCGCCGTCTTGTCCTGACCGGGTACGGCGCACCTCGTCCGGGGCTGAGGCTCGGGGCCCCGCCGTCGGATCAGGTTAACGGAGCGGGGTGAGTGGTCATGCCGGCGGTGGGCCGGGACGGGTTTGGTGGACCGTGCGGGCTGCACGCGGGTGCGGCGGGGTGGGGTGAGCGGGGCGTCTGGTGCCCGTGGTCTGCGGAGGGCTCTCTTGCGGGCAGGTGCAGGGGCTGTGGCTGGTGCAGCTGGCCTGCGCAGAGGGTTCGCCTGTGAGAAGAGCCATTCTTGATGGGCGGTAGAAAAGCGCTCCAAAAACGGGTTAAGGCAACTGGTTATTTGCGCGATGCCAACTGGTCAATCCCTTCAAAGCGAAATCCAAACTACGGTTGGTGGGGGGAACGTTTAAATGCCTGAATAATGGCTGGGACAGGAGTAGGGTTCCCCCTGATGACACGGAGGTATGAGGGGAAGATCGTGAAAGAGGCAGAGTCGCATGCGCTCACCGAGGAATTCTTGATCCGACCGCCACGTCAGGAGCGGAGCCGTCGAGCGTGGGCGCGGGTGCTGGAGGCCGGTGCTTCCCTGTTCGAAGAAGGCGGGTATGAGGCGTTCACCATTGCGGCTGTCTGTGAGCGCGCTAAGGTTGCCCCTCGGGCTATCTACGACCGCACTCCCAGCAAGGATGCGCTTCTCGTTGCTGTCTACGAGTACTGGGTGAACCGGGTCTGGGAGGAGATGCGGATTTTTGACGACGAGGAGCAGTGGATCGGTCTTGACGGTCCTGAACTAGTCACACGGCTCTTCACGGAGCTCGGCAGCATCCTTCGTCGCCACGAGTCCTTCACCCGGTCACTCATGGCTCTTTCACCCACTACCCACGACAGGATCTACCGGCGGGTCCAGTGGTACAACAGGCAGCTCATCGACCGGCTCACCAACCTGTTGCTGCTGGCAAAACCGCAGATCACGCACAGTGATCCGGAGACGGCGGTGCAGATGTGCCTGATTGCTGTCTACTCCGCGCTGATCGTGCACGTCGGGTGCGGCGCAGTGCTGGCGCCGGCTTCTCTCGACCGTGACGATTTCAACCGGCTTCTCGCGGAGATGGCGCTGCGCTACCTGCTGGGAGCGGAGCCGCAAGCAGCGTGAGGGGAGCTCGGGAGCAGAGGCTAGACACCAAGGAAAATAGCCACAGGTAATGACACCCAGCGTTTTCTTCTCTGGAAGATTTTTCTCGGCTGCCGATACGGAAAGGGTGAGAGCGAAGGGGGAGAATGGCTCTCCGGCGTTTCCGAAGCGCTGTTTTCGTTTTTGGTGGAGCCGAAGCTGTGTGAAGAAGCCTCAAGGAGCCTCCCGTTGCTGGAGTTGTGCAAGGATTTCAGCACAGTACCTCGGAGACTATTGGCGCTAGTGCGTCTTCCTGGTGCAAAGTCGAGGCGACTGAGCTGGCTGGTTGCTAAAGTGTGTCGATTCTAGCGAAGAAAGATCCTCGACAGTGGCTGATTTGTCCCTTCGTGGGGATCGATAGGCCTTTTGTTTCTCGACGTCGAGCACTGATGCGTACTGTCCGTTCCGGTTTTCGTGGGACGGGGGGAAGTATGAGACGGGTTTAATTTCTGTGAGAACCGTTTTCCGGGTTCTGTTCGGCCCGCCCTGGGACGCGGTCAGCGGTGTCCCAACGGGACGCCTGCGTGGTGCAAGCTCCCCTGCACCGAGAGACGAAGGTGGAGGGGAGCTGTGTTGTGCGGGCGGTTCGCGCTTTTCTGTCGCCGGTGGCCCGGCACGTTAAGAGCGGTCACTCCGGCGTTGTGTGCGGGCTGAGCACGACTTCGGTGATGGCCCGGCCGTTCACAGCTGCGACCGTGGCAGTCCACGAGCCCAAGACCACCTGCTCCCCGGGTTTCTCGGGGATGTGGCCGAGCTGGGCTAGCAGCATCCCGGCCACGGTGACGTAGTCGCCTGCGGGCCGGTCGGTGAGGTGCACGTCCAGCTCGGGGAGTTCGTGCACGGGGAACGTGCCGGGCAGCCGCAAAGAACCGTCGGGCAGCCGGGTGACGGCGCGGGGAGCCGTGTCCGTTTCGTCATAGATGTCTCCCACGATCTCCTCGAGCAGGTCTTCGAGGCTGACGATGCCGTCGATCGCTCCCGTGCCGTCGACGACGAGCGCCAAGTGCTGGCGTTCCGCGATCATGCGTTCCAAAGCCAGGGAGACCGGCAGGGAGTCGGCGAGCAGCAGCGGGGCGCGAGCGGCTGCGCGAGCGCTGCCTTCCCCCCGCAGCAGATCCGCCCAGTGCGCGACTCCCACCACGGTTTCCAGGTCGTCGTCAGCGACGACCGGGGCCCGGGAATGCCCGTGCTCGGCGAGGAAACGTGCCGCGTCCTGGGCGGGCATGGACGCGGGGACGACAACGACGTCGCGGCGGGGGATGAGGACGTGCCGCAGGTTCCGGTCGGCGATCTCGAACGCCCCGGTGAGAATGGTGCGCTGTTTGCGGGTGATGTTGGGCTGGGTGGCGAGCAGGTCACGCAGCTCCTCTTGCGACATTTCTTCCCGGGTGGCTGCCGGGTCGCCTCCGCTGAGCCGTACCACCAGGTCGGTGGAGACGCTGAGGAGCCACACCGCGGGCCGAGACAGCACGGAGAGCAGGGTGAGCGGCCGGGAGATGAGCACCGCCCAGGTTTCCGCCCGCTGCATGGCGATGCGTTTGGGAGCGAGCTCCCCGAAGACCAGGGTGATGAAAGTCAGCGCTACGGTGACCAGCACGATCGCCACGGGCGGGGCAGCTGTGCCGAAGACTGTGCTGAGCGGCGGAATCAACGGCTGGGCGAGGGAGACCGCAGCGGTCGCGGAGGCAAGGAACCCGGCCAAGGTGATACCGATCTGAATGGTGGCCAGGAACCGGTTGGGGTCGCGGGCGAGGCGTGCCACAGCACGCCCGCCTGCCCCGCGCCGCTCGAGCTGCCGTAGCTGGCTTTCCCGCAGGGTGACGAGCGCGATCTCGCTGCCCGCGAAGACCGCGTTCGTCAACACCAGAACTGCGACGAGCGCGAGTTGAACCGTGTAGTTCTCCATGGGGCCTCTTCGGACGGTGCCCCGTGGCCTCTACCCGCGGACATCAAAAGAGCAACACGCTGCGCGCAGGGGAGCACGGCTTTCCGGACGGTGGGGTGCACGGGATAACAGGACAGCCAGCGGATACCGTACGGGGCTGCTGCCTGCCGGTTCGCGGGCAAGAGGCGGGAAGTAGGGGGTGGATGATTGGACCGCGCCGCTGGGGGCAGCCGTGCCAGAGAACGCGGAACCGCTGTGCGGTCCCGCCCAGGTGGACGAGTCCACGGAGGCGATGATGAACGGTCCCGAGTTCAACGCTCCCTCCGGCAGCATCCCCGCGCAGCGAGGACAGCGGCGGATCGCGAGCTATGCCACGTACGCGGAAGCGCAGCGGCTAGTCGATCGGATGTCCGACCGGGGATTTCCCGTGGAGCATGTGCGCATCATCGGGGACGGTGTGCGCACAGTGGAGCAGGTCACCGGGCGGATGACCAAGGTGAAAGCGGCCCTGGCCGGCGCAGGGACAGGGGCCTGGCTCGGCCTGTTCGTCGGCCTGCTGTTCGGCTTGTTCGCGATCGGCCCGGCATGGTTCTGGGTGATCCTGGTCAGCGTGGCGATCGGTGCGCTCTGGGGTGCGGTCTTCGGGTTTGCTGCACATTGGGCGGCCCGGGGGCAGCGGGACTTCTCCAGCGTGCAGAGCCTGCAGGCAGAGCGCTACGACGTCTACGTCAATGCCATGCACGCTGCGCAGGCAGAACGTTTCCGCCAGGAAGCGAACCTCTAGCCTGCTGGCGGGCGCTGCCAGGCGAAAAACGGCAGCACCGGGAAGACCTGTGCCCAGACCGGCTGTCCCGCGGGACAGCCGACGAGGCGTCTCGGAACACCTCATCGCGGTTCCTCTCGACTGACAAGGACGCCACCGCTGCCTAGAGCCTGCTCGTGGAACGGGCACGGGTACCCCGCGTGGGCGCGCGGCTACGCGGACTTGGTAGGGATGGTGGTGGCCCGGCGGACGCGCCGAGCGAGGGCCGGGGCGGTCCCGCTGATCCGCAGTGGTCCCCGGTCGCGCAGCGCGTCGCCGCGAACTGATCCGAGTGGAGAGGAACCGCAGCGCTATGGCCCGTATCGCTTTCATCGGACTGGGCATCATGGGAAGCCCGATGGCCGTCCACTTCCACAATGCTGGACACCAGGTTGTCGGGTACAACCGCACTCCCGCGAAGACGAAGGCTTTGGTGGAGGCCGGAGGAACCGCTGCGGCAAGCGTCTCCGAGGCGGTCGCCGATGCGGACGTGGTCGCGCTCATGGTCACCGACACGCCTGACGTGGTCGAGGTTCTCACCGGTGCGGGCGGCGTGTTCGAGACGGCCAAGCCTGGCACGCTGATCATCGACTTTTCCACGATCCGCCCCGATGTGACCGCTGATCTTGCCGCCCAGGCCCGCAGCAGGGGATTGCGCATGGTTGACGCCCCGGTGTCCGGGGGCGAGGCGGGCGCGCAGAACGCGACCCTGTCCATCATGGTCGGCGGCACCGAGGAGGATTTCGCGGCCGCCCGACCGTTCCTCGAAGTGGTCGGAAAGACGATCGTGCACGTGGGGCCGAGCGGTTCGGGGCAGACGGTGAAGGCCGCCAACCAGCTCATTGTGGCGGGGCATCTGGCGGTGCTCGCCGAAGCGATCGTCTTCTTGGAAGCCTACGGGGTGGATGTGTCGGCCGCTCTGGACGTCCTCGGCGGCGGGCTGGCGCGCTCCGCGATCATGGAGCACAAGGCTGAGCTGATGCGTCGCCGCTCGTTCACGCCGGGGTTCCGGCTCGACCTGCACCACAAGGATCTCGGCATTGTCACGACAGCTGCCCGGGAAGCCGGGGTGGTGATTCCTGTGGCGGCTGCGGCCGCGCAGCTCATTGCGGCAGCGCGCGCAAACGGTGACGGCGACCTGGACCATTCTGCGCTTTTCCGCACGATTGCTCGGCTCTCCGGGCGGGACTGAGCCACGCGTGCAGCGCCGTGCCCCGGCCGGTGGAGTCCGTCTGGCAGGGCAGGAGTACGGCGTGGCTGGGCTGCGTGAATGCAGCGGCCCAGCCACCTGACCGAATCGGGCATACAAGATCGGGCGGGGCCGCGGGGGCTCCTTCTAGCGTGAAACAGCAGAGGAAGGAGATCCAGGTGCTGGACCGGCTCAACCAGGCCATGGAGTACATCGAGCGCCACCTCGACCAGCGGATCGAGGGTGCTGAGCTGGCGCGGATCGCGGCCACGTCGGAGTACCACATGCGGCGGCTCTTTTCTGCACTGGCGGGGATGCCGCTGTCGGAGTACATCCGACGGCGGCGGCTCACCGTTGCCGGAGCCGAAGTGCTGGCGGGGGACCGCACCCTGCTCGACATTGCCGTGCGCTACGGCTACGGCTCGGCGGAGGCGTTTGCGCGGGCGTTCCGCGCCATGCACGGGGTAGGGCCGGGGGAGGCCCGGCGCACCGGTGCGCCTTTGCGCTCCCAACCTCGGATGTCCTTCCGGCTCGTCGTTGAAGGGAGCACAGACATGCGATACCGGATTGTGGAGAAGGACGCTTTCCAGGTGGTTGGGAAGAAGGCGCGCGTGCCTCTCGTCTATGAGGGGCCTAACCCGGCCATCGTCGAGTTTGTGCGGAGTATCGACCCTGGGACACTGCAGCGGCTGGCGGAACTGTCCGATCAGGAGCCGCGGGGAGTGGTCGCAGCTGTTGCCAACATCGCCGGTGAGCGGGTGAGCGCACCGGAAGGCACCGAACTGGACTACTACCACGGGGTGGTCACTAGTGCGCCAGCACCCGAGGACATGGCGGTGCTGCCCGTGGCGGCAGGGCTGTGGGCGGTGTTCGAAGTGGAGGGAGAGGCGCCGTACGCCATCCAATACCTGTGGCGGGACGTGTTCACCCAGTGGTTTCCCGCCAACCCCTACCAGAGTGTGCCGGGGCCGGAACTGTTGCGCACCACGATGTCGCAGGACGGAGCCTATGTAGAAGCCGAACTGTGGGTCCCGGTGGAGCGGGTCGAACGGTGAAGCGGGAAGAGGACGCGAGCCGGGGCTGTTGATGACAGTGGCCGACTGCGGTGCGGTCGGCCACTGATACCCCCGTAAGCACCGGTGAGTGAGGATGTTGATGGAGACGCCGCAGCTTCCAGAGACACCGTCTGCTGGATCCCGCGACCCGCACGAGGACCTGGAGGCTCCTTCACCGCCCCCCGGGAACGGACTGGTCATCGTCGGGGAGAGTGACGCCCCGACCTGCACGGACGGGGTGTGCTGGTGAGCGCCCCGGACCGGGCTGTGACCGTCGAGGTCTGGTCGGATGTGGTGTGCCCGTGGTGCTACATCGGCAAGCGCCGCCTGGAGCGTGCCTTGGCGCAGTTCGAGCACGCCGATGAGGTGGAGGTCGTCTGGCGGAGCTTCCAGCTCGACCCGACGTTCCCCGCAGGGGTCCGCCAGCCTGTGCCGCAGATGCTGGCGGAGAAGATCGGCGGCACACTCGAGCAGGTCCGGCAGATGAACGCGAGGGTCACCGCATTGGCCGCGGAGGAGGGCCTGGAGTACCGCCTCGAACAGGCCACGATGGTGAACACGTTCGACGCCCACCGCTTGACCCATCTGGCCAAGGCGCATGGCAAGGGGGATGCCGCGCACGAGCGGCTGCTGCGCGCCCAACTGGTGGAGGCGCAGGTCCTCGACGACGCGGACACGCTGGTCCGGTTGGGTGTGGAGATCGGGCTTCCCGAGGAGGAGACCCGCCGGGTAGTGGCGGGGGACGATTACGCCCAGCAGGTGCGGGACGATTTCGCGGCGGCACGCACCCTCGGGGTGCGCGGGGTGCCGTTCTTCGCGTTGAACCGGGCGTTTGCGGTGTCCGGCGCTCAGCCCGTGGAGACGTTCGTGTCCGCGCTGCGCGCCGCCTACACCCGCGCTCGGCCCGCCCCAAGCTGAGGACGTCGGGCCGAGCCCGGGTGAGAGAAGGAAGGGCCCCGCCGGTGTGGCTGCCGGCGGGGCCTGCACTGTTCCGGTCAGACCTGGTGCATCAGACGAAGTTCACGTCGCTGCACAGGTAGTAGGTCTGGTCCATGTGCGAGGCCTTCCAGATGGTGAAGACCACGTGGCGGCCGCTGCGGTTGGGGGCGTGGACCGTGAACTGGATGTTCTGGGCCGGGGGGTAGCTGCCGGTCTGGTGCACCAGTTCCAGGCTGTCCCAGGTCAGCGGCTGGGTGGTCGGGTCGAAGCCCTGCTTGGTGACGTAGACCAGGAAGTAGTCTGCGCCGTGGCTGGCCTGGTCGTACAGGTGGATGGTGAAGGTGTTGTTGACGTCGGTGGTCTTCCACGGGCCTACGGCGTCCATGGAGCGGTAGCGGCCGCCTTCGGTGAGGCCACCGCTGCACAGCTGGCCGTCGGGGAGGGCAGCCCGGTGGTTGCCGCCGACCCAGTCGCGGTACAGGCCGTTCCAGTTCCACATGGCGTTGGGGTTGTCCTGCCAGGCCTGCCAGCACATGGGGTCTTCGTACTGCATGTTGGGGTTGAGGTGGTCGTGGCCCCAACGCAGCCAGCAACCGTAGTTACGGGTCGCGGGGTTGATG
>NZ_BCWB01000007.1 GCF_001592045.1 Thermobifida fusca NBRC 14071 = JCM 3263 | reverse complement strand
GACCGACCCGTGGGCGGACGCGGGGGCGGTCCACTGGGTCAGCCCGAGAAGGGCTGTGAAGAGGACCGCGAGAGCCCGTACTGTCCACCGGTGTTTCCCGGTACGAGAGTAACGATGCATTAGTGTTCTCCAAATTTCCGGATGTGGGGGCTCCGGGCATGGGAACGCTCCCATGCTGAGAGAAATATTACTAATTGGAATTGATCAAAAACAGGGAGTGATAAAAATAAGAGAATATTTCCCTTTTGTTTCATAAGTCGGATTTTTTAAATAAAATGACAGAAGTGAAATGAGTGATGATTTGGGAGGTTATGTCCCCCGGGAGTCCTGCAGCGCGTCAGTCCTGCTCGGGAGAGGACAGCACATCGGCGGCCTGTGCCAGCCACTGGCCTGCAGCCAGGGCGTCGCGGATGCTGGCGTCGCGGGCCTCGCGGATCGCCTCCAGGTCTGCGGCTGTGGCCAAGTGGTCGACGCCGAGCTGTGCCGCGGTGGCTTCGGCGAGCAGCTCCCCGTAGGCGCTGTCCCGGCTCCGTGCTTCCTCGATCTGCTCCCACTCGCGCTGCCGCTGCACGGCCAGGCGCACTTTCTCCCCGTAGTCGACGATGGCAGCGACCCGCCGCTCGATCGCCTCGTGCACTGCGCGGATCGCCTCCCGCTGGGGCCGCAGTGACGCGCGCACGGTGGCAGAGACGGCGTTCTCCTCGCGTTCCGCCAGCTCAGCACTGAGTTTCTGCTGCTGGTAGAGCAGGCGCGCCAGCTGCCACTCTTGATCTTGCACGATCATCGATGCCTGCTGGCCGTCGAAGGCTTCGCCGAGGGCCGCCGCGGACTCCTCGATGAGACGTCGAGTCCGCTGGACATGCAGCAGGAGTGTCTGCCCGTACTCGTCGAAGTCGTCGGGAATGAAATAGCGGTCGTGGTGCGTGCGGGGAGAGTCGTCCGCGACGAGCACACCGATCGTCACCAGAATCCCCAGGAGGGCGGTGACAACGGAGGCCAGGATGACAATACCGTCGTGGCCCAGCCAATCTCCAAAGGTGATCAGGCCACCAAAAAGGAAAAAGGCAGCTATCCCTCCCAGCCAACCGCGGACGCGGAAAGCAGCCACAATCCCTGCGAGCATGAGCAGCGTGGCGATCACAGCGAAGAAATCCATGAAAGTGGAAACCGCCCACGCCACTGCTGCAGTAGCCCCTGCGGTCAGGGCCACAAGGAAGACCGCGCTGACTGCTCTGCCCCCGGCAGAGCGCGGTCTGACCTCTTCGCCCCTGGTGCGGCTGGGCTTCTTCTCGGCAGGAAGCAAAGAGCCGGTGCGACGGGCGAGCCGCTCTCTTACCTCGGCAGGCAGTTCGGGGTCGAAGATCGGGAGTAGTTGCGCGACTCCCTCATCCTCGTGCTTGTCGTGGGAGGACATCGCGACTGGCACTCTCTTTCCCAGCTTCCTGTTCGAGAGGACGGGATGCTGTGGGATCCCGAATGCCTTCGATGCTCTATGGCGCGGAAGACCGCGTCAAATCTCGGGGACGTTGCCGGGAGCTTCCAGGGCGGAGAGCGGGGTGCGGTGCGCCCTCCGTGCCAGTACGGTTGGGGCCTCCCCGCGGGGAGGCCCCAACCGTACTGAGAGGACGAGGAAGTGTGAGAGGAAAAGCCAGGCCGTCGGCAGCGATCAGAAGGTGAGGACCGTGCGTGCGCCGAGCGGGTTGTCGAGGGCGGCCAGGGCGCTGTTGACCTCGCTGAGGGGCACCCGGGCGGTGAGGAGTTCGTCGAGTTTGAGGCGGCCGTCCAGGTAGAGCTGGCAGTAGAAGGGGATGTCGATCCGGGGGCGGGCAGAGCCCATCTTGGATCCCTGGAGGCGTTTTTCCAGCAGCAGGTCGGTGGCGCGGATGCTCACCTGCACCTCGGGGTGGGCCACACCCACGACGGTGGCGGTGCCCTTGGTGTCGAGCATCCGGAAGGCCTGCTCCATGGTCGCGGCGATGCCGACCACTTCAATGGCGTGGTCGACTCCGCCGCCGGTCAGTTCGCGCACGGCCTCCACCGGATCGGTGGTGCTGGCGTCGATGGTGTGGGTGGCGCCGAATTGCCGGGCGAGGTCGAGTTTGTCGGCGAGCCGGTCGATGGCGATGATCTGCGCGGCCCCGCACAGTCGGGCTCCTTGGATCACGTTGAGGCCCACACCGCCACAGCCGATAACGGCCACAGTCTGACCGGATTGCACCTGGGCGGCGTTGCGTACCGCGCCCATGCCGGTGATGACGGAGCAGCCGAGGAGGGCGGCGCGGTCGAGCGGCATCTCCTCGGGCAGTTTGACGACGGCGCCTTCGTAGACGAGGACCTGTTCTGCGAATCCGCCGAGGCCGACGAACGGTTCGACGGGGGTGTCGCCTTGGGAGAGCCGCGGCGGCTGGCCGGGGTCTCTGGAGCGGCGCTTGTGCGCGCAGTGCTGGAGTTCGCCGCGCATGCACCAGCGGCAGGTGCCGCAGAAGGCGGAAGCACAGGTCACCACGTGGTCGCCGGGTTCGACGGCGGTGACGGCGCTGCCTACCCGTTCCACGATTCCTGCGACTTCGTGGCCGAGGATGAGGGGCAGGGGAAGGTCGTTGGCTCCCTGCTGCATGGTCCGGTCGGTGTGGCAGACACCGGAGGCTGCGACGCGGATGAGGACTTCGTCGGGGGCGGGCTCGGAGACAGTGACGTCCTCGATCACTAGGTCCTTGCGGAACTCGTGCAGGACGGCTGCTTTCATCAACGCTCCCAGAGGGGTCGGCAATGAGACGCAGATAACAATATATTGCTTATTATTAATTTCATAGATGTGAGTGATCTGAGTCTCATTGGGTGCTGGAGAGTGCGGGCAGCCGCCCGCCGCACCGAAGCCTGCGGCACGCCCAGCCTAAGAAGCGGGCGCGGGCCTCGGGATCAGGTGGGGGATGCGCTGTTGATCTGCGTCTTCGGGGTGCACGGGACCATCTGAGGGTCGGTGACACGGAGCGCGAGGAGCGCCACGTCGTCGTCGTGGCCCGCGGCACGGACCCGGGAGATGAGCCCGTCGCACAAGTCCGCAAGGGAGGAGTGCGCCAGGCGGGCAGCGTGGTCGCGCAGCGACTCCAGGCCGGTGTCGATAGGGCGCGCAGCCGATTCGACCAGGCCGTCGCTGTAGAACACCACGGTGGTCGACGGTGTCAGGGTGGTGGTGAAGTTCTGGCGACGCGCAAAGGGGACGATGCCGAGCAGAGGGTCATTCTCCGCGTCGAGAAAGCGGCTGTGGCCGTCGCGGTCGAGCAGCAGCGGGGGCGGATGCCCAGCATTGGTCCAGGCCAACTGCCATGAAGAGTCCGCTGTCCGTTCCAGCCGGGCGAAGATGAGGGTGGCCATGGTGGGGGCGTCCAAAGTGACCAGCGCCTGGTCGAGCCGGGAGACGATCTCCCCGGGGGTGGACGTGTGGTCCCAGGCGAAAGCGCGCAGCATACTGCGGATCTCGGCCATCTGGGCGGCCGAGCGCAGGTCGTGTCCTGTCACGTCGCCGAGCACCATGGTGAGCGTGCCGTCCGCCAAGGTGAACGCGTCATACCAGTCGCCGCCGACCCGGGAGGACTGGGGTGCAGGGTAGTAGCGTGCCTCCATTTCGAGTCCGGGGATGCGGGGAAGCTGCGGCAGCAGGTAGCGCTGCATGGTTTCTGCGACTCGGCGCTGCTGCTCGTAGTCGAGGGCGAGCCCGGCCTGGTGGGCGATGTCGTCGACCAGGGTGATCTCGGTGGAGGTGAAGTCGGGACGCTCCTTGGAACGGCCGAGGGTCAGCGCGCCGAGGATGCTGCCGCCCCGGCCGCGCAGCGGAGCGGCGATCGCGGAATGCATCCCCGTGGTGGCGAACAGTCGCCGCTGCACCACGGCCATCTCCGCGTCCGGGGGCACGCTGTAGTCTTCGGGGCTGATCCGGGACACCGGGGCGCCTTTGAGGACCCGGGAGAGCGGCATCTGCGACTCCGGGGGAACCGGTGGGAGCGAGCCTTCCAGTTCTTCGACCCGCACGTGGCGGTTGTCGTGGTAGTGTATCGCCGCGGCCCGGCGGACGTGGCCGTGTTCGTCGATCAAGTCCACGATGGCCCAGTCGGCGAGGCGCGGCAGCACCAACTGCACGACTTGGCGCAGGGCTTCCGCGATCTCCACATGGGAGGTCAGCACCGTGGTGGTTGCGGAGATCAGCGACAGGTTCGCGGTCAGCGCTGCCACATGGTCGGGGTCGTACGTGCCGAACATTTCAGGGTCGAAGACCCGTTCGTGGAACAGCACCGCCGTCCCCGGATCTCCGTTCTCCAACCGGTAGGGGGCGACCAGCCACACCACCGGCAGCAGTCCGCCGTCGCCGCACATGAACCATGCGCTGCCCGCACGGATGGTGAATTCGTGCTGGTAGTCCTGGGTCAGTTTGCACTCCTGGGGCGACAGCAGGGTGCCGTTTGCGCTCCGATGCAGTGCGTCATGCGCGTTGCTGCCGACCAGAAGCGCTGCGGACCAGCGCAGGATCTCTTCGGCACGCGGGTTCACTGAGACGATGCGCTCTTGTGCGTCGGTGACGTAGATCCCGATGTTCAGGCCGGTCAGGACCTTTTCGACAAGCAGCGGGTCTGCAGCGGCGGCCTGGCCACTGCGCTTGCCGTGCTCTGCCTGGTGTCTCATGCCGGAACTCTCCGCGCAGGTGCGACTGCTCCTCCAACGCCGTTCCTCTGCCCCGGCCGCAGAGCAATAACCCCGGGCATAGGGCTGGGGCGGTGCCCGGCACCGCCCCAGCCCTGCTGTGGTCGGGGCTGGTCAGGCGCAGTGGTCGTAGACGCTGACCCCGGAGAGCTCGTCGTTGCCGACCCTGCCGTACGGGAAGTTGCCCGCCCGGTTCTTCGGGAAGAACGCGGCCGGCTCGGTGCCTGGAGCGTGGACGTGGAAGTAGCCGCAGAACCCGTAGGAGGCCCACGAGCTCGCCTGGTCGTTGAATTTCTGCGGGATGTAGTACAGCCCGGGTTCGACAAAGTAGAGGTGCCAGCCTTCGCGTTCAGCCCGCGACCCCCACGGCCCGTGCTCCGCGACCACGACGTATGGGACGTAGTCGTCGTCGCAGCGGCCATGGTGGTGGTGTCCGCAGTGGTGGTGGCCGCTGCCGCGGTTCGAGGCCATGGTGTCCCGGGCAGGCTGGAGGCATTCCGCGGAATCGGCGTCCCCGCCGTTAGGGACCAGGGTTACCGCACAGTTCGGCAAGATCACCGGCTGGTGGTCGACCTCGGCCGCGGCGTTGGGCGTGCTCGTGGAGACCAGCACACCGGTCAGGAGTCCGGTGAGAGCAAGAGTGATGGAACGGCGCATGACTCCCCCAATGTCACGTCTCTTAGTGACCTTATGGTTACATAGCGTTCCTATTGGTGGGAGTCTTCGTAGCCGTGTCGCCCTCGTTTCCCCGCGGGACAGGGCAGCAGGACCCTGGGAGAAGAGGTGGGGCGGGCGCCAGGAGTCCCACCTCACCTGGCAGGAGCGCACAAAGAACCGTCCCCGGTGCTGGGGGATCAGCACCGGGGACGGTAGCGGCGGTATCCCCTGGAGAGGTCAACGCCCGCGAGGTGGAGCGAGTTTGGCCTGCGGGTCGCGCAGGGCGGCCTCGTCAGGGCGGGCTCCCGCGGCGATGGCCATGCGCGCGTCGATCATCAGCCGCGGCGCGTCGATGCTCAGGTGCGCGGTGAGGCGCCCCTCGGCATCCACCCAGGCTGCGGCCCACTGCGGGGTGCCGTCGCCCCGGATGACCAGCGTGTCCTCCGGGCTGTGGTGTCCCACGTACTGGATCTTGTGACCGAACTGGTCACTCCAGAAGTAGGGCACCGGATCGTGGACAGGCAGCGGGTCCTGGCTGGACGGGTCGTGGAGCAGAACGCCAGCGAGAGTGCGGGCTGCTTCTCGCGCGTCGTCCCAGTGCTCGACCCGGATCCGGGTGTTCCACCGCGGCGACCAGCGCACCGCGACGTCGCCGAGGGCGTAGATGCCCGGCAGGGAGGTGCGCAGGTGCTCGTCCACGACCACCCCGGTGTCCAGTGCGATCCCCGAACCGGACAGCCAGTCGACGGCCGGACGTACCCCGATCCCGGTGACGACCACGTCGGCGTCCACCTGCTCGCCGTTGGCGAGCTGCACCCCGGTCTCGGTGACCTCGGCGACTCCCGTGTCCAGCCGCAAGTCCACCTCCGACCACCAGGGCAGGAAGCGCTGGCCTACGTCTGCACCAAGCGCAGCGGAGAGGGGAGCGGGCCCTGCTTCGATGCAGGTCACCGAGCATCCCCGGCGCAGGGCCGCGGTTGCGACCTCGGCGCTGATCCAGCTCGCTCCCACCAGGACCACCCGCTGTCCGGGCTTGAGTTCGGCCCGGAGCTGGGCCGCGTCCTCCACGGTGCGGACCGTGAACTGGCGTCCCGGGCCGGGCAGCCGGATCGGGGAGGCCCCGGTGGCGATGACGAGCGCGTCGTAGGACAGCTCTCCGTCAGTGGTCTGCACGGTGCGCGCATCGGGGACGAGCCCGGTGGCGGCGACCCCGAGCCGCACGTCCACCGACAACTGGGCGTAGTCGGTGGGGAAGGTGGAGTCGTGCTCCTCCTCAAGAAGTGCAGCCTTCGACAGCGGCGGCCGGTCGTAGGGGGGATGCGGCTCGGCGCAGAGCATGACCAGCTCGCCCTCGTATCCCCGGCTGCGGAGCTGTTCGCAGGTTCGGGAGGCGGCGAGGCCGCCTCCCACAATGACGATCCGTTCCATAGTGGGCGTTGGCGTGCGGGATCAGCCGATGACCGCTTCGGACAGGGGAAGCACCCGCTTGCCGGGGGTGAACTTGGCGGGGATGCTCCGGAAGCCCACGTTGGTGCCCTGGTCGTGGAAGGGCACCAGGGCGTCGAAGTCGATCGTGTAGTCGGGCATGCGGGTGAGGATCTCCTGCAGCAGCCGCTTGGCCATGAACCGGCCGAGGTGGGAGCCCGCGCACCGGTGGACACCGATACCGAAGGCGACGTGGCGGTTGGGCCACCGGTGGATGTCGATGGTGTCGGGGTTCTCGAACTGCTCTTCGTCCCGGTTGGCCGACGCCCACGAGAGGAGGACCCGGTCGCCCTTCTTCATCGAGCAGCCGTGGAACTCGACGTCGCGGGTGACGGTGCGGGCCAGAGCCTGCGTGGGGGAGAAGACCCGGAGGAACTCCTCCACAGCGCGGTCGAGCAGGCTCAGGTCGTCGATGAGTTCCTGGCGGACGTCGGGGTTCTTGGCCAGCCAGACGAGGGCCTGACTCACCAGCGAAGCCGTGGTTCCGGTGCCGCCGGAGACGAGCAGGTCGACCATGGCGAAGACCTCCTCGTCGGTGATGGGACGGTCGTCGACCTTCTGCGACACCAGGAAGCTGATGACGTCGTCCTTGGGCTCCTGGCGGCGGGCCCGGATGGTGTCCCACATCTGCTGGGACAGGGCGGGAAGCTCCACTTCGACGGCGTGCCGGAACGCCTCGCTGTCCTGGGGCTCGGCCAGGGTGGCGCGGTGGGCGTCAGCGTAGCGCTTCCAGTCCTTCACGGGCAGGCCCAGCCAGTCGATGGTGACGATCGCGGGCACACCGATGATCGTGGTGAAGTCGCACTCGCCCTTTTCGATGACGCTGTCGACGAAGGCGACGGTGTACCGCTCCACCATCTCCTTCATCCGTTCCACCGCGGCGGGCGCGGTGACCTGGTTGACGATCTTGCGGTACTTCCGGAACTCCGGCGGGTCGACCTCGATGGGAATGTGGTGGTACATCGGGGTCGGGGGGATGACGATGGCCAGCCCGTCAGTGCCCGCCGCCTCACGGGTGGAGGAGAACAGGTCGTCGTCGCGGGCGGCGTCGAAGACGCTCTGGTAGTCCGACAGCACCCAGTAGCCGCCGTGGGCCTCGGTCCAGCCGCGCTTGTGGGTCTGCCGCAGCGCGCGGTAGGCGCCCACCGGGTCCTTGGCGTGCTCCGGAGAGTGGTGATCGAAGTGGATCACCGGGCAACGCGTGGGGTTGCTCATGCTGTGTGCCCTTTCCTGTCCTGGTTCGTGCGCGGAAGTCCGTTGTGAGCTGTGCGGATATGGTCTGTGACGAGATCTCGTATGGTGTGTGATCTTTATTGCGGTCCTGGTGATAATCGTTATACTCAAAAGCATTAATGTCAAGATGGCCAGGGAGAATAGGGATCTCTGGTCCCTAAGGAGGGCAACATGCGCGTCCGAGTCGACGGAAAGCAGTGCCAA
>NZ_BCWB01000006.1 GCF_001592045.1 Thermobifida fusca NBRC 14071 = JCM 3263 | reverse complement strand
GTGTGCTACATGACCGCGCCCGACGTGTTTGCGCCGCGCGAAGAAGACGGGCACGCCTACGTGCTCCACGAAGAGGTGGGCCCCGAACTGGAGGCGGCGGCCCGGGATGGAGCCGAGGCCTGCCCGGAGCGGGCCATCACCGTCGAGTGAGATCGTCGGACGCGGGGCCGCGTCTCTTCTTCTCTTAAGAAAAGAGGCGGGCCCCGGCGAACCTGCCCTTTGACGCGGTGCCGTGCCGGGAAGCCCACGGAGCGACATCTATACTCCGGCACACGGATGCGCTCGCGACCCGAGGGGAAAGTCAATGTTCGCCGTCTACGCCGAGAGTTTCTCGTCCGATGACCCGCTGTCTGCGCTGCGCCTGGGGGAGCGTCCCGACCCCGAACCCCCAGCGGGCTGGACGGTGGTCACGGTCCGGGCCGCGTCGCTCAACCACCACGACGTCTGGTCGCTGCGCGGGGTGGGTCTGCGCGAAGAGCAGCTGCCGATGATCCTCGGCTGCGACGCTGCCGGGTACGACGAGGACGGCAACGAAGTCGTGGTCCACGCTGTCATCAGCAGCCCGGACTGGGTGGGGGATGAAACCCTCGACCCGCACCGCTCGCTGCTCAGCGAACGGTACCAGGGGACGTTCGCGGAAAAAGTGGCTGTTCCCCGACGCAACCTCGTCCCCAAGCCCCGGTCGCTCTCCTTCGAGGAGGCTGCCTGCCTGCCGACCGCGTGGCTGACCGCCTACCGCATGCTGTTCACCCAGGCTGAACTCAAGCCCGGCGACAGCGTGCTGGTGCAGGGCGCGGGTGGGGGAGTGGCGACCGCGCTGATCGCGCTGGGCCGGGCCGCGGGGCTGCGGGTCTTTGCGACGAGCCGGGATGCCGCTAAACGCGAACGCGCCCGTGAACTGGGCGCCCACGATACTTTTGCGCCCGGCGAACGGCTTCCCGTGCGGGTGGATGCGGTCATGGAGACGGTCGGCCGGGCGACCTGGTCGCACTCGGTCAAGTCGCTGCGTCCCGGGGGCACGGTCGTCATTGCAGGGACCACCTCGGGGCCCCAGCCGGACAACGCCGAGCTGACCCGGATCTTCTTCAAGCAGATGCGGGTGCAGGGTTCCACGATGGGCAGCCGACGGGAGCTCGAGCAGTTGCTGAGCTTCCTCGACCTCACCGGAGTTCGGCCGGTCATCCACGACACGATGCCGTTGGAGCGGGCGCGCGACGGGTTCGCCGCCATGGTGGCAGGCGACCTGTTCGGCAAGATCGTCTTCACGCGGTAGGCCCGACGCCGTTTCGGCAGCGACCCAGTGGGGTCGTGTTGCTCCCGGGACGGTTTCGCGCTACGTAGTGGGTGGTTCGCCATTGTGTTCTGACATGGCGCCACCCTTTTTTCTTTGCCGTAGCGCAATCTCTAGCACTCTGTGCTTGAGATGTTGCTTTTCGTATTACTAGGAAGCTAAATTAGTTTAACTATGCGTATCATTAATCTATCTGGCGATAATCACGCCGCCAGAGGATCGACCCCGAAGTGGAGGTGCTTGCCATGGCCCACCCACCCCTGAGGCCACAGAAGACAGCGATGCTGGTCGCCCAGCAGATCGTCGCCGACATCCACCGGCGCGGAAACAGGGTGGGTGACCGACTCCCCCCGGAGCGGGTGATGCTCGACGAGTACTCCGTGGGGCGAGGAACCCTCCGTGAATCGCTGCGCTTCCTGGAACTGCAAGGGGTCATTTCACTGCGGCCGGGTCCCGGGGGCGGTCCGATCGTCCAGCAGCCGGATGCGAGCAGCCTCACGACCACGCTGACGTTACTCATGCAGTTCGAGAAGGCGCCTTTCCGGACGATCACCGAGGCGCGCACCGCGCTGGAGCCCATGATGGCCCGCCTGGCTTCGGAGCGCATGAGCGACGAGAAGCTCAAAGAGCTCAAAGAGAGCGTGGACATGATGCGCGACAACCTGGAAGACCAGGAGGTCTTCCTGGAGCAGAACCGGCGCTTCCACGACCTCATCGCCCACGGCTCCGGCAACGTGATGTTCGGGTATCTCGTGGACTCCCTGCTCGGCATCCTCGACGGTTCGGCTATCGGTATCGACTATCCCCAGTTCCGTCGGGCCGCAGTGCACAAGGCCCATCTGAACATCTACGAGGCGATCGCCTCTCGTGATCCGGAAGCCTCGGCTGAAGCGATGGCGCAGCACATTCACGAGTACGTCCGCTACGCCGAGAAGAAGTTCCCCGAGGTGCTCGACGCTCCTATCGTGTGGAGCTCTTGAGCTTCCCCGCTGCCGCGCGCTCCGCAGCAGTGAACAGTGCTCCCATGGGGGAGCGCTGGACGGCGACAGAGTGGCGGTGGTGGCACGCCTCCCGTCTTCCCTGGTCACGTCAGAGCGTCGCGCTGTGCCTACATATAGACGAATGATCCAAATCATGATAAGAAATACGTATGGCAAAAGCGCGATCCAACGATGTGGTCATCGTCGACGCGGTGCGCACCGCCGCCGGTCGCGGACGTGAGGGCGGAGCCCTCGCCGACGTCCACCCGGTGGACCTGCTCGCCCAGACGCTCCGCCAACTGATTTCGCGCCACGACCTCGACCCGGGGACCGTGGACGACGTCATCATTGGCTGTGTGTCGCAGGTGGGCGAGCAGTCGGCGACCCCCGGACGCATGGCCTGGCTTGGCGCTGGTTTCCCCACCCATGTGCCGGCGACAACGATCGACCGCAAGTGCGGCTCCAGTCAGCAGGCAGTCCACTTTGCCGCCCAAGGCATCATGGCCGGCGTCTACGACATCGTGGTCGCCGGCGGTGTCGAGTCGATGAGCCGCGTCGTCATGGGTTCCGCGCGTATGGGCGCTGACCCCTACGGCACCCTCGTCGCCAAGCGCTACCACCCGGGCCTCGTCTCCCAGGGAGTGGCGGCCGAACTGGTCGCGGCGCGCTGGAACCTGGACCGCACCGCGCTGGACGAGTACTCGGTCCGCTCCCACACGCTGGCCGCCCAAACCCAAGAAGCAGGACTGTTCGACCGGGAGATCATCCCGGTGGAGACGCCGTCCGGCACGGTCAACCGCGACGAGACGATCCGCCCCAACAGCACCGTCGAGAAACTCGCCACCCTCAAAACCGTCTTCGGCACCCCCGAGCTGTCCGAGCGTTTCCCGGAGATCGAGTGGCGGATCACCGCGGGCAACTCCTCCCAGATCACGGACGGGGCCAGTGCGCTGCTGCTGATGAGCCGCGCCAAGTGCGAAGAGCTCGGCTACACCCCGCGTGCCCGCATCCACTCCATGGCGGTGTGCGGTGACGACCCGCTGCTCATGCTGACGGCCCCCATCCCCGCCACCCGGAAGGTCCTGGAACGCTCCGGCCTTTCGCTGTCCGACATCGACCACGTCGAGATCAACGAAGCCTTCGCTCCGGTCCCCCTGGCCTGGCTCTCCGAGTTCGACATCGACATCGACAAGGTCAACCCCCGGGGCGGCGCGATCGCGCTAGGCCACCCGCTCGGCGCCTCGGGCGCGCGGCTGATGACCACGATGCTGCACGCCCTGGAAGACAACGACCAGCAGTTCGGCCTGCAACTGATGTGCGAGGCCGGCGGTATGGCCAACGCCACCATCATCGAACGCATCTGACCGCGACCACTGACTTTCGGAGGAGACAGCGTGGACGTCAACGGAGCTTCCGTCGTCGTGACCGGAGGGGCTTCCGGGCTGGGAGCCGCGACCGCGGCACGGCTGGCGAAGCAGGGAGCCCACGTGGTCATCATCGACCTGCCGCAGTCCAAGGGCGCGGAGGTCGCCAAGGAGATCGGCGGGCAGTTCGGCCCCGCGGACGTGACCGACACCGACGCGGTCAACGCCGCGCTCGACCTCGCCGAAGCCAAGGCCCCGCTGCGCGCCCTGGTGCACTGCGCGGGACGCGGCGCCACCGTGCGCGTGGTGGAGAAGGACGGCAGCCCCGGGTCTATGGAGACCTATGAGGAGATCGTCCGGGTCAACCTCTTCGGCACGTTCAACATGCTGCGTCTGGCCGCCGCCCGGATGGCGAAGAACGACGTCGTCGACGAGGAGCGCGGCGTGTGCGTGCTGACCGCCTCGGTCGCCGCCTACGAGGGGCAGATCGGGCAGATCCCCTACGCCTCGGCCAAGGCCGGTGTGGTGGGTATGACCCTCGTGGCCGCCCGCGACCTGGCGTCGAAGAAGATCCGGGTCGCCACCATCGCCCCCGGGGTGTTCGACACGCCGATCCTCAGCCGCTTCCCGCAGGAGCTCCGCGACGCCCTCGGCAAGTCGGTGCCGCACCCCAACCGGCTGGGCCACGTCGACGAGTACGCCATGCTCGCCCACCACATCATCGAGAACAAGATGATCAACGGCGAGGTGATCCGCCTCGACGGTGCCCTGCGCATGAGCGCGCGCTAACGGAGAGCCCCGACCGCACAGCGTCCCGCCGCCGCAGCGGCGGGCGGCAGGAGAGAGAAGCGACGATGAGCACCACCAACGACGACGCACCTGAGGTTCTGGTCGAAGAGCGCGGCCGGGTGCTCGTGATCACCATGAACCGGCCCCGGGTCCGCAACGCGATGTCGCAGGCGATGGCCTACCGCATCGCGGAGGCCCTGGAGACGTTGGACAGCCGCCCCGACTTGAGTGTCGGCATCATCACCGGGGCGGGCGGCACTTTCTGCGCGGGCATGGACCTCAAGGGGTTCGCCCGCGGGGAGCGCCCCGTCGTCCCGGGCCGCGGGTTCGCGGGACTCGTGCAGCAGCCGCCGAAGAAGCCGCTGATCGCGGCGGTGGAAGGCTACGCCTTGGCCGGGGGCTTTGAGATCGTGCTTGCCTGCGACCTCATCGTGGCCTCGCAAGAGGCGAAGTTCGGCCTGCCCGAGGTGAAGCGCGGGCTGACCGCGGCGGCGGGCGGCCTGCTGCGCCTGCAGCACCGCATCCCCTACCACCTCGCCATGGAGCTGGTGCTGACCGGGAAGATGTGGCCCGCGACCGAGGCCGCCGAAGTCCACCTGGTCAACCGGCTCACCGAGCCGGGCAAGGCGTTCGAGGTCGCGCTGGAGCTGGCCGAGGAGGTCGCCGCCAACGCGCCGCTCGCCCTGGCCGCGTCCAAGCAGGTGCTGGTCCGCTCGGTGGACTGGCCGCTGGACACCCAGTTCGAGAAGCAGGAAGAGTACGTCAACCCGGTGCGCGAGTCCGAGGACGCCAAGGAAGGGGCGCGCGCGTTCGTGGAGAAGCGCGAGCCGCGCTGGACCGGACGGTAGCCGGAATAAGAGCAGACAGGCATCGAGGGCGCTCGAGCGGGCGCCCTCGATGTATCGGAGGGGGAAACCAGCACATAATTGCTGATCAACATAACCATGATTATGGTATGATTCTGCTTGTGCGAGGGGTGTGACGACGATCCCACCGGCTTGTTCGGCGGCCTTCTGGTGCGGGGGAGAGCTCCCGTGGGTGGGAGGCGTCGTGGGGGAGTTTTAGCGCCCGGCGCACCTCAAGGGTGGCGGGAATGCCGCACTGAGGGGAGTCGTGCTGGAGGCGGTGCGACGTCTGTTGACCCAGGGGGAGCCGGATGCTGAAATCTAGTATAATGATTAACCAAGACCGGAAGGGGACAGCCCCATGACGGCCAGACCCGTCGATGAGTACACGGAGATCCGCGAACTGGCTTCAAAGGTCGCCCGCGAGGTATACGGGCCGATCGCCGAGCAACTGGACGTGGAACGGAAGCCGATCTCCCGCGAAGAGCGGATCCGTCTCGGGGAGCTCGGATTCCTCGGCATCGCCCACCAGGAGCGTTACGGCGGTGCCGGAGCCCCGCTGGCCCAGGCGCTGGCGGTGATTGAGGAGTTTGCCCGGGTCTGCCGCCCGGCCGCCTTCCAGATCTTCGAGGCCAACACCGGTCCGGCCCAGGTGATCAACTACCTGGGGACTGAAGAGCAGCGCGAACGCTGGCTGCCGGACATCATCTCCGGTGAGAAGACCATGGCGGTCGCTATTTCCGAGCCCGACGCCGGATCGGCCGCAACCGACATGCGCACCACGGCCCGCCCCTCCGGCGACGGCTACGTCATCACCGGAACCAAACGGTGGATCTCCAACGGCGGTGAAGCCGACCTCTACCTCGTCTACGCCCGCCTCACCGACGAACCCGGCTCCAAGGGGATCGGCGCCCTCGTCGTCGAGAAAGGCACCCCCGGCCTCAGCTTCGGTCCCCCCGAACGGCTCATGGGCTTCCGCGGCATTCCCTCCGCTGACGTCATCCTCGACGAAGTCTGGGTCCCCAAGGAGAACTTGGTCGTCCCCGCCGGCGGTTTTGGCAAGCTGTTCGGAGTCTTCTCCATCGAGCGGCTCGGCAACACCACCATGAGCCTCGGCATCGGCCAGGAGGCACTCGACCGCACCATCGCCTATGTCCAAGAGCGGGAGCAGTTCGGCAAACCGCTCATCGAGTTCCAAAGTGTCCAGATCACTTTGGCCGACATGGTGATGCAAGTGGACTCCGCGCGCCTGCTGCAGCAGCGCGCCGCGGCCAGCGCCGAGGGCGGGAAGCTGCCCGACCCGCTGCAGGTCTCCCTGGCCAAGTGCGCCGCCAACGAGATGGCCAAGCGCGTGACCGACATGGCCATGCAACTGCACGGCGGCAACGGGTACACGGAAGAGTACGGCATCGAGCGGCTGCACCGGGACGCCCACGGCTGGGCTATCGCGGGCGGTACCCCGAACATGCAGCGGATCCGAATCGTCTCCGAGCTGCTGGGCCGCAAGTTCAACCAGCGCGCCTAGCACCTGGCCCACAGGGATTTCCTGGATCAGCGGTCGGCCCCCGCCACACGCGGCTGGACAGCGGCGGCATGTCGCGGGGGCCCGCCCACAGCGACGTTCGCGGAACGCCCACCAGGTCCCGGGCGGAAGACACGCCGCGCGTCGAAACGGTCCGCCGCGAGCTGGACCGTGGACCAAGACAGCTTCAGACGAGAAGGGGCGATCGTGGAAGAGGGGCAGATGTTCGACCTGGGACCGCGTCACCGCGAGATCCAGCGCATCGCGCGGTCCGTGGCCGAGCGGGTGGAAGAGTACGCTGACGAGGCAGACGCGGCGGTCGAGGTCCACCAGGGCGTGGCAGAGATCCTGCGGGAGAGCGGTCTGGCACGCCATGTGGTTCCCGCCGCCTACGGGGGAGAAAGCGACGTTCTCGACCCGCTGGCGATCGCCGTCATCCGCGAAGCGCTGATGTACACCTCGGCCCACCTGGACTCCCTCTTCGGCATGCAGGGGGTGGGCAGCTACTCGCTGGCGGTCGGCGGAACCGAGGAGCTCAAACGCGAGTGGCTCCCTAAGGTGGCGCGCCTGGAAGCGATCGCCGGACTCGCCCTGACCGAACCGGACATCGGCTCCGACCTGCGCGGGGTCACCACGACGATCGAGGCCACCCCCACCGGGGTGCGGGTCAGCGGACGCAAGTCGTTCATCACCAACGGCGGTGCCGCCGACTTCTACTGTGTCCTCGGCCGGGAGGGCGAGGGCTACTCCATGGTGCTGGTTCCCGCCGACACCCCCGGGCTGACGGTCGAGCGTGGCGACGACCTGATCGCCCCGCACATCCTCGGCGAACTGCACTTCGACGGTGCGGAAGTGCCCGAAAACCACCGGCTCGGCGTGCCGGGTAAAGCGTTCTCCCTCATGCTGCAGACACTCGCGGTGTTCCGGGTCACCGTGGCGGGCTCGGCGGTCGGCCTGGCCCAGGCTGCGCTGGACGAGGCGCTACGCCACGCCAAGACCCGTACCCAGTTCGGCCGCCCGCTCCTGGAACTGGGGGCAGTGTCCCAGAGCCTGGCCCTGTCGTGGACCGAGGTGGAGACGGCCCGGGCCATCACCTACCGAGCGGCAGCGCTCGCCAAGAACGATCCGCTCGCGCACCTGGACTACTCCTCGATCGCCAAGGTCAGCGCAACGGAGGCGGCTGGACGAGTGGTCGACCGCGCGGTGCAGGCCATGGGCCGCTTCGGGCTGATCCGCGGGTCCAAGATCGAGCGCCTCTACCGCAATGCCCGCCCGCTCCGCATCTACGAGGGCGCCACGGAGGTCCTGCTCGACTCCCTGGCCCGCAGGCTCGCCAAGCGCAGCAGCTAGACGTCCCCGCCAGCCGCAGCGGATGCGGTTGTGCTCTGCATAACCGCATCCCTTGACCCACCTCACACAGAAAACTATTATGATGATTACGACTAATAGGGTGTGGGGTGTGTCGCGGCGGGGGAGCCCACACGGACGACGACACGACACCACTGCGAAAGGACGCGACAATGCGCCGTTTTGAAGGACGTATCGCCGCCATCGTCGGCGGTGGATCCGGTATGGGCCGCGCCATCTCGCACCGCCTGGCCTCAGAGGGAGCCACCGTCTACGTCGCTGACCTCAGCGAAGAGTCCGCGAAGAAAGTCGCCGAGGAGATCACCGCCCAAGGCGGCAAGGCCGTTCCCGTCCAGGTCGACGCCACCAACAACGACAGCCTCCGGGCGCTGTTCGACCGCATCCGCTCCGACCACGGCGTCCTCCACGTCCTCCACGCCCAAGTCGGTATGCCCGGCCCCGGCGGCATCGAGACCAGCGACGAGGAGTGGCAGAAGAACATCGACGTCAACATCAAGAGCGCCTACTACACCTGCACCCTCGGCTACGACCTCCTCAAAGCCGCCAACGGCAAGGGGTCGATCACCATGACCTCCTCCACTTCGGCGCTCGTCGGATCCCCCTTTAGCCCCATCTACTCGCTGACCAAGGGCTCCCTTGTCCCCTTCGCCCGCGCCCTCGCACTCAAGGGCGCCCCGGACGGCATCCGCGTCAACGTCATCTGCCCCGGCACCGTGCAGACCCCCATGCTCGCCCAGTTCTTCGGTCGGGAACCGGGAGCCGACGTCTCCGAGCTGACCAAGGACTTCATCAAGAACATCCCGCTCGGCCGCGGTGCCCAGCCTGAAGAGATCGCCTCGGTCATCGCGTTCCTCGCCAGCGACGACGCCAGCTACGTCACCGGCGTCACCATCCCTGTCGACGGCGGCCTGACCGCCAAGTAGCGACCTGGACACCACCTCGTCCGCGCGGGAGCACGGCCCCGGGCGGACGAGGGCTGAACGGGAGGACCCCATGGACTTCAGCAAAGACACGGTGCACGAGGACATCCGCCAAGCAGTCCGGGACCTGTGCGCCAAATTCCCCGACGAATACTGGATGAAGCACGACCAGTCGCAGGAATTCCCCTGGGAGTTCTACAACGCCATCGTCGAGGCGGGCTGGTTGGGCTTGACCGTCCCCACCGAGTACGGCGGCGGCGGACTCGGCGTCACCGAAGCCGCCATCGTGGAACAGGAGATCGCCGCCTCCGGCGCGGGCATGAACGGATGCAGCGCCGTCCACATCGGCATCTTCGGTTTCGAACCGATCATCAAGTACGGCAGCGAAGACCTCAAACAGCGTTTCCTGCCCCGCCTGGTCAGCGGTGACCTGCACGTGTCCTTCGCCGTGACCGAGCCCGACGCCGGCACGGACACCACCAACCTCTCCACCTTCGCCCGCAAGGTCGACGGCGGCTGGCTGGTCTCCGGCAAGAAGGTCTGGATCACCAAGGCCCAGGAAGCCGAACGGCTCATCCTCCTGGCCCGCACCACCCCGCGCGACCAGGTGGCCAAGAAGACCGACGGGCTCACCCTGTTCTTCGCGCCCATGGACCGCGAACGGGTCACCGTGCGCCCCATCCCCAAGATGGGCCGCAACGCGGTCGACACCAACGAGCTGTTCATCGACGACCTGTTCGTTCCCGACGAAGACGTCATCGGCGAAGTCGGAAAGGGCTTCAAGACCATCCTGGCCGGGCTCAACGCCGAGCGGGTCATCTCCGCCAACGCCGCCATCGGCATCGGCCGCGCCGCCCTGCGCCGGGCCACCAACTACGCCAAGGAACGCGTCGTCTTCGGCCGTCCCATCGGCAAGAACCAGGGCATCGCCTTCCCCCTGGCTGAAGCCCTGATCAAACTCGACGCCGCGGACCTGATGTGCCAGCAGGCCGCCTGGCTGATCGACAACGGCTACCCCGCGGGACGGCAAGCCAACGCCGCCAAGTTCCTGGCTGCCGAAGCCGGATTCTTCGCCGCGGACGCGGCACTGAGCGTGCACGGCGGCTACGGCTACAGCAAGGAGTACCACATCGAACGGTACTTCCGGGAAGCCCGGCTGATGCGCATCGCCCCCATCAGCCAGGAAATGGTCCTCAACTACGTGGCCGAGCACGTTCTGGGTCTGCCGAGGAGCTACTGATGCGGCCGTACCGTTCCGTTCTCTTCGTCCCCGGCCACCGGCCCACCTGGGTGGACAAGGCCGTGGCCTCCGGGGCGGACGCGATCGTCCTCGACCTGGAAGACTCGGTGCCCGAGGCGGAGAAGGCAGCCGCCCGCGCCACCGTCGCCGAGTCCATCCGGCGGGTGCGCGCCACCAACTCCGACATCGGGCTGTTCGTCCGGGTCAACCCGCTGCACACCAAGCTGACCGGGGCCGACTTGGAAGAAGTCGTGATCCCCGGACTGACCGGTATCTTCGCTCCCAAAGTGGAGCAGGCCACCGATGTGCTGCGCTACGACGCGCTGCTCGACCACTTCGAGACCCGCAACGGGGTCAGCGGGCTGGAGTACATCATCCCGGTGGAGACGGTGAAAGCCATCCACGCCTGCCGTGAGGTGGCTGCCGCATCCCCGCGGGTGGGCGCCATGATCGGCCCCACCGCCGAGCACGCCGACATTGCCAGGGCCGTGGGATACGAGTGGACCCTGGAAGGCACGGAGACGCTCTACCACCGCAGCCGGATCCTGCTCGCCTGCCGAGAAGCCGGGATCCACGCCCTCACCGGGCTGTGGGAGGACCTGGACAACCTCGACGGCCTGCGGGAGTTCGCGCGGCGCGGCCGCCAGCTCGGCTACCGGGGCATGATCGCGATCCACCCCAGCCACGTCGCGGTCATCAACGAGGTCTTCACACCCTCTGACGCCGACATCGCCTTCTACCGAGGCTTGGTCGAGGCGTACGAGAAAGCTGCTGCGGAGGGGGTCGGCGCACTGCGCTACCGGGGCGTGCACATCGACAAGGCCCACTACGACAAGGCATTGGAATGGCTGGAGCGCGCCGAGCAGTTGCGGGCGCGTAACGCCGCGAGCGCGGAGGAGGCGAAATAACGATGCGAGGGCTGTACTACGAAGAGTTCGAGGTGGGCAAGGTCTACAAGCACCCGTTCACCCGGACCGTCACCGAGATGGACAACATCCTGTTCACCTCGCTGACGATGAACTTGCAGCCGCTGCACCTGGATGAGGAGTTCGCGAAGACCACCATCCACGGCCGGCGCGTCTTCAACAGCCTGTTCACCCTGGCGCTCATCGGTGCATTCCACGTGCCCGAGCTGACCATGGGCACCACCCTGGGCAACCTCGGCTACGACGAGGTCAAGTTCCCCCACCCGGTCTTCCACGGCGACACCCTGCGCGGTGAGACCACCATCCTCGACAAGCGCGAGTCCAAGAGCCGCACCGACTCGGGGATCGTCTGGTTCGAACACCGCGGATACAACCAGGACGACGTCTTGGTCTGCGTGTGCCGCCGGGCAGGTCTCATGCTCAAGAAGCCAGCCAACGCCGACGACAACAAGGGAGAGGCCTGATGAGCATCAGCAGCGAGCGGATCGCAGCCCTCCGCGACTATGTCCCCGAGGTACGCGAGCTGACCATCGACGGCAAGCCGGTCAAGCCCGCCGGCGAGACCTGGGACGTCTACAACCCCGCCACCGAAGAGGTCATCGCCACCGTCAGCGGAGCCACTAAAGAACAGGTCGACGAGGCGATCCGGGCCGCCCGCACCGCCTTCGACACCTGGTCGAAGATGTCGGGCGAGGAGCGGTCCGCCGCCATGCACAGCCTCGCCGACCGCTTGGAGGCCCGGTGGGAGGAGCTGCTGGCCTCCATCGTCAACGAGGTGGGCACCCCCGTCTCCACCGCCGAGTTCCTCCAGGTGAAGATGGGTCTCGGCCACCTGCGCTGGTTCGCTGACGCGGCGAAGAAGGACCGCACCGTCCACCTGGGCCCCTACGACGTGCCCGTGCCGACGATGAGCGACGTCGACCACTACCCGGTGGGTGTGGTCGCCGCGATCACCGGCTACAACTACCCGCTCAACCTGGCTGGCTTCAAGTACGGTGCGGCGCTGGCCGCGGGCTGCACCGTGGTGCTGCTGCCGTCGCCGCGCACCCCGCTGACCACCCTGCTGCTCGGCGAGATCATCCGCGAGTCGGACCTGCCCGACGGGGTGATCAACGTCGTCCTCGGTGGGGCGGACATCGGCCAGTACCTGTCCTCCCACCCGGGCGTGGACAAGGTGTCCTTCACCGGTTCTGACGCGGTGGGCGCCAAGATCATGGAGCAGGCGGCGGCCAACCTCAACGACGTCGTCCTGGAGCTGGGCGGCAAGTCCGCCAACATCGTCCTGCCCGGCTGCGACGTGGAGTCCTTCGCGGTGGACATGCACATGCGCTGGTCCCGCAACTCCGGCCAGGGGTGTGCGGCACTGGCCCGGCTGCTGGTCCACGAGGACCTCTTCGACCGCTTCATGAAGGCGGGCGCCGAGGCGTTCCCGAAGATGAAGGTCGGCGACCCGTGGGACCCGGAGACCCACATCGGCCCGCTGATCCGCCCCGATCACCGCGACCGCGTCAACGGGTTCATCACCGAGGCGCTCGAGCAGGGCGGCAAGGCGCTCCTCCAGGTGGAGACCCCGCTGCCGGAGAAGGGCTGGTACGTCAACCCGATCCTGCTGGGCAACCTGCCGCACAGCGCCCGCGCCGTGCAGCAGGAGATCTTCGGCCCGGTCGCCGTCGTCCTCACCTACAAGGACGTCGACGAGGCGATCCGGCTGGCCAACGACACCGCCTACGGCCTGGCTGCCAACGTGTGGGCGCCCACCCTGGAGGAGGGCCGCCGCGTGGCCGAGCAGTTGCGGGCCGGCACCGTGTGGATCAACGGCGGCGGTGCAATGCGTCCCGACGCACCCTTCGGCGGCTCGGGCCGTTCCGGTATCGGCAGGGAGCTCGGTGAGTGGGGCATCCAGGAGTTCCTGGAGCCGCGCCACATCCAGTGGGCTCTGTGATACCCGTTCCAACCCCCTTCGGTACGGCTCTTCGAAAGTAGGCGAACATGACGGAGAACAGGGCCGGAGCAAACGGTCCCCTCGCCGGGGTGCGGGTGCTCGAACTCGGGTCGATGTACGCTGCGCCCACGGCGGGGCGGATGTTGCGGGACTTCGGAGCCCAGGTCATCAAAGTCGAGGATCCGAAGACCGGGGACTATGCCCGGCAGTGGGTGCCGCAGAAGGATGGCCTGTCGCTGGGGTTCTCCCGGCTCAACTCCGGTAAGCGCTCGATCGGCGTCGACCTGCGCAAGCCAGAGGGCCAGCAGCTCGTCCGGCGGCTGGCGGCCCACGTGGACGTGGTCGTCGAGTCGTTCCGGCCGGGACGACTGGAGGAGTGGGGGCTGGACTATGCGGCGCTGAGCGCCGACAATCCCGGCCTGGTGCTGACCCGGGTCTCCGGTTTCGGGCAGACCGGCCCCTACCGGGAACGGCCCGGGTTCGGCACCGTGGCCGAGACCGCCTGCGGGTTCGCCCACATCAACGGGTGGCCCGACACCCCGCCGACCGCGCCGCCCTTCGGGTTCGCCGACTCGATTGCCGGTATTTCCGCGGCCATGGGGACAGCCATGGCGCTGTTCCGCCGGGAGCGGACCGGCAAGGGAGACGTGGTGGACGTGGCCCTGTACGAGCCGTTGATGTTCATCATCGGCGACATGGTGCTACGGTACACGGCGCTGGGTGAGGTGCAGGGCCGGATCGGCAACGACACCGGTGCGGCCTCGCCCCGGGGCATCTACCGGGCGGCCGACGGCAAGTACCTGGCGATTGCCGCGTCGAGCCAGACGATCGCGGCCCGGCTGTTCGCAGCGATGGGGCAGCCCGACCTGATCAAGGACCCGCGGTTCGCGACCAACGCGGCCCGGCTCGCCAACAACGAGCTGGTGCAGAAGCAGGTCTCCGACTGGGTCGGCTCCCTGCCGCGCGACCAGGTGCTGGCCATCCTGGAGGAGCACGAGGTGGTCAGCTCCCCGGTCAACGACGCCAGCGACATCGTGGTCGATCCGCACTTCTTGGAGCGCACGCTTGTGCAAATCACCGGCAACGAGAAGCTGAAGTCGGTGCTGATGCCGGGCCCGGTGCTGCACATGTCCAGCTACGCAGGTCCCGAATACCACGGAGTGCCCGAGATCGGCGAGCACACGCACACGGTGCTGGCCGAAGAGTTCGAATTCTCCGAAGCAGAGCTCGCGGAACTCGCTGATCAAGGTGTGATCAGCGCTCCCGCGAAGCAGTGAGCTGAGGAGCCGCGATCCACTCCTCCGCCGGGCTCGCGAAACGGTCGCATTCGGGATTTGGGGTCTGTGCTTTTCCCGGAGATAAACCGTCGTGAAATCGGCGGGGGAGTGGAATAGCGGTATGCTGCCGAACATTATGAGTGGATTTGGGCCATCCGGCGTCACATGGGAACGGCGTAGCGAGAAGGTCTCCGAGATCGTCGCGCGGGAGATCGTGCGCGACATCGCTAAGAGACGCCCCGCTCCGAATTCCGTTTTGGAATCCGAAAGCGCCATGATCAAGCGCTACCAGGTAGCGCGCGGTTCTCTCCGTGAGGCGCTACGCATCCTCGAAGTGCACGGGCTGATCCGGATGAAACCGGGGCCTGGCGGAGGTCCGGTGCTGTCCGAGGTGAGCAGCCGCGACTTCGGTCGGATGGCGACTCTGTTCTTCCAGGTACTCGACATTCGGTTCTGCGAACTTGTTGAGGCCCGGCTCATGCTGGAGCCGTTTATGGCCCGTCTGGCAGCCGAGCGGCACGACCCGAAGGACCACGAGGAACTGCGGGCTATCGTGCAGCAGGGGTTTGCCGCAAAGACCACGGATGCGTGGTTGCAGGCCACCGACGCGTTTCACACCAAAGTCCTGTCGATGTCCGGCAACGGCTTGCTCACGCTCATTGCGTGCGCGTTGAAGGACATTTTCACGGAACGCGCTTCGACTATCTATGTGGCTAATGAGGGCGATCACATCAGGGAGACCCACTCGGAGATCGCAGAAGCGGTCATCGGGGGCGATGCGGAGACCGCGGAGCGCTTGATGCGGGAGCATCTCCAGGAATACGCGGATTTGGTTGCGGAACGCGAACCGACCTTGATGAACGAGGTCGTCGACTGGCGTTGAGCAAGAATCAACCCCGGGAAACCTGCCGGGGCGACAACCGCTGAATTCGGGGACAATCCGCGTCCGGAATCGTTGCTCAGCGCGACGGCTGGACGAGGGCTGGTGACCACAACACCCCGGTCACGGTCGGCTGCAGTGGGCGCGTCGGCCGTGACCGGGGTGTTGTCGTTGGAAGCTCGTGCTCGCGAGGCCTGCGGAATGTGACCTCTGGCACTCACCTGCCTCCTATTGATATTAATAGTTATAATCTCGTGAATCTTTGGTGGTGGACTGTTCTCGAAACCCTACAGAACGTCATAACTGCAGGTTGCAATGGGTGGAGAGAGAGCCTTGTGACGGGTGGGGCCAGGCTGATGGACCTTGCAGGTTGTGGCCAACGGCTCTAGAGGAGTCCGGACGGACTAGACAGTTGTGACCTGGACCTCTAACGTGACAACCATCACGATAATCATCATGATTACGTGGTCAGCGTGATTGGAGCGTCCATGAACATGCGCAAGAGCTGGTCCCGCACCCTGCTCGCCGCCACCGGAGCCACAGCGCTGCTCGCCGCGGCCGCCTGCGGCACCAACGAGGCGGGAGAAAGCAGCTCCACGGGAGAGGGGCTGCCGGACACCATCAAGATCATGTCCATCAAGGAGATGACCGGCCCCGTCTCCTTCGCAGGTGAGAACAGCACCAAGGGCATCGACCTGGCGGTCGAACAGATCAACGAACAAGGCTTCCTGGGCGACACCAAGCTGGAGATCGACCTCAAGGACGCCTCGGACAGCACCCAGGAGGCTGCCAGCCTCGCCACCCAGGCCGTCTCGGACAAGTCCTACTCCGCGATCCTCGGCCCCGGCCTGAGCAGCCAGGCTTCCGCGATCTCCCCGATCGCAGAAAAAGGCGAGATCCCGGTCATCTACTACCAGGCGGGAAGCGACGGTGTCCTCGTAGGCGACTACACCTACCGCGTGACCGCTCCGGCCGCCTCCTACTACCACATCATCGGCGACTACCTGGCCGAGAAGAAGGTGAAGACCGCCGCCGTCCTCTACACCAGCGGCAACCCCACCCTCACCGAGCTCGGTGAGAAGGCGGTTCCCGGGGTGATCGAGGAGAACGGTGTCACCATCAAGCGCTCCGACACGGTGAGCAACGACACCCAGGACTTCACCGCCGTCACCTCCGAGATCATCAAGGCCGACCCGGACGCTGTCTTCCTCCTGCTGCTCGGCCCGCAGAACCCCCGTGCGGTGAGCCAGCTCAAGCAGAAGGGCTACGACGGCGAGATCATCGGCATGACCACCATGGGCGCCGGCAACCTGGAGACCGCCGGTGAGGACGCCGCAGGCGTGGTGTGGCCCAGCAACTTCAGCGCCCGCAGCGAAGTCCCCTCCACCCAGGAATTCGTCAAGGCCTACGAAGAGAAGTACGGCGAGCTGCCCAACAACTACGCCGCCGAAGGCTACGACGCCGTGTGGCTGCTGGCCCGCGGCATCAAGGAAGCCAACAGCGCCGACCGAGTCGCTATCCGGGAAGGCATCGCCAAGGTTGCCGCTGAAGGCTTCGACGGCGCACAAGGCCCCCTCAGCTTCGAGAACAACGACGTCCGTGTCGAGGGCGTGATCGCCAGCTGGAACGGCTCCGAGGAAGTCGTCGTCACGCTGGGTGATGACTGATCCGGTCCGCGGCTACTGGTGCCTAACCAACCATCCGGAAACACGATGAACAGGCATGACACACGAGTGTGGCAGGAGACGATCGAAAGGAGGGGTCCGCTGTGGAAATCCTGATTAACGCGGTCACCCTCGGATCGCTGTACCTGCTGTTCGCGCTCGGCATGAGCGTGGCGTGGGGAACGATCGGCATCCTCAACTTCGCCCACGGCAGCACCTTCATGTTCTCGGCGATGGTCGCCTACTACACGGTGCAGATGGTGGCCCTGCCGATGTGGGCCATGATCCTGCTCGGGGCCGCAGTGGGCATGGTGCTGTCCGTCCTGACCCAGGCGCTGATCTTCAACTTCATCCTGCGCCGCAACCCCGACCTGCTCAAAGCGGAGATGCAGATCGTGGTGGGCGGTATCGGTGCCGCCAGCGTCCTGCTGGCGATCGCCCAGCACTACACGAAGAGCGTGCCGTTCGGTTTCTCCGCCAGCACGTTCAAGACCACCACCTACCAGCTCGGCGCCATACACATCTCCAATGTGCAACTGGTCATCCTGGTGGCAGCCTTCGGCCTGGCCGGCCTGGCTGCATGGTGGTTGAAGTCCGCCCGGGCCGGGCTGGCGCTGCGAGCAATCGGGGTCAACCCCGAGGTCGCCAGCCTCATGGGGGTGGACCGTGGCCGGATGGCGTTGGGCACCATGGCCGCGGCCGGCGCACTAGCCGGAACCGCGGGCATCCTGCTCACCTACTACCTGGGCTCCATTGCCGCCGAAACCGGCGACAGCTTCCTGATCAGCGCGTTCGCCGCGATCATCCTGGGCGGTATCGGATCGGTCATCGGCGTGGTCGTCGGGTCGATGATCCTGGCGCTCGCCGAGACGCTCGTGGTGACCCAGCTGTCAGGTACCTGGGCCAGCGCGGTGGCTTTCGGGCTCATCTTCGTGGTGCTGCTCTTCCTGCCCCGCGGCATCTTCGGCCGTAAGGAGGTACGGCGGACATGATCGGCTGGTACGAGGCCAACATCGTCCTCATCGAGGCCACCTTCCTCAACTTCCTGCTGGCGCTGAGCATCCAGGTGCCGCTGCGGGTGGGTGTCTTCTCCTTCGCCGGGGTCGGAAGCTACGGTCTCGGCGCCTACACCGCGGCCATCCTCACCATCCGCTACGACGTGCCGGCGTTCGTCGCCATCGGTGCGGCTGTCGTCTTCGCAGCCGTGGTCGGCTACCTGTTCTCCCTGATCGTCGCCCGGCTCAACGGCCTGTACCTGGCCATGGCCACGATCGCGTTCGTGTTGATCATCTCGGTGCTGGCCACCAACGGCGGCGAGCTGACCGGTGGGGCGAACGGGCTGTACGGGGCGCTGAGCGACCTGACCACCGGCGGTGTGGTCGCGGTGTGCGTCGTGGTGGCGTTCCTGCTGGCACTGACCGAACGCGGCCCGCTGCGCCGCCGGATCGAAGCGGTCCGCGAAGACCCGGAACTGTCGATGTCCATGGGGATCGGCGTCGTCACGGTCCGCCAGCTCGCCTTCACCGTCAGCGGTGCGCTCGGCGCCTGCGCCGGAGCGATGAACGCCCTGCTGCGCACCACGGTCTCCCCGGAGGAGATCAACTTCCACCTGATCGTGCTCGCCCTGACGATGGTCATCATCGGCGGGTCGCGCTCCTGGATGGGTGCGTTCATCGGTGCCGTCATCTTCACCTGGCTGCCGAGCATGCTGGCCACCACGGGCCGCTGGCAGGACGTGGTGTACGGCCTGATCATCATCCTCGCGGCGATCTTCATGCCCACCGGGCTGCTCGGGCTGGTGCAGAGCCTGTACCAGAAGCTCCGCGGCCGGTCGCGGACCGCGGCCCCCGCAGAGCCGCCCGCCGAGGAGGCGGTGGAGGAACGCGCGATGCTCCAAGCCCTCAGCGGCGAGTCCAAGGAGGGGGTGCGATGACCACCACCGAGACCGCGGCACCCTACGTCCTCGAAGCCGAGGATGTGGCGGTGCACTACGGCGGGATCAAAGCCGTGGACGGTTTCGGGCTGCGGCTGCCACCCGGAAAGATCTACGGCATCCTGGGCCCCAACGGGTCCGGGAAGAGCACCTTCCTCGCCGCGGTAACGCGGCTGGTGCCGCTGACCCGGGGACGCCTGCTGCTCGACGGCAAGGAGTACCACAGCGAGCCGCCGATGAAGCTGGCCCGCAAAGGCCTGGCCCGCACCTTCCAGACCGTGCGGCTGCTGCCCGAGCTGACCGTCTTGCAGAACGTCCAGCTCGGCGCGGACATCAACGACCCGCGGGGACGGCTGCGGTCCTGGCTGGGACGCGACCGGCCCTCGGAAGCGGTGGAAGAAGCGATCGAGCGGACCGGTCTGGGCGACGTCCGGAACGCCTGGCCGACCGAGCTGTCCTACGGCATGGCCCGGCGGGTAGAGATCGCCCGCGCGCTGGCGGCCCGGCCCCGCCTGCTCTTGCTGGACGAGCCCACCGCGGGCATGAACCACTCCGAGCGGCAGGAAGTCTCGGAGCTGATGCAGAAACTGCGGGACGAGGGACTGGCCCAACTGATCGTCGAACACGACGTCCAGATGATGGTCGACACCTGCGACCACCTCGTGGCGATGAACTTCGGCTCCCTGGTGGCGGAAGGCTCGCCGCAGGAGGTCGTCTCCCACCCCGCGGTGCAGGAAGCCTACTTGGGAAAGCGGTGGCGGTCCCATGCTTGAGATCCGCGATCTGCACGTCAGCTACGGAAAGATCGAGGCGGTGCGCGGGGTCAGCGCATCCGCGTCCCCCGGCAGGATCACCCTGGTCCTGGGCGCCAACGGCGCGGGGAAGACCACGACGCTGCGGGCGGCCATGGGGCTCCTTCCCGTCCGCTCCGGTGAGGTGCTGCTGGACGGCAAGCCGATCACCGGCCGGCCCACCCACCGCATCGTCCGCGACGGTCTCGTCCTCGTTCCTGAAGGACGGCAGGTCTTCGCGCCGTTGACCGTGGAGGAGAACCTCATCCTCGGCGGCTACACGGTGTCCAAAGAGAAGGCGGCCGAGACCATGGAACAGGTCTACGAGATGTTCCCCATCCTCAAGGAGCGGCGGAACGGCCCGGCCGGCCTGCTCAGCGGTGGGGAGCAGCAGATGCTCGCCTTCGGGAGGGCGCTCATGTCCTCTCCGCGGGCGATGATGCTCGACGAACCCTCCATGGGGTTGGCGCCCACGATGGTCGAGTCGGTGCTGAGCAGTGTTCGCAGCATCGCCGACTCCGGGATCGCGCTGCTCATGGTGGAGCAGAACGCTGAGATGGGACTGGAGATCGCCGACGACGTCGTGGTCGTGGCGCGCGGCGAGGTCGTCTTCAGCGGCCCCGCCGAACAGGCCCGCCAGAACTCTTCGGTGGTCCGCGCTTTCCTCGGGGAGGCAGCGCTCAGTTCCTGACCGTAGGCGTCGGGGCCGTGCAGTGCACGGCCCCGACGTGTGTCACGAGACGTTCCAGCCACCCAGCGACGACGGAGGCGGTAAAGCGTGGCAGCAACCCCGGCCGCAGTCCCCCACATCTCCCCACTCCGGGTCATCGTGCCGCTCGTGTTGGGCGGCCTGACCTATGCCATGTCGCAGAACGCGATCGTCCCGGTCCTCGCGGAGATCCAGCGCGCCACCGGTTCCACGGCAAGCGAAGCGGCATGGGTGGTCACCGGTTTCTTCATCTCGTCCGCGGTGCTCACCGTGATCGCCGGACGGCTGGGGGACCTGTTCGGCCGCAAGCCGGTGCTGCTCATCTCCCTCGGCCTGTTCGCGCTCGGCGGGCTGATCGCCGCGGCAGGCGGAACCCTGGGCGCAGTCGTGGCCGGGCGGGTGATCATGGGCGTGGCCGGCGGGGTCTTCCCCTTGGCGTTTGCGCTGCTCGGGCAGCTGCTGCCCCGGGACCGGGCCGCGTTCGGCATGGGCCTGGTCAGCTCCATGCTCGGCCTGGGCGGTGCCCTGGGGCTGCCCGTGGGCGGCCTGGTCGCCGAATACTTCGGCTACCAGGGGCTCTTCTGGGGTTCGGCGGCTATGGCCGCCGGCTCCGTGGTCGCGATCGCGCTGCTGGTCCCGGAACCGCGCCGCCGCGGTCGCGGCCGGGTCGACTGGATCGGCGCGACCCTGCTGACATTCTCACTGACGACCGGCCTGCTCGCGGTGAGCCGGGGCGCAGAGTGGGGTTGGTCGTCCACACCGGTGCTGGCCCTGGCGGCCGTGGGGGTCATCGGACTGGTCGTCTTGCTAGGGGTGGAGCGGAGGATCCCCGATCCGCTGATCGACCTGCGGTTGATGCGGCAGCGCAACGTCTGGCTGGCCCACGTGATCGGCTTCCTGACCACCTGCGGGCAGATCACCACGTTCCTGCTGGTGCCGCAGATGGTGCAGGCGCCCGCTGAGGGAGGAACCGGGCTGGGCGTGGGGGTGACCCAGGCGGGCCTGTACCTCCTGCCGTTCTCGATGACCACCCTGGTCGGGGGTGCGCTGACCGGGAAGGCCGTGGCCCGGTTCGGGATCCGGCCCTTGATGGCACTGGGCGCGGCCTCCGCTGTCACCGGTCTGTCGATCCTGGCGTTCCTCCCCGTGCAGCCCGCCACGGTCTTGCTCGGCGCGGGGATCACCGGGATCGGCGGCGGGACGATCTACAGCGCGTTGCCGGTGCTCATCGCGGAAGCCGTGCCGGAACGGGAGACCGGCACGGTCAACGGGATCAACACCATCATCCGCACGATTGCCATGGCGATCCTGTCGCAGGTGACCACGGTGGTGCTGGTGGTGGGGACCCCGCCGGGCCAGGACTATCCGCTGCGGGCGGCGTTCACCGTCGACTTCAGTATGAGCGCGCTGCTCAACCTGCTGGCGCTGCTCCTGGTGCCGTGCATCGTGGTGGCCGGGGCCCGCCGCGGCCGGGGAGGCGGTAAGGCGGATGCGCACCCGGAGGCTGCCGCGGTCAGGCGGGAGGAACCGGCCGCGGAGGAGAGCGAACAGCGGAGCTGGCCACCCTCCTGACAGAAAACATCGGATGATAGGGAGACTGAGGGATGGTTGAGGACGTTGCGCGGCGGCTGCGCCGCCTAGAAGACCGGGCCGCGATCCACGACCTGGTGGCGCGCTACGCCCTGGCCGTCGACGACCACGACTATGCCGCCCTGCAGGGCATGTACGCCGCGGATGCGGTCTTCCGCCACGCGGGGGCGGTTCTGCGCGGCCGGGAGGCGATCGTCGCATTCCTGCAGGAGCGGGCGCACCTCAACGGCAAGACCGTGCACACGCCGCACACCGTCGTCATCGACTGGGTTGACGACGATACGGCGCGGGGCACCGTCACCGGGCACGCCGAGATCGAACGCGGCGGGGAGTTCCTCGTCGCCGCGTTCCGCTACGACGACACCTACGTCCGCGACGAGGGAGCCTGGAAGTTCCAGGAGCGCACCACGAAGTTCCGCTACGTCGCCCCGGTGGACGCCCTGAAGGAGCTCTTCCGCAGCCCACTGACCGTGCGCTGGCCGGGAACCGATCCGGTCCCAGGCGAGTGGTAGGCCCAGCAAAGGAGGTGCCGGGGCGGCCGCGGAAGCAGCCGCCCCGGATCCGTCCCGTCGCAAGGTGAGGTCCGGTACGGGCGGGACACCTCTGGAGCCGGTGCCGGGTCCCTCCCCTGACGCCGACACCGGCCCCGGGTCCCGCTCCGCGCCTCCGCACCAGGGGAAAAGCAGGGGCACGGAGCGGGAGCTTCAAGGGAAGGTGGTGCGGTGCCGTGTCCCTCACCGCACCACGCCAGTGTGCCGGATTTTCCCCAGATTAGCTTTCCATGCCGAGAATGCGGGCGAGGTTGCCGCCGAGGATCGCGGCTTCGTCGTCCGGGTGGAGTTCGAGGCGCCGGATCGCTTCGATCTCGTCGGCGGGGTCGACCATCGGCCAGTCGGAGCCGAAGATGATCCGGTCAGGACCGTGCCGGTGCACGATCGCGCGGAGCCGTTCCGTGGGGATCTCGGCCAGGCCGGGCGGCCAGGAGGTCTCCAACACGATCGGCAGCCCGACCACGTACTTCTCTGCCTCGTCCAACCGCCGGAAGCCGCCGAAGTGGCAGGCCATGAACCGCAGCTTGGGGAAGTTCCGGGCGATGTCGACGATCATCTGCGGCGTGGAGTTCTCGTTGGCGCTGCCCTGACCGCCGAAGCCCACGTGGGTGATGACCGCGATGTCTGATCCGAAGGCGTCGAACAGGGCCCACAGCCGCCGGTCGTCCAGGCGGAACCGCTGGAACAGCGGGTGGAGTTTGACGCCCTTGATGCCGTGGCGCTGGAGGATCTCCATGTTCTCCTCGACCGACAGGTCGAGGTGGATGGTGCCGAACGGGGTGAGCCAGTCGCTGCGCTGCGAGGAGATGAACTCGTTGGCGCGCTCCACGTGGCGGGCGTGGTCGGCGATACCGAAGGCGACGCAGTGGTCGATCCCGGCAGCGTCCATGGAACGCTTCAGCCCGGCCACGGTGCCGTCGAACTTCGCTTCCATGCCCGGAACGCGTCCGGCCAGGGCTTTGGCCGCGATCTTCTCCGGCCAGACGTGGGTGTGTGCGTCGATGATCATGATGGCCTCACAGTTTCCCGGACTCGCCGCCGTCGATGACGAAGATGGAGCCGGTGATGAAGTCGGAACCGGGGGCGGCCAGCAGGCAGGCCAGCGGGACGAGCTCGGAGACGTCTCCCATGCGCTTGGCGGGGATGCGGCGCACCCGGCGGTGGAGCAGGTCGGGCGACTCCAGGACCGCGCTTTGCGCGTCAGTGGCGAAAGCGCCGGGGGCGATGCAGTTGACCTGGATGTTGTGGCGGGCCCACTCGGCAGCCAGGGCTTCGGTGAACCGCGCTACGGCGCCCTTGGAGGTGGAGTAGCCGACCAGTCCGGGCTTGCCGCGGATACCGGTGGTCGAAGCGATGTTGATGATCTTGCCGCTGCGCTGCGGGATGAAGTAGCGGCCGGCGGCTTGGGCCAGGGTCATCGGGGCGATGACGTTCACCTCGAAGGTGGTGCGCCACTGCTCGATGGGCTCGGTGGCGAAGTCGGCTGCCGGGGCCACGCCGGCGTTGTTGACGAGGATGTCGATCCGTCCGTGCCGTTCGACGACGAGGTCGACGAGGCTGTTGAGCGACTCCGCGTCGCGCAGGTCGACGGTGGCGGTGGAGATGCGCTCCGGGTTCGTGGCCTCGAGTTCGCGCAACTGGTCGGTGGAGCGGGCTGCTCCGACGACGAGCGCGCCGCGTTCAGCGTAGCCGCGGGCGATCGCGGCCCCGATTCCCCGGCTCGCACCGGTGACGAGGGCGACCTTGCCGTTGAGTTCTCCCGCCATCAGATCCACCCCCTCACGGAACGCGGCATGGGGGATACGGGGTAGGGGCGGATCAGGGGTCGGTCCAACACCGGTGACTCTCCTACTCGTGATTGACTGCTGCGGGATCTCTGCTGTTGGCTAAGTGGGCGTCTCACCGCCCAGGAGCCGCATCGGACCTCTACCTCCGGCAGCCACAATTAATTATTATAATGATTATGACGCCATGGCGCTAGGGCGATGCGGTTAACACAGTGGTGTGACCGCTCGAATATTAATCATGAATATGATTATATGGTAAGTATGGGAGGTGCCATGGCAGAGGAAGCCGTGCTCGTCGAACGACGAGGACAGGTCGCCTGGATTCGACTCAACCGCCCCGAACGGCTCAACGCCTTCGACGGACCAATGGCGCGGGCTGCGGTCAAGGCGATCGAAGACTGCAGCGTCGACAGCGGAGTCATCGTCATCACCGGCCAGGGACGAGGATTCTGCGCTGGTGGATACCTGGCCACCATGGACAACCCCGACCCGCGGGAAGTGCGCGCCATGTACGAGGGCTCCCTCGCCCTGCTGGACGCGATCCGCACCTCGCCGCGCCCGGTCATCGCCGCCGTCAACGGCCCGGCAGCCGGCGGCGGCAACGAACTGGTCATCGCCTGCGACCTGGCCATCGCCTCGACGAAGGCCACGTTCGGGCAGACCGGCCCCCGGGTCGGCAGCGCCCCCGTCCTCGGCGGCACCAACATCATGCCGATCCAGATCGGCGAGAAACGCGCCAAAGAGCTGTCCTTCCTCTGCCGCCGCTACACCGCCGCCCAGGCGCTGGAGATGGGACTGGTCAACGCGGTCGTTGAACCTGAGGAACTGGAGTCCACCGTCGAGGAGTGGGCAGCGGAACTCCTCGCGCTCAGCCCTCGCTACCTGGAGATCGCCAAGATCAGCTCCAACCTGTGGTGGAACAGCGCCCGTGACTCCTTCCGCTCCGGCATCGGCATGCTCGCCCAAGCCATCGCCAGCCACGACATGCTCGAAGGGGCCCGGGCCTTCGCTGAGAAGAGGCCTCCCCGGTTCGCCCCTCTCTTCACCAGCCCCGAGGAGAACTGATGCGCACCTATAAGGATCTCCGTCCTGCCTTCCCGAACCGTGAGGACTGGGCCCTGCCCACGGTGCTGCGCCACCGCGCCGCCCAGGCCCCCGACGCGATCTACCTCGACACTCCGGAAGAGGGCCGGCGCTGGACGTACGCTGAGACGCTCGCCACCGCCGAAAAGGTCGGCCGTTCACTGCTCGCGCACGGCGAGCCGGGAGACCGGGTGCTCATCATGGCCCGCAACTCCTCGGCGTTCATCTTCACCTGGCTCGGCAGCGCCATGGCGGGCATGGTCGAAGCCCCCATCAACACCGCCTACAAGGGCGACTTCCTCACCCACCAGGTGCGTGTCGCACGTCCCCGCTGGGCCGTGATCGACGCCGAGCTCGCCGACCGCTTCACCGACGTCGCCGACGAGATCGAGGACATCGAACGCTTCTGGGTGATCGACAACGGCGACGTCGACCAGGCGATCGACAAGCTGCGCAAGGCCGGATGGCAGGCGGAACGGTGGGAGGACCTGACCGTCGACCGTGACGGAGAACTGCCCGAGGTCTCCCCGCGCTCCCTGGCCTCCATCTTCTTCACCTCCGGCACCACCGGGCCGTCCAAGGGCGTGGCGATGCCGCACGCGCAGATGTTCTTCTTCGCCGCGGAGACCGCCTGCCTGACCCGGCTCACCGACAAGGACGCGGCCATGGCGGTCACCCCGCTGTTCCACGGCAACGCCCAGTTCATGTCGGCCTACCCCGCACTGATCAGCGGCGCCCGCTTCGTGCTGCGCAGCCGGTTCAGCGCCAGCCGGTGGATCGACCAGATCCGGGAGTCGCAGGTCACGGTCACCAACTTCATCGGCGTGATGATGGACTTCGTCTACAAGCAGCCGCGCCGACCCGATGACGCCGACAACCCGCTGCGCTGCATCTTCGCGGCTCCCACGGCTTCCTCCATCCTCGAAGACTTCAAGAAGCGCTTCGGTATCGAGGCGTTCGTCGAGGTCTTCGGCCTGACCGAGACGTCCGCGCCGATCCTGTCGCCCTACGGGGAGGACCGGCCTGCGGGTGCGGCCGGACTCGTGGCCGACGACTGGTTCGACGTGCGCCTGGTCGACCCGGAGACCGACGAGGAAGTCCCTGTCGGCGAGGTTGGCGAACTGGTGGTGCGGCCCAAGGTCCCGTGGATCACCAGCCTGGGCTACTACGGCATGCCGGAGAAGACCGCCGAGGCCTGGCGCAACCTGTGGTTCCACACCGGGGACGCGCTGCGCCGCGACGAGGAGGGCTGGTTCTACTTCGTCGACCGCTACAAGGACGCCCTGCGCCGCCGCGGCGAGAACATCAGCTCTTATGAGGTGGAGCAGGCGATCCTCGGCTACAAGTCGGTCGTGGAGTGCGCGGTCGTCGCCGTGCCCGCCGACGTGGACGCGGGCGAGGACGAAGTGATGGCGTGCGTCGTGGTGCGCGAGCCCACCACTCCCGAGGAGCTGTGGGAGTGGTGCGACTCCCGTCTGCCCGCCTTCGCTGTCCCGCGCTACCTGCGCTTCGTGGAGGCGCTGCCCAAGACGCCCTCGGAGAAGGTGCAGAAGGCGGTGCTGCGGGAGCAGGGGGTCACCACGGACACCCACGACCGGGAGAAGTACCGGCAGCAGCAGAAGTAAGCCACGCGTGACCGGTCGTCGGCGAGCCGACCGGTCCGCCTCCCCCGGGTGCGGCGTCCGGGGCCGCTGAGCGGATGCCGCACCCGGCGCCGGGGCCACAGGCGGGGCCCCGGCCCGCACAAAGAGGAAGGCCCGTCCCTTGGGTGGTGGGACGGGCCTTCGCGTGTGCGGAGGGGACGGCGCAGCCCTGCCAGGCAGGGCCAGCCGTACGGGTGCGGAGAACCGATCAGCGGAAGGCGGGCAGCACCTCGTTCTTGAACAGTTCCAAGGTGCGCAAGACCTGCTCTTGGGGGGTGTCGTACCACTGCGCCCGCAAGACGATGTAGGTCAGCCCCTGCTCTTCCAACTGCTTGAGCGCCTGCACCGCGCCTTCCGGGTTGGTGAACAGGTAGGAGGCGTCGGCGACCTCGACCGCGGCCTGCTCCGTGGTCAGGTGGCGGTAGTTCTCGCCTTTCTCCGGCGCGTTGAACTCCGCGTACTTGCGGGTGAGCGCACCCCGGTAGCGCAGGCCGAGTTCACGGGCGCGCTCCGGGTCGGGGTCGAGCAGGAGCTCCCGCCGGACCACCAGTTCCGAAGGCCCGCGGCCCAGCCGCTCCCGTTCTTCCTTGTAGTGGCCGAGCACGACCTTCAGCTTCTCCGGGCTGGCGTGGGGCGGGACGATCCAGGCGTCGCCGAGCCGGGCGGCGCGCTGCGCCCCCTTCTTGTGCGGGCCGGCCCCGATCCAGATCTGCGGGCCGCCCTCCTGGACCGGCTTGAGGCTGATGTGCTGGTCCTTGACGCTGTAGTGCTGGCCTTCGAAGGTGACCCGTTCCCCCGACCACAGTTGGCGGATCAGGGTGACGCTCTCTTCGAAGCGGGTGACCCGCTCCTCCAGCGGGATGCCGAAGGAGGCGAATTCGTTCTCCCGGTAGCCCATGCCGAAGCCGGCGATGACCCGCCCACCGGTGATGTGGTCGAGGGTGGCGAAGTCTTCAGCGACTTGGACCGGGTGGTGCAGGGGCAGGATGAACATGTTGGTGCCCAGCGTCATGTCGCCTGCCTCCTGGGCCAGCGCGGACAGGATCGGCACCGGCTGGAGGGTGGGCATGTTGCCGAGGTAGTGCTGCAGCACCCAGATCGACGAGATTCCCGCGTCCCGGGCGGCCCGGACCTGCTCCCGCATAGCGGCGATGCGGTCGGCAGGGACCACGTCCGGGGGGAAGTCGTTCATGATGGCGAGACCGAACTTCAGTGGCACAAGCACACCCCACTCATTCGATGTTATTGATGATAATCAAAAATCAAATTAGCCTATAGGCCCCATGGCGGCAAGGGGGGTCGCCAGGGTTGAGGGCAAGTCCTTAACTATGCTAATGATTGTTTTGATAAATGCGGTACGGTTCACAACTTCCAGGACGGCACAGCATGGCTCTCGATCTCAAACCGCTGATCAACCCGGATTCGGTGGCCATCATCGGCGCTTCACCCAACGAAGCCGGCCACGCTGGCCGCTGCCTGGCTAACCTCGAGCGGACCGGCTACCCCGGACGGATCTACCCGGTCAACCCCAAGTACGACCGCATCGGCGCGCATACCTGCTACCCCTCCGCGCGCGACCTCCCCGAACAGGTGGATGCGGCCTACCTGCTCGTTCCGGCCCGGGCCGTGGAAAGCGCGCTTGAGGACTGCCTGGAGCGCGGGATCCGCACGGTCACCATCTGCTCGGCGGGCTACGCCGAACTCGGCGCGGAAGGCGCCGAACGCCAGCGGCGCCTGGTCGAACGGGCCCGGGAACGCGGCGTCCGCATCCTCGGCCCCAACTGCATCGGCGTGCTCAACCCCGTCGACACCTACGTGGGCTGCCCCACCTTCAACATCACCTACTCCTACACGCCAGGCTCGATCGCCCTGCTCAGCCAGAGCGGCGGAATGGCCGCCGCCCTGTTCAACCGGGCCCAAGGGCGCACCATCGGCATCCGGACCATGGTCAGCCTCGGCAACGAGGCCGACATCCAGATGGGCGAGCTGCTCGACGCCTTCGTCGCCGACCCGCAGACCCGGGTGATCGCCATCTACATCGAACAGTTGCGCGACGCCGAACGGTTCGCAGCTGCGGCGGAACGCGCCCGCGCTGCCGGCAAGCCGATCGTGCTGCTCAAAGTCGGCGGTTCGGAAGCTGGACGGCGCACCGTCCTGGGACACACCGGCGCAATGGCCGGGGAGCAGGCCGTGTTCTCCAGCATGATGCGCCACCTGGGCGTGGTGGAGGTCCACAGCATCGATGACCTGCTCAACACCGCCTACGCGCTCAGCAGCCTCCCGCTGCCCGCGGGGCCGCGCCTCGGTGCGCTCAGCCCCTCCGGCGGCGAGTGCGGCTACATCGCCGACCGTGCCAGCGCGCACGGCCTGGAGATCCCCCTGCCCACCCAGCAGACCCTCGACGAACTGAGCGAGAAGCTGAAGCTGGCGCGTCCCGGCAACCCGCTCGACACCACCGGCCAGGTCATCGGTGACGGTGCACTGCTCAGCGAACTCATGCAGATCTTCACCGCCGACCCGAACCTGGACATGATCACCCTGAGCATCCCCACTTGGGGGCCCTACGACTCCAACGCGCTGCTCCCGCGGATCATCGACGCTGTCAAAGCCTGCGACAAGCCCGCCGTGCTCTCCGCGTGGACCGCGCGCAACCTCACCGAACGGGCTGAAGAACTGCTCCGCGAGTCCGGGATCTGCTGGTTCGCCAGCTCGGACGAGGCCATCGCCGCGCTGGCCAACCTGCGGCGCTACGCCGAACTCGCCCAGGCCCCGTCGGCCACGCCTCCGGAACCGGTTTCCCTGCCCCGGCCCGAGGTCACGGAACTCAACGAATACGCCGCCAAGCGGCTGCTCGCGGAAGGCGGGGTGCCGGTCGTCGCCGAAACCCTCGCCCCCGATACGGAAGCGGCCCTGCGCGCCGCCCGCGACATCGACGGGCCGCTCGTCGTGAAACTCGTCGCCTCCGGCGTGACCCACAAGTCCGAGCTGGGACTGGTCCGCCTGCTCGACCGGGCAGACGAGGCCGAGGCCGCACTCGCCGACCTGGCCCGCGTCGCAGAGAAGGAGAACCTCACCGTCGAAGGCTACCTGGTGGCCGAGCGGCTCTCCGGAACCGAGATCATCCTCGGCGCGGTTCGCGACGAGACCTTCGGCCCGGTCCTCATGGTCGGGGCGGGCGGCATCCTCGCCGAACACTTCGCCGACCGGGTCTTCCTGCCCTGCCCTGCCGCACCGGAGCACGTGCGCGCCGCGCTCAAACAACTCGCCGTCTACCCGGTGCTCGACGGAGCCCGCGGACGCCACCACGACGTGGACGCGCTGGTCGATGTCGCAGTCGCGCTCTCCAGAGTCTTCGCGGGCAGCCCGTGGATGACCGAAATCGACCTCAACCCGGTCATCGTCGGCCTCAAAGGCCAGGGTGCGGCCGCAGTGGACGCCGTGATCGGAATCGCCCCCCAAGCCTGAAACGCGCCGGAAGAGCCGAGGAGGTCGACCGCACCCAGGACCGCCGAGGCTGGTCTGCCCCTCCGGAGCAGCACCCAGGGACGTCCGCGCAGACCACACCGCAACCACGAGTGAGGAAGCACGATGCGGAGCACACCCAACCAGCAAGAGAACAGCGTGCCGACCGGAGACGGCACCCGATTCCCCCACCTGTTCAGCCCGTTCCAGATCGGTCCGATGCGGCTGCGCAACCGCGTGATGGCTCCCCCGCACTCCTCGGCGATCGGCAACCTGTGGGGCACCGACGAAAAGGAGGTTGAGCGCACCTTCGCCTACTGGCGGTCCCGAGTCAGTGGAGACGGCCCCGCCTGGGTCGGGGGAGTGACCGGGCGGGTCCGCAACATCCTCATCCCCGGGTTCGAACCGCACGGCTACGGCGCGGAGACCACCGGCTACTTCCGCCAGCCGTTCTACGTGGAGCGCATCGGGCGGTTCGTGGAGGAGATGCACGCGCTGGGAGCAGTGGTCACCACCCAGTTGACCCTGCTCGGCGGGGTGCCGCACGCCCCGTCCCCGCGGCGCAGCTCCACGCTGTACAACCACCGGCCGCACGTCCTCAGCACCCATGAGATCGCCGAGTTCGTCGAAGAGTACCGGTTCTCCGCCAGCCAGGCCCGCAAGGCCGGGCTGGACGGGATCGAACTCCATCTCAACCACGACGACCTGCTGGAATGGTTCCTCTCCCCGCTGACCAACCAGCGCACCGACGCCTACGGCGGTTCGCTGGAGAACCGGGCGCGGTTCGCGGTCGAGGTCCTCACCGCGGTGCGGGAGGAGATCGGCTCCGACATGGCGCTGGGGGTGCGCTTCAACCTCCGCGAAGAAGAACCGGGCGGCTACACCCTCGCTGACGGTATCGAGATCGCCCAGTACCTCGAGTCCACCGGGCTCTTGGACTTCCTCCACGCGGTCATCGGCAGCCCGTGGGGCGACCCCAGCTACATCCAGCCCTACTTCTACCAGCCGGCCCAGTGGGCCGACCTCGCCGGGCAGCTCCGCCGCTCGGTGTCCCTGCCGGTCATCTACACCGGCAGGATCAACAGTGTCGAGGTCGCGGAGAAGGTCCTCGCGGACGGGAACGCCGACGTCGTGGGCATGGCCCGGGCGTTCATCGCCGACGGCGACATCCTGCGCAAGGCGCGGGAAGGACGCCTCGCCGACATCCGGCCGTGCGTGGGCGGAAACGAGTGCATCACCCGCCGCTACGTGGACAAGCTGCCGTTCGGCTGCGCGGTGAACCCCCACACCAGCAATGAGATCGACGGCCCGTGGAAGCAGGCGGCCAACCCCCGCCGCATCCTGGTGGTGGGCGGCGGCCCCGCGGGCATGGAGCTGGCGGCCCTCACCGCGGAGAGCGGCCACACCGTGGAGCTGTGGGAGGCCACCGACAAGCTGGGCGGCCAGTTGCGGACCATTCTCAACGCGCCGTTCCAGGAGCAGATGGCCCGCTACCTGGAGTGGCAGGAGCGCCGCCTGGAGAAGGCTGGGGTGACGGTCCGCCGCAACACGCGCGCCACCGCCGACACGGTGGCCGAGGCCGGTTTCGACGTGGTCGCGGTCGCCACGGGCGCCCGGCCGCGCCGTCCCGCGGAGATTGAAGGGGTCGACCAGGACTACTTCGTCTACGACATCCGCGACGTGCTCCTCGGCAATGTGGCGGTCGGCCAGGAAGTCCTCGTGGTGGCCCAGGACGACCACCTGCCGCCGCTGATCGTCGCCGACTACCTCAGTGACCGCGGGCACGACGTGACGATCGTCTACCCCACGGCCGGTCCGGCTCCGATGCTGGGCCGCTACATCCTCGGCGGCATGCTGGCGCGGCTGACTTCGCGCGGCGTGCAGTTCCGCTTCATGGAGGACGTGATCGGGATCGAGGAGGAGCGGATCCGGATCCGCCACACCTACTCCCACCAGGAGAGCGAGCTGGGCGCTTTCGACTCGGTGGTCCTCGCCTGCGGCGGCGACGCCGACTCAAGCCTGTACGAGGAGCTGCGCGGCCGTGTGCCAGAGCTGCACATCCTCGGTGACGCGTTCGCTCCTACCCGGCTGGTGGCCGTGACCCGTCAGGCCTACGCGCTCGCGAAAGAGCTGCAGAAGTAGTCCTGGCGGACTGGTTCCGGCGGGCTTCCCGCACCGTGGCGCTCCGGTGTGGGAGGCCCGCTGTCGTATGTGCGGGCGTCCCACAAAGATCCCATCTCTTGACATTGGTTATAACTATCTGAATCATGATCTTGTACTCGTGTGGCGTATTTCACTTACTGATGGATCAGTAAGGAAGGGTGTGCCGTACCCCCGAGAACCTGTCCTGCCGGCACCGCACCGACAGGACAGAATCCCCCAACTAGTGAGGACAGCAATCATGGGTAGTGCCCGCAGGAGTGGAGCGTTCCGCGCTTTGGCTCTCGCTGCAGCCCTGACGTTCACTCTCAGCGCGTGCGGCCCGTCGGAGTCAGACGGCCCCGCACAGAACGAGGACGGACTCACCACGGTGCGGGTGGGCCTGGCCGAGCCCACGTTCAACACCGCCCTCATCAACCTCGTGATCGACGAGGACATCGACGCCAACCACGGCCTTGACATGCAGCCCACGAGAAGCGGCGCAGGAAGCACCAACCAGATCGCGGCCCTGCGCGCCGGGGAATACGACTTCGCCGGAGTGGGCACCGCCACCGCCGCGGACGCCGTCGCCGAAGGCGCCGGACTGGTCATCGTCGCCGGAACCGGCGGACTCATCAACAACATCGTCCTCAACGCCGACGTCGCCAAAGGACTCGACGTCGCCCCCGACGACCCGGTAGAGGAGCGGATCAAGGCCTTGCGCGGCCTGACGATCGCCACCAGCCCACCAGGGTCCTCCAGCAACCTCACCCTGCGCCACCTGGTGCAGCAGCACGGCCTCGACCCGGACAAGGACCTCAACATCGTCCCGGTCACCGACACCTCTTCCATCGTCGCTGGCATCCGCCAAGGCAAGTTCGACGGCAGCTTCTTCGGTGTCGGTGTCGCCGACGCCAACATCGCCGACGGCTCCGGAACCCTGTGGATCTCCCTGCCGCGCGGCGACATCGAAGAGTTCAACGAGCTGATCGGCGTCTGCATCGTCAGCACGAGAGAGTTCGTGGACAACAACCCCGAAATCGTCGAAGCTTTCCACGCTGCCCTCGCCGAAGCCCAAGAGTTCGTCGCCTCCGACCCGGAAGCGGCCGGAAAGGCGCTCCACGAGAACTCTTTTGCGAACCTCGACGCCGACGTCTTCGCCACCGCCTGGGAGCAGGCGCAGACCGGCTACCCCGAAGGCGTGCTGTTCACCCGCGAGAACTGGGAGACCTACCTCGAACTCTTCGGGGACGCCTCCGACAAGGACCTGGAGAGCATCGTGTACGAGGACTTCGTCGCCGAACCCGCCCGTGGTGAGTCCTAAGGCAGGCCATGACCATCTCCACTAAGGAAACCGCCACCTCCCCCCAGGCCACCGAACCCCGCCGGGTCGTCTTCGAAACCCGAGGCATGGCCGTCGGATTCGGAGACCGCCCCGACGTCCTCGCCGACGTGGACCTAAAAGTCCACGCGGGGGAGTTCGTGGCCCTGCTCGGACCCAGCGGCTGCGGCAAGTCCACCATCCTCAACCTGGCGGCGGGCCTCCTGCGCCCCCGCCGGGGCGAGGTGCTCTTCGACGGCCGCCCCATCACCGGGGTGAACACCTCCGTCGGCTACATGACGCAGGACGACACCCTGCTGCCGTGGCGCACCGTGGCCGCCAACGTCGCCCTCCCGCTGCGCATGCGCAAAGTCCCCAAGCAGCGCATCCAGCAGGAAGTCTCCCGCTACCTCGCCTTCCTGGACTTGCAGCACGCGGCCGGACTGTACCCGGCCCAGCTCAGCGGCGGGATGCGGCGCAGGGCCCTACTCGCCCGCAGCATGATCTACGCCCCGGAGCTGCTGCTCATGGACGAGCCGTTCGCCGCACTGGACGCGCAGATGCGCCAGCAGCTCCACGCCGACCTGCGGCGCGCAGTCCACAGCACCCAGCAGACGGTCCTCTTCGTCACCCACGACCTGACCGAGGCCGCCGTCCTCGCTGACCGGGTCCTCGTCATCGGCGGCGGGCCGCCCGGGGGAGTGGTCGCGGAATTCACCATCCCCTTCGGAGCGGAACGCGACCCCGCGACGCTGCCCTACGAAGACGGGTTCGCCCGCATCCAGCAGGAACTCCAAGAGGCGCTGACCCGGGCGCGGGTGCCGAAACAGAAGGAAGAGGAGTGATGTCGGTGAGCACCACGGTCACCGAGCCGGACAAGACCACCACCGACTCGGCCGCACCCGCGACCGCGCCGCAGCCGCGCCGCAGCCGGGCGCGGTGGCGGCCCCGGCTCCACCACTTCGTGCAGCTCTGCGTGATCGTCGTGCTGCTGGCGTCCTGGGAGCTCAGCGCTGGACGGCTGATCGACGACCTGCTCACCAGCCGCCCCTCCGAGGTCTTCCCGACCTTCTGGTCGTGGGTGGTCTCCGGCGAGCTCCTCTACCACGCCTCCAGCACTTTCAAGGACGCGTTCCTCGGCCTGCTGGCCGGCGGGGGACTAGGGCTGGTCGTGGGGTGCGTACTCGGCCAGTCGCAGTGGCTGGCCCGGGTGTGCGAACCGTTCATCACCGCGTTCTACACCATGCCCAAGCACGCGCTGATCCCCCTGTTCATCATGTGGGTGGGAATCGGCTCGGAGCTGCGTGTGCTCACCGCCGCGGCCATCGTGTTCTTCCTGGTCTTCTACAACACCTTCTTCGGTATCCGTGACGTCAGCAAGAATCTGGTGGACTCAGTGCGGGTGATGGGAGGAACCGCGTTCGACGTCCTCTTCCGGGTCATGCTGCCGTCCGCACTGATCTGGGTGTTTGCCGCACTGAAACTCGCGGTCCCCCAGGCGATCGTCGGCGTCGTGGTCGCCGAGATGCTGGCGGGCGACCGCGGCCTCGGCTTCCTGGTGGCGATGCACGCGGGCACGTTCAACAGCGACGGCACCTTCGCCGCGATCTTCGCGCTGCTCATCGTCGGCTTCCTCGTCGACCGGCTGATGAACCTCGTGACGCGCCGGGCCCTGCTGTGGAAGAACAACGACACCACGGCCTAAGCGCCGCGGGCAGGGACCGCAGCGTCCCCGCCCGCAGCTCCGCGGCCGGGGCACGCCCCGGCCCGGGGGACACGAAAACGGCCCTCCCGCAGCGTCACGGGAGGGCCGCCACACCGACCGGCACCCGGCTAGGGCGCGTTGCCGCTGTTGGGGCGGCCGCCCAGGGCCAGCACCGTCAGCACCACGGTCGTGGACACCGCGGTGATCACCACCGACAGCGCTGCCAGCAGCGGGAACGTTCCGGAGGTCCACAGGTCCAAAATGGCCTGGCCCACCACCGGAGACCCCGGACCGGCCAGCATCGCCGAGGCGTTGATCTCACCCGCCGACAGGATGAACAGCAGCGACCACCCCGCCACCAGGCTGGGCGCCATCAGCGGCAGGATCACCCGGAGGAAAACCCGCCAGTCGCGGGCACCGGACACTTCCGCGGCCTCGCGCATCTCCGGACCGATCTGCTGGATCGCGGAGTTGGCGTAGAACGACGCCTGCGGCAGGAAGATCACCACATAGGTGGTGACCAGGAGCAGCAGAGTGCCGTTCCAACGGAAGGGGGGACCAGCGAAGGCCACCAGGAAGGCGATACCCACCACGATGTGCGAGATCGCCGCCGGAACCTTGATCACGCCGTCGACGACACGCCCCAGGAAGGAGCGGCGCCGGTAGGACAGGTACGCCAGCAGCGCCGACAGCAGCGTGGTGATGGTCGCGGTCATCAACGCCAACAGCAGGCTGTTGGTGATTCCCCGGCGCACCGACAGGCGGTTCCACAAGTCGACGTAGTTGTCCCCGGTCAACGCGCCGAAGTCGACCTGCGGGGTCCAAAAGCCCTGGAAGGACACGAGCAGCAGCGCCAGGAACGGCAACACTGAGGTGGCGCCCAGGTAGCCGAGCACGAACAGCCGCGCCGGAAGCTTCCACCGGCCCATGGTGACCAGGGCTGCGCGCGCTCCACGCCCCCCGATCCGGGCGAACCGCCCCTTGGCCACGATCCGGCGCTCCACGAGCCAGGCGACAACCACGATGGTGATGAGCACCAGGCTCATGCTCAGCGCCGTGATGAGGTCCGGCGGGTACTTCCGGGTCACCGCGTGCACGATGGACACCGGCAGCACCTCGATCTGCGCGGAGGTACCGATCACCACGGGCACGGAGAACAGCGCGAAACCGATGGTGATGAGCTGCAGCACCGCTGCGCCCAGCGCGGGCTTGAGGTTAGGGAGGGTCACCCGGAAGAGGGTCTGCACCGGCCCGCACCCGGAGACCTGGGCCGCCTCCTCCAAAGCCGGGTCCAAGGACTGCAGCCCGCTGGAGATCGCCAGGTAGGCGTAGGGGGTCAGGTAGAGCGCGTACACGAAGACCAGCCCGGGCCAGGTGAAGATGTCCAGCGGACCGGTCTGCAGGTGGACGCCGACGAGCGCCAGCAGCTTCCGCAGCCAGTAGTTGAGGAAACCAGCCTCGGGCGTGGCCAGGAAAACCCAGCCGATCGACCCCGCGATGGCGGGCACGAACAGCGGCATCAGCGGCAGGGCCTCAGCAGCCCACCCCATGCGGGCGTCGGTGCGGACATTGATCCACGCCAGCACCGCGCCGATGAGGAAGGCCAGGGCGCCGCCCGCAGCCACGGCCACTACCGCGTTACGCAAGACCTCCAGGGTGCGGGAGCTGGTGAGCACCTCGACCACGGCGGGCAGCTCCATGCCCAGCTCACCGATGAAGGCGCGGCCCACCGGGTAGACGATGAAGGCGACCACCACCGCCGCGGCCACCCAGCTCACCAGGGTGAAGCTGGAGAAGCGGGTGGCCCGCTGCGGCCGCGCGGCACCGAGGGGAACGGTTTCGGGCCGTTGCAACGTACTAGTCATGATCGAGCACCACAACGCATGCGGCAGGGTCGACGCCGACCCACACCTTCCGACCTGGGGCGAGCTCCGGGTTGTCGTCTGCCCACACCCGGACACTGGTCTCGCCGAGCTGCACCACGTACTCGGTGTAGGAGCCCGCGAAAACCGCGTTGGTGATCTCACCCGACCAGACGTTCTCCCCGGACCGCTCCGCGGTGTCAATCCACCAGCGGTGGGCGCGGCTCGCCACGAACCGGGGAGTGTCGGCGGGGCCGTCCGGTCCGGGGTCCGCGATCCGTATCGGACCGATCGGGGTTCCCACCTGGTGGGCTTCGCTGCCGGTCGAGGTCACCGGGATCAGGTTGGCGGTCCCGATGAACTCGGCCACATAGCGGTTGCGGGGCCGCTCGTAGATGTCGCGGGCCGACCCGGTCTGCATGACTTTCCCGGCACGCATGACCGTGATCTGGTCGGCCAGCTCCATCGCCTCGGCCTGGTCGTGGGTGACATAGACCGCGGTGAACCCGAGGTCCTGCTGCATGGCCCGCAGTTCGCGGCGGAGGATCTCGCGGACCTTGGCGTCGATGTTGGACAGCGGCTCGTCGAACAGCACCACGTCGGTGCCGGCGACGATCGCGCGGGCCAGGGCGACCCGCTGCTGCTGGCCACCGCTCAACTGTCCGATCGCCCGGCTCCCGTGCGAGGACAGGCCCATGATTTTGAGGACCTCGTCGACCCGGGCACGGATCTGCTCCTTGGGGAGCCGGTTTTTGCGGGGACCGGTGGTGAGCGGGAAAGCCACGTTGTCGGCCACGGTCATGTTGGGCCACAACGCGTAGTTCTGGAACACCATGCCCACCGGGCGGTCCTGCGGTTCGACGGTGCGGATACCGGGACCGAAGACCGGCTGACCGTCGATGGTGATGCTGCCCTCGTCGGGGTGCTCCAGCCCGGCCAGACAGCGCAGCAGGGTGGTCTTCCCGCAGCCGCTGGGGCCGAGGAGGACGCAGAAGTCGCCCTTGGGCATGTGCAGGGTGACATCGTCCACGGCCGCCACGATCGTTCCGTCCGGGGCACGGAAACGCTTGCGGAGGCCGACAATGTCCACGCCGGTGCGCGGCTGCCCTTCAGCAGAGCTCTGCGCCGAGGTGGCGTGCGTGGTCACGGTCATCGGAACGTTCTCCTAGGCCGAGGTCAGAAGCCGAGCAGCGCGTTGAGCTGTTCTTGTTCCTCACGGGCAGTGGCAAGGTCCGGAGCGACGTAGCCCTCAGGCTTGGGCAGGGTGCCTGCCAGGTCACCCAGCGGGGAGATACCGAAGCCTTCGTTGAGGGCGATCTGGCCCTTCTCGGACATCAGGAAGTCAGCGAACAGCAGCGCAGCATTCGGGTGCGGGGAGCCTTCAGACACGGCGGTGTACTGCTCGACTCCCGTGGTGGGGGAGAGGTAGACCAGCTCCACGGGGGCACCGGATTCCTTCAGCGGGTTCACCACCGAGGGGAGGCTGGGGAAGGTGGCGATGGACTCGCCCGCGGCCACCTGCTGGGTGCCGGGGATGGCGCTGTCCACCTTCTTGATGTCGTTGTCGGCCAGGCCTTCCAGGAACTCTTCGCCGTACTCCTCCTTGAGGATGCTCAGGAAGGCGGCCCAGGAGAGGAACGACATGGGGTCGGCCATGTCGATCTCGCCCTTCAGCTTGGGGTCGAGGAGGTCTTCCCAGTCTTGTGGTGCCTCAGACAGCTTGTCGGTGTTGTAGGCCACGCCGATGGGCTGGGAGTTGACCAGGAAGTAGGTGTCCTTGTGCAGGGCCTCTTCCGGCCACTCGTCCAGGTTCTCCAGCTGGTCGGCCGGGAGGGTGCGGAGCCATCCCTTCTCGATGTACTCGTCCAGCACGTGGGCTTCGGGGATGGTGACCAGGTCGCCCACGGCCTGTCCGGCGTCGCGCTCGGTGGAGTAGCGCTGCGCCACGACGGGGGAGCCCATCCGGACGACTTCGACGGCGATGCCGTACTCCTGCTCGAAGGCGTTGGCGACGGCCTGCACCGGCTCGTCAGGGATGGAGACGTACCAGGTGACGATGCCTTCCTTCTGGGCCGCTTCCACGAGGTCTCCGCCTTCGCTGTCAGCGGAGGAGCCGCCGCCGCAGGCGGTGGCGAACAGGGTGAGCGCAAGTGCGGCCGAGCCGATTGCCGACCAGCGGAACGTACTCATGGATCCTCCCACAACACAATGAACAGCCTCATTATGAGGTTTATTATTGTTATCATGATTTGAGGAGATGTCACCGGGGTCTCAATGGGGTGTGAGAGTCCCTGGGGGGTCTTGGGGGATATGTCACACTATGTGGTGCTTTGCCCGAATAGTACGTGATGTCTGTTACGGCACAACTTCGGGTGGGGATAGTTGACCTGCGCCAACACCACAACAGACAGCAGAGCGGGCGGCCGCGGTTTGTGGGATTTCTTACGTTCCACGCTCCCCGCCCCGCTGAACCGCCCACACTCAGGACACGACCACGCCCCGCCACGGAGCACGGCAACACCTCCGACCACCCCGCTGCCCCGCCGGTACAGCCCACCCGTCAGCAAAGCGCCGGCACCCCGCGCGGAACACCCCGGAACAACGGGCCGTCACACCCACCAACGCCCGCCGCGGCCCCCAACCCAGCGGAAATGACGCAGCCCAAGCCGCCGGCGCCTCACAACCGCGACACCGGCACCCAACAACAGACCGGACGCTGCCACACCGTGCCGGGCCCGCCCCCACCCCCAGGCAGACCCGCCACGATCACCGTGCCCGCTGCAACGGCACTAAGTCGTCAGTGTCATAAGCGAGCCGGTCATGCACCCGCACCACACCCTCCACCCGACGCACCGCGCGGATCAGCCGCGGAATAAGCGAACGCACCGGCACCGTGCCGTCCAACGTGACCACACCGCGCTCCACCGACACGGCCACCCCCGGCAGGTCGAACTCCCCGCGCACAACCTCCCGCTCCACCGTCTCCCGCAGCTCACCGTCAGAGACGAAATAGACACGCAGCAGGTCAGAACGGCTGACAATACCCAGCAGCTTCCCGTCCTCAGTCACCACCGGCAGCCGTTTAATCCGGTGACGGCGCATCCGCTCGGCAGCCTCCCGCGGCGACGCACCCTCCGTGATCGTGATCGCGGGCGTGCTCATCAAATCCCGCGCAACCGGCTCCTCGGGCATGTCACCCGCGAACACCGCCTCATCCAAGTTCGGCGCGGCAAGCCAGGCCAGCAGGTCACTCTCGGAGACCACCCCCACCACCCGCTGGTCGGCGTCCAGCACCGGAAGCGCGCTCACCCCGTTCATCCGCAACGACACAGCGAGCCGCTTAAACCCCGCCTCCTCGAACGCGGCCACAACATGCGTGGTCATCAGGTCGCCGACAGTGCTGGCCATGGTCACCCCTTCACGGTCCGCCCGCCGTCACACCCCCTCCCCAGGCTGCGCCCCGGTCACAGCGGCCGCAGCGACCGCAGATAGGGGTCGCTGGAGGGAGGAACCGTCACCCGGATGCGGGCGTCCACACACATCGCACTCGACGGAGTCGCCAAAACCGGGTTCATGTCCAACTCCGAGACCTGCGGCAGATCCACGGCCAACTGGGACAACCGCAGCGCCATATCCCGCAGCGCATCCAGATCCACCGCCTTCTCCTCATCGCCCTCGCCGAGCGTGCGCAGCGCAGGCACCGACCGCACCAACTCCGCAGCGTCCACGTCAGTCAACGGGGCCAGCCGCGCCGCCCGCGTACGCAGCGCCTCGGTATACGTGCCGCCCAACCCGCACACCAGAACCGGACCGAACACAGGCTGCTGAGCCAGCCCAAGCAGCACCTCGAACCCGCGCGGCGCCATCGCCTGCACCAAGACACCACGAAGCCGGGACCCGAACCGGGAGATCAGTTCCGCGTGCGCGTTCCGCACCTGCTCCGCACCCGACAAGTCGAGACGCAGCGCACCCGCCCGCTTCTTGTGCACCACCCCGGCCACGTCCGCTTTCAACGCCACCGGGCTGTTCAACTCCCGCCAGGCCCGCACCGACTCCTCCGGGGTGTGGGTCCACTGCCACGGCGCGACCGTGACCCCGTAGCAGCCCAGCACCTCCATCGTCTGATCCAACGGCAGCCAACCGCCCTCCGGATGCCGTTTCAGGAATTCCTGCACGATATCCCGGGCCCGCTCCACCGCGACCGCCTGCAGCGACGGCACCGAACCAGCCGGACGAGCCAACCACCGGGCCCGCCGCCACGCATGCCCCAGCGCAGCAGCAGCCGCCCGAGGATCGTTGTACGAAGGCACCGAGTGCCCTCCCGCGGACAAGAGCGTCACAGCTTCCGCCTGGTGGGGCGCGACCGCGGCCACCGGAACCCCTCCGGCCATGGTCGCCACCACCGGCAGCGGATCAGCCAGCGCAGTCCGCACCATGATCGCGATGATCGCGTCCACCTCCGCAGCAGCAGCAAGCCGCTCCAAACAGGCCCGCAACTGGTCACTGCTGGCCGCAGGCGTGGTATCGATCGGGTTCGCGCACGCCGCCCCCGCAGGCAGCAGCTCCTCGAGCTCGAGGCGAACCTCCTCGCTCAGCTCGTGAACCTCCAACCCCACATCCGCGCACGCATCCGCCGCCAGCACCCCCGTGCCTCCCGCGTTGGTCACGATCGCAACCCGCGGCCCAGACGGCAACGGCTGGTGGGCCAAGAACGCGGCAGTACCCACCAGCTCGTCAAGACTCCGCGCAGCCACCACCCCCGCCTGCTCGAACAACGACTCCGTCGTCAACGCGGGAGTCAGCGACGCCCCCGTGTGCGAGGCCGCGGCCCGCTGCCCAGCCGTGGAACGCCCCGCCACCACAGTTAGGATCGGTTTGCGCCGCCCCAACCGCCGAGCAATCCGAGAGAACTTACGCGGATTCCCGAACGACTCCACGTGCATGATCGCCATCGCGGTGTCCGGGTCGTCCTCCCACCACTGCAGCAAGTCGTTACTGCTGACATCCAACTTGTTGCCGGTAGACACGAACGAGGAAATGCCGACATCCAACCGGGACAAGTGCTCCAGCAGCGTGATACCGATCCCCCCGGACTGCACGACCAGACCGGCCTGCCCCGGACGCGGAGCCTCCGCAGCAAACGTCGCCTGCAACCGGACACCGTCGCTCAGCGACGCCACCCCGAAACAGTTCGGCCCCACCAGCCGCATCCCGTGCCGACGGCACACGGCAAGCAGCTCCTGACTGGTCTCCGTGTCCAAATCCGCGGTGATGACGACGAGCGCGCCCACCCCCTGCTCCCCACAAGCACGGGCCACATCCAGCACCGCGTCCGGCGGCACCGACACCACCGCCAGATCCGGGACCTCCGGCAGGTCAGCCACGGACGGAACCGCAGACACGTCCGCCACAGCCGCGGCATGGGGATGCACCGCATACAAGCGTCCCGTGAACCCGCTAGCGCGGATATTGCGGAGAATCGCGTTACCTACCGAAACCTGACGCCGAGTACCGCCGATCACCACCACCGAGGCGGGACGCAGCAGCCGCTGCAGGCTCTGCTGGCCCGCAACCGCTTCCCGCATGCCCACCGCATCCAAGTAGCGGTCATCCGGGGTAAGCGGAATCGTCACCTCCACCATGCCCCGGTCGACACGCTGCTGCGGGCGCAGACCAATATCAGAAAACACCCGCAGCATCGCGTGATTGTCGGGCAGCACATCCGCATAGAAAGTGGTGACGCCGTTCCTGCGGGCCCGGGACGCCAAATGCTCCAACAACAGAGTGCCGACCCCTTTGCCCTGGAACTGGTCGGCCACGGCAAGCGCCACCTCAGCCACATCCGACCGGCCGATCGTGTCATAGCTGGCCGCGCCGATCACCTCGTCGTCGAGAACCGCAAGCAGCGCCTGATGGCCGCGACTAGGGGCCGCGCAGATACGACGCGACAACTCGCTGATCGTGGCAGTACCCGAGCTGAAGAACCGCATCCGACGGCTTTCCGGAGACATCGCCTCGTGCATCGCCCGGACCTGCGGCTCGTCTTCCGCGTAGGCGGGACGCACCAGCACAATCGTGCCGTCGGTGAGCAAGGCGTGGGCTGCGTCGGCTCCGACGTCGATGGTCATGCGGTCACCTTTCCTCACGGAGTGGCGCAGTGCGCCCCGGACGTACCGGGACGTTCCTCGTCCCTCTCCTGCCCGGCGCACTACCCCCGAATCCCGGTCCAAAGCACCCCGCTCAGGGCCCTTGGTCCCGCAACTCCCCGCAACGCGACCGTTTCCCCCACAAGCCAGCGGCGATAGGGTAGGGCCGTCCCAGGGAAGGGAGCCACAAGCGACCGCCGGGATGAGGAGGAGCCGATGACAGCGGAACCAGGCGACGCCACCGCACACCGCGAAGCCCGCATCGAACAACGAGGCCTGTACTACGAAGAACTGCAGACCGGGGTGATCTACGTCCACCGTCCCGGACGCACCATCACCGACGCTGACAACGTCCTGTTCAGCACCCTGACCATGAACCCGCAGAGCCTCCACTTGGACGCTCACTTCAGCGCGGCCACCGAGTTCGGCAAACCCCTCGTCAACAGCCTGTTCACCCTCTCCACCCTGGTCGGATTGAGCGTCAACCAGCTCACCCAGGCCACCACGGTCGCCAACCTCGGCTTCGGCGAAGTGTCCTTCCCCCACCCCGTGTTCGTCGGCGACACCCTGTACGCCGAAACCCGCGTCCTCGACAAACGCCTGTCCCAGTCCCGGCCCAACAACGGCGTCGTCCGCTTCGAACACCGCGCCCACAACCAGGACGGAACCCTCGTAGCCCGCGTGGAACGCACCGCGCTCATGCTGCGCCTCCCCGAGGAGCAGCGATGAACAACACCCTCGCAGACCTGCCCGGCCCGGCACTCCTGTTCTGCCCGGCAGACCGGCCCGACCGCTACGCTAAAGCCGTGGCACGCGCCGACGCGGCCATCCTGGACCTCGAAGACAGCGTTGCCCCCGAACACAAAGACCGAGCCCGGGACCTCGTCACCGCCGCACTCGCCGACCTCGACCCGGACCGGGTGATCGTACGCGTCAACGCGCCAGGAACCCCGTGGTGGGAAGCGGACGTCGCCGCAGTACGCGCCGCCGGAGCCCGCCTGGTGATGCTGCCGAAAGCGGAACGCCCCGAAGACCTCGAGGCACTCGCCCCCGCCCGCGTCATCGCCCTCTGCGAAACCGCCGCCGGAATCCTCGCCGCACCACGCCTCGCCGCCTCCCCCTCCTGCGCCGCGCTGACCTGGGGCGCAGAAGACCTCATCGCGGACCTAGGCGGAACCACGAGCCGCCGCTCCGACGGCACCTACCACGATGTGGCCCGGCACGCCCGCTCCCACGTGCTCCTCGCCGCCGCTGCAGCACACCGCCCCGCCATCGAAACCGTCTACCTCGACCTGGACGACGTCGCCGGACTCACCAAATCGTCCGCCGAAGCCGCCCAAGCAGGGTTCTCCGCCCGCCTGTGCATCCACCCCGTCCAAGTCGACCCCGTCCGCGCCGCATTCGCCCCCGACCCGACCTCCGTGGCGTGGGCACGCGGTGTGGTGGCAGCCGCCCAACAAGCCCCCTCAGGAGTGTTCCGCTACCAGGGCAGAATGATCGACGAGCCGCTGCTGCGCCAGGCCCGCGCCATCCTGCGCCGCGCCCGCACCTAGCCGCCGCACACCAGGCAGGCGCACCAGAACCCCGCGCTGCTGCGGCATCCGCACACCCCGCTGGGTAGCATGGCGGCCAGCCCTCGTTAGTACCCGCGGCGGGGGAAGGACACAACTGAAAGGACGACGCGTGGTGGGGTGGGACCGCGGAAACCGCGAAGCAACACATGCCGCTGCCCCACCCTGGAACGCGGCGCGCATCCCCCGGCCACACACCGCTCCCACAGGACACCGCACCCTGGCAGCCGCGACCACCCCGCGCGCCAGCCGTCCCAGGAGCGCAACCGTCGGCACAAGTGCCGGACGCTGAGAGAGGGGTTAGGGCCGATGCTGAGACTGGGCAGTCGCACGTTCACCGACGACCAGATGCTCGTCATGGCGATCGTCAACCGCACCCCCGACTCCTTCTACGACCGGGGCGCCACCTGGGAAGAGGAACGCGCCCTCGACCGGGTCCACCAGGTCGTCGCAGAAGGAGCCGACATCGTCGACATCGGGGGCGTCAAAGCCGCACCCGGCGAAGAGATCCCCGTCGCCGAAGAGATCCGGCGAGTCGCAGGATTCGTAGCGAAAGTCCGCGACGCCTACCCCGACATCGTCATCAGCGTCGACACGTGGCGCGCCGAAGTAGGCCGCGAAGTCTGCCAGGCCGGAGCCGACCTGCTCAACGACGCGTGGGGCGGCTACGACCCGGCCCTAGCGGAAGTCGCCGCCGAATTCGACGTGGGCCTCGTCTGCACCCACACAGGCGGGGTGCGTCCCCGCACCCGGCCGCACCGCGTCCACTACGACGACGTCGTCCAGTCCGCGATCCGCGACACCGTGGCACTCGCGGAACGCGCCGTGGCACTCGGCGTCGACCGCTCCCGCATCCTCATCGACCCCGCCCACGACTTCGGGAAAACCACCCGCCACTCGCTGGAAGTCACCCGCCGGCTCAACGAGATGACCGCGACCGGATGGCCGGTGCTGGTGTCCCTGTCGAACAAAGACTTCGTCGGGGAAACCCTCGACCTGCCCGTCGAGGAGCGCCTGGTAGGCACGCTGGCAGCAACCGCCGTGTGCGCCTGGCACGGTGCCCGCGTCTACCGGGTCCACCAGGTGGTCGAGACCCGCCAGGTGCTGGACATGGTCAGCAGTATCAAAGGACTCCGCGCCCCCTCCCGGGCTGTGCGCGGACTTGCGTAGGGAAGACGATCAGGTGATCACAGCCGCAGCGGTCTGTCCGCATCCTCCGTTGCTTCTGCGTGAACTCACCGGGCAGCACGACGCAGCCGCTGAACTGCGCGCAGCGTGCCGCACCGCGGTCGACCGGGTCCTGCACGGCGCCGAACACGTCGCCCTCATCGGCGGGGCACCCGCCGTCCCTGGCACGACCCGCCCCGACCTGGCGGGCGGACTGCCGTGGAGCCTGCGCGTAGGCCTCCGCCTCCTAGACGACGCCCAGTGGACCGGGCCAGTAGAACTGCACCCGGTCGCGGACACCACCCCCACCGAGGAATGCCTGCGCCGCGGCCAAGACCTCGCAGCCTCCTCCCGACCCACAGCCCTGCTCGTGCTAGGGGACGGCAGCGCACGGCGCAGCCCCAAAGCCCCCGGCCACTTTGACGAGCGCGCCCACCCGTTCGACGCCGGCCTCGTCACGGCCCTCCGCAGCGGTGACGCCCAGCAACTGGCTGCACTCGACGCTGACCTGGCCCGCGACCTCCTCGCGGAAGGCCGGGCCGCCTGGCAGGTGCTTGCCGGGGCCGCCGCCGCACAGCACACCCCACCGCGCGTTGAGGTGCACTACGCCGACGACCCGTACGGGGTGATGTACGTGGTCGCTGAATGGCGCTGGTAACACCGAGAACAAGAGAGGCAAGCCGTCGTGCGCATCCTGCTGAACGAGGTGGACCCTGCCGTCGCCCAGCCCGGCCAGGACCTCACCGAGGCGGAACTCGCCGCCCTGTACGCGTACCCGGAGGAGACCGTGGCAGAGCGGCCGTGGGTGCGCGCCAACTTCGTAACCACCCTGGACGGCGCGGTCACCGGGGACGACGGCCGCTCTGGGTCGATCAACACCGGCGCGGACCGGATCCTCTTCTCCCTCATCCGCGCCCTGTCCGATGTGATCGTCGCCGGCGCAGGAACCGTGCGCACCGAAGAGTACCAGCGGGCCCGGACCGCGGTGCGGTGGCGTGCCGTACGCCGCGCCGGGCAACGCCCCCACCCGGTGATCGCGGTGGTCAGCCGTTCTGCGAACCTCCCGCCGTCGCTCCTCGAACACCAGGAGGACGCCGGCGAAGTCATGCTGCTCACCTGCCGTGCCGCGGACTCCGCTGCCCTGGACGAGGTCCGCCAGGCGCTGGGCGACGACCGGGTCCTCGTGCTCGGAGAGGACCGCGTCGACCTCCGTGCCGCACTGGACGCGCTCGCCCAGCAGGGCCTGCGCCGGGTCTTGTGCGAAGGCGGACCGCACCTGATGCACGACCTGGTCGACGCCGACCTGGTGGACGAGCTGTGCCTGACGCTCGCACCCCGCATCGTGGCTGGCGACCGGCTGAGACTACTTGCCGGTAAGCCGCTCGAACGGACGTTTGTTCCCAGACTGCTGGTGGAATCGGACGGCACGCTCGCCGGACGCTGGCTCCGCGGAGTGTAGGCGCCCGCCTCGCCCGCGAAAACCAGCTGCCCAGGAAACGACCAGCGCTAAAGCCGTCCGCAGAGAAAACATCCGTCTTCAAACCCCAGGCATTACCTCCCACCTTCGCTCACACAGAACGAAACAAATCGGCCTAGCCCCACGTGTGCGGGGAGCATGGATGGACCCGTTCGAGAAAAGAAACGCCCCGCGGTCCATCCCCACGTGCGTGGGGAGCATGGAGACGATCTCGCGCTCCACGTTGCTGTCCTCGGTCCATCCCCACGTGCGTGGGGAGCATGAGCCGCCGGTATTCGACGACGGCCGCGTCGTCGGTCCATCCCCACGTGCGTGGGGCTCACTCGCGCACATGGCGCCGGCGTGGTCGGATCTGAGGTCCATCCCCACGTGCGTGGGGCTCACGCCCTAGAGCGCGCCGTCACCGCGCGCGCCAACGGTCCATCCCCACGTGCGTGGGGCTCACACCTGCCCTGATGAAGCGCGGGCGACCGTGACCGGTCCATCCCCACGTGCGTGGGGCTCACCGATAGCCGAGGCCGACCGGGATCGGGATGACCGGTCCATCCCCACGTGCGTGGGGCTCACGTGATGACAACCCGAATCAGGGACATTGTGGGCGGTCCATCCCCACGTGCGTGGGGCTCACGTTGTCATCACCACCTACGGCACGCTGCATGGCGGTCCATCCCCACGTGCGTGGGGCTCACGGTGGCGGCGTGCTGCCACCACCTGTGACTCGGCGGTCCATCCCCACGTGCGTGGGGCTCACCTCCACGGCGGCGTAGGCTGCGCCCGGCCGGGAGGTCCATCCCCACGTGCGTGGGGCTCACCGTCGCCTCCGGTATGGGCCTCGTTGGACATGCGGTCCATCCCCACGTGCGTGGGGCTCACCTACCAGCACTGGCAGTCTGCGTCGCCGCCATT
>NZ_BCWB01000005.1 GCF_001592045.1 Thermobifida fusca NBRC 14071 = JCM 3263 | reverse complement strand
AATCCGGGCCGCTGGTTCCCGGAAGACGAAGTCGGTCCATCCCCACGTGCGTGGGGCTCACGTGGGACCTTAGATCATCATTTTTGATGAAATCGGTCCATCCCCACGTGCGTGGGGCTCACGACTGGGGGATCCCACGGTGAGACTCCGGTGACCGGTCCATCCCCACGTGCGTGGGGCTCACGGCCGGGCGGGGGCGTTTGTGTTTTCAGGCCGCTGGTCCATCCCCACGTGCGTGGGGCTCACCCCCTGGCCGGGCCGCTGGCCGTAGACATGATCGGTCCATCCCCACGTGCGTGGGGCTCACGCACGGCCGCACCGTGGCCAGCGCCGACCAGAGCGGTCCATCCCCACGTGCGTGGGGCTCACGGGCCCGAGCCGAGCAGTCATTTCAAGTTCTCCGGTCCATCCCCACGTGCGTGGGGCTCACGTCTGCGGCGGAATCGAACATTTCCGCTAACGCGGTCCATCCCCACGTGCGTGGGGCTCACGTCCGCCGCTCATGCGGGGTAATGGCCTGCTGCGGTCCATCCCCACGTGCGTGGGGCTCACGATAAACAGCGCACGGCAGAGATCCTTCAGGAACGGTCCATCCCCACGTGCGTGGGGCTCACCTCGATGTCGCCCTGCACGGGGTCGTCGAGGTCGGTCCATCCCCACGTGCGTGGGGCTCACAGCTTGCCGTCAAAGCGCTGCGTTCGGTGAGGCGGTCCATCCCCACGTGCGTGGGGCTCACGGGTCGGCAGATCAACCTGCAGTCCTAGGCCGCGGTCCATCCCCACGTGCGTGGGGCTCACATCGTCACGGTGATCCAAATGATTCTGATGATCGGTCCATCCCCACGTGCGTGGGGCTCACCGAGTCCGGCATCCCCTCCAAAACCGTGGCCTCGGTCCATCCCCACGTGCGTGGGGCTCACACGCTGACGATGGGCGCATCCAAGTCGATGGGCGGTCCATCCCCACGTGCGTGGGGCTCACTGGCGTCACTCACCCCTCGTCGTCGTCGAGCGCGGTCCATCCCCACGTGCGTGGGGCTCACCCTACAAGGTCACCCTACGTAACAGCACCATCCGGTCCATCCCCACGTGCGTGGGGCTCACGCTTCCCTACCCTCTAGAGGTGGCGCTAGCGCCGGTCCATCCCCACGTGCGTGGGGCTCACGTGCCGTTGACCTGCCCATCCGGAGAATCCCGCGGTCCATCCCCACGTGCGTGGGGCTCACGGATCGCCGCTGACCTGCGGCACCGGATAGAGACGGTCCATCCCCACGTGCGTGGGGCTCACTCGTAGCCGGATTTTGGAGGTCTCAGCATCTGCGGTCCATCCCCACGTGCGTGGGGCTCACGCCGCGGCGAACCTCGGCGGCGACCTCCAGCAGCGGTCCATCCCCACGTGCGTGGGGCTCACGCCGGCAATCTCGGCCGCTTCTTTGCCGTACTCGGTCCATCCCCACGTGCGTGGGGCTCACCGAAGATGACCTGCAATTTTGCGAGGCGTTATCTCCTCGTTATCTGGATTGTGGGCAGCTTCGCTGCACACAACACTCTAGACCGTTTTCCCGAGCATCGTCCCCTCAATGGTGACATGAGGGCCGCCTGAATAACCGGGCCACACCACATGACTCCGCGGCCCCACCGTCAACCCGAACCCCGACACTTCTGGACAGCCATGCTGGACCCACCAGGCATGAGCCTGTTCGAACTTCTTCCACAGCCCGCAAGGACTTCCCCGCGCGATCCGCTCCAAGCAGACGCGTGTCCATGAGGGGGAGGGCCGACAGCCACACTGCCATACCACTCGCAGTAATCCGCGGTACGTACCGCCAGTGCGGATTGACGGCGCCGACGACTGTCTTCCTTGCCATGGGGCAGGTACGAGCGTCGTCAGCGAACTCGAAGAGAGCCGTCGGCCACGTCATGTGGGGGGGATATAGGCAATGGCTCCTTGAGGTGAAGTCATTTCTTGTTTTGGGGAAACATTCCTGTCGAATTTAAAACTGACAACAGTAGCGGCGTGTGTTGTTGCTGGTACGTGCCTAGTGGCAACGGTCGAAGCCCGGCGTAAAGAACAAATATTTGTTGACGCTGCCCGCCGAGTCTTACTCCATGGATTTCTGGGACGGGAGCGCGTCAGTTGCAGTATCAATGGGCTTTCGGTCTGTCGCTTTTTGTGCGGGGCGTGTCGACCAACGTCTTTGAACAAAGATTTGTTTTACGGGGGTAGGGAGTGGAAAGCACCGAACACCTCTGCCGAGGCACTCAGCGGGGAAGCGAGCCGGAACCCCGAGACACCTGAGGAGACAGCGTGACTGCACACGGCACACCAGACCACCAACCACTGCGCATCGTCACCGTCGTCGGCAGCCCCAGGGCTGGTTCCCGCACTCGCCTCGCCGCGGAAAGCCTTGCCAACGCGCTTGCTACCACCCTTGCAGAGAGCGGAACACCTGCGGAGACCGCGCCAACCATCGACCTGGCGGAATTGGCGTCAGGCCTCCTGGTTCCCTGGTCGCTGTCCGCGGAGGCTGCTGAAGCGGTGGCGACCGTGCAATCGTCCACCATCCTCCTGCTCGCCACCCCCACCTTCAAGGGGAGCATCACGGGCATCCTCAAACTCCTGCTCGACACCATCCCCTCCGGTGGCTTGGAGGGAGTGGTGGCGATTCCGGTGGCCATCGCGGGCGCACCCGCCCACCGCCACTTGGCAGAGATCGCCCTCCGCCCGATCCTCGCTGAACTCGGCGCTGCGACCCCAGTGCCGTCCTTCCTGCTCCTCGAGGAAGAACTAGGCGACGTGCAGTCCGCGGCGGACGACTACGCGACCGCCCACGCGCCAGTGGCCGCTGCGGTCGCACAGGCGCTGGCTGTGCGCCGAAAAGAGTGACCGCAGCCGCACGACACCACCCCGTAGCGGTGCGGTCCCAGCGTCCTCACGCAACAGACCACCAGCATCCCTGTTCCCTGTGCCCGCTGTGACGCCGACAGCGGGCACACCATTGTCCTCGGGAAAACCAGGCGTTCCCGCACTCCAACACAGTCCGCACCTAGGCATGCCGCTCCCGCTTCGCCTTCGAACCGCCATCCAACATCGTCTGCGCATGGCATCCCCGCGCTGACGGTTTTGTGCTGCCGTCAATCCCGGCGTGTCGGAAGCCACCGTGTCACAATCGGCCACAACCCGGGGAAAGACCCCTAAGGCCCGTCCTCACCTGCGAGGATGAAAAAAGCCTCATCTCTGTTTCATGGTGGTTCAAGGCATGCGCACCACGATAGGCAGACATGAAAGCCATATACCGAGGTGTCCTCCTCGCGTGTTTTTCCTTCATCGTGGTGTGGGCTGTGATTGCGGCCTTGCTGTGGCTGAGATCCAGTGCCGAACCACCGCCGCAACCACCCGGCCAGGTTGTCGTGGGCGAATCCGCGCCCTCCCGCAGTGTCTCGCCCGCCCCGGAACCGTCGCCGCCACAGTCAGTGGAAGCAACCAAAGACGACGTGGTAGCACCTCCCCCCGCCGTCACCGATGACGACGATGACGACGATGATGATGACGACGGCGACGACGATGACGACTGAACCCGCCCAGCCGCGCCGCCCATTCCGCATCCCCGCCCGGGTGCGGATCATGGCGTGGGTCGTCCTCCTGATGGCCGCGGTGCTGGTCTTGGTGAACTTCATCGTCTGGCAAACCCTGGAAACCGAGGTCAGCGAACGGGTTGACCGGGCACTCGACCAGGAGATCGCCGAGTTCGAAGAGTTCGCTGCCGCAGGCGTGGACCCCCGCACCGGCGCAAGCTTTACTGACCTCGACACCCTGTTCCGCGCCCACTTGAGCCGCCAATACCCCGACCGGCACGAGATCATCTTCGGCTACGTCGACGACGTCCCCGATGCCACCGTGCCTACCGGTCGTGTCCGTCAAGGACAAGAGCCCCTCTTCGACGTCTCCGCGGACCCGGCTGCTTTGGCCGACATCCTCACCGCACCCACGGGGCGCGGCACCGTGGACACCCCTGAAGGTGCGCTGCGCTGGGCCAAAATCCGCGTCAGCCCGCCCGAGGGGGTGGACGCACCCGAAGGATGGTTTGTCACCGGCTACTTCGTCGACGCCGACCGGGAAGAGGTCCACCGGTTCCTGCGTCTCCTCCTGCTGGTCAGTGCAGCCGGGCTTGTTGCTGCGGGCAGCGCCGCCTGGTGGGTTGCTGGACGCATCCTCGCCCCGGTGCGTCTCATCCGCCAAACCGCCGCGCAGATCACTGAAGAAGACCTCACCCGCCGGATCGACGTCACCGGCAACGACGACATCACCGCGCTCGCTGAACAGTTCAACGCCATGCTCGACCGGCTAGAGGAAGCGTTCTCCACCCAGCGGCGCTTCGTGGACGACGCCAGCCACGAACTCCGCACCCCTATCACCATCGTGCGCGGCCACCTGGAACTGATGGGGGACGATCCGGACGAGCGCCGCGAAGTCGTGCGGCTGGTCACCGACGAACTGGACCGCATGGCCCGCATCGTGGAAGACCTCCTCGTGCTTGCTCAAGCGCAACGCCCCGACTTCCTCCGCGTGGAAGACGTTTCTCTCGCCGAGTTGACCAGTGACATCGACGCTAAAGTGCGTGCCCTGGGCGACCGGGACTGGCGGCTCGACGAGATCGGGGAAGGCATCATCCGTGTCGACCCGCAGCGCATCACCCAAGCCATGGTGCAGCTCGCCAGTAATGCGGTCCGCCACAGCAGCTCGGGGGACACGATCGTCCTCGGCTCTTCCCTGACCGACGACGGCGGCCGCCGGACCGTCCGCCTGTGGGTTCGCGACTTCGGCCCCGGTATCGCCCCCGAAGACCAGGAGCGCATCTTCGAACGGTTCGCCCGCGCCGGCAGTCCGCGCGCTCACCGTCCCGGCGCCGGGTTGGGGCTCGCTATCGTCCGCGCGATCGCGGAAGCCCACCGCGGCACAGTCCACCTGGACTCGGCGCTGGGACGCGGCTCGACGTTCACCCTCATCCTCCCCGTGGATGAAAGGAGCACGGGCATATGGCACGCATCCTGATCGTCGAAGATGAAGACCGCATCGCCTCGTTCGTCCGCAAAGGGTTGAACGCGAACGGGTTCACCAGCACCGTGGTGGACCGCGCGGGCGCCGCCATCGACTATGCGCTCACCGGCAATTTCGACCTCATGGTTCTTGACCTGGGCCTGCCGGACGCTGACGGGTTCACGGTGCTGCGCCGGCTGCGTGAGGAAGGCAGCCAGCTGCCGATCATCATCCTCACTGCTCGCGACAGTGTGCGGGACACGGTGACCGGTCTGGAAACCGGTGCCGACGACTACATGACTAAACCGTTCCGCTTCGAAGAACTCCTTGCCCGTATCCGGTTGCGTATGCGGAGCGCGCACAACGCGGAAACAACCGTGCTCCACGCCGGTGACCTCGCCCTTGATCTGCGCACCCGCCGCGCCTCCACCCCTGAGGCCACTGTCGACTTGACGGCCCGCGAGTTCGCCCTGTTGGAACTGTTCCTCCGCCACCCAGGCCAGGTGCTGTCCCGCCAGCAGATTCTCTCCCACGTGTGGGGCTACGACTACGACCCCGGCTCCAACGTGGTCGACGTGTTCATCCGCGCGTTGCGGAAGAAGATCGGCGCCCACCGGATCGAAACCCTCCGCGGCATGGGATACCGGCTTGGCGGTTGATGAAAAACTCCTCATCAACCGCTCATGATCAATTCACGGCGGGTGCTCAGCATCGGAGCCATGAACATCTGGTTTGCGCTCGCTGTCGACTTGGTGGCCGTCGTCTTGCTCAGCTATGGCCTCTACTTTCGCCGTCACGGACGCCGGGATCTGCTGTTCGCTTTCATCGCCCTCAATGTGGGAGTGTTTGCGGCGATGGCGGCGATGATGACCGTCGGAGTGGGCCTTGCGGTGGGCTTTGGACTGTTCGGGGTGCTGTCGATCATCCGGTTGCGGTCGGACGCGGTCACCCAGACCGAGGTTGCCTACTACTTCACCGCGCTTGCGTTGGGACTGGTCGGCGCGCTGGGCCGGGAAATCCCCGTGATGGCAGTGAGCCTCACTGTTGTCCTGTTGGTCGCGGTGTTTGTTGCCGACCATCCGCGGATGCTGGCCCGCACCCGCAGGCAGACGGTCACTTTGGACGTGGTGCACCGCAACCCGGAGATGCTCCGCGCCGACTTGGAGCACCGCCTCGGCGGGAAAGTGAGCGCACTCACCGTCCTGGAAGTGGACTATGTCCGCGACCTCATGGTGGTGGACGTGCGGTTCCACGCCACCGGCTCCGAAGCGAAGCGGGAAACGTCCCGTCTGGTGGAAGAGGTGGCGCGGTGACGGCGGTGGCTGACGCGGCCGCGCTGCGTCCGCTGTCTCTTGTCGAGGTCAACGCTTTGGCGTCGCTGACTTTGCGCTCCTGCCGTAAATACGTGGTCCCTGCCCGGTTGCTGCCGGTTCTCGTCGGCCACCTGGCGCACGACTTCGGGGTGCTGTGCGAGGAGGGGCGTACCGCGTTCCGCTACTCTTCCACCTATTTCGACACGCCTGACCTGGTGACGTTCCGCCAGCACCGGCAGCAGCGGCGCCGCCGGTTCAAGATCCGCACCCGCAGCTACCTGGACTCGGGGCTGACCATGCTGGAAGTCAAGCTGAAAGGCGCCCGGGGGGTGACGGACAAGCGGCGCACCCCGCACGACGGGCGTCCGGACGAGTTGACGCCTGCCGCCGCCCGTTTTCTGGGCGAGGTGCTGTACGACTACGGGGCCGCAGTCCCGCGGCCCCTCACCGCTGTGGCGGTCACCGACTACCAGCGCACCACCCTGGTGGCGTTGTCCGGGACGGAACGCATTACCTGCGACACGGGGCTTGTGTGTTGGCATGCCGGGCAGGAGGTGCGGATGCGGGACGACGTGGTCTTGCTGGAGGTGAAGACCCGCCGTGGGATCACCGCGACAGAACGGCTGCTGCACTGCCACGGGGTGCGCGCGGTGAGTTTCAGCAAGTATGCGGCGGCTATAGCCGTGGTCAACCCGGTGATGGGTGCCAACCGGTGGAGCCGGGTGCTGCGCTCGTGCTTTTCCGGTTATTAGCCTTCCGCCGGGGCGCCGCGGCAGAGGGCGGGGAAAGGCCGGGGTTAGCGGGAATCTGGGCGGGCCGCATTTAGGATGGCCTCATGGGAGCACTCGGAATTCCGGAACTCGCTGTCCTCGTCCTGATCATGGCGGTGCCGGCCGCTATTTTCCTGGCTGGTGTCGTGTTCACGGTCCGTATTGCCCGCCATGGCGCCCCGGCGGTTCTTGCCCGGGCCCGGCGCCGCCGCGACATCCGCTGACCTCTATCCGGTTGCGGGTTCAGCGTCGAACGCGGTGACGAGCTGCCGGATCGCGTCGACCAGTTCCAGCGGGCGGTCGAACATCAGGTGGTGGTAGCCGCCGGGGATTTCGAGGTAGGAGGAGGAAGGGCGCTGCGGGCCGCCTTTCACGAAAGCCGCCAGCCGTTCCCGGTCCTCTGCGGACACCACGCCGTGTTCGGCGATGATCACCCCGAACGGGCAGCGCACCCGGTCCATGCCCGCCCCCAGGTCCGCGGGGCGGTCCGCCTGCCCGTCCGCGAAGATCCGCGGGTCGAACTTGAACGTCCACCCGTCTCCCGTGTCGGTGACACTGTGTTCGCCGACGTGGCGGACGAGACGCGGTTCGGCTGTCGGCTGTTCGGGAAGCGGCCGGAACCGGGCTACGGCCTCCTCCCGGGTGGCGTAGCGGCGGTGCCGCCCGTAGGTGCGGTGGGCGCTGCCGCCCCGGTGGTGGAGCGGTGCGTCGACCGCGATCGCTCCTGCCAGGTCAGCGTCTGGCTGCTGGGCGGCGAACATGGTCACCATGCCGCCCATGGAATGGCCGATGAGCACGGGCCGGGTAGTGGACGCTACCGCGTGGGCCACGGCGAGCGCTTCGTGTGCCCATAACGCGAAACGGTATTCGTCGCGGCGGCCGCTGTCGCCGTGGCCGGACAAGTCCACGGCGACCACCCGGTGGGTGTCGGCAAGCAGTGGGGCGGTGAAACTCCACCACCATGCGTGTGCGGCGCCGCCGTGCAGGAAAACCAGCGGCTGCCGGTCCGGGTCGCCCCACGACAGCCAGGAAATGTCACAGCCCGCTACCCGAGTGCTTCCCTTGTCGGGTTGCCTTGTGAGCGCCTCGGCCACCGGTCCCGGAAGCTCCGACATTGCCACCCCTGTTGCGGTCCATCCGTGTAGGCCCGCTGTCTGGATCTCCCACGCCACGGGAATCCGAACAGCGTTCGGATGAAACGATAGCCATTGGCGTTTCCGGGACGCACAGCGCCTCGGCAGATGACAGGGGCGGCCCTGCCGCGGGGACATCCGCACCCGGATGTCCCACGGCGCAGACCAGGCGGCCGCAGCAGCTTAGGAGAGGAGCTCGCGGCGCAGCTGCCGCAGGGTCTGCGACAGCAGGCGGGACACGTGCATCTGGGACAGGCCCACGTCAGCAGCGATCTCGCTCTGTGTCTTATTGCCGAAGAACCGCAGCAGGATCACGCGGCGTTCCCGCTCCGGCAGTCGGTCCAACGCGTCTTTCAGCGACGTCTTGTCGACCACGGTCTCCAAGTCGCCGTCGGCCACCCCCAGCGTGTCGCCGAGCGCGGACTCGTCCTCGGTGTCACCGAACGGCGTATCCAAGGAGAGCGCACTGTAGGCCGAGGACGCGTCGATCAGTTCGATCGCGGACTCGAGGTCCATTTCCAAAGCGTCCGCGATCTCCCGGGTGGTGGGAGTGCGTCCGTGTTTCTGGGTGAACTCGGCGATCACCCGGTTGAGTTCGCTGCGCCGCTCCTGGTGTACGCGCGGCACGCGCACCGCCCACGTCGTGTCCCGGAAGTGCCGTTTCAACTCGCCGGTGACCATGGGCAGCAGGTAGGCGACAAACGGTTTGCCATAGGACGGGTCGAAGCCTTTGATGGCTTTCATCAGGCCGAGCATGCCGACCTGGTAGAGGTCGTCCATGGGTTCGCCGCGGTTGCGGTAGCGGCGCGCCTCACGGCGGACGAGCGGCATGTACAGCCGTACCAGTTCGTCACGGATCCGCGCACTGGTCTCCTCATCGTCCTGATGGTCGGCCAGTGCGGCCAACAGCCGCTCCGCCTGTCCAGTGGGGCGGGACTGGGGCGCAGGGGGTCGAACCACCCCACCGCGCCGGTGGGCGGGGCTACGGCGGCGTGCCGTTGTGCTGTTGGTGGTCATGTCGACCTCCTCATCGCGGGCTTGGTTCAGCAGGACCGCTCCGACGGCGGCCCCGGTGAGAGGGCCGGTGCCGCTGTCCTCCCGATGAGGCACAGCCTCGGCGGAGCGGACAAGACCGCCTTATCCGTACCTGTCACTCGCCATGCCCCCAGCATCAGGTCACAAACACATCACAAGGACAAGTCTGGTGAAGTGGGAGATATCGCCCGTAACGGAAGGCGGAATCCCGGTGTCTGCGCTGCTCACCACGGCACTCCACCCCGCTTGAGGCGTGCCGTGACAACCGTCACCCCACGGCCAAGCCCACGGCGAGCACCGGTGCGCAGCGAAGAAAACACGATGCGGCCCGCCCGCCGACGGCCGCCGCAGGTCACAGGTAGCCGAGCCGACTCAACTCGGGGCGGGCCGTCGCCACCACGTCGGCGCGCTGCTGGGAGTCCAACCGGGTCCGCCACGACCCGGTGCCGTCATCGTCCGTGCGTACCAGCGCCACGGCCGACACCCGCGCGTCCACAAACTCCGACAAGCGTTGGGCGACCTCGATCTCTTTGCCAGGAATCTCCTCGTAGCGCACGGTCATCAACCGGTCCGTGGACAGTTCCGCGCGCAGCCGAGCCGACAACCGCACCGCGCTGCGCCACCGCAGCGCACACTTGGCCGCCAACGACAGGTTCGGATACTCCTCCCGCTCCTCCTCCGTCTCCACCCCAAAAAACGGGTGGGGGAACTCCTCGTCCACGTTGGCGATTCCGGGACGAAGCCACGCAAGCTGACTCTCATCGTCCAACATGTCCGCGACCACGTCCCGCCCGTCCCGGATCACCTGGATGAACACGGCATCGCTGAACGCCCGCGCCAGTGCGGTGGCGCTGTACAGCAGGTCCGGGCCCGCATCCCCGTAACGGTGGGCTTCCGCGGCATGCCGGCACGGCTCCACCGCCTCCCGCGGGGACACCGCCAACCCGCGGCAGCGGACACACGTGGCGGGGGTGAGAATCCACGACTCCGCCAACGCGTCCCGCAGCAAGACAGCGGTCCCCGACTCTCGGGTATGCACCATCGACGGCTGTCGCGCCACGGCATGCACCGCCTCCATCACCGTGGGATGGCCCCCGCCCACGTAAAACCCGGGAACACTGCGCAACGCGCGGGCAATGAGATCCACCCCGGAGTGGGGTGCGCCCAACACGAAGACGGGACGCTGAATCTTCGTCCCGTTGACCATGAGAATGTGCGGCGGCTGTTTCATATGGGGCCTGATTTTGTCATGTTTGGGATGTTTGGCGGAGCGGTGTCCCCAAGCAGCCCACTGTGGCACGAGCACGGCCTGGCCGCGACTAGGGTGGGATCGGCATACCCGCACCAGACCATCACCGGGCCTCGGTTTGACCCCCAGCCGAGGCCACCGAACCGCGCGGTCCCACTCGACACGAAGGGGAAAGCCGTGGCTGCCACCGTGAACATCAGCGACGTCGGACAATGGCTCGCCGAAAGCGAGCGGACGACGGTGCTCACCGGGGCCGGGATCTCCACTGCCTCAGGCATCCCCGACTTCCGGGGACCTCAAGGCCTGTGGACCCGCAACCCGGGGGCCGCCGCCATGTTCGACATCGACATCTACCGCTCCGACGTCAACGTGCGGCGCGAAGTATGGCGGATGCGCCGCGACAGTCCCGCACTCACCGCGGAACCCAACGACGCCCACCGGGCCCTCGTCGACCTGGACCGGACCGGGCGGCTGCTCGCCGTCATCACCCAGAACATCGACGGCCTGCACCAGAAAGCCGGGCTAGCCCCCGAACGCGTCCTCGAAGTGCATGGCACCATCCACGAAGTGGAATGCCTGTCGTGCGGCCGGCGCGTCCCCACCCCCGACGTGCTCGCCCGCCTCGACGAAGAATCCGACCCCCGCTGCCTCGCCTGCGGCGGCATCCAGAAAGCCGCCACGATCTCCTTCGGGCAGCGTCTCGACCCGGACGTGTTGGACGCCGCCATCACCGCTGCTAAAGACTGCGACCTGTTCCTCACCGTCGGCACCTCGCTCACCGTCCACCCGGTGGCGGGCCTGTGCGACATCGCCCGCGAACACGGCGCCCGACTCGTGATCATCAACGCCGAACCCACCCCCTACGACGAGGTGGCCGACGCTGTCCTCCGCGACCCCGTGGAAACCGTCCTCCCGGAGCTCGTCCAGCGAGCAGTATCCACCGCCTGACCTCGCCCCGGGCATGGTGACGGCCCCGGGAAGCGGCTTCCCGGGGCCGTCACCACGCCCGCGACCTACAGGTCGACGTCGAAGAGGATCTCCAAGGTTTCCTCAACGATCTCCTCGGTGTCGCCTTCGACCACGGCTTCAGCGAGCTCGAACACGTCCTCGGGGTCCACGGCATCCTCTTTCTCGGCGATCCCACACAGTGACGTATCAGAAATAGCAGCGGCCGCTCCCACGCCACTACCGTCCGGAAGAACTATTTCCCCACGCTCACCGACCGTGACCGGGATGGGACTCGGGTCACCAGCGGCCCGCCAGCACGTCACGGATCGCCGTCACATGCTCGTTGTGCTCCTCCGCCAACCGGCGCACCGACGCCCGCGCACTCCGTGCCACCCCCACCGGGCGTACATACCGGGCCACGAGCGGCACCAGACGCGCTCCCAACCGGTGGGTGTGCCCCCGCAACTGCCGTAGCAGGAACACGATGAACCGCAGCCGGTTATCAGAATCCAGCATGGCCGCCAAAGAGAACGCCCGATCGTAGTAGGACACCAAGTCCTCGTCCGACGTCTCCGCCGCGGTGAACGCCAACGCCAGCACCGCGTACGCGTCCGACACCTCCCCGGCAGCACGGGCCGTCACATCCCCGCCGAACAAACGGATCAGCGGGGACAAGGCGTGCAGCAACTGCTGGGTGCCGCTGTCCGCCAGCAGCGCCGCATCCCGCGCCACCTCACCCAGATAGGTCTGCGCCCCCGGATCCGGGTCAAGCGGCAGCCCTTCACAGGGGTAGACGACCAGCCCGCCACGGCTGTCCTCGTGCACGCGCAGCGACTCCGCCAGACTGGCCCACTGCTCCGGCGGCAACTGGGACCGCCACAGGTGCGCCAGCGACCGCCACCGCCGCACCGCGCCCGCCCCGAACAGCTCCCGCAGCGGCACCGCCCCGCCGTGCACCCCCATGAGCACCAGCAGCAGGTTCGCGGTGTAGATCGCGTCCCGGCATGCCGCCCCCAACTCAACAGGACGGTAGCCGCCGTAGTGCGCCTCCCGCCGGTGCCGTCCCGCCTCCCGCAACAGCTCAGCCAAGACCAGCCGCAGCTCGTCACGGACATGCGGGGCCAGCAACCGCAACCGGTCCGCAAGGAACCGGAGCACCTCCCCGGACACGGACAGCGGCGTAAATGACAGCAGGGCGTACAGGAACGAGTCGTCCACCGGCGCGGGACGGATCGACCGCAACTCCCGCATCCGCGCCTCAGCCAGCTCCGCCAGCTCTTCAGCGACGAGCCGCGCCACCAGGTAGTCGCCGAGCACCGGGTCGGTGAACGCCAACCCGGTCGGCGCCCCCTCCGCCGGAGGAGTCTCCCCTACACACGGCAACCGCAGCGGATCCAACGGCCGCGCATAGTGGGGCGGCCACCGCACCAGCGCGTCCCGGTCCGCGGCCACCGTCGCCCCGTCCACCACCTCACCGCCCCGGTGGAACAGCGACAATGCGAGCAACGACGCGGTGAGCAGTGCCTGTTCGATCCGCCCCGACCGGACTTCCGGGTCGCTTTCCGCTTCCGCGGGCCGCTCGGTCGCCACCGGATCCGCCCGGTCCGTGGAGTCGGCGAGCATACGCAGCCACCGCTCATACAACGCGGTTTCGCGCAGCGGCGCATTCACCCGGCGCAACGCGTTACCCACCCCGTCGTAGAGGGCCAACATCAGCAGGAACAGGGGACGCCGCGCCAACGGGAAGTGCGCCTCCACCGTCTCCCAGTCCAAAGACGCCACCCCGTGGTGGTGGAAGTAGCTGGAGTTCACCCGATTCCAGATCGACAACCAGGTGGCGAGCTGCGCGTCAGTGAAATCCTCCAACCGCAGCACCACGCTCCCCAACGGGAACCGCATCCGTGCCGCCGTCGAGTCACGGCAGGTCACCACCACCGCCACCGGGTCCGGGCCCGCGGCACGCTCCCGCTGGAACCGCGTCACACCGGCCAACAGGTCGCTGCGGGACGCCAACGACCGGGTGGTGACCTCCTCCAACCCGTCGAGGATCAGCACCGGCAGCGCATCACAGTTGCCGCCCCCGGCCGCCGCCAACGCTTCAGCGAACCGGTCCGCCAGCACCCGGTCGTACCCGTCGGCGGGCAGGTTGCGGCCGCTGACCCGCACCGCCGTGAAATCGCTGTCGGGCAGCCGCGCCGCCAGCACCGACGCCAACGCGGACTTCCCGGACCCCGGCGGCCCCACCACGATGAGCGGATGGGTGAGAGCCCGGGGGGACGTGACATACCCGAGCAGGAATTCCGCGAGATCGTCGCGGACTTCGGTGTGCTCCTCCCACCACGCCGCATCGTGGGGACGCGCGTGCGCGGTGATCTCAGTGACCCGGAAACACGGGTTGATGTAGGAGATGGACAGCGGGGGGATATGGGTGCCGCCCGTGTGCCGGACCGGCGGCACGTTGAGCCGCTCCTCGTGGGCGCGGGCCAGTGCGCCCCGCACCGCGCTCGGCACCCGCCCCGTGCTGATCGACTGCAACCGGTGCTGCAACCGGGACAGCCCTATAGGCACGTCCGTCACCGATGTGCGAGCCCGGACCATCGACAAGCTCGCCCACGCCCCGAACTCGGGGAAGCTCGCAGCGAGCTTGTCCCGCAGTTCTTCATAGCGGCGCACACACCGGTCTGCGAGCGAAGCACCGAGCCGTTCCGTAATCGCTCTGCGCTGCGACTCGTCGAGCTCCTCCCACAGCGGCATGCCGCGCAGCACCGACGGCAACTGTTTGCAGCGGCGCAGGTAGAAGCGGCGCACCCGGGCCCGCCCGTCGGCGGTGCTGCGCTGCGGGCGGGGGAGCGGCGGCGCGGACGCCACCAGCAGCGCCACGAACTCGCCGAGCCGTTTGCGGTCCGCTACGCCTGCGGCAGCGTCGTCCAGCCCGTTGTCCAACCGGAACGGGAGTTCTGTGTCGTCGAGGGATTCGAAGAACGCGGTGACGACGATAGCGCTGTGCGCGGCGGCAATGTAGCGGGTGCGCTCCACCCGGGTGAGCAGGTGGGCTTCCCGGTCCAAGCGGTTGAGTGCCTGGTGGGTGAACCCTACGAGTTCGGTGCGCGCGGCGAGAAGGTCAGTGGCTTCGTCAGCAACAAGTTGGTCGATCAACTCGACCACGTCCGGATCGTCGGCACCCAAAAGCCGGATCGCATCGCAGTATCGGACGGGTTCGCGCAATGCCACCACCGAAGTTCGCCAAAGTGCCCGGCACCGCAGAACGGCTGCCGGCAGCAGGCTACCGAGTCCCGGCAACCATCATGGCCCTCCATAGGGGCCGCCCGGGGCTTTTTAGGATTTTTCGTGATAACGGAACGGGTACGAGACGGTGAAGAGCTATTGCGAGCGTCGTTGCAATAGCGTTTTCGGATATCGCTACTAGCTAGTAGCAAGGTCTAAGATCCGGTCGATGACCGAAGGGTCGTTCAGATGAGGGCGGAGCGTCTCCAATACCGGCTCGAGGAGTTTCCGTTTGGGCATGACCTTTTCAACGCGGTGCAAGTGGGCCTCGATGATCACACGCAAGTTTTGGTAAACCTCCCGAAACACGGGATCTGTGGTCGCATCCTGTATGGCAGCGAGTTCTTCCCCAGCCTGGCGTAGGGCTGCCCATTCGTGGCGGCCTAGTACAAATCCCCTGCTGAGGGACCACTCCAAGATCCGCTGGTAGCGGAAGAGTCGGCTTGCAGCGGTCTCCGGGACCCCACAAGGGCCCAGCCGGAGTTCGAGGATGTCGCTGCTCGGCATCCACGAGACCGGAATAGGAAGGTGAGCGTCTTCAGCTTCTTCCTCGTCAGGATCCGAGTAGACAGCTTCCTCCATAGCCCAGGTTCCTATGGTGGATCCCCCATGCTCCAAATAGGGGCCCACCATGAGCACCAGGCGTGCCGACCACCCCTGCATGAGGAGGCTTACAGAGCGCAGCATGCGCGAAGTCTCATTGGGGTAGGGCACCGTGAGCCGGTACGGGTTAGTGATCTCCAACCGTCCGCTGGCGTTGACCCGCAGCTCGAAGCCCACGCATTCGCCGACATTCACGGGTGTCCGCTGTTCTCGGCAGAGCAAGGCACGCGGCGTCTCGTCCTCACCCCAGTGCCCCAGGTGACGCATCCGTACCGTGTCCAACAAGCCGTACCAGTCATCACCGGGCAGGGAGCGCCACGTTCCGACCAGTTCTCGCCAGGGCAGCCAGGGAGGCCCGGAGTCAGGAAACAGTTCGGACAGGTCAATCTCGTCGGCGATGAGCACAAGCAGAGTGACGAGGTTAGCGGTGTAGGCAGCAAGACGGTGCGTGATGGTCGCCTTAAAGGGCTGGTAATCCCGCTTCGGGAAGGGACGCGGATAAGGAGCCTCCCGGAACATGTCCACCAACAGGGAGCGGTATGCGGCGCGTTCCCGGGCATCGGCGGCTTTCACAGCGAGCAGTTCCGCGGCAGATTCAACGATGGCTGCGCGTCCCGCGAGTGCGGCAAACGAGGTGAAGGCGTAGAAGAGGAAGTCGCTGTTCTCCGGGAGCGGGGCGCGCCTACGCGCGTAGTAGGCGCGGTCCTCGACCAAGCGGGCGAGTTCATTGACGACGGCCCGCGCGACCAGGTGCTCCCCGAACGTGGCGTGGAGGAACTCGTAGACGCTGCGAGTATCTCCCTGTTGAATGGCGCGTGCTTCGTGTACGAAGAAGAACCGGCCCAGGACTTGATGAGACGTCGTGATATGACCGCTTAATCCAGTTTCTTCGGCATGGACCCCGGCTCCGGGAAACAGTGCTGCCAGGTCGGCTTCCAATTGCTCGGCACTCACCCACTGCTGGTGGCGAGCGAACATTGCGATGGCCACGACTTCGAGGCTGCGCAGTTCATCTTCGACAGCCTGAGCCAACTCCTCTCCGTACAGGTGAGGATGGTGTTTGCGGACCTCGCGTTCCGCAAATGAAGTCAGGAGCTTCTCATAGAGGCCTGCCCGACCTAGGTCGGCAGTCTCCCGCTGGAGTGCGTTCGCATCGGCGTCGAAGATCAGCAGCATGAAGAGCAGCAGCGGCTGCTCCGCAAGGTCTCGGTAGCGCAGCAGACTGTCGGCAGTGATCGGGTGCAAGCCCCGCTCGGCTAGCGCGGCAGTATTGGCCCGATTCCAGACGTCTGTCAGATGGGCGATCTGCGCGTCGGTGAACGGCTCCAGACGAATCACCGGTATCCCGAAGGGGAAGCGGGTGCGTTCAGCTACCACGGTTCGGCTAGTGACGATCACAGCAACGGGACGACCCAGGTCGGCTTGGTGCTCCTGGAAGCGTTGCACCTGTTCGAGGTAGTCGGACCGGTTGACCCCGGTGGCTTGGAGGAGTTCGTCGAAGCCGTCGAGGATCACCACGGGCAGCGCATCCTGGGCTTCGTCGGCCAGATCCCGCCATGAGGTGCGGGCGTGCAAGGTTGCGGAGATTCCCTCGTCGATCTGGGTGTGGATGGGAGCATCAGCGGGAACCGAGCGCAGTTCCACGCGCAACGGCAGGAAGTTCCCGAGCGGCAGCCGAGCAGCAAGCATCCGGGTGAGCTGTGACTTGCCTGCCCCGGGATGGCCGAGTAGAACGATCGGCCGCAGCAGGCATTCGCGCTGGGTGAGCAGCGACGCCAACAGGGGCTGCAAGTTGTCGTATCGGGTGGCTTCGTGCCACCACGCCTCAGACGAAGGGGTGGCGTTCTCGTCGGTGAATCGGAGAAGACCTCCCAGGTCCAGGTAGGCGTCGCGCACCGATGGCAGAACGACCCCATTGGGGGCTTCACTGGCGTCGAGTATTGGTTTGTCCAGTATCGCCTGGTAGAGGTTTTCCAGTTCGGTAAGTCGGCGTCGACTCCGGGATGTCGTCAGTTTCTGGAGTATTTGGGCTAGTTCATCCAGTCCGGTGCTGATTTCCGTAATCTGCTCCTGGGTTTTCTCATGAGCAGAAAAATTGGCCCACACCCCGAATTCCGGAACGTCCGCGGCGAGCTTTCGGTACAGCTCGATATGGCGGCGGCACGCTCGCGAAGGGAGTTCTTCCAGAGTCTCAGTGACGCGAGTGCGTTCAGCGTCGTCGAGACGATCCCACACCTCGAGTCCGCGGAGGAACAGAAGGAGGACGCCTGCGGCCTTACGGTAAGGCGTGGCCAGCTCAGGGCCGCCCGACGCTGGAGGCAGCGTCGGCGTGTCCTGCTCGATCCCGCGCAGCACATCGGAGAACAGGCGGTACTGCTCGTCCCGGGTGAAACGCAGGTCCCGCAGCGTGAACGGGCAATGGTGCTGCTCCAGGAGCTCCGCTAACGCGTTGAAGAACGCGGTGATCCGCAGGATCAGGTCAGCGGCGGCGACACGTTCGGTGCGGTCCCACCGGCTGACCCCGGTGAGTTTCTCCCGGATGCCGGTTATGGCGTTTTGGCCGTGTCGGATCAGGCGATCGTGCAACCCCAGCACGTCTGGGACACCCAGCGCGCTCAGGGTCCCTTTGGTGAGTGCTTCTCCTAATTCCCCGAGGGACGAGCCGTCTTCCCCGCCGAGGATCCGCAGGGCGTCGGCATAGGAGAGGGTTTTCTTCACTACGATGCTGCCTTCCGACGATGGCGTGGGAGGGGCTCTCTATTGTGGCGTTTCCGTGACGGTTGCCCAAATTCCATGATGGGCACAAGCTCATGCGGCTGCGTCCACTTTTGGAAGGAAATAGGAATGCGATCGGTGATTCGGGCAGTGACCTTCGACTGCGCTGATCCCTACGCGCTGGCCGAATTCTGGGCGGGAGCGCTGGGCGCCGTGATCGCTCCGGGGAGCAGGCCCGGTGATGCCCGGGTGTGCGTGGACACCCCCGACGGTCAGCCGAAGCTCACGTTTCAGCGGGTACCGGAGAGCAAAATGGTGAAAAACCGACTCCACTTGGATTTGAGTCCGGTGGAAGACGACCGGGACAAGGAGATCAACCGGCTCATCCAATTGGGCGCCACTTTCGTGGTCGACACCCGCACACCCGACGGCGAGGGGACCGTGGTGCTCGCCGACCCTGAAGGCAACGAACTGTGCGTGACCTCCCCCTGACCGGGAACGGGACTCCGCACGTCCCGCACGCGGGGATTCTTGGCGAACCCTGCTGGCCAGGGGGAGGCTGCGGTCCACGGGGCCTGCTTCCGCACGGGCAGAACGTGCCGCCGCGGACCTTCTGCTGTTTCGGCTGGGGTGCGAGGGCAGATCGGGCGGTACCCTTCACTACCCCAGCCAGCAAGGCTTCCTCGCGCCTAGGGCCGCAGCCCTTGGACTCGGCTAGGGCAGCCGCCAGTCCATGGGTTCGGCGCCCTGCTGTTCCAGCAGGGCATTGGCGCGGCTGAACGGGCGGGAACCGAAGAAGCCGTGGTGCGCCGACATGGGGCTGGGGTGGGCGGACTCTACGCACGGCACGTCCGGCATGAGCGGGCGTAGGCTGCGCGCGTCCCGGCCCCACAGGATGGCCACGAGTGGTTTGCCGCGTGCAGCGAGGGCGCGGATCGCCTGGTCGGTGACGGCTTCCCAGCCTTTGCCGCGGTGCGATCCCGGTTTGCGCGGGGTCACGGTCAGCACCCTGTTGAGCAGCAGCACGCCGCGTTCCGCCCACGGGGTGAGGTCCCCGCTGGACGGCATCGGATACCCGAGGTCTTGGGTGTATTCGAGGAAAATGTTGCGCAGGCTGCCCGGCAGGCGGCGCACTTCGGGGGAGACGGAGAAGCTCAGCCCGACAGCGTGCCCCGGCGTGGGGTAGGGGTCCTGGCCGACAAGGAGCACCCGCACTTGGTCGAAAGGCTGCTGGAAGGCGCGCAGCACGTTCTCCCCAGCAGGCAGGTAGGTGCGGCCTTCGGCCACCTCCTGCCGCAGAAAGTCACCCATCTGCGCGATACGGTCGGCCACGGGCTCCAGTGCCTCGGCCCACCCGCTCTCCATGATTTCGTGCAACGGTCGTGGCATGGCGGAAACCATAGCGGCGGGCTAAGACAACAGCGGCGGTTTCGCGCCAAGTCGGACACTGGTCACAGTTCAGTGGTGGAGCGCAGCCAGCGGGTCAGCCGCTGCCGCAGCGGGTGGGGCGGTGGTCGGCCGTCCAGCCGCGTGCTCTCCCTGAACCGGTTGGGGTGGGGCGGCTCCGCGCCAGCCGTCTCTGATGCGAAAGCAGCGGCCACATCCAGGTAGTGGTGGACGATCTGGAGCGCGGGAGTGTGGGCACCAAGCTGCTGCTCTAGTGCGGCGGCGAGATCCCGCAGCAGTTTTTCGGCGCCCGTGAAATCGCCTGCTTCGGCAAGGTCCACGGCGTAAAACAGCCGAGGGTGGAGAAGGCGGGCGGCCTGCGGCCCGTACTGGGCGGTCAGCGCGTCAACGAGTTCGCTGCGGAGGACCGCGGCTTCGGCCCGGCGCCCCGCCTGCTCGGTGGCGGCAGCGAGATGGTGCCGGGCAGCGTACGTTTCCGGGTGGGCATGGCCGTAGATCCGGTCCAGGTCAGCGACGAGAGTGTCGAAGAGGGCGGCGGCCCGCTCCGGGTCCCCGGCTCGGCTGGTGAGGGAAGCGTGGCGACGGCGGGCCTCCAACGTGGCGGGATGGTCAGCCCCGTAGATGGCGGCGAGCTCGCCGAGGAGGGCACCGATCCGCTGCGCTGCTGCAGCGGCCTGCCCCGCTGCAGCGAGACGTTCTGCTTCCACCCAGCTCTGCTCGAGCCGTCGCATCTGGGCCTCCCGCGACGCTGATTCGGTCGGGGAGGCCGCTGAGGCTGGGGGAGAGGTGCCAGACAGGGACAGCAGCCGGTCACGGACCCACAGGGCGTTGTCTGGCCGCTGGCCGGGGTCTTTTGCGAGCAGCATGAGCACGAGCTCCGCGAGTTCCGCTGGCACGTCGGGGCGCAGCTCAGCCGGGTTGGGCGGAGGTTCCGTCAAGTGCATGCGCAGCACCGGCATCGGTTCGGCGGCGTGGAACGGGGGCTGCCCGGTGAGCATGTGGAACAGCACCGCCCCGAAGGAGTACAGGTCGCTGAAGGCCCCCACGGGAAGCATTTGGATCTGCTCGGGCGACACGTACAAGGGGGTGCCGAACGGTTCCCCGGTGGGCGGCAGGGTGCGCTGGTGCAACGCGGCTTCGTGGAATCCCGCGATGCCGAAGTCCACGAGTTTGACGGTGCCTCCGTCAGGGGCGTCCGCGTCCACCACCATGAGGTTGCTGGGTTTGATGTCACGGTGGACCACGCCGACCGCGTGCGCGGCGGCCAGTCCCGCGCACACGTGGGCGCCCCACCGCACCGCTAATTCCACGGGGAGGCGTCCCCGTTCGCGCAGCAGGGCGCTCAACGAGCAGCCGGTGACGAGTTCCATGACCGTGTACACGGTGTCCCCGTCGGTGCCGTAGTCGTAGAGGATGACGATGTTGGGGTGTCCGGCGAGTCGTGCGGTCACTTGCGCTTCCCGGCGGAAGAGGGCGACGGCTTCGTCGTCTACGCTCGCCCCCGGGTGGATGAGTTTGATCGCCACTGTGCGGCCTAGCCGTTCGTCGTGGCCGCGCCAGACTTCTCCCATGCCTCCAGAGCCCAGTCGTTCGACGAGCCGGTAGCGGCCGTCTAGTACCTGCCCTGTCACGTCAGCCCTCCAGCGGGAGCCTGCGGGGTGTGCTCAACCTATTCAGTCAGATCCGACGGGCGGGCCGTGTGTTCGGTGCCGCACCCCGGTTACTGGGGAGTCGGTGTGCCGTCGTCGGGACATGCCAGGACTACTGTGACACTCGAGATAGGTTCAAAAGCGTCCGGAATTGGTAGCAAAACGCTCCTGCCTGGCTGCAGGGCGGAAGGGGAAGTTGAGGTGGCGTGGCGCCGTCTCCTGCCCACCAAACTGTGGATTAGAGTGGGCCCATGGCTTGGCAGTATTGACCCGCACCCGAAGCCCGGTTGACGTGGGGCGTCTACGCCTACGCGTTCTTCCAGGACTTGATTCCGCTCTACCCGGTGTATGCGCTGCTGTTCGCCGACACCGGGGCAACTGACGGGCAGATTTCCGCGCTGTTTGCGCTGTGGACGCTGGTGGCGTTCACGTTCGAGGTTCCGTCTGGGCTGCTCGCGGACCGGTGGGCGCGCCGCCCCCTGGTGGCTGCAGCACCGCTGCTCGCCGGTGCGGCGTTCGCGCTGTGGACCCTATTCCCTTCCTTTCCCGTGTTCGCCGCGGGTTTCGTGCTGTGGGGTGCGGGTGGCGCGTTAGGCTCCGGCGCGTTCCAGGCGCTCGTCTACGACACTCTCGCCGCCGCGGGCAGGACATCCGACTATCCGCGGCTGATCGGCCGCTCCCGAGCTTTGGCTACGGGGGCTGTGCTCGCCTCCGGCCTGCTCACTGGACCGCTGCTGCTCATCGGCGGCTATGCCGCAGTGGGGGCAGCGAGTGTCGCCGCGTGTGTGCTCGCCGCGCTTGCTGCAGGGCTCCTCCCTGAGACTCCCCGCCACCGTCCCGTCGCCGGCGAACAGCGGCAGCGGGGAGCCTGGAGTGGTGTGTGGACGCGCCTGCGCCACACCCCCGCCCTGGTAGGTGTGATGGGGGCGTTGGCAGCGCTCACCGTGGTGGACGCGTTGGACGAGTATCTTCCGCTGCTGGCCCGCGCCACCGGGGCCGCGGACTGGGCGGTGGCCCCACTGGTGGTGCTGGTGAGTGCGGGCACTGCCCTAGGCCAGTGGTGTGCGGGCCGCGGCACCCGGTGGACGGGTCCGATCCTGTGCGCGGGCGTGCTGCTGCTCGTGGCTGGAGCGCTCAGCGGCCACCCTGCAGGCATGGTAGGGGTCGCGGCCGGGTTCGGGGCGGGTGCATGGGCGGCCGTGGCCGTGGAAAACCGGATGCACGAGCAGGTCAGCAGCCGAGTACGTGCCACGGTCGCGTCCCTGGCGGAGGCGGGGCGGAGCGTGGTGGCGCTGCTGGTCTACGCCGCCTACGGCACCGGGGCGTTGTGGGCGGGGCCGGGACTGCTGTTCGCGCTGTTGGTCGTGCCCTGCCTGGCCGTGGGAGTGTGGTTGAGCGTGTGGAGGCTTTAGTCGGCCTCGTCCGGGCGGAGGACCCGTACCCGGTGCACCCCGTCGGTTTCCGACAGTCCCGTGGCCAGGTCTCTTGTGGGGGTTTTCCCCGCGAGGACCAAATCCACGTCGACGACGGCTCGCCCGTCACGGGTGATCTGCCGCTGGGTGGCCACATTGTGGACAGTGAACCCGTACTGGGTGGCCTGTGCCAGGATCGAGCGCAGAATGCCGCGCCCGTCGTCGTAGGTGACCCGGAACAGGGACATGGCGGGCTGGGAACGGGTGAGCAGCCGCAGCAGCGGGGGATAGCCGAGTACGACGATGAAATAGGCGACGGTCACCCACAGGCCGAGCAGCCACAGTCCGGCACCGCACGCCATACCGACCGCGCACGACACCCACACGGCCGCAGCGGTGGTGAGCCCGCGCACCATGTCGCGGCGCACGAAGATCAGCCCGGCGCCGATGAAGCCGATACCGGACACGATCTGCCCGGCGACCCGGGAGGGGTCCAGCATGATCAGCCCGTCGACGATCACGTCGCCGAACCCGTACTTACCGACGAGCATGAACAGCGCGGACCCTAGCCCGACGAGCGTGTTGGTACGCAAGCCGGCGTTCTTGTTACGCCATTCCCGTTCTAAACCGATCAGGGAGCAGAGCACAAGCGCGCTGAGCAGCGCGACCCCTTGCGGCCAGCTTTGTACCGCGAAATCTGTGAGATTGGTGGCCATGGCCGTGATCACTCCCATGGCCACCCCTACTAACCCATTGTGGCGGAATTTAATCAGTCAGTTTCGCTGCGCCGGTATCCGTCGTGGTGGGACAGGTTGAGTGCCGTGGTCACCAGCGGGAAGTGGCTGAACGCTTGTGGGAAGTTACCGACCTGGCGGCCCAGCCGCGGATCGTATTCTTCCGCGAGCAGTCCCACGTCGTTGCGGAGCGACAGCAGCCGTTCGAACAGTTCCCGCGCTTCCTTTTCCCGGCCAATGGACAGCAGCGCGTTCGCCATCCAGAAACTGCACGCGAGAAAGGCACCTTCGTCACCCGGCAACTGGTCGGCACCGTCTTCGATGCCGGTGCGGTAACGCAGCACGAAACCGTCGACCATGAGCTCTTCGCGGATCGCCTCGATAGTGCCGATGACCCGCGGGTCGTCGTAGGGCAGGAAGCCCACTTCAGGGATGAGCAGCAGTGCGGCGTCCAGCTCCCGGCTGCCGTAGTACTGGGTGAAGGTGTTGCGTTCCGCGTCGTAGCCGTATTCGCACACCTCGGCGTGGATGGTGTCCCGCAGCGCCTTCCACCGCTCCAGCGGGCCTTCCATGCCGTACTCTTCGATCATGCGCACAGCCCGGTCGGCCGCCACCCACGCCATGACCTTGGAGTGCACAAAGTGCTGGCGCGGCCCGCGCACCTCCCACAGGCCTTCATCGGGCTCCGACCAACACCATTCCAAGTAGTTGACGAGGGAACGCTGCAGGCCCCACACGTGCTCTCCCGCGGCCATGCCCGCCTTTTGCGCCAGGTAGAGCACTTCCATGACTTCGCCGTAGACATCCAGTTGGTACTGGTTCACGGCGGCGTTGCCGATCCGCACTGGCCGAGAGTTCTCGTAGCCGGGCAGCCAGTCGGCTTCCCATTCGGCGAGTCGCCGTTCGCCGCGCACCCCGTACATGATCTGGATGTGCTGGGGTTCGCCGGCCACGGCCCGCACCAGCCACTCCCGCCAGGCGTGCGCCTCGTCGGTGTAGCCGCTGCGGATGAGCGCCTCCAGGGTAATGGTGGCGTCCCGCAGCCAGCAGTAGCGGTAGTCCCAGTTACGGACCCCGCCGATGTCTTCAGGCAGCGACGTGGTGGGCGCCGCCACGATACCGCCGGTGGGCCGGTAGGTGAGCGCCTTGAGGGTGATGAGGGAGCGCACCACGGCTTCCCGGTAGCGGCCCTGGTAGGTGCACTTGGACACCCAGTCGCGCCAGAAACGCTCGGTTTGGGCGAGGGCTTTCTCCGCGTCGAGGTGGTCGGATTCCTCGACGTGGGAGGGATGCCAGGCCATGACGAAGGGGATGCGCTGGCCTGCCGTGACCGTGAAGACGGCGTCGTGCATGAAGTTGTGGCCTTCGAGCGGTACGGGGCCGCTCAGCCACACCGAGTCGGGCCCGGCGACAGCTACCACCTCGCTGTCGACGCGGTGGATCCACGGCACCACGTTGCCGTAGTCGAAGCGCAGGCGGATAGCGGTCTTCATCTGCACGGTGCCGCTGACGCCTTCGACGATCCGCACCAGGTGGGGGTGGCCACCGCGTGGGGGCATGAAGTCAATGAGGCGCACGGTACCGGTTGGGGTATCCCACTCGTTTTCCAGGATCAGAGTGTCCTGGCGGTAGCGGCGGCGAGTAGACCTGGGGTCAACCCCGACAGGACGGATCCACCAGTGGCCGTTCTGTTCGTCTCCCAGCAAAGCGGCGAAACATGCGGGGGAGTCGAAGTGTGGAAGGCACATCCAGTCGATTGACCCGTCCCGCCCGACCAGGGCAGCGGTCTGCATGTCGCCGATCATTGCGTAGTCCTCGATCAGTGCGGACACGCCGATCACCCCCATCAAACATTCGTGGATGGCCCCGTATGGACGGGTCACTGAAAAACGGGGACGCGGTAGCGGAGGATCTCCGTGTTGCGCTCCCGGACTCCGTTGCAGGCAACGTTAGTCCTGCCGGAGAGCGTCTGCTGCCACCTAGACCGATGTATAGGTCACGTTCCCGACACAACGCCCCGGAAGGGGGAGATTTCGGTGGAAAGAAGGGTATGAAAGAATCTCATTGCGTAGTTCGCGTGTAATGTCCTGTTCGCTGATAGTGAAGGTTCCGGGGAACCGCCTCCACGCTATCCCGCCACACGCCGATCCACGTGGAATGGCGGCAAGAAGAGTTGCGTGAGTGGCCCGATTGCCAGCGCGAACACCAGGGTGCCCACCCCCACCGTGCCGCCCAGGACGAACCCGGCCGCCACCACCGCCACCTCGATCAAGGTGCGGGCCACCGAGATCGACATGCCGCGCTCCGCCAGCCCGGTCATCAGACCATCCCGCGGCCCCGGGCCGAGCCCGGCACCGATGTACATGCCGCCGCCCGCCGCCACAGCCACAATCCCCACGACGAGCAGCACAACCTGCCCCACGAGCCCGTCCGGGGCAGGCAGCCACAGCAGCGAGACGTCCAACGCCACCCCGATCCCCGTCGCGTTGAGCAGAGTGCCCAACCCGGCGCGCTGCCGCAGCGGAATCCACAGCAGGATCACGATGACGCCGGTGATGATCACCCACGTGCCGATCGACCAGCCGGTCCGCAGGTGCAGGCCTTGGTGCAGCACATCCCACGGGGCGGCACCCAGCCCGGACGCCACCTGGGCGGCCAGGCCGAGCCCGAACAGGTACAAGCCGACACACAGTTGGACGAGGCGCCGCAGCCTCGGCTGCGGCAGCAGGGGAGTGATGAGGGTCCGGTGGACTAGCGACCGCCAAAAAGCGGGGGACTCACCGGGGGTTATCGGTCGCGTCATGGGGACGATCCTGGCGTGTCCGCTTCCGGCAACGCCAACCGGGGTAGGGAAATACCAGCTCACCCGCTGTCGCGCGCCTGCGCGGCGATCCGCGCCGCGAACCGCGCCACTTCCCCGAGCACCTCGTCGCGGTTGGTCTCGTTGAACACCTCGTGCCGCGCCCCCGGGAAGATCCGCGCCGTCGTGTCCGGCCCCGCCAGGGTGAGAATCCCCCGCACCGTGCCCTCCAACGGCACCAGAGCGTCGTCAGAGCCGTGCAGCCACAACAGAGGTGCCTCCACCTTCCCCGCCGCCGTAGCGCGCGCCAATTCCACGCGGAAGGCCTCCAGAGTGGGCCGCTTGAACGGGCCGTGCCACACGAGCTCGTCGGCGGCATAGGCCGCGCCCACCTCGGGGTCACGCGACAGGGTCGCCGGGTCGATCGGCACCTCGGGAATCTCGTCGTGGGCCAGCAGCTCGTCGACGACCGCCCACTCGCCGAGCACCGGCCCGCTCAGCACCAGCCCGGACACCTCCTCTGGATGGGTCTGCACGTAGCGGGCCGCGATCAGCCCGCCCATGGAATGCCCGACGACCACCAGCGGCAGCGCCCGGTAGGCGGTGCGCGCCTGGGTGACCACCCGGTGCACGTCCTCCACAATCCCCGCGAAGTCGTCGATGAGCACCCGTTCCCCCGAGGAGGTGCCGTGCCCGCGGTGGTCCACCCCGTAGCAGACCGCGCCATGCTCGCACAGCCAGCGCGCCACATGCTCGTAGCGCCCGATGTGCTCGCCGTAGCCGTGCACCAGCACCACCAAGAAGGCGGGGTCGCCGGCAGCCGGGGCCCACGCCCGCACGTGCAGGCGCTCTGCGCCCTTGGGCCCGCCGGGCAGGTTCCAGTCGCGCACGCTGATCACGCCACGCCCCTTCCTGTTGTCCGTGCCTTGTCGCCCACCGACGATAACGGGGCATTCCACCCCAACCACCGCCCACGTGTGCGCCGCCAGCGGGCTGTCTAAGGTAGAGGGGCCCAGCCGCCGCTTCCGAGGAGGTGACCCCGGTGCTGTCCGACTCCTACGGCAGGGTCGCCACCGACCTGCGCGTCTCCCTCACCGACCGCTGCAACCTGCGGTGCACCTACTGCATGCCGCCGGAAGGACTGGACTGGCTGCCCGCGCCGGAGCTGCTCACCGACGACGAAGTGGTCCGCCTCATCCGGATCGGGGTCACCCTGCTGGGGATCCGTGAAGTGCGGTTCACCGGCGGGGAGCCGCTGCTGCGCCGCGGCCTGCCCGGCATCGTCGCCGCCACCGCCGCCCTGGAACCCCGCCCGCGGATAGCGCTTACCACGAACGGGATCGGCCTCGCCCGGCTCGCCCCCGCCCTTGCCGAGGCAGGCCTGGACCGGGTCAACGTCTCCCTGGACACGGTGGACGCCGACACCTTCGAAAAACTCACCCGCCGCCGACGGCTGGACGACGTGCTCGCCGGGCTCGCCGCGGCCGCACACGCCGGACTCACCCCGGTCAAAGTCAACGCGGTCCTCATGCGCGGCATCAACGACCACGAAGCACCCGACCTGCTCGCCTACTGCCTGGAACACGGCTACCAGTTGCGGTTCATCGAACAGATGCCGCTCGACGCCCAGCACCGCTGGCAGCGCGCCACCATGGTCACCGCCGACGAGATCCTGGACCGGCTCAGCCAGGCCTACACCCTCACCCCGGCAGACACCGCCCAGCGCGGCAGCGCCCCCGCAGAACTGTTCCTGGTCGACGGCGGCCCGGCCACCGTCGGCGTGATCGCCTCCGTGACCCGCCCGTTCTGCGGAGCCTGCAACCGGGTGCGGCTCACCGCGGACGGTCAAGTCCGCAACTGCCTGTTCGCCCGCGAAGAATCCGACCTGCGCGGCCCGCTGCGCGCGGGCGCGAGCGACACCGAACTCGCCGAACGATGGCGGGCCGCCGTCGCCACGAAACTGCCCGGCCACGGCATCAACGACCCCAGTTTCCTGCAGCCGAGCCGCCCCATGTCCGCGATCGGCGGCTGACCACTCCGCGCAGACACCGGCGCACCCCGGCCGGGGTGCCCACGCAACAGAAAAGCGCCCCCGCGGCCTTCCCAGCCGAGAAGACCGCGGAGAGCGCTTACCCAATGGGCCGTGTCCACCCGCACAGGGCGGGGCGACTACTCCCGCTCCGGATCAGTGGGTACCAGGGCCCCGTTCGTGAGGCCTTCACGTGCCAGCCGCACCGTCTGCGACACCAGTTCCGCCGCGCGTTTCGCCTGCCGTTCGAACTCGTCCAACGTGCGGAACACTTCCCCGTAGCGGCGCTGCTCCGCCACATCCATCTGCGGCATGCGCGCCGACCGGGCATCAGTGCGGAACACGCCGCTGGCGCTCGTCGACCGGCGCACGTTCGCCGCGCTCCGCAGGAACCCGTTGAGGAAGTCGGTGTCCAACTGGTCGCTGGTGGACCGCAGCTTGTCTCCGACCACTTCGACCAGGCCGTTGTCGATGAGCTCACCGACCCGCAGCTGGGCACCGCCCAGATCCCGGTCCCCTTCCGCCAACGCGGGCAGGGTCTGCGCCAACGCGTCGAGAACCTCGCGCAGCTCGTCGCAGACTGCCTGGTATTCCGCAAAGTGGTCGGGAACCGGTTGGACGATGTGGTGCGCCGGTGTCAAGTCGACCAGGTCGTCCAACAGGTCGATCAAGGGCACCGTGGCCTGCTGGTGCTCTGCAGGCTCCAACGGCCCTTCCAGGTCGGCATCCGACATGTCGACCATGCGCACCTCGGTGGCGGCATCCGACTCCGAAGTGGGGCGCCGCAACACCCACAAGTGCACCGGCTGGGAGTGCGCGGACGCCAACCCGGCGGGAAGCGCGATCACGTCCGTGAGCAGGCCACGCCGCACCATCTCGGAACGGATCCGACGACCCGTGCGGCGGTAGGCGGCCGACGTGGACATGACGACAATGGCCCGCCCGCCGGGTGCGGTGTGCGCGTAGGCGTGCTGCAGCCAGGCCAGTTCAGCCTCGGCCCGCGGCGGCAGCCCCAGCTCCCACCGCGTGTCCAGCAGCAGCTCTTCACGCCCCCAATCCGCGTTGGAGGTCGGCGGGTCGCAGACGACAAGCTCCACCCGGTGGTCCGGCCAGGCATCGGCACGCAGCGAGTCACCGACCCGCACTTCGGCGGTCGTGGAGTACTCCAGCTCGGCGCGGAGTTGAGCGAGCCGAGCCGCATGCGGGTCGATGTCCTGTCCGGTGCGCTGCGCGTCGGGCGCGCCCACAGCCAGCAGCAGCGACCCCAGTCCGCACGCCGGGTCGAACACGCTGGTCGCGTCCTTCCCCGCCACCTGGGTGATGGCCCGCACCAGGCGGGACGTGGAGGAGGTGTCGGTATCGCCGCGCTGCGGAGAGTTGCGCAGCCGGTCCACCAGGGCGGTGAGCACTTCGGTGGTCGAGGTTTCCTTGGCGAGTTCCCGGGCGATCTGCAGGGCAGCAGAGTCGCGTTCTGCGTCGTCGCGCAGCGCTTCGACAATGTCGCAGATCCCCCGGGCCATCGAGTCCGGGTATTCGGCACGCAGCGCATGCCACAGCCGGACCTCCCCGGATTCCTCGTACCCCTTGTTCTGGCGGTCCAGCCAGGCGCGCACCTGCGACAGTGCGAACAGCGGGCTGGACTTGGTACCCGCGACCGGAGCGGGGAAGTCGTCGTGGCGGCGCCGCCAGTTCGACACGGCAGCCCTGGTCACCCTGGCGAGCCGGGCAATGTCCGCCGCGGTGACCAACTGTTCGTCAGCAGAGTGCGCGGTCCTGTCCATGCCACCACAGTACACGTATGTGTGCTGCGTTAACATCCATATGTTTGATGTGGGTTGCGGGTTTTGATTCTAATGTTTTGATTAATTTTATTTTTGTTCTATTGGGATGAATGAATCATTAATTGCAATCTTTATTTTGTTGGTTGCAGTTTCGAATTGTTGAATTGGTGTTTCCTGGAGAAGATGTCAATCTTGTCTGATTCCCATGTTGTTCCTGATCTTCTTGCTGTCGGTGCGAAGAGTGTCGGTCTGTACTTTGCTCGATACACCTATCGAGATCTAAGCGTTGACAGTGGTTTAAACTTTGGGGAATGAAAGATGTGAGCGAGTAGATAACATTACCAATGCTGCTCTAATAGGGCATCGAGCTGTTTATAATAATCCTAACACAGTCAAAGACGAAATTTTCTACTATATTTATAGTATTCTTCGCTCTCCTGAATATAGGAATCTTTTTGCGTCTGATTTGAAAAAGTCTCTTCCTTGCATTCCTAAAGTCCAAAACTTTTACGGATTTGTTGAGGCTGGACGTAAATCAACCGATTTGCATCTAAATCATAAAAAAGTTGAGCCTTATGGTGGTATTCTTGAGGAAGTAAAACCGAGATCTTTGGAAATTCCTCTAAGAGAACTGTACCGAGTTGCCAAGATGGAATTTCCCCGAGTAAAGGGAAAGGTGGGCCGCTCTACAATTATCTACAACACTTGGATTATGCTTCCCAATATCCCGGAAGAAGCCTATCGCTACCAGCTCGGTGCACGATCCGCAATTGAATGGATTATTGACCGCTGCCAATTTAAGACTGACAAGGCATCAGGAATCGTCAACGATCCCAACGACTGGGCTGACAATCCTCGTTACATAATCGACCTCCTCAAACGTATCGTCACGGACGGTCATGGCCCCAGAGATATAGCCGTACCACAGCAAGCATTAGGAAGGAAAATTGCTGTGAAGGAAGCTCTGTGAGGGTGTCAGAAACCGCGTTCCTTCACCGCGTCGAGGAACGCCTGCCACTCGGAGTGAGGAAACACCAGTGAGCCGAGTTCCCGATGCTTACTGTCACGGATCGCCGCCCCAGCCGCCGAGCTAGCACTGTGTGAGAGCTTGCGGGAGGGGATGGTGGGAAGGTGAGCAACTTCGACACAGGCAGCTTCACCTTGGGAATAGCTGGATTTAAACCAATCGCTCTCAGGAACAGGATGCATTTACCCTTCTCCTCTCCGATGATCACGTGCAATGCGTTCCAGCAGGGTACGAGTCGGCCGTCCTTCATCCAGACAAGCTGCGCGGAGCCGGTTGAAGATCATCCCGTACTCAGCGAGATCTTCTGAGTCTGTGAAGAACATGCCTGAGTTCTGACCTTCGATGTATACGGTGGTGATCCCATGTTGAGCAATACTCATGATTACAAACCCAGCTAGGCGCATCGCTACGTGTGCGCCTGCAGTGAAAGGCAACACCTGCAAGGTGATACCCGGTTCCTGAGACAACTCGATCAGTCGGTCAATCTGATCTGCCATCACCTGAGACGTTCCCACCTGTTGCCGAAGAGCTCCTTCGGCGATGATCAACCAAAGATCGGGACGCTCCGGCTTTGAGAGAACACGCTGACGCTCCATTCGGGCCTGGACCTCGCGGTCCACATCACTGCTGGGATGGAGTGTCGCTTCAATCACCGCGCGAGCATACGCCTCAGTTTGGGCAATTCCAGGAACGATCTGGGATTGGTAGTACTCGATCGAGGTCGCCTGAGACTCGATATTCGCGTATGTCCGGTAGCTACGCTCTAGGCCGTAGGGCTGCCATCGGTCTGGTTGCCGCGCTTCCTTTCGCAAGGAGAGCAGGCGTTCTAGTTGGTCTTCGGCCCCGTAGATCTGGAGAAGGCGCTCTAACGCGGCTGGGCCTGGGACAGCACCGCGATCTCCCGGCGTCTCCCATCTCGCCAGGCTGCCACCAGTGGTTCTGGCTGCCTTCACGACTTCGCTGAACTTGCGATCGCCGCGCAATCGCCTCAGTTCCTGCGCGAGCTGCCACTGGGCGAGTGTCGGATTGCGGTCCATCCCTGAATCCTGCCTGTTCTTCGCATGTGGGTACAACTTGGACAACTCTCAAATGAGACTTGTATTTGTAACTCTCATTCACTTTACTGTAGGTGAAAAAATGATCTCGAGAGGGGATCTCACTCTCGAGCTGCGGGAGAAAGCTCATGGCTGGAGAGCAGCAACTACTTGCAGGAACGGCGGCTTCTTGCTGTAGATCAGGCAGATCTGTATCAGGACAGCGGGAGGAAGAGCAGCGGATTGCTCGAGACAGGAACGGAGTCTAGAGACGTCGGTAATCGCGTGCTCGGATACACACGAGATTTGATCTTCCTGTCCTGATTTCCAGGTCTTCTGGGTTCCCGCGTGGCAACGGGTTCAACGTCACCAACACCAGAAACACCGCGAGAAACCGCTTCGACCTCTCCGCCACGCCGTCCTTGCCGTTCTCTACCTCTGAGCGGGACTGTGCAGCACCGCCTCACCGAGCAAGCATCGGACACGCCGCACCCGTGTCCGTGGCCGCTATGAACGATCCGCGAATCCGAACAGCGACCCGTCTTCGTGCATGGCTAGGGCTCCGGCGGGTGTTGGCCCCACCCCCGGAGCGTGGCCAGCAACCAACCGCTCTCAGACAGGAGTTGCCGACATGTCCATGATGCCGCATCATCCACCATCCGCGCCTTCCGTGAAGGGGGTTTGGCCGTGCCGGATCTACCCCGGCGACCTCTCCCACACTTCCCGGGTGCGCTCTGAGATCCGCGCTGACCTGGCCGCACTCCCGCACCTGCCCGCCGGCCTCGTTGACGCGGTGGAGCTGTGCGCCAGCGAAGCCTTCGCCAACGCTGTCGAACACACCCGCTCCGGTCAGGAAGGCGGCCGGGTCGTGCGCTCCCTCACCCGGCCCGCCCACAACCGGCTGCGTTTAGCCGTCGTCGACGACGGCACCACCGACACCACGCCCCGCATCCCCTGCGAGCGCACCGCGGCCGAATGGGTCGAAGCCGAAACCGGACGCGGCCTCCTCCTCATCGCGGCCCTCGCTACGGGGAATCCCTGCACCGGAAATAAGCGAGCAGGCCAGTAACCTCGCAGAACGGTTACACCGCAAACGCGACAACGATGGAGGACACCAGCGGCTCGTGGGTTGCTTATGGTCCGCAAACAGGGCTCCCCGAAGAACAGTGTCCACCATCGCACCAGAACCCCCGAGAGAAATCAACGCCGCGAAACCAGCACCCATCCCAGGTGGCAACGAGCGGATGATGGCGGCGAAACCGTCCGCGGAGCCCGCGAGCCCACTCCATCAGCAGCCCCGCTGAGTCTGCACGGTGGCGGCGCATACCACTTCCCAACCGGGGTAGCCGGGGCGGCACCGACAGTTGGGAATGAAGGGAGTCACCGTGCCTGGAAACAGGGAACGCGCGTTCGAAAGCACTCGCCAGGGACGGCCCGACCAACCCCCCAACATCCTGTTCATCCTCGCCGACGACCTCGGCTGGGCCGACCTGGGCTGCTACGGTTCCACCACTATCCGCACTCCCAACCTCGACCAGCTGGCCGCCCAAGGCATCCGGTTCACCCACGGCTATGCGGGATCACCTTGGTGCTCCTCCACCAGGATCAGTCTGTACACGGGGCGCTACCCGGGACGCTTGCAAGCCGGCCTCGAAGAACCGCTCGTCACCCGTTCCCCGGAAAACGGCATCCCGGAAGGCCACCCCACCCTTTCCTCACTTCTCGTTGAGGCCGGGTACGCCACCGCCATGTTCGGTAAATGGCACTGCGGCTGGCTGCCGTGGTACAGCCCGTTGCGGATCGGCTTCGAAACCTTCTTCGGGAACTTCGACGGGGCCCTCGACTACTTCGAACACGTCGACACTCTTGGCAAAGCCGACCTGTACGAAGGGGAGACCCCGGTTGAGGAAGTCGGCTACTACACGGAGATCATCTCCGAGCGGGCCGCTGAATACATCACCGCGCACCGCAACCGGCCGTTCTACGTGCAACTCAACTACACCGCGCCCCACTGGCCGTGGGAAGGACCCGACGACCACGAAGTCGGACAAGAAATCCGCCGCCGCTACCAGCAGAGATGGGAGCACTCCCCGCTGATGCACCTGGACGGCGGTTCGATCGCTAAATACGGCGAACTTGTGGAAGCCATGGACGCGGGCATCGGACAGGTCCTGGCCGCTCTCGACAGGGCCGGGGCCGCCGACAACACTATCGTCGTTTTCTCCTCCGACAACGGTGGGGAACGCTGGTCGAAAAACTGGCCGTTCGTGGGGGAGAAAGGCGACCTCACCGAAGGCGGCATCCGTGTCCCGCTCATCGTGGCCTGGCCGGAAGCGATAGCCGGAAACCAGGTGAGCGACCATCCCGTCATCACCATGGACTGGACAGCGACCCTGCTCGCCGCCGCGGGAACCGAACCGCACCCCGACTGGCCGCTCGACGGTGTGGACCTGCTGCCATGGCTGGTCGACGGCGCCGACTTTCCCGCCCACGACCTGTTCTGGCGCACCTCCAACCAGGGGACGCTGCGGCGAGGCCGGTTCAAATACCTGCGTGACCGGCGGGACCGCGCCGTGCTCGGCAACTGGCCGCGCCACTACGGCGACTACCACCTGCTCTACGACGTGACCGTGGACGGCCGGGAACGAGCTGATATTGCCGGACAGCATCCCGAAGTGCTCGCCGAACTGCGGGAAGCCTGGGAGCGGATCGACGCGGAACTGCTGCCCTTCCCGACCACCCACGTGGGCCTGCCGCGGCCCCGCACCGAAGGAGCCCCGGCCGTGAGCGAGCCGGACTGATGCGTCTTCTCCCCGTCCTCATCGACGCGGCAGTCGTGGTGTTCTCCGTGTCCTCCATGCTGTCCGTGGGATTGGGGAACCCCGCAAGAGAGCTTGTACAGCGGCTGCGCGCCACCTCCCGCGTGGTGCGGGCCGTGGCCGCCAACTTCGTGCTGGTGCCGCTGCTCGCCGTCGCCGTGACCCGGCTGATGCCGCTCGCCCCGCCGCTAGCAACCGGGCTGCTGCTCGTCGCCACCGCGGCCGGGGCGCCGTTCCTCATCAAACTCACCGAAGTCGCGGAAGGGGAGATGGGCTCCAGCACCGCACTGCTCGTGGTGCTGCTGCCGGTCACCGTCCTCACCATGCCGATCGTGGTGCCGCTGCTCGTGTCGGGAACCACGGTTTCTGCGGGAGCGATCGCGGTCCCGCTGCTGGTGACCATGCTGCTGCCGCTCGCGGTGGGAATGGTGTTGCGGGAGTGGCGTCCGACATGGGAGCAGATGCTGCGGCCCGTGTTGACGAAAACGTCGACGGTCGCCCTGCTGCTGCTCGTGGCGGCCACAGTCCTAGCGAACTCCACAGCCATCACCGACTTGGTGGTGCAGGGGGCGCTGCTGCCCGCGCTGCTGGTTATCGGGGGCGCGTTCGGGATCGGCTACCTGCTCGGCGGCTCGGATGCCCGGTTCCGGGAGGTGCTCGGACTGGGAACTTCGCAGCGGAACATTGCGGCGGCCACCGTAGTGGCCACCCAGAGTTTCGCCGACCCCCGCATCGTGGTGATGGTGGTCGTCACCTCGCTTGTAGGGTTCGCGGTGCTCTTCCCGGTCGCGGCACTGTTCCGCAAGCGGAGGTCGTGAACAGCCTAAAACGGAATACCGGCCGGGAGGCGGTGGAAAACCAGGGCAGGGGAGGCAAGGTTTCCGACGCTTCTCCCGTCTTAGGAAAGAGACGATTTTGTGGACCTGCCAGGAATGCTGCTGAATGCCAGATTCTCTGAATAAGGTCAGACCTGCAGCATGTCTGTGTTTTGAGGCGAAAGCTCAACACCAGGGGTTTATTCCGCTGTGTCGGGGTGCGGTTACGGAAAGTTGTCGCCGGTGTGAAACGGTGAGTATGAGACATTTCCTCGTTTTTCGAGAAAATCCTGATGCGAAGCGATGTGAGAAGGGGAAACCCCTGCGGTCCCTCCTGATGGAGAGGGGTGGTGCGTTGGTGGCATGCCTGGACAGGCTGTGCCGGACTCGTGGCCGAGCCCGTTTCGGGAGGGCTGGGAGCCGTCGTCGGGAAGAGGGGCAGGAACGCGGGATTCCTGGAGTTGACCTGTAGTTATCCAGTTCTGCAGCGCTTGGATGTGGTCTTTGAGGCTGCCTTGAGTATCCAGCGCGCATGCGTAGTCGGCGCGTTCCCCGACCCCGTTCCGGGGTGCTGCCGCCGTGCTCTGGCTGCACTGCCGACGTGAGGGAAAAGCGGGCTGACTCCGTTCCCGTTGGAGGAGTTTTCGGAAATAGGAGCAGGGGGAGCGCTGCCGCGCGCACGGCGACTGGATATCCCGTTCGTTAGAGCACTACCGGAGTATCGTATTTCAGTAAACGAGGCGGAGGGAATAATGCGTGATTTTTGAAGTCCGATTCACAGCGAATAGGAGAGAGTTTGGTCCTGAGTAAGGAGATGAGGGTATGTCTGGTCGTGTGCTCCTTTTCCGGAGCGTGATGAGTGTGTTTTTGTCCAGTGCCGCCGCCGTGGAATCCGGGGTTTGATCCGTTGCGGTACTCCCGTGTTCTGACTCCTGGCGGTGAGCGCTGCGGAGGGTGCGTCCAGTAAGACGGACCGCAACACGCTTACTCTGCTGGGGGCGAGGGGAGCGCGTCCCGTGCCCTGGGCGGGCCAGCGGGTTCCGTCAGCGGGAGAGGTCGGGGGAGTCGTGCCGGCCGGGGTAACCCCGCAGTCTCCGGTGCAGCGCTGCACCGCGCCATTGCCCATTCGCGGAAAGTCGCGGGCGCGAACCCGAGAACTCCACGGCCTCCCCAGCGCGTCGCGCAGCCCAAAAGAGAAAAGCTCTGGGGGGTATATACCCCCCAGAGCTTTGTCAGCGATTGTCCGCCCTCAACACCAACACTTGAGATCGCTGACGGGATCTATTGTGCCGCACTATCTGCGCTGCTTGCACACTTTGGGCGTGGTTGTTGATTTTTTAGCGATGAAGGATGTCACAGAGCGCTAGGCAGTGCCGCGGTGGGAAAATCGCGTCTCCGACGAAAAGAAAACGTGTCTTGCATCTCGTGAAAGAGAGATGCGAAAGAAGTCACCGAGACACTCAAACTTTTTGTGAGTGAAGTGTGGCAGTGTGTCACACGAGGGGAGTGGGTGTCGAAGGCACGGGTACTCCACGGGGCCCACAAGCGAAGCGACTGCTCTGCTTGTCCAGGCTGTCACGCGATCGGGAAGCGGTGAGCGACCCGACCCACCACCCCAGCGCAGGCAAGACGGCCGGCCGGGTACGGCACCTGCCAAGGTGTACCGCCTCAGTACGCCCCAAGCACAGTCTTGGCGTCGACAGCAGACTCTCCAGCCTGCGGCCATGCGGCCGCTGAGGCCTCCCCACTGGTCGACAACAAGCGCAAAACCCATATTAAGGTCTTTTGGTGTCCTTAATGGTCCATAACCGCAGTACAGATGGGAAAATGCGGTTTCTGGCCTCTGAGGCACCCGTGAAGCGCTGTCGTCCCACCGACACAACCCCTCACTGCCCTCGAAACCAGCCATGCCGGAGCGTTACCGCAGCATCGTCGACGTCCACGTGATCCTGCCGCGCAGGGAAAAATCCTGCTCATCGAAGGCAGAACACCGGATACTGCGACGGGATGCTGCGCCTTCCTTCAGGCCACCTGGAAGAAGGAGAACCCCTCCACCAGGGCGCGGCCCGCGAACTTCGAGAAGAAGTCGGCATCACCGTCGACCCCGACACGCTCCGCCTCGCCACCATCGTCCACCACTATCGACGTCCCGGACGAGCGCGACTCGGCGCGTTCTTCGTTGCCACCCACTGGGAAGGCGAACCGGTCAACGCCGAACCGCACAAGTGCGGCCCACTCGTGTGGGCCGATCCGCACCACCTGCCCGAGAACACCATTGACTATCCAGCCCAAGGGATCCGCGCCTGGCTGGAAGGCCACGGATACGTTCCCCACAACTGGGAGCGATCACCCACCGCACGTTGATCGACATCGGGTGGCGGTTCGTAGCGACGGTGACACGCCATCCAGGTCGCAGCCCTCCCTGTCCGTCGAGGCGGTCAGGTTGAGAGAGTCAGAGTCACAGTCCCGACAGCACTTGGTCGTGTAACGCTCGGTGTTGCCGTGTGTGGCCCGGGCAGGGGAACTCTCGCTGATCCGCTGCCGCACGTGCAGGGGAGAAATAAGGATCGTCCCCACCGGGAAGCAGGCGTCGTTGGCCTCCACAGAGCCGCTCCGCAGTGCCACGCCTGCCGCTGAGGAAGCGCACGTGCGTAAGCAGACGCAACCAAGGTGGAGGGGAGCTCGCAGTCCTCGCCACGCTCCATACGCTCGTCATGCGGCGGACAGCGTCGCCGTCCAGAATGAGGGAAACCACGAACCAAGCAGAGCCTCAAACAGACAAGCCAGCCGGGCGGGCTCCCGCAGTCCGCAGTGGGGGAGAGGGCAGGTCTGCTGGAGGTGCGGAAGCCCCAAGAGAAGGGAAGATTCGCGGCTTTCGCGGCGTTGATCATTAACCCCGACGGCGGACGTCCGCCGCGACGACCAGGCCGTGCCCCGCGGCGTGCCCGTGCGGGGCAGCCAGGCACCGGCCCCATCAGCACCCCGTCCACACCCTTGGCACCTGGGAGCGTGCCGTGCCCTGGGCACCGCCCGCGGGTGCGCCTCGGCAGACCACGGGTAGGGGCGGGGAAAACCATTTGCTCTGCAAAGGCGGATCTGGCGTCATAGTGGGGCGTCTGCCCACGCTGCAGCAGTCGGCATGCTCCCGTGTCGTCACCCATGAGGAGGTAGCCCATGGCTTACACCGAGGTTTCCGGAAATCGGGTTCCGATCCGCATGTGGACCGACCCGAACACGGTCGAACCGCAAGCCATGGCCCAGCTGTACAACGTCACCAAGCTGCCGTGGATCCACGGCTTGGCGGTCATGCCGGACGTGCACTACGGGAAAGGCGCGACCGTGGGGTCGGTCATCGCGATGCGGGACGCGGTCTCCCCGGCCGCGGTCGGGGTCGACATCGGCTGCGGCATGACCGCGGTACGCACCTCGCTGCGCGCCGAGGATCTCCCCGACGACCTGCGGAAGCTGCGTAGCGGCCTGGAAGAAGCAGTGCCTGTGGGCCACGCCTCGCACCGCACCCCGGTGGATCCGCGCCGCCTGCCCGAGGTGCGCAGCCGCGACTGGGACGAGTTCTGGGACCGTTTTGACACCCTCACCGACCGCGTGCAGAGACTGCGGGAGCGGGCCCTGCACCAGCTCGGCACCCTCGGCGGCGGCAACCACTTCCTCGAAGTGTGCCTTGATGAGAACGACGCGGTGTGGGTGGTGCTGCACTCCGGGTCCCGCAACATCGGCAACGAGCTTGCCCGCTACCACATTGAAGAAGCCCAGAAGCTGCCGCACAACCAGGACCTGCCCGACCGGGACCTTGCGGTGTTCCTCACCGGCACCCCCGAAATGGAGTCCTACCGCAACGACCTGTTCTGGGCGCAGGAGTATGCGCGGCGCAACCGGGACGTGATGATGGGCTTGGCGTGCGCGGTGATGCGGAAACAGTTCCCGGGGGTGCAGTTCCCCGAGTGGATCTCCTGCCACCACAACTATGTGGCTGAAGAAACCTACGACGGCGTGGACCTGCTGGTCACCCGCAAGGGCGCGATCCGCGCCGGCCGCGGCGACCTGGGGATCATCCCCGGGTCGATGGCGACAGGAAGCTACATTGTGCGCGGCCTCGGCAACCCGGCGTCGTTCAACTCGGCGGCCCACGGCGCGGGACGCAAGATGAGCCGCAGCCAGGCCCGCAAGAGGTTCACCCAGGCGGATCTGATCAAACAGACCGAGGGGGTGGAGTGCCGCAAGGACACAGGGGTGATCGATGAGATCCCCGCGGCGTACAAGGACATCAACGAGGTGATCGCCGCCCAGACTGATCTTGTGGAAGTGGTGACGCACCTGCGGCAAGTGGTGTGCGTCAAGGGATAACCGGCTCTCCCTTTCCGCCAGGAAAGGGAGAGCTTTTTCCTTGTGGGCCGACGGGGCAGCGACTGGGGGTGAGCCCGCCACCACCTGATGCGGATGCGGGCCGCTGCGGAACACATTTCCGTGCGGTTTTTGTGGGTATCTTTCCGTGTTCCTCCCGCTCCGTTCTGGTGGCAATTCTCGTTACCGCAGGTCTTTCGGGTTTTTATGGGCTTGGATCGGGCAGACGCAGAGCGTGAAGACCTACCGTCGGGCACCTGCCCGCCAAGGAACCACCCCAGTCGAGAGGCACCACGATGGATACCGACGACATCATTGGTCTCGCAGTGTTCCTCGGCCTGGTGCTGATCGCCGCCGCCGCGATCGCTGTCTTCCGGGAAACCCGTCGCGGCGGACCGCGGCACCGGCAGCCCCGCACTGACACCGCCCACGTGCCCCGCCAGCGGGAACAGCCCGAGCACCAGGACTCAGGGCACCGACCACCCGCCCCCAGCCTGCGCACCCTCACCGAGAGCGAACGCGCCTACTACGAGAACGAGTGGGCGCGCGCCCAGGAGCGTTTCGTCGACGACCCGGCCGCCGCCGTCGCCACCGCCGACCGGCTCCTCGCCCAGGCGATGGCCGACCGCGGCTATCCCGTGGACCAGCCTGTCGCACCCGCGGCCACCGTCGACGAATACCAGCGCGTGCACCAGGCCGCGGAACGCGGCCGGACCGGAGCAGCAACCACCGAAGAACTCGGTGACGCGATGGCCCGCTACCGCGAACTCTTCGCTGAAGTGCTGGGACACGTCTCCCCGGGTGAACGGGTCTTTGGGAAGCACGCTGCCCCGGAGTATGCCGACGCCGTCGCACACCCTGCCACCGCCAACACCGGCCGCCACCGCCGCCGGTAGCGGCCGCGACACCACTAAGGGAGACGACCACCGTGGAGCACCACAGCGACGAATCCCGCAACGTCTACGCTGCTGCTCACACCCCGGAACCGCGCCACGGGGAAGAACAGCCCTATGCCCCGGAAGGCACCGATACCACTCAAGCGTTCTCCGGACCCTTGCCCCGCAGCGAGCCGGAGGCGTTCACTGACGTGCAGCGATTCCACGACCGCTGGAACCGGATCCAAAAGAGTTTCGTCGACGATCCGCGGGCCAGTGTCGCTGCCGCGGACAGTCTCGTCGGAGAAGCAATCGAACAGTTCACCGCCCGCCTCAACGAGCGCCGCCGCCGTATCGAATCAAGCTGGCAGCGGCGCAGCGAAGGCGGAAGCGACACTGAACGGCTGCGTGTGGCACTGCGGGAATACCGCACCCTGCTCGACCAGCTCACCATGGTGCCCTACTAGACCGGGCAGTGGTCCGTCGCGCCCCGCCGCAGACGAGCCGTTCACTCCTGCCCGCGGGCAGACAGCCGCAGCCCGTAGGCGAGCAGCGGCACCCCCGGCTGGGGACTCCAGTCCCGTTCCGGTAGCCGGACAAACCCTTCGGAGGCGTACAACCGCTGCGCAGCCACCATGATCGGCTGCGTGGACAGTACAAGGTGGGCCACGCCCGCGTTCCGGGCCCGCTCGATCACGGAGCGCAGCAGCAGCCGGCCGATGCCGCGCCGCTGCGCGTGCGGGGCCACGGCGAGGGCACGCACCTCGGCTTCGTCCGGCGAGAGTGTGATCTCGCTGTCCTCTTGGAACGGCCGCAGCGTGACCGTGCCGAGCAGCTCGTCGCCGTCCACCGCGACCAGCACGTCACCGATCCCGCTCGTGCCCAGCGCGCGCAGCACGGGCAGGTACGGCGAGTCGGGATCCAGTAGCCCTTGGTCGAGATAGGTGCGCACCCGCAGTTCGCCGACGTGAGGCATTTCCTCGGGGTAGGCGGTACGAACCAGCATGACTCCATGGAACCGTATCTGTGGGGCTCGCTGGTACAGGTAAGGAGCAGACGTGGACGGTTGGGACGCGGTGATTCTCGCTGGCGGGGCGGCGCGGCGCATGGGCGGTGTCGACAAGCCCGGGCTGCGGGTCGGCGGGCGCACCATGCTGGAAAGGGTCGTGGACGCGGTCCAGGAGGCGGCCACGGTCGTCGTGGTGGGACCGCCGCGCCCCCACCCTCCGGCTCGCTATGTCCGCGAAGATCCCCCCGGTTCGGGCCCGCTGTCGGCGTTGCGCACCGGGCTCGCGGAAGTCGTCTCCCCCTGGTTTGTGCTGCTCGCCGCGGACATGCCGTTCCTGGACAGTACGGCGGTAGCGACGCTGCGCACGGCTGCCGCACCCGCTGCCGGGGCCGTGCTCGTCGACGAGGAAGGGCAGTCCCAGTGGCTGGCAAGCGTGTGGCGCACCGCAGCGGTGCGTGCCGCGCTCACTGACTATGCGGGGCGTTCCCTCCGCGGCCTGTTCGCTCCCCTCACCCCGGTGCGGGTGCCGCTCGGGTGGGCGGCCCGCGACTGTGACACCCCGGAAGACCTTGCCCGCGCCCGCCGCGACTGGCAGCAGCAGAACTGATCCGAATCTGATTCTGCGTATTCTGGCTGCGGAAAGGACTTTCTACCCGGCCGTAACGGAGAAAGCACAGGAAGTCAATCAGAAAAGAAATGACGCCGGGTGGCTACGGGGGCAAACCACCCGGCGTCGCAAACGGTGTTTCGACGGGGGCTCGAAACACCGATCCGTGCGCTTCAACGGGGGACTGAAGCGCCAAACCCCAATCTACACCGGTACTCCCTGAATTAAGTCAAGAATTTATTACGACGGGATCTCGGGAGAGTTCCATGGTTTCCCTACTTTCCTCCCGAGCCCGGTATTCCACGGGCAGCACCGCACCGAATTGTTTGGCAATCCAACTAAAACGGTTTCAAAGAAGACGAGCGGCGGCGCGGAAAACCCGGGTCGCGCCGCCGCTCACCCCACGCTCCCAGACGTCACGACGCCTGGCTCACCGACGACATGTTGAAATCCGGAACCCGCATTGGCGGCATCGCCGTGAGCGGGAAGTATTCACCGAACTCGCGGGAGAACGTCGGCGTCGTCTTCCCCACCTCCGTCACCCGCTCCAACAAGCTCACTGGAGACTCGTTGAACCGGAAGTTGTTCACCGCGCCCCGCACTTCACCATCCTCCACGAGGTAAACCCCGTCCCGGGTCAGCCCGGTGAGCAGCATGGTGCGCGGATCCACCATCCTGATGTACCACAGGCAGGTCAACAGCAGGCCCCGCTCGGTCGAGGCCACCATGTCGTCCAACGACGCGGTCGCACCCGGCAGTTCGAGAATCAGATTGTCGGCCTCCGGCGTCAACGGCAGCGCCGTCATCATCGCCGAATCGTAGGTTTGGACCAGGCGCGCCAACTCCCCGTCGCTGATCCACTCCGTCGCACCCACCGGACGCCCGTTGTCGAACGCGCTGATCCGCCGCCCCGGAGCGTCCGCCAGCACGAACGGCGCACACTCCAACCCGGGCTCGGCCGGATTCGACCGCAGCCGCACCGGCAGCGGAGACAACCGTTCCCCCACCCGGGTCCCGCCCTGCGGCGACGAGAACGCGGTCCGCCCCTCAAACGCGTCCCGCGCCCCCAACTCCCAGTACAAGTCGGTCATCAAATCAGCGACCGCCGACGGAGGCAGCAGCGTCTCATACCGTCCCGGAGGAAGCTCCACCGTGGTGCGGCCCCACGAGATCCGCCGCTCCAACTCGGCTTCCAACGCCGCCACATCCACATCCGTGAAATCGCGGGTCGCCTGCCCCACCCACGTGGAATGGTGCGGCTCCTCCGACTTGGCGTTGAGGTCCAGCGTCCCCGACGGCTGGTCGTGGCGGAGCCGCAGCCCCGTCGACGTGCCCAAAAACGTGGCGGACATCGTGTGCTGCGCATAGCCGTACAACCGCACACCCGCCTGCGCCGACCGTTCGAACGCCTTTCCCAGCGCTGGAGCGAACTCGGAGAACACGCCGATGTCTGTGACCGGAACCGGCGCATCCCACTCGCTGCCGGAAGCCTCCGCGCTCGCAGGATCCACCAGCGAATACGCTTCCTTGACCGGCGCCGACCCGCGCGCCGCCTCCTCCGAGGCGCGCACCAGGTCCTCCAACTGGTCGTCCCGCAGCCCGCTCTGCGACACCGAGCCGACCCGGACCCCCGCCGCATCCTTCACCAGCGAAATCACCGTGGCCGACCGGCCCCGAGTCACCCCGTTCGTGGTGAGCGAATTCCCTGCCCAGCGCAGGTTCGCCGTGCTCGCCTCGGTCACCAGCACCATGCACTCGTCAGCACGCGACAACTCCAACGCGCGCTCGGTCATCGCCTGCGCGGACAGCGACTGGCTCACGGTTGATCCCTTCGGTTGAGAGTGCACGCTGTTCACGCCCGGGCCTCCTGAGCGGTGTTGAGCACCCGCACCCCCTCAAACAGGGCGCTGGGGCAGCCGTGACTGACCGGAGCAACCTGGCCAGGCTGGCCCTTACCGCAGTTGAACGCCCCACCCAGCACATACGTGTCGGGGCCGCCCAGCATGCGCAGCGAATTCCAAAACTCGGTGGTGGTCGCCTGGTAGGCCACATCCCGAACCTGGTGGGTGATCCGCCCGTCCCGGATCCGGTAGAACCGCTGCCCGGTGAACTGGAAGTTGTACCGCTGCATGTCGATCGACCAGCTCCGGTCACCCACGATGTAGATGCCGTCATCCACCTGGCGGATCAGCTCCCGCGTGTCCGGGCCGCGCGGATCCGGCTGCAGCGACACGTTCGCCATCCGCTGGATCGGCATCGTCGCCGGCGAATCCGCGAACGCGCACCCGTTGGACCGCTCATAGCCCATCAACTGGGAGATCCTCCGGTCCCGCTGGAACCCGGTGAGCACCCCCTCCGTGATCAACGGGAACGACGACGTCGCCACACCTTCGTCGTCGTAGCCGATCGTGGCCAGCCCGTGCTCGGCGGTGCGGTCCCCGGTGACGTTCATGATCTCCGAACCGTAGCGCAGCACCCCGATCTGATCCGGGGTGGCGAACGACGTGCCCGCATACGCGGCCTCATAGCCGAGCGCACGGTCCAGCTCGGTGGCATGCCCGATCGACTCGTGGATCGTCAGCCACAGGTTCGACGGGTCGATCACCAGGTCGTAGACGCCCGGCTCCACACTGGGCGCTTCGACCTTCTCCGCGAGCAGCTGCGGCAGTTCCGCAAGCTCCGCCTCCACCGTCGGCAGGTACTCCAAGCCCTTGCCCACCGGCGGGGAGATGGTCCGCATACTCTCCAACCGGCCCTGCGCGGTCGACATGACCTCCACCACGGGATGCACCCGCACCCGCTGCTGGGTGGTCACCGTCCCGGCAGTGTCCGCATAAAACTTCTGCTCCTTCGCCACGAGCAGGGTCGCGTCCGCGTGGTCCACGCGAGCATCCGCCAACAGCCGCCGACTCCAGTCGGTGAGCTGCTCAACCGTCTCCTGCAGTGGCACCGACCACGGGTCGACCTCATAGGACGACACCCACACCGCATCCGAATAGGTGGGCTCGGGAGCCAACTCCACCCGGTCGCTGTTCAGCACCGACGTGAGTTTCGCAACCTCGACCGCCTGCGCTGCGGTAGCGGCCGCAGCCTCCAGCGTCAGAGTCGTCTCTGCAGCAAACCCCCACGCCCCGTTGTGGACCACGCGGACCGCGAAACCGAGGACGTCGGTCTCCTGGGCGGTTTCCACCACCCCGTCGGACACCACCAGGTGACGGCCGCGGATCCGCTCCAAACGGAAGTCGGCATGGTCAGCGCCGAGGTCGCGGGCGCGCTGCAGCGCCGCGTCGGCGAGAGAACGCAGCGGAAGAGAGAGGAATTCGGAATCAATTTCGCGCACGGTGGAAACGTAACGCGTTCCGCCGTTCCTGTCAGGTGAAGGGAGGTGATTCATTGGCCGCGCCGTACATCCACGTGGACATGGTCCCGGTGTTGCAGGATGTCGTTACTCGTATCAGACGACACGTAGGGACGCCACCCTGCCAGCGCGAACTGGGCGCTCCAGATCTGGTCGTCGAAGATCACCACCGAGACTTCCAACCGTTGCGCGTGCGCCACCAGCCACTGTGCCAGCAGCCAGCCGGCGTGCCGCTGCTCTTCGCTCACCGGGCGGAAGAACACGTCGATCGCCTCCCCCCGGTAGTGGGTCGAGTCCGCGCCGTGCCCGTCACGGACCCCGCCGGGCTCAAAACCGCCAAGACTCAACTCGCCGTGCACGTCCGTCATCTCGGCGAGCAGCGTCTCAGCGCGCGGCGTCAACCCGGACGGGCCCATCTCTTCGGCTGCAAGCTCCGTGGTGGAACCGGAAAAACAGGTGAGCACCGGCCCTGGGCCGTCCGCTGGACCGGTGAGGAGCGCATCCACCAGCTGCGGGTCCACTTCCACGTCTGCGGGAGGCTCTTCACCGCGGGCCTGCAACGCGGCCGCCGTGGTCGCAGCCATCGCCTGCTGCCGGTCCACCCCCACCTGCTCCCCGGCGACCTCCACCACACACTCGGACCCCCACAGCGCGGTAAGCCCTGTTCCGACAGCCCGCCCCAGCAGTCCTGCCGTCGCGACCGCGCACACCACCACGACGGCCACGATCGCCGCGGCCACAATCCACCACCAGCGCGTCCTCCTGCGGCGGCGCGGGGGCGCGCTCACCACGCCCCCCACAGCACGAAAACCCCGCCCGCCAACAGCGTGACCCCCCACACCCGGTCCATCGTCACCCAGCGCAGCCGCATCGCGTACACACCGAAAAACTCGTAGACGAGAAGCGCAGCCAGCCCGGTAGCGGCCAGCATCGCTAGCGTGTGCACTCCCGTCGCCGCCAATCCCAGCAGCGTCGCATCCCACAAGTCAACGTGGCCCGTGCTCGCCGCCGCCCCCGCATCCGCTGTCTCCACCACCGCTGTGCCGTGGTGGCCGTGGCCAGCGTGCACGTGGCTGTGCGCCACCTGCCCCGCCAAAACCGGCAACAGCATCAGTCCTGAGCCGTGCGCGCACGCCATCACAAACGACGCGACCGCCAACTGCCACGACGACAGGTTCGCAGGATGCTGGTGACCCCGGTGCAGCGGGCCCAGCAGAAACCACACGCCCGCCACCACCAGAATGGCCGCCCCAGCCACAGAGAACACGGTGGACGTCGTCATCGCCCCCGTCACCGTGACCGCGACCGCCACCAGCGCCACTGATGCGGCATGCCCCAACGCCAGCAGCGGCAGCGCGCTCACCACCGCGGAGCGGCGACGCTCCTGCAACCCGCGGGAAACCGCCAACAACCAGCCCATCCCAGGATGAAACCCGTGGAAAATGCCCAACACAATCAGCACCCACAGTTGATTGGCGGTCATGAGCCACGACTCCGTCCCGCATACCCGTCGCCCCACGCATCATCACACGGGACCGCGGCCGTGGCAACGGTCCGCAAAGAAGACCGTGCACAGCGCAACGCGGGGTGCGCACCATGGTGCGCACCCCGCGTCCCACAACCTGCGGCGACTCTGGAGGCGTCAGATCAGGCCCTGAGCGAGCATCGCCTCAGCGACGATCTCGAAAGCAGCGATGTTGGCACCTGCCACATAGTCGCCGGGCCGCCCATAGCGTTCCGCCGTCTCATAGCAGGTGTCGTGGATGTGGCGCATGATTTCCGCGAGCCGCTTCTCGGTGTACTCGAACGACCACGAGTCGCGGGACGCGTTCTGCTGCATCTCCAACGCGCTCGTCGCCACCCCGCCCGCGTTCGCGGCCTTGCCCGGCGCGAACGCTACGCCCGCCTCCGCGAACACCCGGATCCCCTCCGGGGTCGTGGGCATGTTCGCGCCCTCCGCCACCGCGCCCACCCCGTTGCGCACCAGGGTGATAGCGTCGCGGCCGGTCAGCTCGTTCTGCGTCGCGCACGGCAGCGCGATGTCGCAGGGCACCTCCCACACGCTGGACGACGACGAGTCGATGTAGCGGACGTGGGAGCCGCGCCGCTTGGCGTAGTCGGACACCCGGCCGCGTTCGACCTCCTTGACCTGCTTGAGCAGCTCCAGGTCGATCCCCTTCTCGTCCACCACGTAGCCGTTGGAGTCCGAGCAGGTCACCACATGCGCGCCGAGCTGCTGGGCCTTCTCGATCGCGTAGATCGCCACATTGCCCGAACCCGACACCGAGACCCGCTTGCCTTCCAGCGAGTCGCCGCGGGCCCGCAGCATCTCCGCAGTGAAGAGCACACAGCCGTACCCGGTGGCCTCACGACGCACCTGGGAACCGCCCCAACTGAGGCCCTTACCGGTGAACACGCCCGACTCGTAGCGGTTGGTGATCCGCTTGTACTGGCCGAACAGGTAGCCGATCTCACGCTGGCCCACGCCGATGTCACCGGCAGGCACGTCCGTGTGCTCACCCAGGTGCCGGTACAGCTCCGTCATGAACGACTGGCAGAACCGCATGATCTCGGCGTCGGAACGGCCCTTCGGGTCGAAGTCGCTGCCGCCTTTCGCACCGCCGATCGGCAAGCCGGTCAGCGAGTTCTTGAAGATCTGCTCGAACCCGAGGAACTTGATGATGCTCAGGTTCACCGACGGGTGGAACCGCAGCCCGCCCTTGTAAGGTCCCAAAGAGCTGCTGAACTCCACCCGGAAACCCCGGTTGACGTGGATCTCACCGGAGTCGTCCATCCAGGGCACCCGGAAGATCAGCTGGCGCTCCGGCTCACAGAGCCGCTCGATGATCTTGGCGTGGCTGATGTCAGGGTTCTTGGCCACCACGGGGCCGAGGCACTCCAGGACTTCGCGAACAGCCTGGTGGAACTCGACCTCCCCCGGGTTACGCCGCAGGATTTCCTCGTAGATCGGGGACAGTTTCTCATCGAGATTCGCCGACATGGTCGCCTCCGGTTCGGGGCGCACCTCGCAGGCACACCCCGGCTCGGGGCGTGCCGGGAGGAAGCACCGGTTGTGGCCGTATGGGGTTGCATCACGGGCGCCCCGTTGAGCCCGTACCCCGTTCGCTGATCATAGACGCCGTGGCTACCGCCATGGTCCGGCAGGGCCGGTCGTCATGCATCTTAAGGGCACAATTCGTCGAGCGCGGTCGCCTCCTCTCCCACCTGCCGGCCCGGGGAATGCGGGGTGGGTTCCGGCTGCTCAGCGGGTGTTTCACCGGTATCTGCCGCAGAAGACTCCGGGGAAAGCCCCACATCCGGGGCAGCATCCTCGCCGGAGGCAGCAGGCAGCGGTGTGTCGTATACCGCATGGTGCACCAGGGCGCGAATGTGCTCCCAGTCCGGGTAGGCGGTGTTCACCTGCGGCGGGGAAAGCTGCAGGGTCTCCATGTCCGCCTTGGCGACCTTTTCCGCCAACTCCACGAAGTGGGGGAGCTTCGGCTGGGGGATGTCGGTCCGCAGCGTGCTTTTCGCCGCCGAGGCCAGCGACCGGAAACTCGTGAGGATCGTCGCCGGATCAGCCTGTTCCGCCACGTACTTGATCAGACAGCCCTGGCGGCCCATGCGCGAATAGTCGTCGCTGTTGACCCGTGTCCGGCCGTACCACAGCGCTTTACGGCCATCAAGGAGCTGCCAGCCCGCGTCAATGTACTCGCCGCGCTGCCCGTAGGGGAGCGGCTCCTCCAAATAGACCCGGATGCCGCCGATCGCGTCGATGATGTCCTCAAACCCCTGCATGTCGACCAGCGCGTAGTAGTCGATGTCCAAGCTGATTGCGAAACCGATCACTTTTTTGAGCGTGTCCGCTCCCGGGTCGGTGGCATACGGGTTGATCGCCAGCGCGGGCTCGTCGACCACCGTCTGGTAGACCTCGTTGAGCAGGTTGTCGAACCCGTACGGCGCAGGGTAGCGCTCTGCCAGTGCCGTCCCCTCCGGGAACGGCACGTTCTCCAGGTTGCGGGGCAGCCCGATGAGCACGACGTCACCGGTCTCCACGTCGATGCTGGCCACGATCATGGTGTCGGTGCGCATCCCGTACCGGTTCTTGCCCGCGTCACCGCCCAACAGCAGCACGTTGACCCGGTCCTGGCCGTTCCACGGGTCTGCGTCGTCGTGCGGCTCACTCCCCGCCGACTCGAACAGTGTCGTGGACACGTCATAGGCGGTGTAGGAGACGTAGCCGACTGCGGCCGCAGGTGAAGCCACTGCCACGCACAGCACGGTGACCACCGCGCCCGCGACGAGCCGGCGGCCGAACGTGCGGGACTCGGGCCGCGTGATCACGTAGGAGTGGACCACCACGGTCATCCACAGCACCGCCACCACGAACGCGGTCACACCCATCAGCAGCAGCCAATGGTTCTGCGTGGCCAATGTGGCGCTCAGCACGAGGTTGCCGCTCACCACCAGGCCACCACCGACCAGGGCCGCGATGAACAGCAGGTAGCAGGTGAGAATGACGGCCCCGGCCCAGCGCCGTCCCATGCGTACATGGGCTATTCCAGGAAGCACTGCGGACGCCGCAGTCCACAGCAGCGCTTGCGTCATGCTCATTGGGCGACCGGGGGCGGGGGTCGACCGCCGTCTTCTGCCCATGGGGTCCGTTCCCTTTCTGCTGTCTTCCTAGGCGCCCGGGCGGTGGCGGGGTTGGGAGACCGCGGCCATGGTCTCCCACAACCGCAGGGGCGCGCTGTCGTGCCCACACCAGTGTCGCGCTTCACAGGAGTCGCTAAGACCGTACTCCCGTGAAGGGAGTGTCCACCGGCGGAGTGATTTGTCCTGATATCTGGATGCTATGTCTGTTTCCTGGGGATTATCTGGCCGAAGTCAGCCCCATTTTCTTCCGCGATCGGTAGTTAACAGCCTCAGTAGCTGCCATGATCAGGCCGCAGGAGGGGGCGACGCCCGGGGGGACAGGGGCGTCGTCAAAGAGCAACGAAAGGCACTACTTATCGTGCTCGATGCGGTCGACGCAGCGCTGGTACGAGCGCTGCAGGGGGACGGAAGAGCAACGTACCAGGCACTAGCAGACCAGGTGGGACTGTCACGCACGGCAGTCCGCGCCCGCGTCAAGCACCTCATCTCCACCGGAGCCATCCGGATTGTCGGGGTGCTGCACGCTGGCGTCATGGGAATGGAGGTGTTCGGACACATTTCACTTCGTGTTTGCGGACCAGTACGACCAGTCGTCGACGAACTCACCCGGCGCGAAGCCGTCGTCTTCGTCGCACAAACCGCGGGACGCTTTCCTGTCGTCGCCCACGTACGGGTCCGCGACGACGCCGCACTCTCCGCGGAACTCACCCACCTCCGCGCCATCCCCGGCGTCGTCGAAGCTGAAGTCTTCCGCGGCGACCAGATCACCAAAGACGAATACTCCAGCGTCCGGCCTCTGCGGAACATCTCCATCGACCCGCTGGACTGGCGGCTTGTCCGCTGCCTCCAAGCTAACGGACGAGCCTCCTACGCGGACCTCGCCCGCACCGTGGGCCTCTCCCAGGCAGCAGCGCGCGCCCGAGTCGTCCGGCTGCTCGACGCAGGTGTCATCCACGTCACCGCGCTCATTGAAGCTTCCGCTGTCGGCGTCACCGAACGGCTCGGCTTCGGTCTGCGGTGCCGCGGCGACGCATCCGCCCTCGCCGACAACCTCGCCTCCCTGCCCGGAATATCGTTCGCCGCCACAGGGTTCGGCAGCTACGACATCGTCGGCGGAGTCACCGCAACAGACCGGCGCACCATCGTCGACACTCTGGAAACGATCCGCCGCGCCCCCGAGGTCAGCTACACCGAAACCTGGGACTACCTTGCCGTCGCTAAAGAACGGCAGCGTATCGACGGCCACTCCTACACCACAATCCCGCACCCCCGCGGCGGGTGAACCGCGCCGTGCGGCGCCGCCACACCACGCCCAAGCCCAAAGCCCGCGCTCTGACCGTGGCGCCGCAGCTTACCCTGCCGCACCAGCCTCCAGCCGCCCCGCTCCGGCGCGGGCTCACCAGGCCGCGGCCCGGCTGGTGCACTCGGGGGAACACGATCCGACCCGGAAAAAGACACAAGGCGGCCCGCGGAACACCACCGCGCACCCCACCTGCGCGCCCGGAACCAGGGCACGCCCCCGCGGGAGGGCACGACAGTGCGGAGTGTTGCAGGCGACATCCCGGCCCCTGCGGGCCGCCGTCAACACTCGGTCGTCGCGAAACCGCCGCGAAAAGCCATAGCGGAAAAAGGGGGGAACAGGGGGAGGGAGATCACACAGCGCAGGCCACTGGCCGGGGCTACGACGACGCAGCAGCCTGGTTGACCAAGTCATCCAGGTAGCAGGCGGCCTCGCGGAGCGCACGCTCCGTGTCACCCGCCCGGATAGCCTCGGCCAGCCGCTGGTGGTCTGAGGCCGGCTCCTCCGTGGCCGTTTCCGGAGTCTCCTCGTACACCATGTGCGCGATGCTGTCGTAGACCGCCTGGGCGATGTCGTCGTACAGCTCGATGAGCAGCGAGTTGTGGGTCGCCGCCACCACCGCCTTGTGGAACGCGAAATCCGCTTCCACAAACGCCTGCATGTCACGGGCGTGCCAGGCGGACGTCCGTTCGCCGAGCGCACGGTCAATCGTGTCGAGGTCCTCCTCGGTGTGGCGGACTGCCGCCAGCCGGGCCGCCTCCAACTCCAAGGCCCGACGCACCTCGAAGTTCTCCCGCAACTCGGAACGCTTCAACCGGCGCCGCAGGGCGCCACCCAGTTCGCTCGACGAGCGAACAAAAGTGCCCGCCCCTTGGCGGATCTCCAACAGGCCGGTGTGGGCCAGCGCCCGCACCGCTTCACGTACCGTGTTACGACCGACCTCCAGCTGATCCGACAGTTCGGCCTCGGTAGGGATGCGGTCGCCGATTGACCACTCGCCCGAGTCGATCTGAGCTTTCAACTGGGTAATGACCTGGTCAACAAGTCCAGTGCGACGTGTTGAGGCGAGGGGCACGCTCTACCTCCTAGGGGATGTTCGTTACCGCCGGAGCTTAGACCAAGTCTCTCGCGAGAGAGTGGCTCTTGGCGACCGGTACGTTACCCTCGAGGGGATATCCGGTCATCCCACCAATCCAGGGAAGCTGTGGCACCACACCCGACGCCGACCCGCCGCGCCCGCTGGCACCTGGCCGCAGGAATCGTCCTCGCCGCCCTCAACCTGCGCACCGCCATCACCAGCATCGGCCCGCTGCTCACCGAAATCACCACCGACCTGCACCTGACCCCGGTCACCACCGGGCTGCTCACCACCCTGCCCGTCCTCTGCTTCGCCGGCTTCGGCGCCCTCACCCCCGCCCTGCAGCGCCGCTGGGGCGACCACCACGTCCTCCTCGCCGCCCTCGCCGCACTCACCCTCGGCCTCGCCAGCCGCGCCCTCGTCACCGACCCGTGGCTGTTCCTCGCCCTCAGCACCCTCGCCCTCGCCGGCGGCGCCGTCGGCAACGTCCTCCTCCCCACCCTCGTCAAACAGCACTTCCCCCACCGCGTAGGCCTGCTCACCGCCGCCTACACCACCGCTATGGCCCTCGGCACCACCCTCGCCGCTGCCGCCACCGTCCCCCTCGCCACCGCCTTCCACGGCAACTGGCGGCCCGCACTCGCCAGCTACGCCCTGCTCGGCTTAGTCGCCACCATCCCCTGGGCACTGGCCTTGCGTAACGAACCCCGACGCCACCCCGGCGACCAGCCGATCAGCATCCGCACTGTCCTCACCACTGCCCTCGGCTGGCAAAGCACCCTGTTCTTCGCGACCCAGTCCGCCATCGCCTACATCATGTTCGGCTGGTTCGCCCACTTCCTCCGCGACCACGGCATGCCCGCCCCGCACGCCGGACTCGTCCTCTCCTACCTGACCGCGCTCGCGATCCCCACCTCACTCGCCGTCCCCGCCGTCGTCGCCCGCATGCGCAACCCCGTCCTCCTCATCGCCCTCTTCGTCACCTGCTACCTGGTCGGCTTTGCCGGACTCCTCACCGCTCCCGTCACCGGCGCCTGGCTGTGGGCCACCCTCATCGGCATCGGCATGTCCTCCTTCCCCCTCGCCCTCACCTTCTTCGGGCTCCGCGCCCGCAGCCCTCACGGCACCGCAGCCCTCTCCGCCGCCACCCAAGGCGTCGGCTACCTGCTCGCCGGAACCGGGCCGTTCCTCTTCGGCCTCCTCCGCGACCTCAGCGGAGACTGGCGGCTGTCCATTGGCCTGCTCGTCGCCCTCACCTTCGCCCACGGCGGCTGCGGCATCCTGCTCAGCCGGCCCCGCCACATCGAAGACGCCGTCGTGCCCAGCCCAGTCGCCCCCTGACCGGCCTCCCCCGGCCGGCTCACGCCCCCGGCAGCCAGCCCACCCGGCCGATGACATACACCGACCCCACAAACGCCACAATGTCGATCACCGAATGTGCCACCACCAGCGGCATCACCCGCCCGTACCGGCGGTAGAACCAGCAGAACACCACCCCCATCACCAGGTTGCCGACAAACATGCCCACCCCCTGGTAGAGGTGGTAGAGCGCACGCAGCCCCGACGACGCCGCCACCGCCCGCACCGGCGACCAGCCCAACTGCTCCAACCGCAGCAGCAGATAGCCGACCACCACAACCTCTTCCAGCACGCCGTTCTTCACCGCTTGCAACACCAGGACCGCGTGCTGCCACCAATGCCCGTGCAACGCACTCGGCGCGATAGGACGATTGATCCCCCACTGCACCGACACCAGGTAGACCACCAGACCGCCCAAGCCGATCCCCGCGGCCAGCAGCACCCCCCACCCCGCGTCGAAACCGGGACGGCGCAGATCAAAACCGATCGTCCGCGCAGAATCCCCCGACCGGTGCAGCAGGTAGACCACCAACGCCACCGGAGCGAACGCGAACAGCAGCCGGTAGGCCTGCCACGACAAGTCCAGCCACGGACGCTCCGCATCCGCCGCTGACGTCACCAGGCTCGCCGTCTGCTCCGACAGCGCTTCAGGCGCAGTCAGCGCACCCACAAAAGAAATCGTCGCGGCCACAGCCGACGCACCCAACGACAGCGCTAACACACACCAGACCTCCACCCCGAGCATCCGGCGGGTCAGCACACCAGGAGAAGTCCGACCAGCAGCACCACTGCCAGCCGGGTCCAGCGTCGGTTCGGCCATGGTCGAAATTCTGCCAGTGTCCCGACACCACCCGCCCACCGGCAGAAAAAGGAGGCCGGTCTCGCGGGTGACACGGGAACCGCGAGACCGGCGGGTGGACGTCCGTCCCACCCGCGCCCCAGCCACGAAAGCGGGGGCGGGACGGACGCCGGGGAAGACCGGGATGTCAGTGAGCCGCTGACCACCGGTCTTCTGCCGGGCCGGTCTCGCGGGTGACACGGGAACCGCGAGACCGGCGGGAGGGCGTCCGTCCCACCCGCGCCCCAGCCACGAAAGCGGGGGCGGGACGGACGCCGGGGAAGACCGGGATGTCAGTGAGCCGCTGACCACCGGTCTTCTGCCGGGCCGGTCTCGCGGGTGACACGGAAGCCGCGAGACCGGCGGGTGGACGTCCGTCCCACCCGCGCCCCAGCCACGAAAGCGGGGGCGGGACGGACGCCGGGGAAGACCGGGATGTCAGTGAGCCGCTGACCACCGGTCTTCTGCGGGGGAGAAAGGTCGAGGGGGATGCATCGGGTGGGGGAGGAGGCCACCCGATGCACCCAGAGGGGGATAGGGGGTGTTAGTTGAACTGCTCCTCTTCGGTGGATCCGGTCAGAGCCGTCGTGGAAGCGTCCGGCGAGATCGTGGTGCTGATCAGGTCGAAGTAGCCGGTGCCGACCTCGCGCTGGTGCCGGGTCGCGGTGTAGCCGTCGGCCTCGGCAGCGAACTCCGCCTCCTGCAGCTCCACGTAGGCGCTCATGCCCCGAGCCGCGTACCCCTTGGCCAGGTTGAACATCGAGTAGTTGAGCGAGTGGAAGCCCGCCAGGGTGATGAACTGGAACTTGTAGCCCATGTGGCCCAGCTCGCGCTGGAACTTGGCGATGGTCGCGTCGTCGAGGTGACGCTTCCAGTTGAACGACGGCGAGCAGTTGTAGGCCAGCAACTGGTCGGGGTACTTGTCCTTGATCGCTTCGGCGAACTGGCGAGCCACCTCCAGGTCCGGCGTGGAGGTCTCCATCCACAGCAGGTCGGCGTAGGGAGCGTACGCCAGGCCGCGGGCGATGCACGCTTCCAGGCCGTTGCGGACCCGGTAGAAGCCCTCCGGAGTGCGTTCGCCGGTGATGAAAGGCCGGTCGCGCTCGTCGATGTCGCTCGTGATCAGGGTGGCAGCCTGCGCGTCGGTCCGCGCAATGATCAGCGAAGGCACCCCGGCCACGTCGGCAGCCAGCCGCGCCGCGTTGAGGGTCTTGATGTGCTGGCCGGTCGGGATGAGGACCTTGCCGCCCAGGTGGCCGCACTTCTTCTCGGAGGCGAGCTGGTCTTCCCAGTGCACGCCAGCCGCACCCGCGGCGATCATGGCCTTCATCAGCTCGTAGGCGTTGAGGACACCGCCGAATCCGGCCTCCGCGTCGGCGACGATCGGCGCCAGCCAGTACGGGGCGTCCTCGTCACCCTCCGACCAGGAGATCTGGTCTGCGCGCAGCAGCGCGTTGTTGATCCGCCGCACCACCTGCGGAACCGAGTTGGCCGGGTAGAGGCTCTGGTCGGGGTAGGTGTGCCCGGACAGGTTGGCGTCGGCTGCGACCTGCCATCCGGAGAGGTAGATGGCCTTCAGGCCGGCGCGGACCTGCTGGACAGCCTGGTTACCGGTGAGCGCACCGAGGGCGTTGATGTAGTCCTCAGTGTGGAGCAGCTCCCACAGGCGTTCTGCTCCCAAACGGGCCAGCGTGTGCTCCTCGGTGACCGAGCCGCGCAGCCGGATCACATCCTCAGCGGAGTACGTCCGCTTGACGCCCTTCCAGCGCGGGTTGGTCTCCCACTCCTTTTGGAGAGCCGCGCTGGCTTCCTGCTGACGACCGGTGATGCTCATGGTCTTCCCGCCTTAACGAGTCTGATCCCCTGGTAAGTCCACCGGCTGGAGAGCCCCCGCACCAGGTCAAACGTGCGGTGTGCGGTTCGTTCCCCGCCGGTGATCACCATTCTTTGCAAACTTCCACGGTTTTTCGAGCGGGATTCGGGTGAAGATTTGCGATTTTTTCTCTAGCATGAACGCATGCCGTACTTTGGGACTGAAGAAATACCGACTTTGCCAAGTGACCTAGATCTCGTCACCTTTGGCCAGCGGCTGCGCCACCTCCGCCGCGCCCGCAACATGACCCTCGCTGAACTGGGAGAACGCGTAGGACGCGCCCCGTCCCAGCTCTCCCTGCTGGAAAACGGCAAGCGGGAACCCAAGCTCTCCCTGCTCACCGCGCTCGCCAAAGCCCTCGACGTCTCTGTGGAGGAGCTCCTCTCCCGCCAGCCCCCCAGCCGCCGCGCCCAACTAGAGATCGCCCTCGAAGAAGCCCAGCGGGACCCCCTCTACCAGTCCCTCAACCTGCCCCACCTCAAAGTCGGCAAGCGCGTCCCCAACGACGTCCTCGAACACATCGTCACCCTCTACGAGGAACTCAAGCGGCGCGCCGCCAAACCCACCACCACGAACGAGGAAGCCCGCCGCGCCAACGCGGAACTCCGCCGCCTCATGAGCGAGCGCGACAACTACTTCCCCGAGATCGAAAAAGCCGCGCGGGAAACCCTCGAAGCCGTCGGCTACCAAGGCGGGGCACTCTCCCAGGGCATGATCCTCGCCATCGTCGCCCACCACGGATTCACCCTGCGCTACGTCCCCGACCTGCCCCGCTCGGTGCGCTCAGTCACCGACACCCGCAACCGCCGCATCTACCTCAAGCGGGAATCGCTGGGCATGCACACGCCGCGCACCATCCTGCTGCAGACCCTCGGCCACTTCGTCCTCGGCCACACCCCGCCCCGCGACTTCGCCGACTTCCTCCGCCAACGCGTGGAAGCGAACTACTTCGCCGCCGCGGTCCTCATCCCCGAATTCACGGCCGTCCCGTTCCTCACCGAGGCCAAACGGCAACGCGACCTGTCCGTCGAAGACCTCCGCGACGTCTACGCCGTCTCCTACGAGATGGCCGCCCACCGGTTCACCAATCTGGCCACCCGCCACCTCGACCTCGTCTGCCACTTCATCCGCAACGACGAGACCGGCATCATCTACAAGGCCTACCAAAACGACGGGCTGATCTTCCCCACCGACGACACCGGGGCCATCGAAGGCCAGCGCCTGTGCCGCTACTGGGCGGGCCGCCAAGTCTTCGCCTCCCCCGACCGCTATTCGATCTACTACCAGTACACCGACAAACCCAACGGCACCCACTGGTGTGTGGCCCATGTCGACCCCAGCCGGGAACGCAACTTCGCCATCACCCTGGGCGTGCCCTACAAGGAATCGCGGTGGTTCCGCGGCCGGGAGACCACCAACCGCACCAAATCCGAGTGCCCGGTCGGGGAATGCTGCGTGCGGCCCCCCTCGGAGCTCGCCTCCCGTTGGGAAGGCAACGTCTGGCCGTCGGCCCGCGCCCACTCCCACGTCCTGGCCGCCCTGCCCACCGGCCAATTCCCCGGCGTCGACGAGACCGACGTCTACACCTTCCTCGAAAAATACGAGACCGCATAAGGCCACAACCCGGCCGGATACAGCAGCCAGGGGTGGTTCCGGGACCCGCCGGAACCACCCCTGTTTCATGACCCCGCTAACATGTTACCGTTGGTAACACCTATCGTCTACCACCCCACACGAAGGACACCGTCATGACCGACGAGACGCCCGCATCCTTCAGCCTCGAACTCAGCGAAGACCTCATCCACATCCGCGACTGGGTCCACGAATTCGCCCGCGACGTCATGCGCCCAGCCGCCGCCGAATGGGACGAACGCGAAGAAACCCCCTGGCCGATCCTCCAAGAAGCCGCCAAGATCGGCCTCTACTCCCTCGACTTCTTCGCCAACCAGATGTTCGACCCCAGCGGCATCGCCATCCCCGTCGTCTACGAAGAGCTGTACTGGGGCGACCCCGGCATCGCGCTCGCCCTCACCGGCACCACCCTCGCCGCCGTCGCCGTCAGCGCCAACGGCACCCAGGAGCAAATCCTGGAATGGACCCCCCAAATGTTCGGCACCCCCGACGACATCAAACTCGGCGCCTTCTGCGTCTCCGAACCCGACGCGGGAAGCGACGTCGGCGCCATCCGCACCCGCGCCGTCTACGACGAAGCCAAAGACGAATGGGTCCTCAACGGCACGAAGACCTGGATCACCAACGGCGGCATCGCCGACGTCCACGTCGTCGTCGCCTCCGTCGACCCGGAACTCGGCACCCGCGGCCAAGCCAGCTTCGTCATCCCGCCCGGCACTAAAGGCCTCTCCCAAGGCCAGAAGTTCAGCAAACACGGCATCCGCGCCTCCCACACCGCCGAGGTCATCCTCGACGACGTGCGCATCCCCGGCCGCTGCCTGCTCGGTGGCAAAGAGAAACTGGACCAGCGTCTTGCCCGTGCCCGCGAAGGCCGCCGCTCCAAGGGCCAAGCCGCCATGAAAACCTTCGAAGCCTCCCGCCCTGCCGTGGGAGCCATGGCCGTGGGCTGCGCACGCGCCGCCTACGAATACGCCCGCGACTACGTCCGCCAGCGCGAACAGTTCGGCCGTCCCATCGGCGACAACCAAGCCGTCGCCTTCACCCTCGCCGACATGGCGACCCGCATCGACGCCGCCCGCCTGCTGGTGTGGCGCGCCTCCTGGATGGCCCGGTACGGAAAAGAATTCGCCAACGCCGAAGGCTCCATGAGCAAGCTGTACGCCAGCGAAACCGCTACCTGGGTCACCCAGAACGCCATCCGACTGCTCGGCGGCAACGGCTATACCCGGGACTACCCGGTGGAACGCTGGCACCGCGACGCCACGATCTTCACCATCTTCGAAGGCGCCTCGGAGATCCAGCGTCTCATCATTGGTCGCGCCATCACCGGACTGCCGCTGCGCTAGCCGAGGCAAAGCAGCAGAGCCAGGGGAATCGGCGGGACGCGAGCAGAGAAGTGGACGGCAGCGGACAAGGAAGCCGAATACTTCTCCTCGTCCCGCCGGCTTCCTGACCCATGATGTCGCCGGTGCTGTGCCGCCTGTGGCGGATTTTCTCAGGGAACACCGCCACAGGCGGCTTTTTGCTGCATGAGGTGAGTGTGCTTTCCAACTCACGAAGAATAGAGACTGGCGCGGCTATCCGACTTCTGGTGCAGGTCGTCGACGGTGATTGATCTGAACAAGATCTTTGCGCAGCACAGGAAAAGAGCCCCTCGAAGAGAGGCTCTTGACTAGCCGATTTTTAGGAGCAAGTTTGCTGAGGGCTGCGAGAAAGATATCTACGACTGCGTTCCTCGTTGAATGCCGGGGAGGGAATCGTACTCACTGAGATGGTTGTCCTCGAGAGGAAACAATTCGGGTAGACATGCGGCAGGCACTGTCCCGGACGAGGAGACCGAGGCAGAAAATGTGTCCGCAGCCTTGGGCAGTGAAGCAACCGCTGCATGAGCACAGGTGTGGTGAGGTATGCAGGGCTGAGGCCACCAGGCCCTTAGCAGAGCTGGCGTGCCAGGGCATCGACCGTGTCGCTTCCCCTCGGAATTAGGCGGCGAGGAAGTCGAGGACGAACCCGGTGAGGAAGAGCGGGACAGCGATGGCGCGGACAGTGCGGTCCAACCGGTCATGCTCCAAAACCCAGGCGGCGGCCTGGGCAGCCCGTCCAGTGATCGAAAGAAAGTCGAACAGAAACAACACTATTCCCGCAATACCCCACCAAGCGAAGAACAGCCACACAGGTTCCCCGTCGTAGAGCACGATGAGGAGAGCGGACGTCAAGCTTAATACCGAGGATGCGATGATCCCCACGTACAAGAGGCGCGTTGTTACGGGGAATTCTCTCCACATCTGGGAGCGGTGGCGACCTGTGTGCTTCACCCGGTCGGCGTAGGCACGAAGCCGCTCGGGGCCTATCGCGTCGAGCACAATGGTGACTCCCGCGAGGAACGTGAGCAATTTTCCAGCACGGGAGAGCCACAGGATGGAGACGCCGTACAAGGTGTGGTCTGTGAGCTGGTTGCCCGACCACCAAAGGTTCCAAGCTTCGACGATGGTGAGGTCCACGGCAGTACGGTAGCCGCCGTATGGGGTATTGGTGGTGATTTGGTCAACTATGACCATGCTCAAGTAGCTGATAAGGATCTCGTTAGTTCTAGGTTGTCTGTGGCTGTAGAGGAATTTTTTGTGCTTTTGTTCTTTTGTTTGATTTTTGGGAAGTGAATGAAATCAGCATGCCGCGCTGGTAAACTCGCAGGTCATGTAGTGTGCTCCCCGCGTATGCGGGGATGGTCCCTCGGTAGGGAGACCGGTGCAGCAGTTCCCTGTGCTCCCCGCGCAGGCGGGAGTGTGATTCGTCAACGGCCTCGTCCTCACCGAAAACCGACGTGCTTCCCGCGCGTGCGGGGGTGTGATGCCAGCCTCCGGCAGCGAGAGCTGGCATCACCCTGATACAGGTTCCCTTCTCACAGGCGGCTCCGGCTTCTTTCGCCTGGTGTGAGAGTGTGGCTGTGTCCGATGAGCAGCTTCTGTCGGTGAGAAGGGAGGCAGGGGCGCCGCTTCCTATTGAGAGCGCGCCGCACACAGCATGGCCGAAGCCGCGAACGTCACCACTGATTTCACAATCGACGCCCGATTCAACGGGCCGCCCACCTCAGCTAACGGCGGCTACATCTCCGGTCGTCTCGCCCAGTACGTGGACGCTCCCGCCGTCCGTGTTCGCCTGCGGCAGCCGCCGCCGCTGCAAACCCCCATGACGGTGCGCCGCAGCCCTGATGGGGGAGTTCACCTCCTCCGCAGTGAACAGCTCGTGGCTGAAGCCATCCCCGCCGACGTGCCGCAACAGCACCTCGACCCAGTGCCGCCCGCTGTCGCGGAGCAGGCGAGCGCAGGCTACCGGGGATACCGCAACCACCCGTTTCCCACCTGTTTTGTGTGCGGGCCGGAGCGGAGCACCGGTGACGGGCTGCGCCTGTTCGCTGGGCCGCTCGGCGGTGACCCGGAAGCGGACACGGTGGCCTGTGCGTGGACGCCGCCCGCCGATCCCGCAGGGCTGCCACTGGTGTGGGCTGCGCTCGACTGTCCGGGAGGCTGGTCGGTTGACATTACCGGGCGTCCCATGCTGTTGGGACAGATGACCGCCGCCGTTTTCGCGGACCCCCGTCCCGGGGAGCGCCACGTTGTCCTCGGACGCCTGCTCGGCGTCGAAGGACGCAAAGTATTCACTGCCAGTGCCCTCTACGACGCGCAAGGAACCGAGCTGGCGCGTGCCGAAGCGGTGTGGATTCGTATTCCACAGCAGTGAAACGACAATTCCGTTTCCCTGGGACTTTGATGAGAATCTGATAACGGTACGATCTCGGAACGTTTGTTGTTGTCGATCACCGGGTGTGCCATGACCGTTCAGACTTCTCGTTCCCCTCAGCCTCCCGTCGTATCGCCACGTTCCGTCACTAAAGCGACACCTGTAGAAACCGTCTGGCTTGATGTGGCCCGGATCGCGGCCATCACCGCTGTGGTCGTGTTGCACGCCGTCGCCGTGGTGGTCACCCGCCGCTACTACAGCGACATCGGCACGGCCACCTGGTGGACCGCGAACGTGGTGGACTCGTTGATGCGCTGGTGTGTTCCCGTGTTCATCATGATCAGCGGGGCACTGCTGCTCGCGCCGCGCCGGGAAGGCTTGCGCTCCTTCTACCAGCGGCGGTTCAACCGGATCGGGATCCCCCTGGTCGTGTGGAGTGTCGTCTACCTGTCCATCGACCTGTTCGTGAAACAGGCGAGCGACTGGTCGGACGCGCTGAACCGGGTCTTGGCGGGCAAGCCCTCCGTGCACTTGTACTTCCTGTTCGTGCTGGCCGGGCTGTATGCGCTCACGCCTTTCCTGCGGGTGCTCACCGCCCATGCCCCGCGGCGCATGCTGTGGTGGGCAGCAGTGTTCCTGACCGCGGTCGGAGTGGCGGACCAGGCGATCTCCGACTTTGCGGGGATCGGTGAAGCCAACGCCGTCACCCGCTTCCTGCCTTTCCTCGGCTACTACCTGCTCGGTTACCTGCTGCGCGACTGCGAACTGGGCAAGCGGGGCATGTGGGTGGCCGGAATGGTGTTCGTCGCGGCTGCTGCTGCCACCACGGGCATTGTCGGGGCGACCGCGGTGGCCTACGGGGAGTGGAACACGCAGGCCGCCTACGCCTACGACTATCTTTCCCCGACTGTCCTGGCCATGTCGGTGGCGTTGTTCCTGCTGTTCAAACCGCTTGCTGGACGGTGGCGGCGGTTCACCGCCCCCGACCGGGACACGACGGCGGCCCGCCGTCGGCTGCGCACTCTCGCCGATCTGAGCTTCGGGGTGTTCCTCATCCACCTGGTGCTGCTGCGGGAGCTGCGGTCCCTCACCGGGATTCCCGAGCACCCGGTGGGCATGGTGGCGACCGTGCTCGCCCAGGCCGCTGCCGTGCTGGTGGTCAGTTTTGTCCTCACCGCCGTGCTCCGCAGGATTCCCGGGCTGCGCGCTACCGTGTGAGGCTGTGAACCCTGATCCACTGCCCCCGGTGACTGCGCGGGGTGGACGCGCCTCCCGCGGCCGCGACCCCCGTCGGCGCCGCGCGATCCTGGATGCTGCTGACGCTGTCATCCAACGTGAAGGTCCTGATGCCCCCATGGCCGCGATCGCGGCCGAGGCGGGAATCAGCAAACCCATCCTGTACCGCCACTTCGGCGATAAGAGCGGCCTCTACCGTGCCCTCGCGGAGCGGCACGTCGACCCGCTCATGGAGCGGGTGCGGGAAAAACTGCGGGAGCCCGCCGAACTGCGTCCGCGGGTGCGTGCCACCGTCGGCACCTACCTGCAGATGATCAGCGAGAACCTCAACCTCTACCGTTTCCTCATGCACCGGGCTACCGCGGAGGATCCGCGTACCCGCGGCGATGTGAGTCTCATGGTGCGCCGGTTCGGCAAGGAGTTCGCGGACACCCTGGTCGCTGAACAGTACATCAGTGATCCGGTGCGCGCCGTGATCGTGGCGCACGCGGTGATCGGCATGGTGCAGGCGACAGGGGAGTGGTGGCTCGACCACCCGGAGATCCCCTACGAGGACGTGATCGAAAGCCTCACGGACGCGGTGGTGGGCGCGGTGACCAGCGAATGTGCTGCGCCCGCCTCATGAATCCCGGCCGGGACTTGACCTGGAGTGCACTCCACCCTTCAGGCTGTGACCCATGACCGACTACTACACCCCCGGAGAGGTGGCCCGTCGGCATGGGCTGAGCCTGGACACTCTGCGGTATTACGAGCGTGAAGGTCTGCTCGCCCAAGTGGAGCGCTCCCCTGCCGGGCATCGCCGGTATCGGGCAAGTGATGTCGAAATGCTCGACCTGGTGCGTTGCTTGCGGGACACCGACATGCCGATCGCCCGGTTGCGTGAGTTCGCGGAGCTTGTCCGCGCGGGCGACCATACGATCCCCCAGCGTATCGAGGTGCTCGTGGAGCACGATGCGCAGTTGACTGCGCGTATCGCTGAGCTGCGCCGCCGTCAGGAAGCGATCCGGCACAAGATCGACTACTACCGGGGTGTGCTTGCGGAGAACCGTTCGGACACGGAAGAAGAGGGGCGTTGATGCGTTACACCACCATCGGCAGTGGGGAGCGGGCACGGCAGGTCAGTGTGATCTGCCTGGGAGCGATGAAGTTCGGCAGCCAGGTCGGTGACGCGGAGTCGTTCGCGATCTTGGACCGTTTCGTGGAGCGGGGCGGCACCTTCATCGACACGGCGAACAACTACCAGTTCTGGGTGGAGGGGTTCACGGGGGACGAAAGCGAAACCCTGCTGGGCCGGTGGCGGGCCGCGCGCGGGATCACCGACGAAGTGCTCATCGCCACCAAGTTCGGCGCCCGCCCGCGCACGCCGGGCGGAGGGTTGGCTGACGCGGAAGGCTTGTCCGCGAAAGCGGTGCGTGCCGCGGTAGCGGGGAGCCAGCAGCGGCTCGGCATGGACCGGCTGGACCTGGTCTACCCGCACAGGGAAGACCGTTCAGTGCCCTTGGAGGAAACCTTGGGCGTGCTGGCCGAGCTTGTCGAGGAAGGCCAGGTGGGGCTGGTGGGGGCGAGCAACCACCGGGCGTGGCGGTTGGAGCGGGCCCGGAGGCTCAGCGATGACCGGGGCTGGCCCCGCTACGAGGTTGCCCAGTTGCGGTACAGCTACCTGCAGCCCCGCTTCGATATTCCGCTTCCGGAAGCCGGGCACATGCATGCCACCGTCGACCACTTGGACTACGTCGCTCAAGAGAACCGGGACGGTCGGCCGCTCGCCCTGGTCACCTACACGCCGCTGCTGTATGGGGCGTATGTGCGTGCTGACCGGACGCTGTCCTACCCGTATGAGCATCCGGGCACTGCGGCGCGGCTGAAGGTGCTGCGGGAGGTGGCGGCGGAGTGCGATGCGACCCCCAACCAGGTGGTTCTGGCCTGGTTGATGGGCGGGGACCCGGCGATCATCCCGCTGGTGGGGGTCAGCAGCGTGACGCAGCTTGATGAAGCTTTGGACGCGGTTGACGTGGAGTTGACCGCTGAGCAGCGGTCCCGGCTCGACCACGCGGGGTGAGCTGCGGGGAGTTCTGTACTGCGGTGCGGGAGACGTCGTCCCCGGGGCCGGGCGGGTGTGTCGACTGGGCCCGGGGACGGGTGCACGGTGCAGACGAAAAAGGGAAAATCACACCGCTCCGTGGGCTCCCATGAACCGTGTGTTACACGCTACACTTCTGCGCATGCGACCGGCACTGACTTTCCAGCAGTGGTGGCGCCGCTGGTAGGCGGCGCTTCTGGTTCGCATTCCTGAGACCTGGCGACCGCCCGGACCGGCGGTCGTTTCTGTTGTCCGCGGTTCGGGCGCTGACAGCAACCAGACCAGCCCGAAAAGGACCAGCCCGTGGACGACAACTCCTACACCACCAGTGGTGGTATCACCGTGCACCGCACGGCAGTGCCGTGCGATCCCCGTGCGCTCGCCGATCTGACGGTCAACGTGGAACAGCGCCGAGGCGGCGTGCTCTCCTCCGGGATGGAGTATCCCGGCCGCTACAGCCGTTGGCATTTGGGATACGTGGACCCGTGCCTGGAAGTTGTCGCGCGCGGCCGCACGATCGGGGCGACGGCCCTCAACGACCGCGGCCGTGTCCTGCTGCCCGCGGTAGCCCGGGCGCTCACCGCGCACGGCGCGGTGGTGGAGCACACCGACGACACGGTCGCTGTCACGGTCCCTGAACCGGATCCCACCGAGTTCTTCACTGAGGAAGAGCGCAGCCGCCGGCCCAGTGTTTTTTCTGCGCTCCGCGCCCTCGTGGGCGTGTTCTTCCACGCGGAAGAACCCCACCTGGGGTTGTACGGGGCGTTCGGCTACGATCTGGCGTTCCAGTTCGAACCGATCGAGCAGGTGCTGCCGCGCGACCCGGAGGACCGGGACCTGGTGTTGCACCTGCCCGACGAGATCATCGTCCACGACCGGAAACGGGAGATCTGCCAGCGCTACTCCTACGACTTCACGCTGCCGGAGGAGTTGCGCGGCCCGGCAGGGGCGACCACGCGGGGCCTGCCACGCCGCACCGAGCCCACACCCCCGGTGACCCCGGCTGCCGAGGTGCCGCCGCAGCCGGAACCCGGGTCGTATGCGCGGATCGTGGCTGAGGCCAAGGAGCGGTTCCGCCGCGGCGACTTGTTCGAAGTGGTGCCCAGCCACCGCTTGTACGCGCCGTGTGCGTCGCCTGCGCGGTTCTACGAGCGGCTGCGGGAACGCAACCCTGCCCCGTACGAGTTCTTCCTCAACCTGGGGGAGGGCGAGTACCTGGTCGGCGCGTCCCCGGAAATGTTTGTGCGGGTCACGGGCCGTCCCGGAGAGGGGCAGCGGGTGGAGACCTGCCCGATCTCCGGCACGATCAAGCGTGGCGCGGACGCGGTCGGCGACGCGGAGAACATCAAGGAGCTGCTGTCGTCCGCGAAGGAAGAGTCGGAGCTGACCATGTGCACCGACGTGGACCGCAACGACAAGTCCCGGGTGTGCGTGCCAGGCAGTGTGCGGGTGATCGGCCGCCGGCAGATCGAAATGTACAGTCGGCTCATCCACACGGTCGACCACATTGAGGGGATTCTGCGCCCCGAGTTGGACGCTATTGACGCGTTCCTCACCCACATGTGGGCGGTGACCGTGACGGGGGCGCCGAAGACGTGGGCGATGCGGTTCATCGAACAGCATGAGAGTTCGCCGCGCCGCTGGTATGGGGGCGCGGTCGGTGTCATCAATTTTGATGGTTCGATGAACACCGGGTTGACGTTGCGGACCGCGCACATCCGGGACGGGGTGGCGACGGTGCGGGCGGGCGCCACACTGCTGTACGACTCTGATCCGGAAGCTGAAGAGCGGGAGACTTTCCTCAAAGCCCGTGCCCTGTTGGAGACCCTCACCGACGAGGGTGAGGAAACCTCCAAGGCTGCGCCTGCGGTGGAGCAGGTGGGGGCGGGGATGCGGGTGCTGCTCGTCGACCACGAAGACTCGTTCGTCAACACGCTCGCGGACTACGTCCGGCGGCACGGCGCCGAGGTCACCACGGTGCGCTACGGGTTCGACCCGTCCCTGCTCGACCAGATGCGTCCCGACCTGGTGGTGCTCTCCCCGGGGCCGGGGCTGCCCGCCGATTTCGCGATGAGCGCGCTGTTGAAGGAGTTGGACGCGCGCGGCCTGCCTGTGTTCGGGGTGTGCCTGGGGCTGCAGGCGATGGTGGAGTACGCGGGCGGGGAGCTGCTCACTTTGGACACGCCGGTGCACGGTAAACCCGGCCGGGTTCGGGTCACCGGGGGCGCGCTGCTGGCTGGGCTGGGAGAGGACGGGGAGTTCACCGCGGCCCGCTACCACTCCGTGTACGCGACCCCGGACCGGGTGAAAGGGTTCGAGGTGACGGCGGTGACGGAGGACGACGGTTTCCCCGTGGTCATGGCGATCGAGAATGCTGAGGCGCGGCGGTGGGCGGTCCAGTTCCACCCCGAGTCGATCCTCACCGGCCGGGTGGGGGAGCAGATCGTGGCGAACGTGCTGCGCTTGGCCAGGGAGAGCAGCTGACCTCGGGGGTACGCCCGGTTGTGCCCGGTCCGCTGCGTTGCGGGGGCGCGTCGTTGCGTAGCGGACCGTCCGGTTTCGGCCATTCAGCGGCCTGAGTGGGCGGAGATCCCTGCTGGCTGCTACGTTCTTCTGCGGCCCCGGGACGGGTTCGGAGTGTGCCGGGGCCGCAGACACGACACGAGCTGGGGGATGCAACCGGTGGTGAAGCACGTCGAGCCCGAGGTCCACCTGATCGCGCGGCCGCAGTTGGACTACGACGAAATCGCGCGCTACCTCGCCGACGTGGGCGGGAGCAGTTGGCTGGAGCGGCTGGATCGGGGGGAGCTCGACGAGGTTCTCAACGATCCGCAAAACCTTGCGGAGTTCGCTGGTCGGTTGTGCTACCGCTCGTGGGAGCCGGGGCTCAACCCCAACGTGACCCGGGTGCGCACCGACCAGACCGCGTATTTGACGAACATTCTGGCGAGCATGCACGGGTCCGTGTTGGAGCACGTGAGTTTCAGCTTCGTGTTGCACAACGTGTCCCGGGTGGCCACTCACGAGCTGGTCCGGCACCGGCCTGGCGTGGCGATCTCACAAGAGTCGCTCCGGTTTGTCCGGTTGACGGACCTGCCGTTCTGGTTCCCCGAGTGGGCGCAGGAAGACCCCGAGCTGATGAAGCGCGCCACTGACCTGCTGGAACGCATGGAAGAGTTCCAGCGGTGGATGACCGACCACTTCGGGTTGGACGAGGAGGGCGTGCCGTTCGCGGTGAAGAAGCACCGTACCTCTTTCATGCGGCGGTTCGCACCGGAGGGGGTGGCGACCGGACTGGTGTGGACGGCGAACGTGCGTACCCTCCGCCACACGCTGGAAACGCGGACGGCTCCCGGCGCGGAAGAGGAGATCCGGCTGATCTTCCACAAGATCGGCGAGATCATGGTGCAGGAAGCGCCCGCCTTGTTCGGGGACTACACGGTCACGGACGGCGCCTGGGTGCCGAAGTGGCGCAAGGTCTGATCCCGCGGGCCTAGGAGGACAGTCCGGCGCGGGTTTCCGCAGCGGTGATGCCCTGCTGGCAGGCGCGGACGAGGGACCGGTGGGCGTGGAGGCGCGCCCACAGTCCCAGCGGCCGCAGCCGCGGGGCGGGGGCACCGGACGCCTCAGCGACGGTGAGCGTGGCTGCGTGGAGGGGGCCGCGACGGTACCAGTGCTCCCACTGGTCGAAGTCGGGGCTGTGCTGGTGGGCGAACACGCAGCCGTCCCCGTCAGCCGTGGTGAGCGGGGTGCCGTCGAGGCTGCGCAGCGGGATGCGGGCGCCGGGGGTGTGCGGCCAGGCAGGGGCGGTGACCACGTTCACCGCGGGCCCGTGCGGGCGGGCGGTGAGGAGGAGGGCGTGGTCGGCGCTGGTGCGTGGCGGCAGAGTCCACTCTTCGACGGTGTCGCGGAGGGTGACGATGATGCGCGGCAGCCACCACCAGTTTTCTCGGCGGGCCAGCAGGCCGCCGGCGCGCTGCCGGGTCGGCGGGTGTTTGCGGATCTCCTGGGCGAGCAGCGCGTCGACGAAGACGTCACCGGACAGGTCGTGGGTGACGGTGACCCGGCCGGTGGCGGCGACGGCAGGAGAACCGGGTGGGAGGGCACGGGCGTCCGTGACACTGCACACGGCCTGCCCGTCGGTGAGCGTGTCGAGTAGGGCGAGGTGGGAGAAGGGCAGTGCGACGCAGGGGTGTCCTTCCCACATGAGGGGGACGGCGGGGACGCCGACGGGGCCTGACGGGCTGAGCCATGACAGTTCCGCGGTCGTCGAGTTCTCCCAGACTGTGGCAAAAGAAGACACTTCGCTCCTTTTTGTGACGTGGATCTCATGTTACGTTCAGTGAGTCCACTCAGTCGACAGGCGGCGTCACGGAACGTGTGGGGCAGCCCCTCAGTCTCGCGGACGCCGCCGCGACCGAAGGAGCGACATGCCTGCCGTTGTCGTACTGGTCGCTGTTCTCGCCCTCTTCGCTCTGGGATACCGCTACTACTCGTCGTATCTGGCCCGCCGCGTCTACGGGCTGGACCCCAACTATGTGACCCCCGCCCACCGCTACTCCGACGGGGTCGACTTCGTCCCCACCAACCGTTACGTCGTTTTCAGCCACCATTTCATCTCCGTGGCCGGAGCCGCCCCCATCGTCGGCCCCGCGGTCGCCGTGTTCTGGGGCTGGGGCCCGGCCCTGCTGTGGGTGGTGCTCGGCACGATCTTCGCTGCGGGCGTGCACGACTTCGGGGCGCTCGCGGTCTCGGTCCGCCACCGCGCGAAAAGCATCGGCACGCTCGCCGGTGAGGTGGTGAGCAGACGCGCCGGCACCCTCTTTCTGATCATCATCTTCTTCCTGCTGACCCTGGTGAACGCGGTCTTCTCCGTGGTCATCGCCAACCTGTTCGTTTCCACCCCTAGCGTGGTGCTGCCCACCTTGGTCACGATTCCCTTGGCGATCGGTGTGGGCCAGTACGTCTACCGCACGCGCAGCGCGGCACTGCTGCCGTCCCTGGTCGTGCTGCTGCTGGTGTACGCGTCCATCCCGCTGGGCCTGCTGTTCCCGATCACTATCGACCCGCTGGCTGCCGCGGTCGGCCTCACCCCGAAAACCCTGTGGATCATCCTGGTCTTCGGCTACGCTTTCGCGGCGTCCCGGCTGCCAGTGTGGCTGCTGCTGCAGCCGCGCGACTACATCAACCAGCAGCAGATGCTGGTGGCGTTGGCGGTGATCCTGCTGGGCGTGGCCGTAGGCTTCGACTGGATCGTGGCGCCTCTCATCAACGACGTGCCCGACGGATCCCCGCCCTGGTTCCCCCTGCTGTTCATTACCATCGCCTGCGGGGCGATCTCCGGGTTCCACAGCCTGGTCTCCTCGGGGACGACAGCGAAGCAGATCGACCGGGAAACCGACGCCCGTTTCGTCGGCTACCTGGGTGCTGTCGGGGAGGGCACGCTCGCGCTGTGCGCCATCCTGGCCTGCACGGCGGGCGTGGCGGCGACCCGCGCCGACTGGGATGCGCTCTACACGGACTATGCGACCGCGTCGGGCAGCGCCACCGACAACTTCGTCAACGGGGTGGCGAACTTCGCGTCCCACCTGGGCATTCCCGAAACCGTGGGTGTGGTGTTCGCCGCCGTGGTGATCATCAGTTTCGCGTCCACCACCATGGACACGGGGGTGCGGCTGCAACGCTACATCGTGCAGGAGATCGCGGAGACCGCCCGGATCCGGCCGCTGGCACGCAACCTCACCTTGGCGACCCTGGTGGCGGTGGCGGTGCCGTTGGCGTTGGCGCTCACCCCGGGCGACTTCGCGTTCGGCACCCTTTGGCAGCTGTTCGGCACCACCAACCAGCTCACCGCCGGACTGGCGTTGGCGGTGATCGCAGTATGGGTCACCAAGAGCAGCCGCAACCCGCTCGCGGTGCTCATCCCCCTGGTGTTCCTGCTCGTCATGACCTCGTGGGCGCTGGTCCTCAACCTGGTCCGGTTTGTGACCGCTGACGACCCCATGCAGGTGTTCCTGCTCGCCCCCTTGGACGCGGTCATCTTCGTGCTTGCACTGTGGCTGATCGTTGAAGCGTCGCTGGCGCTGCGGACCGCGTGGCGGGCCCGCACGGCTGCCGCCGGCACTCCAGCAGTCCCGGCAGCGGACCCGAAGACCGGTACGGATGCGGCCCCGCCCGCGGGGGACAGCCCGACGGATCCGGCGGAGCCTGCGGGAGCAGGGGAGCAGTGAGCACCGGGTTTGCGGGGCGTGCCGTGCGCGCCTGGCGGCGGCTGGAAGCGTTCCACGAAGAGTGGTTCGCTGCACGCTGGCGGCATGCGCTGCAGCGGGAGGACCGCCGCCAGGCCGACACGTTCCGCGCCATGCTGCTGTTGCACTCGCTCGGCGTGGACGTGCCCGTGGCCTACGAAACCCTGGACCTCATCCCGTACCTGGTTGCGGACGTGCACGACTGGCATCGCCGCATGGGGCGCGACCGGTGGGGTGATGCGGGGGTGTGCTGTTGACCGGGGCAGCGATCACGCTGTTCGGGGGTAAGGGCGGCGTCGGCAAGACCACGCTGGCCGCCGCCCACGCCCTCGCCTTAGCGGACAGCGGGCAGCGGACCCTGCTCGTCTCCACGGACCCCGCGCATTCGCTCGGCGACATCCTGGACGTGCGGTTAGGGGACCGGCCGCGTCGGGTGACCGGCTGCCTGTGGGCGGTGGAACCCGATGCGGAGGCGACCGTGCGCCGCAGGATCATCCAGGTAGCGGACGAGGCGCGCACCGTCGTGCCGGACGAGGTGATGCCCGCGGTGCGGCGGCACCTGCGGCACGCTGCCGCTGCACCCGGCATGGTCGAGTCCGCGCTCCACGACCGGCTGATCGACTATGTCGACCAGGTGCCGGAAACGTGGGACCGGCTGGTCGTGGACAGTGCGCCCACCGGACACCTGCTGCGGATGCTGGCCTTGCCCACCCTGCTCGCCCCCTGGGTGCACGGCCTGATCCAGCAGCGGGAACGTGCGAGAGCAGTGGACGGGTTCGCTGCCAGCGTGTTCGACCCGGAGCCGGGACGGGATCCCGTGGTGGAGAAGCTGCGGGCCCGGCAGCGCCGCTTGGCGGCGGCCGCGGCCCGACTGCGCACTGACGCGGCCGTGTGCCTGGTCACTGTGCCCCGTCGGGCAGTGGTCGCGGAGACGCGCCGCGCAGCAGCGGCACTGCGCGACGACGGGATCCCCCTGGGCGTGGGGGTGGTCAACCAGGTTCCTTCCCGCGTGGATACCGCGGTCCTGGCGGAGCTCCGCGCCTTGTTCGCCCCGGTCGGCTGGGTGGAGGTGCCGTTGCTTGACACGGAGCCCATCGGGGTGGCGGCACTGCGCGCCCTACCGCGCCTCACCGGGGCAGAACCCGGCCCGTGACGTGCCGCCTCGCCAGGGCGGCCCTGTGGCGGGCGGCACGGCGAGGCGGCATGTGTCCGACGCTACGGCGGGAGTGAGCGACAGCACGGCGAAATGTTGTTAACGTCAAGGAGAGTGTGAATTCCCGCACACTCGCGGGATTTCGCGCTGCTCCCAACTGCCCCTGCCATCCAGGAGGACGCATGCCCCGGCCGCTCATCGGTATCACCAGCTATCTCGGACCGGCACGCTGGGGACACTGGGTGCGTGAGGCGTCTGTTGTCGCCACCCCGTTCCTCCGCGAAGTGGACCGAGCGGGCGGCCTGCCCGTCGTGCTCGCTCCCGTCCACCCTCGGCGCATCCCCGACCTGCTGCACCGGATCGACGGCTTCGTCTTCACCACGGGGGCACCTGTGGGGGCCGACACGGAAGCGGAGAACGCTGATCCGCGGCGCGACCGTTTCGAAATCGAACTCATCCGTGCCGTGCTCGACGCGGGACGGCCGTTTCTCGCGGTCGAACGCGGACTGCAGGTTCTCAACGTCGCCGTGGGCGGCACGCTACTGCCCGCCGCCGACACCGGTCCGGGCCTCGCCGACGCCGAGGTGATCATCAACGTCAGCAGCATGCTGGGCAAGGTGCTGGGTGACCGTGCCCGGGTGCGCTGCGCGGCCAGCCCGGGCATCAACCGCATCGGGTCGGGCCTGATGCCGGTGGCGTGGGGCGCCACCCAGACCGTGGAAGCGGTGGAAGCGGTCGGCCACCCCTTCGGGGTGGGGGTGCGGTGGCGTCCCGAAGAGGGGACGGACCGTCGCCTGTTCTGCGCGCTCGTCGACTACGCGGCGGGGTGACCCCGTCCTCGCGGATATCCCCGCAGCCACGCGGGGATATGGCACGAAGAGAAGTCCGCGATGCCGGGTAGGCTCACCTCAAACGGGGAGGTGAGATGGCGACCGCGACGAACCAGGGGGAACGCGACGACACCGTAGACCGGATCTGGACGATCCCGAACATGATCAGCGTCCTGCGGCTGCTCGGTGTCCCGTTGTTCCTCTGGCTGGTCCTCGGCCCGCAGGCCGACCTTTGGGCACTGGGTGTACTCGCTGCCGCCGGGCTGTCGGACTGGCTGGACGGCAAGATCGCCCGGGCATGGAACCAGACCAGCCGGCTCGGCACACTGCTCGACCCGATGGCCGACCGGCTCTACATCTTCGCCGCACTGCTGGGACTGGTCGTCAGAGACATCATCCCCTGGTGGCTGATGGCGATCCTTGTCCTTCGTGACGTCCTCATCATCGGCGCGCTACCGGTGCTGCGCTACTACGGGTACGGGCCGCTTCCCGTGAACTTCGCTGGAAAAGCCGCGACGCTGTGCCTGCTCTACGCGTTCCCCCTGCTGTTCCTCGGCGGGTATTCCGGAGCCGTGGGATATGTGGCGCAAATCGTTGGTTGGGCTTTCGCAATATGGGGAACAGCCCTCTACTGGTGGGCCGGACTGCTGTACTCGGTCCAGGGCTCACAGTTGATCAGACAGAGTCGTGCCCTGGAACGCGAAGAGGACACGAACCCTGGGCGTGGACAGCGGACGGACCGGCCGGCACCGCAACGGCGGTGACACCCCAGACTCAGGCAGCGTCGCCTGAGCGGTCCGTAGCTGGTCACTCCGGGCCACCACGTCGTGACAATGAAGGGAGCAGCATCCCCACCATGAGACCCCGTGCTATGGCGGTTCGCCGAACGATTTCCGGGGCTTGGAGGTGGCCGCGATGAAGGCCGTCGTAATGGCTGGCGGGGAGGGCACCCGACTCCGCCCGATGACCGCTAACCAGCCCAAACCACTACTTCCCGTGGTCAACCGGCCGATCATGGAGCACGTGCTCCGGCTGCTGAAGCGACACGGGTTTGAGGACACGGTCGTCACCGTGCAGTTCCTCGCCACCCTGATCCGCAACTACTTCGGCGACGGTGAAGAACTCGGCATGAGCCTGCGCTACGTCGCCGAAGAAGTGCCGCTCGGGACCGCGGGCAGTGTCAAGAACGCCGAAGAGCACCTGCGGGGCGAGCCGTTCATCGTCATCTCCGGTGACGCGCTCACCGACATCGACCTGACCGACATGGTCCGGTTCCACCGGGAGAACGGTGCCCTGGTGACCATCGGTCTCAAACGGGTCGCCAACCCCCTCGAGTTCGGCATCATCATCGTCGACGACAACGGGCGCATCCAGCGGTTCTTGGAGAAACCCACCTGGGGCCAGGTGTTCTCCGACACCGTCAACACCGGCATCTACATCATGGAGCCCGAGGTCCTGGACCATGTCGCACCCGGCGAGAACGTCGACTGGTCCGGCGACGTCTTCCCTAAACTCCTCAAAGCCGGCGCCCCGCTCTACGGCTACATCGCCGACGGCTACTGGGAGGACGTGGGCACCCACGAAAGCTACCTGCGCGCCCAGGCCGACGTGCTCTCCGGCAAAGTCGACGTCGAAATCGACGGCTTTGAAGTGTCCCCCGGCATCTGGGTGGCGGAAGGCGCCGAAGTCGACCCTGAAGCGGTCCTCAAAGGCCCCCTCTACATCGGGGACTACGCCAAAGTCGAGCCGGGTGCGGAGCTGCGCGAGTTCACGGTGCTCGGCAGCAACGTGGTCGTGCGCTCCGAAGCGTTCCTGCACCGGGCCGTGGTGCACGACAACGTGTACGTGGGCACCCGCGCCAACCTGCGCGGCTGTGTCGTCGGGAAGAACACCGACATCATGGCCGGGGTGCGGATCGAGGAAGGCACGGTTGTCGGTGAGGAGTGCGTCCTCGAATCCGAGGCCTACCTCGCCAACAACATCAAGGTCTACCCGTTCAAGACGATCGAAGCCGGCGCGGTCGTCAACACCAACGTCATCTGGGAGTCCAAGGGGCAGCGGTCGCTGTTCGGGCCCCGCGGCGTGTCCGGGCTGATCAATGTGGAGATCACCCCGGAGTTGGCGGTCCGTTTGGCCAGCGCGTACGCCACCACGTTGAAGAAAGGCGCGGTGGTGACCACGGCACGGGACGCTTCCCGGGCCGCGCGCACCCTCAAACGGGCGGTGATCAGCGCGCTCACCGCGGCCGCCATCAACGTCCAGGACTTGGAGGCGACCCCGCTGCCGTTGGCGCGCTTCCACACCTCCCAGCCGGGGTTGAGCGGCGGTATCGCGCTGCGCACAACCCCGGGCGACCCGCAGTCGGTGGACATCGTCTTCCTCGACTCCAGTGGCGCCGACTTGTCTCCGGCCGCCCAGCGCAAACTGGAGCGGGTCTTCTCCCGGCAGGAGTACCGGCGGGCCTTCCCCGGTGAGATCGCGGAACTGTCCTTCCCCTCCCGCAGTGTGGAGGCCTACACCCGGGAGCTGTTGCAGAGCATCGACTTGAGCGGGGTGGCGGAGGCCAACCTCAAAGTCGTGGTGGACTGTGCGGGCGGTACCGGGTCGTTGATCCTGCCGGCCCTGCTCAGCCAGATCGACGCCGATGTTCTCACCGTCAACAACCGGCTCGATGAGGCGTCCCCCACAGACACGCCGGCCAAGCGCACCCGCGACTTGCAGCGTCTCGGGGAGCTGGTGGCGTCGGCGCGCGCCGACTTCGGGGTCCGCTTCGACCCGGTGGGCGAGCGGATCCAGCTCGTGGACGGCAGCGGGACACTGGTGGACGACGAGCGGGCCCTGCTTGTCGTGCTCGACCTGGTAGCCGCGGAACGTCAAGGCGGCCGGGTGGCGCTTCCGGTCACCACGACCCGGGTGGCGGAACAGGTCGCTAACCGTCACGGCGTCGACGTGCAGTGGACCCCCACGTCGCTCGACGCGTTGACCAAGGCTGCGCTCGCTGACGACATCATCTTCGCTGCCGACGGCCGCGGCGGGTTCATCCTGCCCGAGTTCTCGCGGACCTGCGATGGAATCGCCGCATTCGTGCGACTGATCGGACTGGTGGCGCGCACTAAGATGTCGCTCAGCCAGATCGACCAGAGGATTCCGCAGGCGCACCTGCTGCGCCGTTCCGTACCGACTCCCTGGGCGGTCAAGGGCAGCGTCATGCGTGAAGTGGTGGAGGCCGCACAAGGCCGTGAGATCGACACCACTGACGGGGTGCGGGTCATTGAACCCGACGGCTCCTGGGCGCTGGTGCTTCCCGACACTGCCGAGGCGGTCACCCACCTGTGGGCCGAAGGCCCCGATGATGAGACCGCCCAGCGTCTGCTGGAGGAGTGGTCGGCCGTGGTCGAGCGAGCCGAGGGTTGATCCCGTGACCGGGCGCGCGGCCGGGGACACCCTCGACCGCGCGCCCGGCGTATGCGGAGTTTGAAATCGGTCTGGTTTCACGGAAGACTCCATCACTGCACGGTTCCACTGCCGTGCGGCTAAGGTTTAGAGCTGACTGCTCTTGGTGTAAGAGATGGTGAAAAAAGAGGTGATTATGGGGAAGAGATATGGAAAGGACCTGAACTGAAAACCAAGGTCCATGAACCACCATCTCCGTCCTCCGTCACCTGTAAGTCACCCAGCCGATTCAAGGACCGCCCCGTGCGGTAGGAGGCCGAGCCGACCTATGTCGAACTGCACGCAGTGCGGTCACGCCGTTGCGGATGATGCCCGCTTCTGCTCCAACTGCGGTTCCCCCGTCAACCGGTCGCGATGGGATCACTCGCAGTCGCGTGGCCGCGACCGCGTCGGCGAGACGACGTCCACGATTTCTCTCAGCGGCATCCAGGCGCTGGAGGCTGAAGCCGACGGCGTCGACCCCGTCGGCCCTGATGCGGCCGCGGTGGAAGCCCTGCCCCCTGGGACTGCCTTGCTCGTCGTGAAACGCGGTCCGAACGCGGGGAGCCGTTTCCTGTTGGACAAGGACCTCACCACGGCGGGACGGCACCCTAACAGCGATATCTTCTTGGACGACGTGACGGTCTCCCGGCGGCACGTAGAGTTCTACCGGCGAGGCGGCTCTTTCGGTGTCCGCGATGTGGGTAGCCTCAACGGCACCTACGTCAACCGGGAACGCATCGACGAAGCGGAGCTCGGGGGCGGAGACGAGATCCAGATTGGCAAGTTCCGACTGGTGATCCTCACCAGCCCGCGCCGTGGCTGACCGGTAGTCGACGCTGACACGACTGTGCGGCGGGCGGGGTGCCCTACTCAAGAGGTCCCGTCCGCAAAAATAGAGGTTTGTCACGCCTCGGAGCGGAGAGCTTTAGAGGAGGACCCGCTTCGGATACGCCGCCCGCCCCTGACGCGGACATCCCCCGGCGGTGTACCGTGGGGAATGGAGCAGAGCGCACTTCGGCGTGTGCCCCTCCGAACGCGACAAGTCGTGGGACGGAGCCGCAGTGAAGCATATGGAGGTCGTCGGCGTCCGAGTCGAGATGCCGGCAAACCAACCGATTGTCCTGCTCAAGGAGACTGACGGGAAGCGCTACCTTCCCATTTGGATTGGCACGGTCGAGGCTACGGCCATCGCACTGGCCCAACAGGGTGTCAAGCCTGCGCGTCCGCTCACCCATGACCTTCTTCGCGACGTGATCGAGGCGTTGAACACCAGCCTGGCCACGGTGAACATCACCGCGCTGGAAGACGGTGTCTTCTACGCCGAACTGGTCTTTTCGAACGGGGTTCAGGTCAGCGCGCGCCCGTCGGACTCGATCGCGCTGGCGTTGCGCACGGGAGCGCCGATCTACGCGCGCGACGACATCCTGGACGAGGCCGGCGTAGCAATCCCGGACGAGCAGGAAGACGAAGTGGAGCGTTTCCGAGAGTTCCTCGACAACATCACTCCCGAGGACTTCGGACGCATGACCTGAACGATGGTGAACGGTGGTCGACGGGCGCGTTCACCGGCAGCAAACCAATGTTGTGCACGACGCGCCGACGGCTGTCGTTGACGCTGCCCACGCTCCGGCTTACCGTCGGGGGAGTGAGGCCGCCTGCGGTGTCGAAAACAAGTCGTGTTGTCTCCCCATAGTCCGGTATCGCCGCAGGCCAGGAAGCCGGAGGTTCGGCGTGGCGGGTATCAGCGGCAAGCAGAACGCCTCCGAGTATCGGCGGTCACCCGTGCGATGGACGGGTGAAGAATGCCTGCTGTGTGACGAGGACGTAGTGGGGCTGCCGATGAACGTCGGATACCGTGGTCCCACCGCCTGTATGGCAGCGGGAATCACGTATCGCCAGCTCGACTACTGGGCTCGTACTCAGTTGGTCGAGCCCAGTGTGACCGTGCCCGGCAGCTCGCCGGCGCATCGGCTGTACAGCTTCCGCGACATCCTCATCCTCAAAGTCGTTAAACGGCTGCTCGACACGGGGATCTCTCTGCAGCAGATCCGCACCGCGGTCGAGCACCTCCGACAGCGCGCCACCGCTGATCTCGCCCACATCACGTTGATGAGCGACGGGGTCAGCGTCTACGAATGCACCTCCCCCGACCAGGTCGTGGACCTGCTGCAGGGCGGCCAAGGCATGTTCGGGATCGCGCTGGGACGCGTGTGGCGGGAACTGGAGGGCAAGCTCAGCGAGCTGCAGGGGGAGCCGCTCACCGAGCAGGCCCGCATCGCCATGGAGGCGTATCCGAGGGACGAGCTGGCGCAGCGCCGCCGACAGCGCCGCACCGGCTAGTCGACCCGTGCACCGCGGTGCTCCCGGGGCAGGGGGCCCGGGGCCGGTAGCATGAGAACGACACGGTGGACCGGACACACCCGGCCGCCGACACGCGCCGTTGACACCACACGGGAGAGACTCCGCGCCGCGGAGCGCCGACGGGGCAACCCTCCCCAGCAACCTCTCAGGCACCAAGGACCGTGTGGGATAGGCACTCTGGAGCACGGCGGCACACCAGTCGCAGGCGACAGAGGGGGAGACCTAAAGGAAGCACACCGTTGATCGGCCCAGCGACCAGGAGGTCTCCATGTCGGACCGTTCTGTTTCCCGTCCCCCTGCGCTCACGTTCCCGGACCGGCACATCGGCCCTGACCCGGCGGAACGTGCCGCCATGCTGGAGACGGTGGGATACGCGTCCACCGCAGACCTCATGACCGCGGCCCTGCCCGCCGACATTCTCACCGCCCCTGATGCTCCCGCACCTTTGCGCCTGCCGGAACCGGTGGGGGAGGCCGAGGTGCTCGCGGAACTGCGGGCTCTTGCCGCCCGCAACCGCCTGCTGGTCTCCATGATCGGCCAGGGCTACTACGGTACGGTCACCCCTCCGGTGATCCGCCGCAACATCCTGGAAAACCCTGCCTGGTACACCGCCTACACCCCCTACCAGCCGGAGATCTCCCAGGGGCGGCTTGAGGCGCTGCTGAACTTCCAGACCATGGTCGCCGACCTGACCGGGCTGCCCATTGCCGGAGCCTCCCTGCTGGACGAGGCCACCGCGGCGGCCGAGGCGATGACGTTGGCTCGCCGGGTGGACAAAGGGAAGCGGTCGGTGTTCGTGGTCGACGCCGACGTGTTCGGCCACACGCTGGCCGTGCTGCGGACCCGGGCCGAACCGTTGGGGATCGACCTGGTCGTCGCTGACCTGAGTGCAGGACTGCCGGATGTGGACGCGTTCGGGGTCCTCGTGCAGTATCCGGCGGCCAGCGGCCAGGTACGGGACCTGCGCCCGGTGGTGGACGCCGCCCACGAACGGGGCGCGCTCGTCGTCGTGGCCGCTGACCTGCTGGCGTTGACCGTGCTCCGCAGCCCTGGAGAGTTCGGTGCGGACGTGGCTGTGGGCTCCACCCAGCGGTTCGGGGTGCCCATGGGGTTCGGCGGCCCGCACGCCGCCTACATGGCAGTCCGGGACGGGCTGCAGCGGCAACTTCCGGGCCGCCTGGTCGGGGTTTCCGTGGACGCGGCAGGGAAACCCGCCTACCGGTTGGCCCTGCAAACCCGGGAACAGCACATCCGCCGCGAGAAAGCCACCAGCAACATTTGCACCGCCCAGGTGCTGCTCGCCGTGATGGCGGGCATGTACGCCGTCTACCACGGCCCGCACGGGCTTCGCGCGATCGCGGAGCGGGTCCACCGCCGCACCGCGGAACTCGCCGCCGGGCTGCGGAAGCTCGGGGTGGAGGTGCTCACCGACGCGTTCTTCGACACGCTGCGGGTGCGGGTGCCGTCCCGGGCCGCGGCCGTGGTGCGCACCGCGCGTGACCTCGGCATCAACCTGTTCTTCGCCGACGAGGACACGGTCGGTGTCTCCTGCGATGAGACCACCACATCCGAGCATGTGGCGGCTGTGCTGCGCGCGTTCGGGGCTACCACCCCGCCGCAGACCGGGGACGTCCCGTCCGCGCTGCCGGAAGGGTTGCGCCGCGACGTCGACTACCTCACCCACCCCGTGTTCCACACCTACCGCAGCGAAACCGCGATGCTGCGCTACCTGCGGCGGCTCGCCGACCGGGACCTGGCGTTGGACCGCACCATGATCCCGTTGGGCTCGTGCACGATGAAGCTCAACGCCACCGCGGAAATGGAGGCGATCACCTGGCCCGAGTTCGCGGAACTGCACCCGTTCGCCCCCCTCGACCAGGCGGAAGGCCTGGTGCAGATCGTGCGGGACTTGGAGACGTGGCTCGCGGAGATCACCGGATACGACGCGGTCTCCCTGCAACCCAACGCGGGCTCCCAAGGCGAGTTCGCGGGCCTGCTCGCTATCCGCGGCTACCACCGCAGCCGCGGTGAAGAGCAGCGCGACATCTGTCTCATCCCGAGTTCCGCGCACGGCACTAACGCGGCCAGCGCCGTCATGGCGGGCATGCGGGTGTCTGTGGTGGCGTGCGACAGTGGCGGCAACATCGACCTGGCGGACCTGCGCGCCAAGATCGACGCTGCCGGGGACCGGCTGGCCGCGCTCATGGTCACCTACCCTTCCACCCACGGGGTGTACGAGGAGACCATTGCCGAAGTGTGCCGGCTCGTGCACGAGGCGGGCGGCCAGGTCTACGTGGACGGCGCCAACCTCAACGCGCTTGTCGGCTGGGCCAAGCCCGGGAAGTTCGGGGCAGACGTCAGCCACCTGAACCTGCACAAGACGTTCTGCATCCCGCACGGCGGCGGTGGCCCCGGCGTGGGACCGGTCGCGGTCCGCGCCCACCTCGCCCCGTTCCTGCCGAACCATCCGGCGCACACCGAGGCGGGGCCGCACACGAGCGCGGGCCCGGTGGCTGCGGCCCCGTTCGGTTCCGCGAGTATCCTGCCGATTTCGTGGGCCTACATCCGGCTGATGGGGGAGGAAGGGCTGCGTGCCGCCACCGAACAGGCGGTGCTTGCCGCCAACTATGTGGCCCGGCGGCTGGCCCCCTACTATCCGGTGCTGTACACGGGACGCAACGGACTGGTGGCCCACGAATGCATCATCGACCTGCGCGGCCTGCAGAAACGCACCGGAATCAGCAACGAGGACGTTGCTAAACGGCTCATCGACTACGGCTTCCACGCGCCCACCATGTCCTTCCCGGTGCCGGGCACGCTGATGATCGAACCGACGGAGAGCGAGGACCTCGCCGAACTGGACCGGTTCATCGACGCGATGATCGCGATCCGTGGCGAGATCGACCGGGTGGCGGAAGGCAGCTACGACCGGGCAGACAACCCGTTGAAGAACGCTCCGCACACGGCAGAAGAAGTCACCGCGGACGAGTGGAAGCACGCCTACTCGCGGTCGGAAGCCGCCTACCCGGTGCCGAGCCTGCGCGCCAGCAAATACTGGGCGCCGGTGGGCCGGATCGACCAGGCCTACGGGGACCGCAACCTCGTGTGCGCCTGCCCGCCCCCGGAGGCTTTCGCGCAGTAGCGGCCCGCGACAGAAGGCTCCGGTCGAGGCAGCCCGGCCCGTCCGTGAGGCTGCGCGGCCGCCCGCCGTTCCCGGCGTGGCCGGGAACGGCAAGACCGGTACAGGGGGCGGGGAGGAACCGCTAATCTCCGAAGGGTCCTTCACCCCCGGACGGAAAGCAGTGTGCGACCGTGCAGTCCTCCCGACCAGCCTCCCCGCCCCGGCTCGACGACCCTGCGGCAGCGACCCTGTGCAGCCAGGCCCGCGATTTAGCTGAGGCGGGGCACGCGGACCGGGCCGCTGAACTGTATGAGCGGGTCGTCGCCGACGCCGGGCCCCGCTACCGGGCCCAGGCCGCGCTCGGGCTCGCAGTGGTGCGCGACCACCTCGGGGACACTGCGGGCGCTCGGCAAGCAGACGAGACAGCGATTGCCGCCGCCGACCCGGAGTTCTCCCCACGCGCCGCCTACCACCTGGCGCTGCTGTGCGAAAAAGAAGGGGACAGCGACGCGGCCGCCCGTGCCTGGCAGACCGTGGTGGAATTCGGTAACCAGCGCTACCTGGGGGCGGCCCATCACGGGCTGGCGCGCCTCGCGGAAGCCCGCGGCGACGATGAGACCGCGCGCAGCCACTGGCAGTACGCGTTGGACGCTGCCGACCCGCAGACGGTAGCGGATGCGGCCCGCGACTATGCGCGACGGCTGTTGGAACGCGGCGCTGCCGCCGAGGCAGCGGAAGTCCTCGCCCGCGGGCTCGCCGCCCACGACACGCCGGACCTGCGGCTCCTGCTCGGCGCGGTCCGGGTGGAGCAGGCCATCGCCGAGTTCGACACGGCCCTCGCCCAGCAGCCGGCAGACCCCCACGACACTGCGGTGGCCCGGGAGCTTTTGGCCCGCCTGCTCGCCGTGCGCGGGGATTCCGCCATCGCGGAACGCGTGTGGTACGACGGTCTCACCCACGACGACCCCCAGACCGCTGCCGAGGTGCGCGCCCGCCTGCGGCGCGGCTTCCTCACCCCCGACCCGGACGTCGCCGCAGAAACCGGGGAGGCCACGTTCTGGTGGGACCCCTACCTGGAAGCAGCCGTGGCCTCCGACACCACGCCGATGCTCGCCGGGGAACTGTTCGCCGCCCTCAGCCGAATCTACGCCCTGCTCGCCCAGGCTGACGGTCCTGCCCGCGCGGACGCTGCTCTTGCCGCGGCGCTGCAGGTTGTCGACGACTACGTGTGGGGTGCGGCCCTCCGCGACGATGTGCACGCCCAAACCGGCCGCACCACCACAGACCTCGACTGAAACCGGGTCGGGGGACTGGCGCGGTCACGCGCGGCCGGATGCGGCCAGTTCCCGGCGTGACAACTGGTCGGCGCGGCGGATCGGCTCACAGATCCGGTAGCGCGGCGACAGCCGTAGCACCAGCTCGCACGCGGAATCCAAGTCCACCCGGTGCCCCACCGACACGTACACCGGTTTGACCCCGTCGTGGACCCGCAGGCAGCGGCCCACCACTTCACCGCGGTCCACCAGGTCGGTGGCTGAGCCCCGCCGCGGGCCGGGTTCGGCGGCGTCACCCACAAACGCGGTCTTCGCCACCCCGAACACCGGCCGGTCCACCAAAACCCCCAGATGGCAGGCCAGCCCGAACCGGCGCGGATGCGCCAGCCCGTAACCGTCGCAGAGGTACACGTCCGGTTCGACAGGCAACTGTTCCAGTGCGGCGAGCAGCGGCGGCAGTTCCCGGAACGCGAACAGGCCCGGCACATAGGGGAACGTCGGCGTTGCGCGCACCGTGGCCTGGGCGGTGACCTCCAACGTGGCGGCGTCCACGACGACCGCGGCCGCCACCAGCTCGGTCGGACCGTAGCTCACATCCAGGCCTGCGACCAGGCGCACCGCATCCGGGTCGCAGGGGTGGACACGTACCCGGGACGCCAACCGGCTTTGGAGGGCACGTGCCGCATCAGGGTCGGTAGGCCACAGTTCCATGGCCGCCAACTCCGGGGTGATGTGGGGCATGGCACCTTCCCGTCGGGTGAGGCGAGGGCAGACCTGACTACCGTGCCACGCTTTCAGTGTCGGCGGTACCTCGGGAAGGCAGCACCGCTTCCACACACCCCCACACGAACACCACCGTGTTGATCACCGTGAACCCGGCAAGCGGCGGGAAGAACCCCTGCAGCTCCGCGGTGCGCGCCGGGTCCCCGACATACCAGATCAGTCCGGCGAGCACGGCCGCGCCCACGCCCGCGGCCACCAGGCCCCGCACCCATCCCACCGTCTCGTAGCGGAGTGCGGCCCAGCCGCGGCGGGGCCGCTGCGGCGGTGGCGGGCCGCCCATGAAGCGGTGCGCGAACCGCGCGTCCGCCCACGCGATCATGCTGTGCCCGTACGCCACGGTGAAGCCGAGGTAGAGGGCACCGAACCCGTGGCTGGCGTCAGCGTGGCCGCCCGACCGCAGATGCCAGGCGATGATCAGCAGCAGCGCCACGTCCAACACGGGGACGAGCAGGAGCAGCACCGTGCTCAACCAGCGCAGCCGCAGCAGGTAGCGGGCGCTCAACCCGCCGAGCAGCAGCACCCAGAACAGCACTTCGCAGGCGACGATTGCGGCCACCACCATGACGGTTTTCCCTTCCCGGCCCTTGTGTGACAGCTCCTGTCCCCACTGTGTCGCGCAGGCCCGCGGTGGCGCGTCCGCGGAAGGAACGAATCGATGTACTGCTTTCGGACGACGCTCTAGGCCCGGCATGCGTGCTGAGATGGGAATGTGCGACAGAAGTGGATGGAGTTCCTGGACCGCGACATCCTCGGCGGTTTCTCCCGCATGGGCAGCCTGCTGTGGGCGGCTGCGAACACCGCGGTGGGACTGCTGCTGTGGGCTTTGGGCGCGTTCGTGGACCGTCCCGGAGTCCACCGGTTGTGGCTGCTCGTTCCGCTGCTTTTCGTCTGCGCGGCACTGCTGCTGCGCCGCACCCGCCCCGGGGTGGGGCTGACGATCGGCACGATCGGTCTAGCTCTCGACCTTGTCGTGGTCGGCCCCTCGGTTTGGCCAGTAGCGGTCTACGGGGACCTGCTGTACGCGGTGACCGTGTGGGGCGGCAGCCGTCTCGCCTACGGGGTGGTCGCCGCGGTAGGTGCGCTCGGTGTCCTCGGCGTGGGCGGGGCCGTGCTGGTGTGGCCGGAGGAGCTCCTCGCTGAAGGGCTGCTGGGAGTGCTTTCGCTGGTCGGCCTCTACGTTCTGGTGTTCGTCACCCCGATGACCAGCGGGTTGAGTGTGCGCGCCCACCGGGCACGGGCCGAATTGGAACGCCAGCGGGCCGTGCAGGTCACGCGGATGGCGGAACTGGACCGGGCCAACGCGATCGCGGCCGAACGGGCTCGTATGGCCCGGGAACTGCACGATGTGGTCGCCAACCATTTGAGCGCGGTGGCGCTCCAGTCCACGGCGGCTCTCGCGCTCCGCGAGTTCGACCCGGAGCGGGTCCGCGGGGTGCTGCGCACTGTGCGGGACAACAGTGTGCGCGGGCTGGCGGAGATGCGCCGGATGATCGAAGTGCTGCGGGCCGGGGAGCAGTATGAGGCCGAACGGGTCGCTCTCTGCTTGAGAGATGTGGGCCAGTTGGCCGCCACCGCGCGGGACGCGGGCCTTGACGTGGTGCTCTCCGGGGTCGAGGAGGCCGGGGAACTGCCGGCGCGGGTGGACGCGGCAGCGTACCGGACCGTGCAGGAGTGCATGACGAACGCGTTGCGCTACGCTTCGCCGCCGCGGCTGCGGGTCACGGTGCGCCGCACAGCCGACGCCGAGGACGCAGGGGAGTGGCTGGTGATCGAGGCGGAGAACCCGGTCGCAGAGCCGGCGGAGCCGTCCCGGACCGGAGCTTGGGGGTCGGGGACTGGGCTGGCGGGGATGCGGGAGCGGACCGTGCTGCTTGGCGGTCGATTCCGCGCCGGACTCAACGGGGACGGGCAGTGGCGAGTACGGGTCGAGCTTCCCATCGAGTCGTAGCAGGACAGGGTGGAGGACACGTGGTCAGGGTCGTGGTGGCTGAAGACCAGGCGGCAGTGCGCGCCGGGCTGGTGATGATCTTGGAGACCGATCCCGGCATCACGGTGGTGGCCGAGGCAGCCGACGGGCAGGAAGCGGTGGACACGTGTCTGCGGCTGCGGCCTGACGTGGCGCTCATGGATGTGCGCATGCCGCGGCGGGACGGGATTTCCGCCACCCAGGAGCTTGCCGCGGCCGGGATCGATGTGCTGGTGTTGACCACTTTCGACTTGGACGAGTACGTGTTCGGGGCGCTGCGGGCGGGGGCCGCGGGTTTTCTGCTGAAAGACGTGGAGGCTGCGGACCTGCTGAAAGCGGTGCACACGGTGGCGCGGGGAGAGGGCATGATCGCGCCCGCGGTGACTCGACGGCTCATCAACGAGTTCGCCGCCACCCGGCCGCGGGAGCAGGAGAAAGCAGACCCCGCCATCCTGGAGCGGCTCACCCCCCGGGAGCGCGAAGTGCTGGCCTGTATCGGGGAAGGGCTGTCGAACCAGCAGATCGCGCGGCGCCTCTACATTACCGAGACCACGGCGAAAACCCACGTCAGCCGGATTCTGACCAAGCTGGACCTGCGTAGCCGGGTCCAGGCGGCCATTGTCGCCCGGGAGGTCGGCTTGGGCTGACCAGGGGTGGCCGACGGGGCCGGCCTCACCGCTCGCCGTGCTGGACCCGGGGGGCGGTGAGACCGGCCAGGAGCGCGTCCAAGCCGGTGCGGAAAACCCGGTCGTGGTCGACGTCGATCGAGCTCAACGCCATAACAGTGGGGAACCGCCCGTCGAGGACGGCAGGGTCGCTGCTGGGCAGTCCTTCGGAACGCACCTGGTGGATCACCGCGCCCAAGACATAGGAGGTCAACGCGGCTGCCGCCCCGGGAACCTCCTCCGGGGGCAGGCCTGCTTCGGTGAACGCCGCATAGTGCAGTTCCGTGGCGCGCAGGGCCGCCACCGTGTCGGGACGGCGGTGGATCATGAGAGGCAGCGCCCCCGAGTGGCGGAGCAGGGCGGCACGGTAGTCGCACGCCCAGTCGCGCAGCCGCTGGTCCCACGGCCGCGGCTCGGGTTCAGGATCGGTTTCGGGGGTAGCCTCATCCTCCGGGGCGGTTTCGGCTGCAGGGGAGGCGAGAGCCCGGGCAGGGTCGCTGATGTACTCCACGATCGCGCTGTAGAGCTGTTCCTTGCCCAGCGGGAAGTGGTGGTAGATGGCCATCGCTTCGACGTTGAGGGCGTCGCCGAGCCGGCGCATGGTGAGGCTGCGCAGGCCCATGCCGTCGATGATGCGGAGAGCCTCGGCGACGATCCGTTCCCGGCTGAGACCAGCGTTGTTGCGACTCACACCGCCATCCTAGACTTACTACGTAAAGTCAGGTGCGGATGGCGGTCGGGTGTCGGAAACCGGACCACTGCAGCCCTCTAAAGTGGGTGCTAACCATCCAAGACAAGGGAGCGAGCATGGTGCTGGGAGCCCGCAAAGTCGGAGCAGAGGCGCGTGCGCGATACGCAGAGGACACCGAGAAAGCGCAGCAGCTTCCCGAGCTGCTCGAAGCAGCCCGGAAAGCGGAGGAGGAGCTGCTGCGGGCCCGCCGGGAGGGCGCCGACGTGGTGGAGCTCAACCGGTTGGGGGTCGCCTACGATGCGGCTCTCACCGAGGCGATGCGCGCCGCCTACGCCCACCAGCGGGTACTGGTGGGCCTCCGCGGCTACGAGGACCGCATCTACCGGCGGCGTCGTCTGGCCCGCCCAGAGGTGAAGAAGGCCACGGAAGTCGCAGAACGGCTGTTGAGCCTGCGGGAGCAGCACCGCCTGCACGGTATTGAGCGGGTCCCGCGCAGCCCAGTGACAGCCTGAAGGGCGTGACACCATGGCGACGGACTTTGTGCGTATCGACCCGAATTCCAAAGTTCCGCCGTACGAGCAGATCCGCGCGGCCGTCGCCAACGCCGCTGCGAGCGGACGGCTGCCGGTCGGCTACAAACTGCCTACGGTGCGTGCCCTAGCCAGCGAACTGTCGGTGGCAGTGAACACGGCGGCGCGCGCCTACCGGGAGCTGGAACAGGCAGGCGTCGTGGAAACCCGGGGCAGGTCGGGCACGTTCATTGCGGCCGGCGGCGACCGGCAGCGCGCCGAAGCGCTGGCGGCGGCACGCCGCTACGCCGAAACAGTGTCCCGGTTGGGGATCTCCCAGCAGGAGGCTGTGGACATCGTGCGGGCGGCAGTAGAGAACCTCACCCGCTGACGGGGCACGAACCAGCAAGGCAGCCGTCCTCGCAACAGGCACAGAACGACCGTCAGCGCCCCGCCGGGTGCTGCCCCGCGTTCGCCGGGCAGGACGAGTCCCGTTCCCCAGACTGGGGGCGTGGCGGGCTCACAGCTCAGCGGCCACGCCGTGACAGGGCACGTGTCGACGCTGCCGGGGATGCCTGGACGAGCAGCGGCTTCTCCCGCGCGTCGCGGCGCCGCGCACCACCCGTCTGGTGCGGGAGCCGCGACGCGCGGCCCATACCGGATCAGCTAGCGAAGTCCAGCAGTTGCCGGGCGCGGCTGGGATGCCGCAGCTTGGACAGGGACTGCTTCTCCAACTGTCGGATCCGCTCCCGGGTCAGGCCCAGGTGCTTGCCGATCTCGTCCAGGGTGCGCGGACGCCCGTCAAATAGGCCGAACCGCAGCGACATGATGGTCGCTTCACGGGGCTCCAGGTCGTCGAGCGCGCGACGCAGTTGGTCGGCCATCAACTGGCGGTCCACCACCTCGGACGCCTCGGACGCGTCCACGTCCTCGATGAGGTCGCCGATCCGGGTCTCCCCGTCTTCGCCGATCGTCGAGTCGAGACTGATCGGCTGGCGGGTGATCCGCAGCAGCTCTTCGATCTGCGCCGGGGTCTTCCCGAGCTCCTGGGCCAGCTCGTCGGGGGTGGGTTCGCGGCCCAGCGTCTGGTGCATATCGCGCTCCAGACGGCTGAGCTTGCTCAGCAGCTCCAGCACGTGGACCGGCAGCCGGATCGTCCGCGCCGAGTCCGCGAAACCGCGCTGAATCGCCTGGCGGATCCACCACATGGCGTAGGTGGAGAACTTGTAGCCCTTGGCGTAGTCGAACTTCTCCACGGCGCGGATCAGCCCGAGGTTGCCTTCCTGCACCACGTCAAGCAGGGGCATGCCGCGGTCGCTGTACTTTTTCGCCACCGACACCACCAGGCGCAGGTTCGCTTCCAGCATGTGCGCCTTGGCGCGGCGGCCGTCCTCAGCGATCCACTCCAGCTCTTCGCGTTCGGTCTCGCTCATCTCCTGGGGGCCGGGAGACTCCTCCAGCCACCCCAGCTTGTATTCGGCGTACAGGCCAGCCTCGATTCGCTTGGCGAGCTCGACCTCCTGCTCCGCGGTGAGCAGTTCCCGGCGTCCGATAGCCTTGAGGTAGGTATGGACAGAGTCGCCCAGAGCCGGTGAATGGTCGTCAAGATCGGCCTCGGGGGCGTCAGTAGTCTCCGCCCCGGCCTGGGCTGGCTGCTTCTTCCGGCTTCTTTTCTTGGCAGAACGGCGTCGACCGCTCCCCTTCGAAGTCGTCTCCAGAACAGCTTCCAGCGTGTCGTCGTCACCGGGGTCCACCGGAGTATCCTCGTTGTTGGCGATCCGGACTCCGGTGTCGGACAGCTCCCGGAGAAGAGAACGGCCTTCGGCAGGGGTGATCCCGGCCTCGGAGAACGCAGTACGCAGCTCGGAGAGAGACACGTGTCCCCGGGCGCGTCCCCGTGCGATCAGCTCATCAAGCGTCGCCGAGGCGGCCTCGATCTCCGCCGTTACGGGAGAGGCGGCTTGGGCAGTGCGCGACATGAGAGCACCTCCCTCCCTTCAAGACAGTCGGGCACGCGGCGGAAGAGGAAAACCGCCGTCTTGGGCGCGCCACTATGTCCAACGTGTGAAAGAGTCAAATGTTCCCGAATCTCGATTGGATATCGACCTAAGTGACCGCGGTCACCAGCGTGGTAGGGGATGGCGAGGTTCCGGGCGGGGAAGAGAAAAAGACTTGGACGGCAAGGAGGGAGGGGGTTAACGGCCCTCCCTGGCAACAGATATGACGCTGGGTGACGCCGGGAAGTTCCCGGTCATCCCTGGCTCAACTGGCGCACGTCCGGTTTTCCGGAGGGAAGCAGCGGCAGCTCCGCGCGAAGGTCCAGTTCCCGGGGCGCGGCATAGCGGGGCAAGTGGGCGCTCACCCACTCCCGGATCTCCGCCAGAGTCGGGGGATGCGTCGGATCGGCGGGAACCACGACCGCGGTGACCCGCTGCCCCCACTCCGGGTCGGGACGGCCCACCACGACAGCGTCCGCCACCGTGTCCAACCGGGTAAGGAGCGCCGCCACCTCCCCGGCTACCACCTTGTGGCCCCCCGTGTTGATGACATCGTCGGCACGCCCGCGGACCCGCAGCCGCCCGTCGTCCACCACGCCGAGGTCCGAGGTGCGGAACCAGTGGCGGCCCGCACGCTCCGCCCGATGGGCAGCGGTCAAGTCCGGGCGGAGCCGATAGCCGCGGTACAGCACAGGCCCCGCCAGCAGGATGCGGCCTTCCGCGTCAACGTCGACGGCGACCCCGTCCAACGGCAGGCCGTCGTACACACAGCCGCCGCAGGTTTCACTCATCCCATAGGTGGTGACGATGCGCCCGCCCGCGCGGCGGGCCTCCGCGAGCAGGCCGGGATCGGCGGCAGCACCCCCCAGCAGAATGGTGCGGAATTGCGACAAGTCCACGCCTGCGGCAAGCAGGCGGCGCAACTGAGTGGGCACGAGGGACACGTGCGGGCGCTGCCTGGCCGCGGCCTGCACCGCTTCAACCGTGAACGGGCGGAAGAGCACCGGCGCGTCCAGCAGGCGGGCCCGCAGCAGCACTTGCAGCCCGGCGATGTGCGCGGTGGGCAGCACGCACAGCCACGGCTCGCCCTGCTGCGCACCGATCCGCGCGGTCGAGGCCCGGGCGGACGCGAGGAGCGCGTCCGCGCTCAACTCCACTCCTTTAGGCTGGCCGGTCGACCCCGACGTGCTGACGACCACTGCCACGTCGTCGGCCACCGGGACCCCGTCGGCAAGCGCGACCACCCCCTGCGGGGTGCGCATACTGGTGGGGCGCAGCGTCTCAACCAGGCGCCGGAGGTGGGAATCGGGAACGTCCCCGGGGATCGGCAGGAGGGCGGGCCCGTGCCCGGCCACGGCGGCGTCGACAAGCTCGGCGAGACGCTCAGCGGCAAGGCCTACCACGGCCTGCAGGGGACGTCGGTTCCGCATGGTTGTCCAGGGTAGTGCGCAGCCGGTTCCACGGGGGGATTAGGGTTGACCCCCGAAAGTACAAGGTTGGACAGACCAGGAGAGGCAAGAACGTGGGCAGCGTGGTGGACTGGAAGCGGTCCGGGGACTACACCGACATCATCTACGAGACCGCGGAGGGCATCGCCAAGATCACCATCAACCGCCCGGAGGTACACAACGCTTTCCGCCCACAGACCCTGTTCGAGCTGCAACACGCCTTCAACGTGGCCCGAGACGACTCCTCCATCGGTGTGATCATCCTCACCGGGGCCGGGGACAAGGCGTTCTGCTCCGGCGGGGACCAGAAGATCCGCGGCGACGACGGCTACCTGGGCGACGACGAAGTGGCCCGTCAGGGGATCGGCCGGCTCAACGTGCTTGACCTGCAAGTGCAGATCCGGCGGCTGCCGAAACCGGTGATCGCTATGGTCGCGGGCTACTCCATTGGCGGCGGCAACGTGCTGCAGATCTGCTGCGACCTGACGATTGCCGCCGACAACGCCCGTTTCGGACAGACCGGCCCCAAGGTCGGCTCGTTCGACGGCGGCTACGGCTCCTGGCTGCTGGCGCAGACCGTGGGCCTGAAGAAAGCCCGGGAGATCTGGTACCTGTGCCGCCAGTACACCGCGCAGGAAGCCCTGGAAATGGGCATGGTTAACGCGGTGGTGCCGTTGGAGCGGCTCGAAGAGGAGACCGTCGCCTGGGCGCGGGAGCTGCTGGAGAAGTCGCCGCTGGCGATCCGCATGCTCAAGGGCGCGCTGAACGCGGTCACGGACGGGGCCGCGGGCATGCAGCAGTTCGCCGGGGACGCCACCATGCTCTACTACATGAGCGAAGAAGCGCAGGAAGGACGCGACGCGTTCAAGGAGAAGCGCCGTCCCCGGTTCGACAAGTTCCCGCGCCGCCCGTGACCGGCCGGGCATTCGCCATCCCGCTGCGCACCCGCTTCCGGGGGATCACCGTCCGCGAAGGAATGCTGGTGCGCGGCGCCGCAGGATGGGGAGAGTTTTCACCGTTCGCGGAGTACGGTCCCCGCGAATGCGCCCGCTGGTGGGCGGCCTGCTACGAGGCGGCGGAACTCGGCTGGCCAGCACCGGTGCGCGACACGGTTCCGGTCAACGCCACCGTCCCCGCAGTGGGCCCGGAGGAGGCCGCGCGTATCGTGGCCTCCTCCGGATGCACCACAGCCAAAGTGAAGGTGGCGGAACGCGGGCAGAGCGAAGCCGACGACGTGGCCCGGGTAGAGGCGGTGCGGGACGCGCTCGGCCCGCGCGGGCGGGTCCGTATCGACGTCAACGGTGCGTGGGACGTCGACACCGCGGTCCGCATGATCCGGCTGCTCGACCGCTTCGAGTTGGAGTACGTGGAGCAGCCGTGCGCCACGGTCGACGAGCTCGCCGAGGTACGGCGGCGCGTGTCGGTGCCGATCGCAGCAGACGAGTCGATCCGGCGTGCCGAAGACCCGCTGCGGGTGCGGGACGCGGAAGCTGCCGATGTGGTGGTGCTCAAAGTCCAACCCCTCGGCGGGGTGCGGGCCGCGCTGCGGCTCGCTGAAGAGTGCGGGCTGCCCGTCGTGGTCTCAAGCGCCGTGGAAACTTCGGTAGGGTTGGCCGCCGGAGTAGCGCTGGCCGCGGCACTCCCCGAACTACCGTACGCGTGCGGGCTGGCCACGCTGCGGCTGCTGCACGCCGACGTGTGCGACGACCCGCTCCTGCCCGTCCACGGGGTGTTGCCCGTGCGCCGGGTGGACGTGTCCGAGCAGCGGCTAGCGGAGGTGGAGATCGACCCTGCGGCGTGGCAGGCGCGGCTGGCAGCGGCACGCGCCGCCTGGGAGCAGGTCGAGCGAGAGCCGGGGCCGTGAACTACGGTGGGGCGCGCCTGTGACACGCGGCAGCAGCGGACACGAGAGCGGGTGACGGACCGGTACCGGTGACGAACCGGTCGACACGGGGGCATATTCTCGGGTTCGTCACGGTCGGCTCGTGGTGGCGTTCCGGGGAAAGCCGACCAGAACACCTAGGCGCGGTGTCAAGGTGTTCGCGGATACGACTGGCAAGTAGGTCTTGCGGTGAGAGAGTACGCATGAATCCGTCTACCGCACTGGCGCGTGTCCTTGTCGACGAGCTGGCTCGGCTGGGGCTGACCGAGGCAGTGATCGCGCCGGGCTCCCGTTCCACGCCGCTGGCCTTGGCCCTGGTGGCCGACACCCGGATCCGCACCCACGTCCGCATCGACGAACGTTCCGCGTCCTTCCTGGCTGTCGGTCTGGCCCGCGCCTCGCGCCGCCCGGTTGCGCTCGTGTGCACCTCCGGTACGGCCGCAGCGAACTTCCACCCCGCCGTGCTGGAAGCTGACCAGAGCGGGGTCAGTCTCATCGTGCTCACCGCGGACCGGCCTCCCGAACTGCGGGGGACCGGCGCCAACCAGACAGTGAACCAGATCGGCCTGTACGGTTCCGCGGTCCGGTTTTTCGCGGAAGTGGGCGTGCCGGAACGCGAAGCAGGCATGGTCGCCTACTGGCGGTCCCTGGTCTGCCGGGCCTGGGCTGCCGCCCAGGCGAACAAGCCGGGTCCCGTCCACCTCAACCTGGCGTTCCGGGAGCCGCTGGTTCCGGAACCGGGAGGGCAGCCCTGGCCGGAACCGGTGACGGGGCGGCCCGACGGGAAACCGTGGATCACCGTCGACCTCCAGCGGAACGAACCCGAACCGGTGGAACTGCCGTGGGTGGAGCGGGGCGTCATCGTCTGCGGTGACGGTGACTACGACCCGATCCCCCTGCTCGCCCTGTCCGCCCAGACCGGCTGGCCGCTGCTGGCCGAACCCACCTCGAACGCACGCAGGGCGGAAGCCCTCTCCAGCTACCGGCAACTGCTCGCTGTCCCCGAGTTCGTCGCCGCCCACGAACCGGAACTGGTGGTGAGCGTGGGACGGCCGGGCCTGTCCCGGCAACTGCTCGCCTACCTGCGCCGCGCCCCGCGGCACGTAGTCGTGGGGGACCCGGTGGCATTCGCCGACCCGGTGCGGACCGCCACCGACGTGGTCGGCGCGGTCACCGCCCCGCCGTCCGCCACCCCCGACACGGCGTGGGCCGCATCCTGGGCCGCAGCGGAAGCAGCCGCCCGGGCCGCCGCCGACCGGCTGCTCGACAGCGACGAGACGCTCTCCGAGCTGCGGCTGGCCCGCGACCTGGCCGCCCACCTGCCCGCAGGGTCTCTCCTGTTCGCTGGGGCCAGCATGCCGATCCGGGACTTGGACGCGGTGATGCGGCCGCGGTGCGGGCTGCGGCTGATCGGCAATCGAGGCGTCAGCGGGATCGACGGCACCGTCTCCACCGCGGTGGGTGCAGCCCTCGCCCACCAGGCCGACGGCGGAGGGGAAGCGTTTGCCCTGCTCGGCGACCTGGCGCTGCTCCACGACCAGAACGGGCTCCTGCTGGGCCCGGACGAGCCCCGCCCCAACCTGACGATCGTGGTGGTCAACAACGACGGAGGCGGGATCTTCTCCGAACTGGAGCAGGCCGGGCACCCCGACTTCGAACGGGTTTTCGGCACCCCCCACGGCGTGGCCGTGGAACAGGTCGCCGCCACCGCGGGACTGCCCTACACGCGCGTGGAGTGGGCCACCGACCTGCCCAAAGCCCTCATCGGGGACGGGCTGCGCCTCGTGGAGGTTCGCACAGACCGCGCTGCTTCAGCCCGCCTGCGCCGCGCTCTGCAGGAAGCAGTCGCCGCCGCGGTGCGGTAACCCCGCGGACCGGACAGGACCCGGAGAGCTTTCGCGGGAACCACGCCGTCCCGGCCGCACAGGTCCGGCTCCTGGGGTGACGCACAGTAGTGTGCTGCTGGCCCGGCCACCATTGTCGCGGCGGGACACGCGCGGCCTGCCGGGCCCGGAGCCGCCACGGAGCAGCCGGGTAGAAAAGGCGAGACGCCGACCAGGGAAGGAGAGCGCATGTCGGACCGAGAAACCGTGCCGGGCACGGTCGTGGTCGGAGTGGACGGCTCGGAAGGCAGCCTGCACGCCTTGGACTGGGCGATTGACGCTGCCGCGGGGCGCGGGGCCACGCTGCGCCTGGTGTATGCGATGGGGCTGCCGCTCGTCACCGTCCCGCTGGGAGGACCGATCCGCACCGCCCCTTCCCCGGAAGTCTCTCAAGCAGCAAAAGCGCTCCTTGAAGAAGCGCTGCGGCGCGTCCAGGAGGCCGCACCCAGCTTGCGGGCCGTCACCGAAGTGTCCCGGGCCGAAGCCCACCACGCCCTGCTGAAATCCGCGCAGGACGCGGAACTGCTCGTCGTCGGCTCCCGCGGGTACAGCGGGGTCGCGTCGCTCTTCCTCGGCTCGGTAGCGCAGCGTGTCGCCTCCCACGCCACCTGCCCGGTCGTGGTGGTGCCGCCGACCAGCCAGGAGGCCGCGGCCCGCCGCGGCCGTGTCGTCGTGGGCGTGGACGGCTCCGAGCATGCCGCTGCCGCGCTGCGGTTCGCGCTGGTCGAAGCGGAACGGCTGCGCGCCGAACTCGTCGCTGTATACGCGTGGCAGGCGCCGGACGCCCCCGTCGACCCGTTCACCGTGCTGCAGGCCGACGTGGCAGTCGACCGGGAGCAGCAGGTCGCTCGGGCCCGCGAATGGCTGCTCCGCACCGTGGATGAAGCCCGGACCCCGCTCACCCAGCGGGTCCCGGTCCGTGTAGAAACCCCCGAGAAGCATCCCGCGGCAGCGCTGCTGGACGAAGGCGCCGACGCCGACCTGATCGTCGTCGGGTCGCGGGGCCGCGGCGGGTTCACCGGGCTGCTGCTCGGCTCGGTCAGCCAGCAAGTCCTGAACCACGCCGTCGTGCCCGTCGCTGTCGTGCGCGTCTCCTCGGCTGGTTGAGCCCGAGGCGCCCCGCTGCGGGGCGCCTCGCAGCGTTACCGTCCGGTGAGGGCGGCGCGCACCGCGCGGAACTTCGCCACGGTTTCCGCGAGCTCCGCCTGCGGGTCAGAGTCGGCGACGATCCCTGCCCCAGCGAAGAGGCGGGCCCGCGGCCCGGTGATCTGAGCGCAGCGCAGCGCGATCCCCCACTCCCCGTCGCCGCGCGCATCAATCCACCCCACCGGCCCGGCGTAGCGGTCGCGGCGCATTCCTTCCAATTCGCCGATGACGTCCATCGCTACCCGGGTCGGGGTGCCGCCCACCGCGGCAGTGGGATGCAGGGCCGCCAGCACTGGCAGGGTCGCCGTCTTTGCGGGGAGTACGGCCCGCACCGGGGTGGCCAAATGCTGCACGTTGGCAAGACGCAGCAGTTCGGGGTGGCGGGGCACGTCCAGTTCCGTGCAGAACGGGGCCAGCGACTCGCGCAGCGACTCCACCGCATAGGCGTGCTCTTCGACATCTTTCGCGGAAGTGAGCAGCGTTTTCGCGAGCACAGCGTCGTCGTCCGCGGTGGCCCCCCGCGGCGCGGTCCCCGCCAGCACCAGCGACTCCAGGCGGGTGCCGGTACGGCGCAGCAACAGTTCCGGGGTAGCCCCGGTCAGTCCCACCACCGAGTAGACGTAGCAGTCCGGATAGTCGGCGGCCAGCCGCTGCAGCGGGGTGCGGACATCAATGGGATGGTCCGCTTCCGCGACAAGGTCGCGCGCCAGGACCACTTTCGCTAGCCCGGTGGTGTGGATGCGGTCCACGGCCTGGCTCACCACTGCGCACCACTCTGCTTCGCTGAGCGTGCCCGGCCGCCACCGCAGTGCCCCCACCGGGCGGGGTGGCGGCACGGCCGGCAGCGGGTCGGCTTCGTCACCCACCACGGTGAGCCACGTCTGCCCGTCCCGCCGTCCCACGACGACTCGCGGCAGGATGAGCGTGGATCCGGCGTCGCGGCCGTCGAACGTGAACGAGCCGAACACCACAGGTCCGCTACCCGGCACCCCCACGTCGTCGTCCACCACGATCGTCGAGAACAGCGATTCAAGCCATTCATCTGCCGCCGTGAACCGTTGAATGCCGGACCGCTCCGGCTCGGCGGGCAGTTCCAAGCGCGCCGCGACTCCCCACGCCACCAGTCCCTCACCCCGCCGAACCCACGCCAGCGGTGCGGCGGGAGGCAGCAGGTCGAGCAGAGCGCGCTGGTCACGCAAGGCAACGGTGCGTGCGGTCACACGTGCACCGGAGGTCGGAGAAATCACGAGGATGGAGTCTATGCTGCCGCCCTCTCCGGCCGACGCCGCCCCGCTGCCTCGCCCGGCTGTCCCGGCATGGGAGGGGGCGAAAGCCGTCTAGGCTTGCCAACGTTTACCCCTCTTCTACCGAAACGTGTCGTGGAGAACACCCCATGGGATGGTTGACCCGTGCCACTGCTGCCGTGATGCTGCTGTCTATGACGGCCGCATGCGGACCAGTCCCCGAGGGGGCCGTCCCCCGCGTGACTACTCCGACCACTGAAACAGGCGACGCCGCCGCATCTCCCGCACCGAGTGCCGCGGCAGAGCTCACGCCGATCCCCGAGGACTGCGCAACAGACCCGGCCTATCCGAAACGGCAGATGCGCGGCGTATGGCTCACCACCGTCCGCAACATCGACTGGCCTTCCGAGCCCGGGCTGAGCCCCCAACAGCAGCAGGAGGAGCTCACCGCTTTTCTGGACCGCGCTGTCGAACTCGGGTTGAACGCGGTGTTCTTCCACATTCGCCCCACAGCGGACGCGGTCTACGCCTCAGACAAGGAACCGTGGGCCCGCTACCTGACCGGCACCCAGGGCGGCGACCCCGGCTACGATCCGCTGGAATTCGCGGTCGCAGAAGCCCACACACGCGGCCTGGAACTGCACGCCTGGTTCAACCCCTACCGGGTGGGGTGGCGGGAAGCCGACCTGGAGCACCTTGCCGACGACCATCCAGTGCGCCGCAACCCGGAGTGGATGATCGTCTACGACGACCAGGGCTACCTCGACCCCGGCAACCCCGAAGTCCGCGAATGGGTGGTCGACGTGGTCGCGGATGTCGTGGAACGCTACGACGTCGACGGGGTGCATTTCGACGACTACTTCTACCCGTACCCTGCCTCAGGGGAGACGTTCGACGACGACGCCAGTTGGCAGGCCCACGGCGACGGTTTCCCCGACCGGGACGCGTGGCGGCGCGACAACGTCAACCAGCTCATCCGGCAGGTGCACGAACGCGTCCACGACATCAAACCGTGGGTGCGGTTCGGGGTGAGCCCGTTCGGGATCTGGCGCAACCGCAGCAGCGACCCTTCCGGGTCGGCCACCAGCGGCCTGCAGTCGTACGACGCGCTGCACGCCGACACCCGCACGTGGATCCGCGAAGGCTGGATCGACTACGTGGTCCCGCAACTGTACTGGCCGCAAGGGTTCGCCGCCGCTGACTACGCGGTCCTCGCGCCGTGGTGGGCCGAGGAAGTGGCGGGCACGGGAGTGGACTTGTACATCGGCCAGGCCGCCTACCGGGTGGGGGAGGACGGCTGGAAAGGTGCGGACGCCCTCGCAAAACAGCTCGACTTCAACACGCAGCACCCGGAGATCACCGGCGACATCTATTTTTCGATGAAGGACCTCAACGGCCGGGCCCGCACAGCCATAGAGCAGGTGGCTGCCAACCACTATGCGCGCCCTGCGCTGCCCCCCGTCGCGAGCGGCGCGTCAGGACAGCCCGCCCCGGTGCGCGACCTCGTCGCCGACACCGGTGAAGACGGGGTGACCTTGCGGTGGGAAGGCGACGCAGACCACCGGTGGTACGCGGTCTACCGGGTGCCCGCAGACACGGACGCGTGCGCCCTCGCCGACGCCAAGCACCTGGTCGCGGTGCTCGGCGGCGACCAGCACACCTACCGCGATCCGGCACCGGGAAATGAAGCAGTGCGCTACCACGTGACAGCGGTGGACGCGTTCCGCGTGGAAAGTGTCCCCTCCGCGGGGGTGGTCGTGAACCCGAGGTGAGCGAAGACCAACCTTTCAGTTAGGTCTGGGCGGCCTAGGCCTGGTATCGCCCCGTCGCCGAACGGATAAGAAACTGGGTAACACCGCACACACGCGCAGACGCGCACCGGTGCTGGTCCCCAGTCGGTGAAGGAGGGCGCCATGTCGTTGCGGGAGAACGAGAGACGCATCCTGGCGGAGATCGAACACCAGCTCAGTACCGACGATCCGGAGCTCGCTGAGGCACTGGCCTCTTTCGACGGGGGCGACCGCTTCTCATCAGAAGAGATCGCGGAGACGTGGAAGCCGTGGGCGATCTGCGCGGCGATCGCGTCCGTGGTGGCAGGGCTGCTCGTCGTCCTGTTCCTCGCGATCCCCGGCCCGCAGCCCAGCGGGGAGGATGCGCCGTCGCCGCGCCCCAACGGGATGGTGATGCAGATGCGCGTCCGGTAACCGGGAAGCAGGCCCGTGA
>NZ_BCWB01000004.1 GCF_001592045.1 Thermobifida fusca NBRC 14071 = JCM 3263 | reverse complement strand
CGGTGCCGGCCTGCCGTGCCTCCCGGTCACAGCCCTTCCAAGAAGCGCCGGGCCACCGGAGCGGCGGCTTTCGCCCCGCTACCACCGTCCTCGACGAGTACCGCGAAGGCCACGTCGCCTTCGAAACCGACGAACCAGCCGTGCGCGGACATTTCCTCGTCTTCCACGTATTCACCGTATTCGGCGGTGCCGGTCTTCCCGTGCACGTCCCCGGAAAAGCCGACGTTCTTAGCGGTGCCGTCAGTGACGACCGCACGCATCAAGGTGCGCAGCTGCTCGGCAGCGGGCACCGGGACCGGGTCGGGAAGGCCCGCCGGGGCCGGGTCGGTGACCAGCACCGGGGGACGCCAGTGCCCGTCGGCCACCGCCGCGGGAATCGTCGCCATGTGCAGCGGCGAGGTCAGGATCTGTCCTTGCCCGATGCTCGCGGCAGCCAGCAGGGTGTCGCTGTCCGGGGTCGGGAACGACGGCGTCAACGCGGGCACCCCGAGGCTCAGGTCGCGGTTGAACCCGTACCGTTCGGCCGCGGCAGTCAAGGAGCCGCCGTCCAACCGGTGGACCACCTCGGAGATCAGCGCGGTGTTGCAGGAGGTGGCGAACGCTTCCGTGACGCTCTGCTCACCGTAGGCGGCGTCTCCCGCGTTCTTGAACGGCCACCCTCCCACGGTGACGGTCTCCGCGCAGTCCAGGGTGGCGTCCATGCCCATCCCGGCGTCCAGCAGTGCGTCGTAGGAGACGATCTTGAACGTGGAGCCAGGAGCGTACTGGCCTTCCAAAGCCCGGTTGAACCCGCCTGGAACATTCGCCACGGCCAGCACTTCCCCCGTCGACGGCCGGACCGCTACCAGGGCAGTGGCTTTACGCTGTCCGATCACGGCGTCGACCGCGGCCTGCTGCACCGCCATGTCGATGGAGAGGGTGACGTCCTGGCCGGGACTGCCTTCGATAGTGCCGACCACCGCCGCATCCTCCGGCTCCCCTTCAGGCGGCGCCCCCTGGTCGACGACGTGGATCACCGTGGTCGGCGTCCCCGCGAGCCGATCCTGCTGCGACCGCTGGATGCCGCTCTTCCCCACCGGGTCGCCCTCCTGGTAGGCGGGGCCGAGCTCCGCCGCGTCCTCAGCGGTGGCGGGGCCGACCTCCCCGACGATCATCTGGATTGACCCGGACACGTCAGAGGTGTCCACGGGGGTGCCGTCGGCGGCCCGCACCCGGCCGCGCTCCCCCCACGCGTTGGTGCGCGCCAACGTCTGGCCGGGACCCAGCTCCGGGTGCAGCACTGCGGGACTGAAGTCGACCTTCCACTGGCCGTCGATCCGCTGGAGCGGCAGCTCCCCGTCGTAGGTCCACGTCCCGCTGTGGCTCAAGGTGAACGTGGCAGTAAAGGGAACAGTGGCTGTGTCCCCGTCCACCACCGCTTCCCCCGTGGTCACCTCGACCGACTCCACTCCCAGGTTCTCTGCCACCCCGGTGTAGAACGCGGACGCCTCCGAGGAGGTCGCCCACTGGTCGAGCGTGGAGTAGTCCCCCGACGTCCAGGCCGCCACATACGCGTCAGCGGTCTCTTCGGGGACCGGGCGGGAGGACAGGTACCAGTAGACGCCGCCGCCCAGCAGCGCCGCCACGAGGACCGCGGCGAGCACGGAGAACAGGAGGCCGCGCCGGGACCGCCGCGGAGCTGGGGCGGGACGCGCACTCCCTGGGAGAGGTCCCTCCCCGCGAGCGGGCCCGGCGCTCTGAACGTGCCAGGAAGCGGGAGTCTCCCTAGGGAGGCGGTACGGGCTGTGAGGGAAACCGTGTGAGGGTGCGCCCCCCGGCGCAGGACGGTGCCCGCTGCCCGGGGCAGGGGGCGGGGGCTGCGGCTGGTAGGGACGTTCCCGGAAGATCCCTTCGTCGTCCACGCTCAAAAGTAGTGTCCTTAAGATCGGGGTCGGTATGGGGAGCAGGCCCCGCGGGGAAGGACATACGGGGCGGAAGAGCGCACTGGTGCGGCTGCTGCGCAGCAGAGAGCACGGCGCCGTCCCCTGGGACCGTGCGGACCGCGCCCGGAGTTTCCGCGTCAGAGCCCGGGCACGCCACGACCCGGAGTACCACACCAGTCAAGCAGAGATTAACCCATGGCCCAGGCGGGGTGCGGCCCCGCCGTCCCCGTGCCGTCCCACTGCAGGGCGCGGGCAGGGGAGTGGCGCCGGGCTATGCGGCCAGGCCCCGCTGCTGGGCGAGCTCCGCTTTGACCGAGGCGGCGAACCGCGGCACCTGCTCTTGTCCGGAGAGTTTCTGGATCGCGGCCATCACCGCATCAGTGGCTTCCCGCCGGGCCCGAGCCCGGCCCGCCTGGCCTGCCCACGGCGACAGGTCCACCGGCTCCCCGAACCGCACCCCGATCCGGCGGAACGAGGGGATGCGGCGCCCCGCGGGCAGGATACGGTTCGTGCCCACGAGGGCCGCCGGGACCACCGGGGCGCCGGAGGTCAGCGCCAGCCACGCCAGCCCGGTCTGCCCCTTGTAGAGGCGGCCGTCAGGCGAGCGGGTCCCCTCAGGGAAAATTCCGAAAACTCTGCCTTCGGCGAGCACGGCGAGACTGCGGTCCATTGCCTCCTGGGCGCTCTGCCCGGGGCGGCGGTCGACGGACACGTGCCCGACGGCACGCAGGGCACGGGTGAAGAGCCGCTGGGCCAGGTTGCCTTCGGCGAACAGCTCCTTTTTCGCGATGAAGACGACGGGGCGTGGCACGACCACGCTCAAGAAGAGCGGGTCGAGGTTGGACAAGTGGTTGCTGGCGAGGATCACGGGGCCGTGCGCGGGAATGTGGTGCAGGCCCTCCACGTGCAGGGGCCACAGGGCCCGGGTGGTCGGGGCTACAACGGCTTTCGCGGCATCGTAGAGCGTCAGCGGCACGGCCGGTCCCCTTCTGTTGTCACGTGCGCCACCGCGGAGAGCCGCGGGGGATTGACCTCGGCTTGGGCGGCACTTTACCGGGTGGGGGCAACAGCGCGGTCACGGGCAGCGGGGAAAGCCGGAGGTTCCTTCGCGCTACAGTGGTCTAGACCTATCGGGAAGAGACGAGGATCCACACCATGGCGCGTCTGATCGATGTCAGCCACCAGATCGTGGCTGGTATGACCACCTATCCGGGGCTTCCCGGCCCGGTCATCGACGACCACTTGTCGTTCGAGGACTCTCACGAGAACTACGCCCCAGGCACAGAATTCGAGATCCGCCGCATCTCGATGGTCGGCAACACGGGCACCTACCTGGACACTCCCTCCCACCGCTACCGCGACGGCTCCGACCTGGCCGACCTGCCCCTGGAGAAGGTCGCCGCGCTGCCGGGGAGGGTGATCGACGCCCCGGGCCGCGCCATCGGCCCCGAGGCTTTCGCCGGAGTGGACCTGGCCGGCCGGGCCGTGCTGCTGCGCACCGGATGGGACCGGTACTGGCGCACGGAAACCTACGGCTCCCCGGACCACCCCTACCTCACCGCGGAGGGAGCCAAGGCACTGGTGGATGCCGGAGCCACCCTGGTGGGGATCGACTCGGTCAACATCGACGACACCTCGGAGGCCAGTGGGGGAGCCCGCCCCGCGCATTCGATCCTCCTGGCTGCGGGAATCCCCGTGGTGGAGCACTTGTGCCTGCTCAACCAGCTTCCCGAGGAGGGATTCCAGTTCTTCGCGGTCCCGGTGAAAGTCCGCGGCATGGGCACCATGCCGGTCCGCGCCTTCGCTCTCGTCCCCTCCCCGTAGGAGGCCTCGGCCGGCTTCCGCGACAGCATACGGGCCGCGGCATCCTGCCCTGCGGGGGAGCAGCGCCACAGGTCACGGCTGTGCTGGCTGCCCCCCGTGGGGGTCGTCGGCCGCGGGCGCGGCCGGTACCGCGGCCCGCAGGCGGCGGAGCTCCGCCAGCGCCTCGTCGAGCTGCGCTTCGGCGCGTTCGGCGCGCCGCAGGGTCTGGGTCCGCGCCTCCTCCAACGCGGCCAGGCGTTCCGCGGCGGCCTGGCGTGCTTCGGCCAGCGAGGCGGTGAAGGCTTCGCGTTCGGCGCGGGCGCTGTCCCTGATGTGCGCGACTTCGTCGGTGAGCCGGTCGCGTTCCGCGCTCACCCGGGCGAGTTCCGCCGACAGGCGCTCCACCCGCTCTTCGGCCTGCCGGGCCTGCTCCGCAGCCCGATCGGCGTGCTCCTGCGCCGCTTGGCGGGCGGCCACGGCTTCGGTCAACTGCTCTTGCAACCGGTCCAACCGGGCCACGAGCTGCGCCCGCTCGGCCGCGGCTCGCTGTTCGACGTCGGCGATACGCTGCTGGGCCTGCTTGCGCTCCTGGGCGACGAGTGCTTCGGCTTCCGCGCGCGCCGCTGCCACCTGCTCCCGGGCTTCGATGCGGGCCGCCTCCCGGTCGGCGAGGGCAGCGTCGCGTTCCTCGGCACAGGACTGGGCCTCCGCGAGCGCCGCATCACGTTCCGCGACCGCGGCATCGCGTGCGGCTATCGCCTCGTCTGCCATGCGTTCCGCTGCCCCCGCCGCAGCCATCGCTGAGGCGGCAGCCTCCCGGGCCTGCTGGGCGTCGGCTTCCGCGGCGCGACGGGCCCGCTCTGCTGCCCGCCGCTTCTCCTCGGCGGCCAGGCGGGCCGCTTCCGCGTCGGCGACCTGGCGGGCCGCGGCAATACGCGCCGCCTCCACCTGGGCCTCAGCCGCGGCAGGATCCGTCATCGTGGTGAACGCCGCGGTGGCTTCCTGCAAGGTTGCGGTGAGCTGCTCGGCTTGGACCGCGAAACGCGTCAGGAGGTCTTCGGCGCGCAGCCGTGCTGCGGTGACCGGGGCGGCCTCGGCGTGGGCGGGTGCGGCCGCGGCCGCAGCGGCCCCGTCGGCCGGTCGCTGGGATACGGTCTGCTCACGCCGCTCCTGTGCGGCCTGCGCCTCCTGCTGGAGGCGCTGCCGCTCCCGCCAGGCACGCCACCGCGTGTGTTCGGGAAGGTCGCAGTACTGCGGGGGGCGTCCCGGGGAGGAGGAGCGCATGACGGGACGGGTACAACCGGGGAAGTTACACAGGGCGGAGTCGGTTTCGGCCACGCCGACGAGCCTAACGGCTGCGGGGGGACTGCGGGGGCCAGCCACACCGGGCAGCACAGCCAGGCGCGGGGGAGCAGCGGGGAAGCAGCCCGGCGGTGCTCCTGGGATTCCTGTAGACAGGCCGCGGCGGCCGAAGCCAGCCTGGTCTTCGGCCGCCGCACACAGCTCACTGCGTGCTGTTTAGTCGTGGGGGCCCACTCCGATACGCGACACCATCGTGGTCACAAACGGGCGGAAGCCTTGGCTTTCGTAGAAGCGGATGGCCGCCGAGTTCCCGGACACGGCAGGCAGCTCCAGGTCCCGCACACCGGTCTCGGCGAGCTGCCGACGGACCTCGTCAAGGAGGCCGCTGCCCACCAACTCCAAGGAGTAGTCAGGGTGCACCGCCAGGGTCTGGACGACCGCGACCCGGTCCCCGCGGTCCCACGAGCCGTGGTGCTCGTCGCGGATGGTCACCATCGCGTAGCCGACGTCGACCCCGTCGCTCTCCGCGATCACGGCGATCGTCTCCGGCTCGGACAGCCACTCCACATACCGCCGGCTGCGGCGACGCCACGATTCTTCCGCGCTCACCGTGCCGAGCAGGTCCTCCAGGTGCGAGGCGATCGTCGTGTGCTGCTGATGGAGGGGTTTCCACAGCTCGGCCAGCTCGTCTACCTCAAAGGGACCGATGTAGCGGAAACGCAGCACGCCCGAAAACCCGGAACGGGTTTTGGTGTCCAACGAAGTTTGCATTTTTTCTCACCTGCTCCTGATGGGGTGATGCGTGTCGCGCAGCGGCGATCGTCCCTTTCAATGCCTGTATGAGCGCTGGTTATGAGCCTACTTGCTTGTTTCTGCAAGAGTGGCGACGGGGCTTGGAAAAGGATGCTCCTCGTACCTAAAAGAAAAATTTTGTCATTTTTAACAGATGGTTGGGTGTGAGGGGGATCTCTTCGGGCTCTCTCCGTCGCCGCGCAGGAACGGAACGTTGCGGTGGGCGTGCAGTGGATCACGTCTGCACTGCTCAGCGGGAAAACGCGAGCTCCCCAGACGGCTGGCCGTCTGCCGGAAAACCCGCCCAGCCAGCAGACCGGGGCGGGGTGCAACCTTTCCGGCAGTCGCGGGGTTACCCGGATGTGAGCACTATCGCAGCGACCGTCGTCGGTGTCGCCACGGAGCTACCGAGCTGGCCGCCCTGCCTCGCCCTCGCTGCCCGTGGTGGCCAAATCCTCCCGGAGGAGCATGCGGATGTGGCCGTGCTGAGCAGGCCTGCGACGGCGCCCGGCGCCGCGCAGGGGCAGGAGTGCACCACCGCAGCGGTGCGCCACTGTGCACCGCGCACGGTACGCCCGGCGGAGCGCCGTGCACGGCGCACGGAAACCACCAGCAGGAAATTTCATAGGATGAGCCCATGATTGACGTCCGGCGGTTGCAGGTGCTGCGCGCCTTCGCCGAGCACCACACCGTGGCGGCGACCGCGGAAGCGCTGGGGGTCACTCCCTCAGCGGTCTCCCAACAGCTCGCCGCATTGGCCAAGGAAACCGAAGTCCCCCTGGTGGAGCGGAGTAACCGCCGATTCGTGCTCACCGGGGCGGGGCGCGTCCTGCTGGAACGCGCTCAGGTCATCTTCGCTGAACTGGAGCGCGCCCAAGCCGACCTCGCCCGGTACGCCGAAGGATCACTCGGATCCGTGCGGGTAGGCGCTTTCGCCACCGGCATCTCCAACCTCGTCGCCCCCGCCGTGGCCCGGCTGCGCCACACCCATCCGGGTTGGGACTTCTCTGTCATCCAGGCCGAACCCGAACACAGCACCGAACTGCTGTGCACCGGCGAGATCGACATCGCTGTCACCATGTCCTCGCCGCATCTGCCCGCGACCGGAAGCCCCGGGTTCCAGTTCCACCCGGTGATGGTGGAACCCCTGGACGTGGTCCTGCCCTACGAGCACCCGCTGGCGACCAAGATGGAACTCGACCTGGCCACCGACCTCAACGACGCCGACTGGATCATGTCCGCCCCCGGCACCGTCTGGTTCGACACCGTGGCCGCCGCCTGCCACCAGGCCGGATTCCATCCCCGCAGCACCCACATCGTCACCGACTTCAGTGCGGCGTTCGCTCTCGTCGCCGCAGGACTGGGCGTGTCCATGGTGCCCCGGCTGGCCTGGCACGGGATGGCGATCGCCCACATGGTGGTGCGTCCGGTCCGCAACGGTCCGCGCCGCCACGTCCTGGCCGTCACCCGCAGCGGGGCGAACCCCGAGCCGCTACTCACCGCGATGCGGGAAGCCGCGCACCGGATCACTGTCCCCGCGGGCCGGTTCGTCCTCAGCGCCTGACCCGTCCGCAGCCGCCCCCTCGGAAAACCCACTCGCCACCGGGTCCAGCACGTGGCGGGCAGCCCGGTGGATCGCGTGGGCGACGACGTGCAGCGGCCGCCACGCCCACGCCCCGGTACGGGCCACCAGGGAGATGCGGCGCTCTCCCGCCAGCTCGCCCAGCGGGGTATGCACCACCCCGGGGTGGGGCGGGGACGCAGCCAGCTTCGGCAGGAGCCCCACCCCCCATCCAGCGGCCACCACCGCGCTGAGCGCCTCCAACGTGTCGATGCGATGCCGGATCTGCGGTCGGAAGCCCGCGTCCGCGCACATCCGGAGCACAAGCTCGTCGTCGTCGCTTCCGCGCGAGTTGGCGATCCACGACGCGTCGGCCAAGGCACGCAGCCGCTCCCGCGTCATGGTCGCCCCGCTCGGGTTGCTCGCCGTCGGCTCGGCGAGGAACAAGGGTTCCCGCCCCACCGGGTGCACGGTGAGCCCTTCCGGAATGCGGCGGGGGACCAGCGTGTACTCGTAGATCAGCCCAAGGTCGGCCTCCCCGCTCAGCAGGAGGTCCAACGCCTGGTCCGGTTCGTGCTCGATCAGGCGCACCTCGAGTCCCGGGTGCTGCTGGCGCAACTGCTCCATGGCGGGCAGGATCACGGGGACCGTCATGCTGACGAACGTCACCAGGTTGATGCGGCCCACCGGCGGCCCTTCACCTGCCATTTCGGCTCGCGCCGCCTCGACGCGCTCCAGGATGTCCCGCGCATGCTCGGCGAGCCGGCGCCCCGCGGGGGTCAACCGGACCCGACGGCCGTCCGGAACGAGGAGGCGCACCCCTGCTTCCCGCTCCAATACGGCCAAATGCTTGGACACCGCCGAGGTGCCCATGCCCGTGACCTCGGAGACCGCCGTCATCGTCCCCAGCCGCCGCAGTTCTACCAGCAGTCTCAGCCGTGTCAGGTCCATCCTTCAACCGTAGAAGAAGGCGTGCGCAAGGCGGAATGTTTCGACCCCGCGCACGCCTTCTTCTACGGATGAAAGACCTCAGGCAGCGAGCTGGAAGAAACGCGCCCGCAACAGGTTCGACAGCGCCTCGTCGAGCCGGCTGAGGAGCGCCGTGTCATCGAGGCGGCGGAACGCCCGGACATCGGGGTGGGTGGGGTGGGAAGTGAGCCAGTCCTCACCCACCAGGTCAACCACGGCAGTGCGGAGGGCGTCCAGTTTCTCCCGCAGGGTGCCGGGAGCTTGGGAGAGCGCGGTCTCGCACGCAGCGAGCGCGTGGAACAGGGAGAGCAGTCGCAGATGAGTGACGTCGTCCTTGGCCTCGCGCAGGGTGTGCTCGGCGATCGCGCGCGTCCGGCGGAAAGGGTTCAGCGTTCGCGTCGCCGATGGCTCAACCTGGGTCAGCACCATTCTCCTCTCTCATCGTGGTGGGGCAGCCGTCCCGCGGTCGCGTGGCCGAAACAGCCGTGCGCGCCGCGTCCGAGGCGCTGGCACCTCCGGATCCGAGAGGTTTGCGGTCCGCAAGGGGTCCTCCCGCGGCGGACCGGCCATCGAGTGGACATCGAAGGGGTGTGTCGGTCGGTCCGCGCGGTGCGCGGAGCCGCCTCCCGGTAGCTGCTCACCAAAGTTGATGTCCACCAACTCAATTTTTTACCGCCTCTTAAGTACGGCTAAACCTGGCACAGAGGTCAACACAATCCGCTGCACGACGTTCTGTTGCGTTCCGTTGCGCTGAGTGGGGGTGAAGCGCGGGTGTGGACGCTAGATCTTCCGCTAAAGAGAAACGATTCATCAACTAACGGTGCCTGGACGGAAACAGAGAACAGGAGACACAGTGGTGGGATGATCCTCTCTTTTGTCTCGTTGGTTCGGCATGCCCACCTGAGGGTCCCAGCCCCGCTGCTCACCGTCCTCAGCCTGGTCCTGCTGCACATGGGCAGCGCGGGAGCCGTGCACCTGTTCGCCATCGCGGGACCGCTCGAAGTCACCTGGCTGCGGCTGAGCTGGGCTGCGCTCCTCCTCTTCGCCGTCGGCGGGCGCCCCCTGCTCCGCGCGGCACGGGCCGCAACCTGGTCGGATCTCGCCGCTACCGCCGCCCTCGGCGTAGTCAGCGCGGGGATGACCCTCCTGTTCTCCCTCGCCCTCGACCGCATCCCGCTCGGCACCGCAGCCGCGATCGAGTTCCTCGGCCCCCTCACCGTCTCCGTGCTCGCCCTGCGCCGCCGCCGCGACCTGCTGTGGATCGTCCTCGCCGTAGCCGGAGTGCTCCTGCTCACCCGCCCGTGGCACGGGGAAGCCGACCTGCTCGGCATCGCCTTCGGCCTAGGCGGGGCCGTCTGCGTGGCGCTCTACATCGTCTTCTCCCAGACCGTCGGCTCCCGGCTGGGCGTCCTCCCCGGCCTCACCCTCGCAATGACCGTGTCCGCCCTGGTCACCGCCCCGCTGGGTCTGCCGGGGGCGATGGCGGCCGCCGACCGGCACCTGGTGGCAGCCACCCTAGGGCTCGCACTGATCTACCCCCTGCTGCCCCTCCTGCTGGAGATGGTGAGCCTGCAACGGATGAACCGCGGCACCTTCGGCATTCTCGTCTCCGTCGACCCCGCCATCGGGCTGCTCATCGGCCTGCTCCTGATCGGCCAGGTCCCCGTCCCCCTCCAAGTGGCGGGCATGGCCCTGGTGGTCGCCGCCGGGCTGGGCGCCACCAGAGGCACCAGCGGACGCACACGCGGAGGCGCAGACCCGCACGCCACCGACGGGGAGCCGGAAGACCGCACCCCGGACCGCCCTGCTCCCGACGACGCCGGACACCACACCACCGACCCCGTCACAGTGTGACCATCATTACATCCCGGTGCGGGGCGGGGTGTGCCGCCCGGGTAACCGCAGTGTGTGCTGCAGCGGTACCAGGCCACCGAGGCGAAAACAGCCCGTAGCGGGCAGGGGAGCACGGAGTCAAGGCCCGATACGTCCGCGGACACCCCACACATCCGTTAGGGTCAGGCGCGACCATGAGCGCTAAAACTGACCTGGAACTGCTGCGCGCCTACGAACCCGTGCTGATGTTCACCCGGGGGGAGCTGTTCTTCCCCACGGACGTCGAAGCCTACGTGCGCTGCTGCAGTCTGTGGCTGGACCTTCCCGAAGGCGGGGAACGCGAAGTCGTCCCCGCCGGGGAACTCACCCTCGACCGGCTCGCCCGCGCCGACGCCGAATGGCCGGGCTACCGCCAGCACCTGCGATTCGTCCAAGAATCGTCGCTGCGGGCCGAAGCACGCCGCTTCCGCAGACGCGAACGGCCCGTCATCCCGAAAAGCGGACGCCTCGCCGCGGTCGGGGTCCTCGGCCGGATCGTGGACGTGCTGATGCGGCTCTCCCTCCTCATCCGAGGAGCCGTCCCCGGCGGGGTCGCAGCAGCCGCAGCCACCCGCTACCGCGACCGCATCGACACCGGCACCACCGCCACCTACTACGGCCGTGTCGTGCGGGAAGGCGGTTACGTCGTCCTGCAGTACTGGTTCTTCTACGCCATGAACGACTGGCGGTCGGTCTACGGCGGCGTCAACGACCACGAGGCCGACTGGGAGAAAGTCACCGTCTACCTGGTCGAAGAAGAGAACGGGGAGTACCGCCCCGTGTGGGTGGGCGCCTCCTCTCACGAATACCTCGGCGACGACCTGCGACGCCGCTGGGATGACCCGGAACTGCACCGCGACGGCAACCACCCGATCATCTACGTCGGGGCCGGATCCCACTCCCACCAGATGCTCCCCGGGGACTACCTCATCCAAGTCGACCCCGCCTTCCTCCGGGGAGTGCTGCGCGCCTGGCGGCGCTTCACCGCCCGCTTCCTGCCTTCCTCCAGCCGCCTCCGCGGCATCGGCGTGCCCTTCGTTGACTACGCGCGCGGCGACGGCGTCCGCGTCGGCCCCGGTGGAGAACGCACCTGGACCCCGGTCCTCATCGACGACACCACTCCCTGGGTCCGGGGCTACCGCGGACTGTGGGGCCGCAACACCCGGGACTGGTTCGACGGCGAACGCGCTCCCAGCGGCCCCCGATACGAACGCGACGGCACCGTCCGCCGCTCCTGGGCCGACCCCCTGTGGTGGGTCGGGCTCCACAAAGTCCCGCCGACCCCCGAGGATACGCGGGCCAGCCTCCAAGCCCACCTGGACGATCTCGACGCCCGCATCGCCGAAGCCGACGCCAAGATCGAAGAAGAGCGGGCTGCCCTGCGCCGCCTGGCCGCAGCCGAAATGGTGCTGAGTCGCCACGCCAGCGCTAAAGCGCGCGCCAAGGAGTACCGCGCCCGGATCGCCGAACTGGAACGCTCCCTCGCCGCCCGCTACCGGGAACGCACCCACCTCGTGGACGAGCGGGAAATGCACCGCGCCGCACTGGCCAACGGCGACGTCCTCGAACCCCCGCCGCAGGCCCACCTCCGCTCCCCCCACCTGCCGTACGCCTCCGGCCGGCAGCACACCACCCGGTTCCTCCACGTGTGGGCGGCGATGAGCACACCGTTGCTGCTCACCGCGCTGGGCGTGGTCATGGTGGTACTGCGCGGCAGCCTGGCACTGCTGGCCGCGGTCGGCGTCGTCGTGCTGTTCGCCGCCTTCGACGCGCTCGCCCGCCGCCGCTTCCTCACCTTCCTGATCGGCTCGGCCTTCCTCGCCCTCGCGCTCGGCGTCGTGGGCGCGGTGATCGCGGCCTTCCTCATCAACTGGCGGATCACCGTCCTCGTGCCGATGACTTTGGCGGTCGTCAGCCTGCTCTACCTCAACGTGCGCGACCTGCTCCGCCGGTGAGCAGCCCTCAAACCGCTTCCGAGGACGACGCCCCGGCTGGGCCCCGCTCAGCCGGGGGCAGCCCGGAAGCACGCACGGTGATGTTGATCCGCCCCGACTCCAATCCGAGTGCCGGGTTGGCTGTGCCAGCGAAGACACGCGGCACGCCGTGGTAAGCCCAGCGGGACGGGCCGCCGAAGACGAAAAGGTCGCCGCTGCGCAGCTCCACGTCGGTGTACGGGCGGGTGCGGGTAGCGGTGTTCCCGAACCGGAACACGCAGGTGTCCCCCAGGCTCACCGAAACCACCGGGGCATCGGTGCGTTCGTCCGTGTCCCGGTGCATCCCCATCGTGGCTGTGGCCGCATAGAAGTTCACCAGCGCAACATCGTAGGCGGGAGCCGGGGCAGGGACCGTGCCGTAGGCGGCGGCCAGACCCCGCAACGCCAGCGTGGACAGCACCGGGGGCAGCGGGGGCACCGGTCGGCCGTCCGGCAGGGTCGCCGAATAGCGGTAGGGGCGCCAATACCAGCCCAGCGAGGTCATCGCGACACTCATGGTCCCGCCCCGGGTGCGGTGCCGGGTCATACCGCCGGGGCCGCGCATCCACTCGCGGCACAAGTCCACTAAAGCGCGCTGCTCCTCCAGGTCCAGCCATCCGGGAACGTGGACGGCACCCGGGGCGACCTCGACCCGGCCCGGGGAGAAGAGCGGTTCGTCCATAGCGAGCGGCCTCCTCAACCACCAAAACAAAATTGTGACGCATATCACTTCATTGCTGGGTGGCGTGGCGAATTCCACACCGCAGCGCAGAAAGGCCGGACCCCTCCACCGGAGGAGGAAGCACACGGCCCCGCTCGCCGCGCCGCGCACCGGCCCGCCACAGCCCGCATCCTTCCTGGTGGGCACGGGGACCGGTCCCGGAAACGTCGCGCAGCGCGGCCCCCGGCACCCTACTGCCCGCCACTGACGATCACGCCGCGGCGCCGGGCCGCTGTCCCGCACGCTGCTGCGGACCATCCCTCACGGAAGCGAATCCGCGCAGCTCCCATTACCACAGGGGCCGTATTAAGGTTGGGCATAGCGAGACTCGAGGCCGTCGGCCGTGGACTGTAGGAGGTGAGGCCAACCATGAGCCAACCTCCTAGTACCAACTAGTGCGGTGCCCCATTTCTCACGTTCCGCGCTGGTTCTCTCCAGCCCACACAGACTTCCGCTGTGATATCCGCCCCCGTCTCCGGAGGGCGTCGCAGGGCACGGCACTAGTTCCCTAGCCCTTTTCTCCAACTCTCTCTTTGTGGCGTGCGTCCCGTTTGCTGCGGTGGAGACGCACCCCACCGGTTATCCCGAACCGTCGAACTCATCCGGGAGCTCCCATGTCGCAACGTCGTATGCGTTCGTGGCTGCCCAGCCTGCGTCCCGTTGCCTCGGTAAGCAAAGCGCACACCGACACGCCCGAATACGTCATGGACCCTCGAAGGGACCACGAAGCGACCACCCCGCCAGTCGAAGCCAGCGTCGTCGACGCCGCGATCTACATCGACGGCCGCCGCCAACCCTGCGAAGTCGAACTGGCCCGGCTGCGCGACCAGGTCGCCCAGCAGCCAGGAGCGATGGCCTGGCTGGGACTGCACCAGCCCTCCGAAGCCCAACTGCTCGCTCTTGCCGACCAGTTCGGTCTGCACGAGCTCGCCGTCGAAGACGCCATCGTCGCCCACCAGCGGCCCAAGCTCGAACGCTACGGCGACACCCTGTTCGTCGTGCTACGGGCAGCCCGCTACCTCGACACCACCGAAGAGGTGAGCTTCGGGGAGATCTACCTGTTCGTCGGCACCGACTTCGTCATCACCGTGCGCCACGGTCAGGCCCCCGACCTGTCCGCGGTACGCCGCCGTCTCGAAGACGACCCTGACCTGTTGAAGCTGGGCCCCGAAGCGGTGCTGTACGCGGTGATGGACGCGGTCGTCGACGGCTATGCACCGGTCATTGCCGGACTGCAGAACGACATCGACGAAATCGAAACCCAGGTGTTCAACCGGGACCCCCGGGTGTCCCGGCGCATCTACGAACTGTCCCGCGAAGTCATCGAATTCCAGCGGGCGGCCCGCCCTCTGCTGGGCATCCTCTCCGACCTGGAAGCCGGATTCGACAAGTACGGCACCAGCGAAGAACTCCAGCGCTACTTGCGTGACGTCGCCGACCACGCCACCACGGTCGCGGAACGGGTCGACGGTTTCCGTCAACTGCTCAACTCCATTCTCGCGGTCAACGCCACCCTGGTCAGCCAGGCCCAGAACGAGGAGATGAAACACCTCACCGAAGCCAGTTACGCCCAAAGTGAGGAAGTGAAGAAGATCTCCTCCTGGGCGGCTATCCTGTTCGCTCCTACCGTGGTCGGCGGTATCTACGGCATGAATTTCGACGTGATGCCGGAAACCCACTGGAAGTACGGCTACCCGATGGCGATCGGCCTGATGGTGGCGGTCAGCGTCGCCCTGTACGCGATCTTCAAACGCCGAGGCTGGCTATGAGGCCCGCCCTTGTCCCGGTGCGGCGACCCTACGCGCCGCACCGGGACAAGGGCGCCGTTTGCAGGAGAACACGGCTGAAGAGAGCGGCGGCAGCCGCGCTGCCCCTTCCCCTGGCCACGAACCCCAGGCGGGCTCCCGCAGCCCGGAGCTGCCGGCCCCGGCAAAGACTTTCCGGATGCGAGATAAGGGACTGGTCCGTTCCGCAATCCTCCCCTTGCCCTGCTGTGCTCTCCCGTTACTGAAACGGTCCGCAGGTAATGCGCCATTCCGCGAGTAACCATGGCGCAATAGGTGAGCAAAGCCTCGAAGGGGCGATCCTTGTCCTCCGAATAACAGGACCGAAAACCACCTCTGAAGAGCGTTAATGCAGAATTCTCCGGGCAGGAAGACGCCGCAGAAACGCAAGATAGCGGACGAAACAGACAAAATTCTGTGCTCGAGTGTGTGAAAGCCGCACATATTCCTTCAGTTTCGTGCTTCTTCCTGTGCACCGTCCTCCAGCCAGATACGATCATGGGGCACGGGGGGAGGGAATACGTTGTTACAAGGGAGGACGCGGCGGCGTGTCCGGACACACCCAGGAGTCTTTTCCGTGTGGTGAGGCGGTCGTATTCACCGTGCGCGGTGAGATCGACATTGCCAACGCCACTCAACTGTGCGCGGCACTGCTGCACGCCACCGACCGGTCCGAGTGCCAGTGTCTGATCGTTGACCTGTCCAAAGTCCAGTTCATCGACCTCAGCGGCGTGCGTGCGCTCTACGAGTGCTGCCGGGTACTGACATGGGAGGGGCGTCACATGGTGCTGGCCGAACCCTCGGCAGCAGCCCAACGGGTACTCACCGCGCTACGGATGGACCGGGACTTCGAGATCTACCCGATCGTGGAAGCGGCACTCGTCCATACCGCTCGACAGCGCTACGAAGAAGGGCCCATCACCGGGGTCTGCGGTTGTGACTGACCGCCGCTGGACCGGTGACGAGCAGCAAGCAGAAAAGAGAGATCCTCGCGGCGCGGCTCCCCGAACAGTGCCACCACTGTCGTGGCGGCCGCGCCGCCCCCACTCACGCTCGGGACAGTTCCAGCTCCAGCACGTGGGAAACGAGCTCCACCATGACCCGCTTGACCGATTCCCGTTCCCGTGCATCGCACAACAGAACCGGAACGTGCGGTTCCACGTCCAGGGCGATACGCACATCAGCGGGCATGTGGGTGCGCACCCCGTTGAAGCAGTTCACCGCCACGACAAACGGAATGTCGCGCTGCTCGAAGAAGTCGATGGTGTCGAAGCAGTCCTCCAAACGTCGGGTGTCAGCCAGCACAATGGCGCCGAGCGCCCCCTCGGCCAACTCCTCCCACATGAACGAGAAACGCTTCTGGCCGGGGGTGCCGAACATGTAGATCACGGTGCGCTCGTCCAAGGTGATACGACCGAAGTCCAGCGCCACGGTCGTCGTCGTCTTGGACTCCACCCCGTCCAGATCGTCCACGCCCACGCTTTCAGCGGTCATCACCTCCTCGGTGTGGAGCGACTCCACCTCGCTGAGCGCGGACACCAGGGTGGTTTTCCCAGCGCCGAACCCGCCGGCGACCAGGATCTTCAGCGCGTCGGGAACGGGCCCGACACTGTCGGACATGCAGAAGTCTCCTTTCACAGCGCACGGATGCGGTCGAGGACCGTTCGCAGAGTATGGACATCCGGTCGCCTACGCTGCCACTGCGATTCGTGCACCATGACGTATCCGCCATCAAGCAGGTCGGACAGCAGGATACGCAGCACACCAAGCGGCAGTTTGGTACGTGAGGCCAGCTCAGCTACTGAGACGGGTGCGGCGCACACCTCCAGGATCGCGTGGTGCTCCGGTTCCAGCTCGGCGGGCTGACCCACCTGCGGCACCGCCACCACCTGGGAGGTCATCGCGAAGTCCGAACGCGAAGGGCGGGTGCGTCCGCGAGTCAAGGAATACGGCCGAATAAGGCGGCCGCTGTCGTCAGGAGAGCTGGACATGGCGCTCACAGCCCTTCAGCGGACCGACCTTGCATGGGACGACGGTTGCGCGGCAGCGTGGACAGGTGCGGACCGACCTGGCGCACCAGTCGGTTGATCTCATAGGCGACCAACCCGACATCGCAGGAGGAGTCGGCCACCAAGGCCAGGCAGGCGCCGTGCCCGGCGGAGAGGACGAACAGGAAAACATTGTCCATCTCCACAACGGTCTGCCGGACCTCTGCCGCGCCCAACTGCTTGCTCGCACCTCGGGCCAGGCTGGAGAAGCCCGAAGCGATCGCGCTGATCCGCTCGGCGCGTTCCCGATCCATGCCGTCGGAAGCCGACAGCAGCAAGCCGTCTGCGGACAGCAGTACCGCCTCGCGGGCTCCCTCAGTGCGGGAAACCAGGTCGCTCAGCAGCCAGTTCAGTTCAGAGGAGGTGGAACGGGGCGTGGAAGTTGTCTGCTCGGTCATCGTGTCTCCCTGGTGGGGTAATCAGTGTTGCCTTCGGCGCGTCCACTCCGGGTGCCTCGCTGGAAGGCACTCATCATCTGCCGGATTTCCTCCAGCGATCGGTCAGGGTTGACGGGCCGGGAGATGGACGGTGCGGGCGCCTGCGGTGCTTGCTGGGAACGTCGCTGGGACCGTCTCCGGCGCGGCAAGCCCTTGTACGTGTCGGCCGTGTCCCCCGACGCGGCAGCTGGGAGCGGAGATCCAGGCTCGGTGGGCTGGGAGGATGCCAGCGCCGGCTCAGGTGCGCTGGGAGTGGAAGGCACCGAAGGAGGAGGTGCGGGGGCGGCCGGTGCGGGAGTGGCGGAGACCGCCGCGGAAGGCGCCTCCAGCTCCGCGGGGGCCGGCGCTGGCTTGGCTGCGACCGCGCGTGGGGCGGTCAGAGTCGTGTCGATGGCCTCGGGCGGGAACACAATGATCGCCTGGGTCCCGTTGTAGGGGGAGGGACGCAAGGTCACCTTGAGGTTGTGTCGCTGAGCGATGGTGGCCACCACGATAAGCCCCAGTTGGGAGTCCTCCCGCATGTCCGCGAGGTTGAACCGCTGGGAATTGCCGCTGAGCAGCTCGTTGGCCTGCTGGTACGCCTCAGGGAGCATGCCCAAGCCGCGGTCTTCGATCTCCAAAGCGTAGCTGCCGTGAGGCAGGGCCTCACCACGCACGGTCACCACAGTACTGGGCGGGGAGAACGAGGTGGCGTTCTCCAGCAGCTCCGCCAGCATCCGCACACTGTCGTTGGCGACCGAGCCTTTGATGTGCACCATGGGCATCGGCAGCAGCTTGATCCGCGAGTAGTCCTCGATCTCGCTGGAGGCGGCGCGCACGGCCTGGGCCAGCGACAGCGGTTCGCCTGCCTTGCGGGACGGGCGGTCGTCGGTGAGCAGCATCAGGTTCTCCGCGTTGCGCCGCATCTGGGTGCTCAGGTGGTCGATACGGAACAGCGACTCCAGCACCTTCGGGTCGGTTTCGGCCTGTTCCAGCGAGTCCAGGAGGCTGAGCTGGCGGTGGACCAGCGTCTGGGCGCGCCGCGCGATGTTGCGGAAGATGTTGCGCACACCTTCACGCAGCTTCGCCTCCTGGGTGGCTGACTCCACGGCCGCGCGTTGGGCCGTGTTGAACGCCTCGGTGACCTGGCCGAGCTCGTCGTTGATGTCCACCGGGATGGGGGGAGCGTCGGTGGCCACGTCCACTTTTTCTCCGGCGCGCAGCCGGGCAGTGATCTCCGGCAGGCGGCGGTGCGCGTAGTCCAGAGTGGCTTCGCGGAGCGTGCCAAGCCGGCGGTTGAGCCAGGTGACGGTCCGCGTGCTGAAGAACACGGACGCCACCACCACGGCCAGGGTGGCCACGCTGAACAGGGTGAGGAGGGCGGTGAGCTGCAGCGCTTCGGACCGGGCCTGCTCAGTCAGCGCCTCGATCTGGCTGTCCGTCACCTCACTCAAGGACTCGTCCAGCTTCGACCAGGCAGCGCTCCACTGCTCGATGTCGATCGGAGGGTCGCCCGAAATAGCGCCCGCCCGGATCACCTCGTTTTCCAGCGCTTGGATGGTGCGGAACTCTGCGCTTCCGATGACCTTGTCGTATCCGATCCGCTCTTGCCCAGAGAGTTCAGGGGCGATCTGCTCGTACAGGTAGCGCTGGGCGCCGACCGCGGCAGCGAAGTCGATATGGTCGGCGGTGTTGAACATCCCGGCGAGATTGCTGTAGGACAGCATTCCGTCTTCCTGGGAGAGCAGCTCGTCAGCACGGAGCAGTGCGGCGAGGCTGCGCATCTGGTGCGCCTGTTCCTCGGCGACTAGTTTCTCCTGAATGTCCCACAGCTGCAGGCCGGCTTCGATGGCCTCGTTGTAGGTGGAGGCCGCGCCTTCTCGCACCGGGGAGGAGGTGTCTAGGACTTCCCGGTGCATGGGAAGCACCTCCAGCGTGTCCAGGAAGCGTTCGATACGCTCGCGGGTCTCCTCCGGGAAGCTGGTGAGACCGGCGTCCTCGATTCCGGTGCGGAAGTTCTCGATGGCCGCGTCCGTGGCGGCCCGGTCCTCGCGGAGTGTGGACGTCAACGAGCCCTTGCGGTTCTTCTCTGACTGGGCCAGGTGCTCCATCGCGGCCTGGCGCTCCGCTTGCAAGGCGGAGATGACGTCCAGGGCGGGAAGGCCTGCCTGCTCCAGGAACGTGGTGCTTCGGTTGATAGAGAGCAGGGTGCCCACTGGTGTGACGGTGGCACCGATCCAGAGGATCAGCAGAGCGGTGCTCGGAATGAGGGCTAACGCGAGGAGTCGCACACGGATCGTTCCGCGCTGCTCCGCGGACAGATGGCGCAACCAGCGGAGGAAGGGACGGCGCTGCTCTTTGGTCATGGACTCGCTCTGAGTGCGGACGGGGGGATAGCTCTGTGGTGGGCAGACGGGAGGTGCGGTCCTGTCCGCCCGGGAAACGGAGAGTCCGTCTGGGTCTTTGAGCTAACCGCGATCGGTGGAATTAGGCAAGCCCAATTTGAGACACAGAGCACTACATACAGTGATCTGGGTCGCGGACTCTCTGTTGGACATGTTGCCGCGGAAAAATAGTTGGTGTTCTGGCTGTTCCGCCAGAGTTACCGTCAAGTTGTCACCAAGCCGTGCTCGTTAGTGCAGGCTTGGGTAAGGAAGAGGCACTGGGGGTGAGAGAGCCGCACGGACACCGCGCAAGGCGCGCAACCAGGGAGGGGGTATGCGGGCCACGGGAGAGCGTTCCACCCCGGCAGGGGTGGTGTGCGCTGCCGCGTTGAGTGTCCTGCTATGCGTCGTGGGATGCGGGCCCGAGCCGCCGCCCGTGGACGGCTCGGAGTACGGGGCGGCAGCGGCCGCCACCACAGCCGCGGACCTGGGCGGAATGGCGGAGCTCATCACCGCAGCGCAGGCTGAAGGAGAGCTCAACATCGTCGCTGCAGCTTCGCCGGAGGCGGATCACCGCGAGCTGATCTCTGCTTTCGAAACCGCATACAACATCCGCGTCAACGTGGCCGCCCCGCACGCTTCAGACGAGGAGCAGATCGCGGCCGCGGTCCGCTATGCGGGAACCGACCGCGCCCCCGACGTCTTCATGGTGGGGCAGGACACGGCAGCGGCCCATGCCGCCGAGCATTTTGCGGAATACCGGGTGCGCACCTGGGAGGAGGTCCCAGCCGACAGCAGGGATCCGAAAGCCCGGTATGTCGGCGGGGCGGCTGCCCGCTTGTCGCTCGGGTTCGCCGCCGACACCGGACAAGCCCTCCGAACCGTGTCCGACCTGGGGGAAGGACAGGGGGAAGTGGCCTTGGCCGGCGACCCCCAAAAGGAAGAGGCTGCCCTGCTCGGAGTGGTGTTGACCGCACTCGCAGCCGGGGGTGGGCCCGCAGACCTCGCCCCTGGCGCGGCGCTGCTCGACGAACTGGACCGGGCCGGTCAGCTCCGGTGGGGCACTCCCCGCCGCGCTGATTTGGCCTCCGGGGCGACCACCGCGGTCATCGACTGGGAGCACGCCAACCTGCAGCGGGCAGCAGATCTGCGTGGCGTGCGCGAATGGGAGGTGGTCGTCCCCTCACCCACGGTCGGCGGACTGGTCTGCCAGGCGGTCAACCAGGAGGCCCCGCACCCGGCAGCGGCCCGGTTGTGGGTGGAATTCGTGCTCTCCGACGAAGGCCAGAACCTGCAGTTCCGCAACGCCTCCTACCCGGTGCGGTTTGCCGCGATGCACCAGGACGGCACGGTCGATACGGGGGAGCGGGCAGCGGGGGCCGCAGAACCCCCGCTGCTGTTGACCCCGCAGCAGGTGGCGCAGGCGCGTGACACGCTCCGCGCCTATGGGATCGGTCCCGGGGACGAGTGACTCCGGCGGCGGTGCGTGCCCGGGACCGCCGCCGGAGTAGTCAGACGTCGGTGCGGTGCAGCGTCCGCAAGGCCGCACCCCAGCAGAGGGCGAGCCAGCCCGTGAGGACCGCGAGCGCCGCCCACGGGTCCATGTGGAGCGGGGATTCTGCTGCGGTGGCGCCCACCACGTTGTCCCAGGCGCCGGTCGGCAGGTAGCGGAGCACGTGCCGCTGCACCGAGTCGGGAAGCAGCGTGCTGACCATCGGGGGGAGCAGCAGTGCCGCCAGGACGGCGGCGGTTGTGCCCGCCACACTGCGCAGCATGGTCCCCAGGCCCAAGGCGAGCAGGGGGAAGACCGGCAGGGTCACCCCCAAGGCCAGCGTGGTGCGCCACTGCTCGGCAAGGCTGACCGTGGGCATGGCGAAGGATTCGAGGATGGCCTGCGAGGCAGCGAAAGCAGCCGCCACGGTCACCGCCCCCACGGCGAGGACGGTGCCGACGAGGACCACGGTCTTGGCGAGCAGGACACGTCCGCGGCGCGGGTGGACGGCGAAGGTGAGCCTGAGCTGGCTGGGGTACTCCCGGGCCGAGAACTGGGCGGCGAGGACGACGAGCGGGATCACCCCGAACACTGGGCCGACGTGGGCGAGCGCGGCAGCCTGCTCGACCGGGTCCACTCCGGGAGGAAGGGCTTCGGTACCGGCTGCGCCGATACCCAACGCGGCGAGGGAGCTCAAGCCGACGCCGAGCAGCAGTGTGACCGCGAGGCAGACGTAGGTGGCGCGCACCGAGGTGAGCTTGGTCCACTCGGCGAGCACAGCTGCCCCTAGGCCAGGGGAGGCCGGGGGACGGGCAGGGCTGGAAACAGCAGTGGCGGATGCGGTCATGCCTGGCTCCTTTCCGAGGCGGGGATGCTGCCGGAACGGTGGGGTGTGGCGGCGGCAGTGAGTTCCATGAAGACCTCTTCCAGGCTGGTGTGCTGGGGGGTGAGTTCCCGCAATGCGATGCCGCAGCGCAGCGCGATCTCCCCGACGTGCGCGGCTTCCAGCCCGCTGACGAGGAGGGCGCCGTCCGCGGAGCGGACTTCGGCACCCGCGGAGACGAGTGCCGCGGTCAGAGGGGTGGTGTCCGAGGCGACCACCCGGATGCCGCCGGTGTAGCGGGCGGCTAGCTCAGCCATGCTCATGTCGGCGAGCAGCCGGCCGCGGCCGATGACGATCACGTGGTCTGCGACGGTTTGGATCTCGTGCATGAGGTGGCTGGAGACCAGCACCGTGCGGCCTTCGGCGGCTAGTTGGCTCAGCAGGCCGCGGAACCATCGGATGCCCTCGGGGTCGAGGCCGTTGACGGGTTCGTCGAACAGCAGCACGGCGGGATCGCCGAGGAGGGCGGAGGCAATGCCGAGGCGCTGGCGCATGCCCAGGGAGAAACTGCCGATGCGCTGGTGGGCGACAGCGGCCAGGCCGACCAGTTCGAGGACTTCGTCGACGCGGCGGCGGGGCAGTCCGGCGCCGCGGGCCTGCCACAGCAGGTGGGCGCGGGCAGTGCGCCCGGGGTGGGCTGCTTCGGGGTCGAGGAGCGCGCCCACCTCGCGCAGGGGCGCAGGAAGAGTGCGGTAGCGGCGGCCGTTGATCGTGGCCGTGCCAGAGGTGGGTGAGGTCAGGCCGAGGATCATCCGCATCGTGGTGCTCTTCCCGGCGCCGTTGGGGCCGAGGAAGCCGGTGACCCTCCCGGGGGCGACGGTGAAGGTGAGGCCGTCGACGACAGTGGTGGCGCCATAGCGCTTGGTGAGGTTGTGTACGTGGATCACCGCGCTTGTCCCTTTCCTCCGAACGAGTTTAAAAAAGTGATATCACAATGCTAGACTTGAGTCATCAGTCTGATAGTGAGAGGAGCTGATGGATGGCTCGGGAAGCCGCGGTGGCGGTGGAGAACCTGGAAACTCAAGTGGAAGAGCGCCTGATCGAAGGCGCATCCGGCATACCGGTCCTCATCTTCTCCCTGGTCATGATGCTGGCCGGGGCAGGCGGGGTCATCGGCGGAGTGGTGCGGATCAACACGCTGGACGCGGCTGATGTGAGCGCGGTCGCGCTGATCGTGGTGGGCGCGCTGCTGTTCCTCGCCGGTCTCTTCCTCCTGTGCGGGTTGACCATGATCGACCCCAACCAGGCACGTGTCGTGCAGCTCTTCGGCCGCTACATCGGTACGCTCCGCATTGACGGGCTGCGCTGGGTCAACCCGCTGACGACCCGCAAGCCGGTGTCCACCCGGATCCGCAACCACGAGACCGCCGTCATGAAAGTCAACGACGCGGACGGAAGCCCCATCGAGATCGCCGCTGTCGTGGTCTGGCAGGTCGAGGACACCGCTCGCGCCGTCTTCGAAGTCGACGACTTTGTCCAGTTCGTCAGCACGCAGACCGAGGCGGCCGTCCGGCACATCGCCAACAACTACCCCTACGACAACCACGAGGGCACTGACCGCCTGTCCCTGCGGGACAATGCCGATGAGATCACCGAGAAGCTCTCTGCGGAACTCGCCGAACGCGTAGCCTCGGCGGGGGTGCGCATCATCGAGTCCCGTCTTACCCACCTCGCGTACGCGCCGGAGATCGCCCAGGCGATGTTGCAGCGCCAGCAGGCGGGGGCGGTCATCGCAGCACGCCAGCAGATCGTGGAGAGCGCGGTCGGCATGGTGGAACTGGCGCTCAACCGGCTGGCTGAGCAGGGTGTGGTGGACCTCGACGAGGAGCGCAGGGCCGCAATGGTCAGCAACCTGCTCGTCGTGCTGTGCGGCGACCGTCCCACCCAGCCGGTCGTCAACACAGGAACGCTGTACTCGTAGAGGTTGGTTCGGTGGCAAGCGAGCGTAAGAAAATTCTGCTCCGGCTCGACCCGGCGGTGTATGACGCGCTTGCCAAATGGGCTAGTGACGAGCTGCGCAGCACGAACGCGCAGATCGAGTTTCTTTTACGTCGGGCGCTCATCGACGCGGGCCGTATGCCTCAGGGAGTCAAAGCGATCCCCCGCCGGGGCCGCCCCCGCAAGCAGGACACCTCACCGCCCGCGGACGACTCCCCTTCCTAACCCTCAACACTGCGGTGGTGCCGTGCCAGGCATGCCTGGCACGGCACCACCGCATTCCCTTTGGAGCGCCGGACGGCCGCACAGACGACACACGCGGCACGTACCCCCAGGAGCGTCCTCAGGCGCGGGGAGTACCGAGACGCTGACTCCGGATCATAAGAGTGCACAGCTCGGCCCCCGTGACTTCCCTCACAAAAAACCGAAGGGACAACAGGGGAAACTCTTCTCTTTTCTGGCAAATCTTCCTGTTGAGTATCGAACAGGCTCCACAGCGTATCGGAAACACCGAAAAGAGAGCGGATAGCAAGGCGGGAGCACTAGAGTCCAAAGTCCCGCAAAAAGACCATGGAATTTCGGTGTGAAAAAACCCTCCTGTCCGCGAAGGGTGCCCCGGATTAAAGCACGGTGAACGACGGTCTAAAGTAGCTGTCAGAGCCTGTCCCACCAGCAAGGACTAGGTCTCCAAGAGGTTTGTCGTTCCTATTTTTTGATGGTATTCGACATCCTGTTTTATTTTCCGGAACTATTTGTGCTGCCTGGAAAATTTGCTGGGAGACAAAAAGATATTTCTGGGGGATAGGAGAAAAGGGGAGGAAAACGTTATGGCTATTGCGGTGACCCGAGAGCTGCCGCGCCCCGACCTCCGGACGGTCAGCCTCGTCCAGGCCCTCTGCGCCGACCTCTTGGACCAGCCAGAAGTCCTGGCTGACCGCTTCTACCACCACCTGTTCCGGCTGCTGCCCAGCTGCCGCGACCTGTTCCCCGAGGACATGGGGGAACAGCACGTCCGGATGGCCCGCGTCCTCGTCGAAGTCGTCAACCATCTCGACGAACCCGAAAAGACTTGGGATACCCTACGTAAGCTCGGTGAGTACCACTACGTCCGATGGGGACTGGGACTGGAGGAGTACCGCTGCGTCGGACACGCGCTGATCGAGGCGGCCCGCGACATCTCTCTTGAGTGGGCTCCCTCAGTAGGCTCGGCGTGGGTCACCGTTTACGAGTGGATCGTCTCGGCCATGCTCAGTGGAGCGGCCGAAGCCGCACAGGCGCGATCTGGAAGGAGAACCCGAGCCGGTAGGCCCATGACTCCGCCCTCCAACGCGGAGAATGGTAAACCTACAGCGGCTTCTTGATTGAGCGGTCTTCTCCGCGTCTCACCCCACGGCGGACGCGGATGTCCCTGATCCCCGGTTCTTCCGCGCGCCACGGGTGAGCGGCTGCTGACCGTGCTGAACGAGGGATAGATCGCGCACGGTAAGGGGCCGTTGTGAGCGCGGGGAGACGCCGACGCAGTCGGCCAGTCCCGTGCGTGTGTGTTCAGCGACGAGGAGCCGCAATTGACGGAGAAGACCATTACAGAACAGTTCAGTTTCGCCGACCTTGGCCTCCGGCCGGAACTGCTCGATGCCCTCGCCGAGGTCGGCTACGAGGAGCCCACGGCCATCCAACGCGAGGCGATCCCCTCGCTGTTGGAAGGCCGTGACCTGCTCGGCCAGGCCGCAACCGGTACGGGGAAGACCGCAGCCTTCTCCCTGCCGATCCTGCACCGGCTGCCGGACAGCGACCGCGGGGACACTCCCTCGGCGCTCATCCTGGTGCCCACCCGGGAACTGGCCTTGCAAGTATCGGAAGCACTCCACCGCTACGGCCGCCACCTGAAGGCACGCATCCTCCCCATCTACGGCGGCCAGCCCATCGGCCGCCAGTTGCGGGCCCTGGAACGCGGTGTCGACGTCGTCGTCGCCACCCCGGGACGGGCCCTCGACCACATCGGCCGCGGCACCCTCGTCCTGGACACGGTGCGCACGGTCGTCTTGGACGAAGCCGACGAGATGCTCGACATGGGCTTCGCCGAAGACATCGAGGCGATCATCGAAGAAGTGCCGGAGAACCGCCAGACAGTGCTGTTCTCGGCAACCATGCCCGACCGCATCGAAGGCATCGCCCGACGCCACCTCACCGACCCGGTGCGCGTACGCATCGCCCGCACTTCTCCCGCACCCGGAGAAGAGCCGAAAGTCCGGCAGAACGCCTACATCGTGGCCCGCCCCTACAAACCCGCGGCCCTGGGACGCGTCCTCGACATGGAATCCCCCACCGCGGCCCTCGTGTTCTGCCGCACCCGTGAGGAAGTCGACCAGCTCACCGAGACGCTCAACGCTCGGGGATACCGCGCTGAAGCGCTCCACGGCGGCATGAGCCAGGAACAGCGCGACCGGGTCATGGCGCGCCTCCGCGGAGGAACCGCCGACCTCCTCATCGCCACGGACGTCGCCGCCCGCGGACTCGACATCGAACACCTCACCCACGTGGTCAACTACAATGTGCCGTCGGCAACCGAAACCTACGTGCACCGCATCGGCCGCGTGGGGCGGGCCGGCCGAGAAGGCGTCGCGATCACCCTCGTCGAGCCGCGGGAACACCGGATGCTCAAAACCATTCAGCGCAGCACGAGCGGCCCGATCAGCGTCGAGAAGCTCCCCACCGTCGCGGACCTGCGGGCCCGCCGCGTCGAACTGACCCGTGCTGCGCTCCACGAAGCTCTGAAGGAGGAGGACGACGACCGCGAGGCGTTCCGCGTGGTCGTGGAGTCGCTCGCCGAAGAGTTCGACATCATGGAGATCGCGCTGGCCGCGGTGAAACTGGCGCATGAAGCCAGCGGCGCCGTCACCGAAGAGGAGGAGATCCCCGAACCGGTGCTCCGCCCCGAGCGGAGCGAACGCCGCGAACGCCGTGGACGGCGCGGCGGACCGGGCCGCGGTGAACGGCGCGGCCGAGGCCCCTCCGACGGCATGACCCGCCTCTTCGTCGGCATTGGACGCAACGCCCGGGTCCGCCCCCAAGACCTTGTGGGAGCGATCGCCGGGGAGACCGCATTGAGCGGACGGGACATCGGCGCGATCGAAATCGCTGACCGCTTCTCCCTGGTGGAAGTGCCCGAATCCACTGCCGACGGTGTGATCGCGGCACTGAAGAAAAGCACGATTAAAGGACGCCGCACCGTCGTACGCCGCGAACGCTTCTAACCCCCGTCGCCGCGCCGCCTTCCGGGCACGCAGGTGACGAAAAGTGGCCGTGGGCCTGGGTGCATCCCAGGCCCACCGTGCTGCCCCGCACCGGAAACGACATCAGATCCGGTGCCGGGACTGTTTTCCAGGAATTCACGCGAGAATACGGAAGCCGCGGCTCTGCGAAGACTCGCCGCACCCCCGGAAATAGTGCAAAGAGTTCCCCGCAACGGTAGTCGCAGAGACAAAATCCTCGTAAACTTCCTTCAATAGGAGAAACGGTGGGAAAGATGACTGCCGAAGCCTTCCGTCTGAACCGATGACCGCGGTGGCCGATGCACCCGGGAAACGGTGCGGGGTTTCGACCTGCGGCCTCCTAGCGCCGTGGCGGGACCACCCAACTGGCCACGAGGACTCCGCCATCCGTGTTCGGTTCCATTGGCGGGAATTCGTCGGTTCGTCGACGATGGAGGCACACCCCCGGCAGCCCTCGTCGCCGCACCACTGAATATCCGCCGAGGAGCCGAACCACGACCATGCCCCCTGTACCGCTACACCTCTCCCATACCCTCCGCCGTTTCCTCACCTGGGTCGGCATGGGATTGTTAACGGTGGGCGCCCTGGTCGGCCTGGTCAGCCCTCTGCTCTTCGGAGACAGCGGCGAAGGCCCGGACCTTCTCCCCATCATCCGCGTCTTCTTCTGGGCGCTGGCCGGACTCCTCGGCTGGCTGACCCTGTTGCAACTCTTCGAACGCGTCCCGGAAGAGCACCAGAACGCGGCCTCGCGGCGCCCGGTACTCCTGTGCTGGGTCCTCGTCGGCGTGACCGCGCTCATGGCCCTGGTAGAGACCCCGCGGTGGCTGTTCGGCCTCACCACCCCCGGCCCCGGCAGCACCCCCTGGTCGGTGGTGGGATGGACCGGGCTGGTGGCCATGACCGGGGGCGCGACGATCATGGCGGTGTGCGGCCGCAACCACCGGCCCCGCTCACTGGGAATGCCCCTGACTGGACTGGCGTGCGGCACCGCAACAGCGTTGCTCCTGGCCACCGGGGTGTGGGCGGCCGCCGCGGACGCCCTCGTCTCGCACACCACCGCCACCGCAGCAGAGGCACGCCCCGTCCCCACCACCGTGGAACGGGTGGCCTGGCGCTGGCACCCGCCGCACGGGGCACGCACTCACCGCGTGCTGGCCACTGCCGCCGGCGCGGTCGTCGACGTCGGCGACGGGGTGATCGCCCTGGACACCGTCACCGGAAAGGAGACGTGGCACTACCGCCGACTGGGCTCAGAGGTGACCGCCAACGTCACCCCTGACGGCCGCACCGTCGTCCTCTTCTTCACCGTCTACGACCACCGGGGATACCGGGACACGCTGCTCACCTTGGACGCCGCCACTGGCCAGGTCCGCAGCAGCACTCCGATGAACCTGGGGCGGGACGCCGAACAGCGGCGCCGGATCAGTCGGATCGGAGGCATCGCCCCTATCGACCTTCTCACCAAGGATGCGCGGATCCTGCTGGACCACGGCGACGACGGCTGGCAGCTCACCGCCCGCGCCCTCGACACCGACGCCCAGCGCTGGACCGCGCCGCTCGACCCTCACTGCCTGGTCGACCGGCGGCCGCGGACCTGGATCCGCGCCTTCCCCGACGCTGTCGTGGTCTCCCAGGACTGCCACGACGAATTGGGCGCCCCCACCAGACTCGCTACCGACTGGGAGGACGGGGTGCTCGGCGGACGGACCGAACTGCGGGGAGGAACGAGCCGCTTGACCGCGTTCGACGCGGCCACCGGCCAGGAGCTGTGGCGCACCGAATATCCGGGGGAAGGCCCGGTCGGCCCTAACCCGGAGATCAGCTACCACCACACCGGCTACCGCTCCCACCTCCACCCGGTCACCTCCGACGGCTCGGTCGTCGCCGTGGAGAAATGGGGGTCCGACATCCGCTACCTGGTGGTCGACCGGGCCACCGGCGAGATCCTGGTCGACGACCTGGACCTCACCGAACACGGCCACAGCGCACATTTCACCGCGGACACGGTCTCCGTGGTACGGATCGACACAGAAGACGGCGGGCGGCTGGTGCACGAGCGCCGCTCCCTGGACGGCCAGCTTGTGCAGAGCGCCGCCAGTGGCGCCCCCTATCCGCATGTGCTCGCAGGAACCTCGTGGGTGGATCTCGCTGACGCCGCCGTCATGGTGCACCTCAGCAAGGACGCGGCGACCGGAGGCGGATACGACGTGGACGTGACGGCGTGGGACAGCAAAACCGAACCGCTGACCTTGGAACTCGAGGGGATGCTCCCCGCCACCGGGATCTCCCAGGTGCGAGTACTTCCCGTCCCCGGGGCCCTCGTCGTCTTCGAAGACATCGCCGATTCCCTCACCGGTGAGCGGGAGCGGCCCATCTTCGGGCTGCGCTGACTGCCGCAGAGCACAGCAGTCCACAGTCCGCCCAGGCCCTAGCACCCCGCGCCCCTGATGGCAGGGGAGACCCGGCACACACCGTCCCGCCAGACCGGGGGCGGCGGCCGCAGCATCGCACCGCCGGACAAGGGGCAAGTGACTGCGGGGCAGAACTGTTCCGCGCAGCCCACACCAGCCGCGGAAACGCCTCAAAGCGAAGAACCAGTCAAAGGAAAAGCCGCCGTTCGCCTGCGGGGAAGAGCACGCCCAACCCCTAGAACACCATTCTCCGAAGAGCGTTCTTTTCGGTTTTTCGCCAACAAAGGTTGGCCGAAAGTGGCCAGAGATACCGTACAAAAACGAAGAGCAGCGAACTTCTGTGACAGCGAGTGACGAAACAGGGTCAACAGTAAGAGATAGTGGTTTTCCGGGAAATTGTTGGGGAAGAAGGGGCGATATGGATTCACCTCCCGTTACTTCATCGGTTCCGGAGAACCGCGCACAGCCGCGAGGTGTGGTTCTCATGGCCCTGCTCGGATTTTTCGCGGCGATGAGTGCCAGTTCCATGTTGGCCGACACGGCATCGCTGCTGATCGCCCTCGGCGGATCGATTCTGGCTACTTTCATCGTCGTCGTGATGGGGACCCGCGGGGGGATCTTCGAAACATCGGTTGTAGCCACCCCTCGAAAACAGCGGCGCTGGTTCATTCTCATCGCGGCAAGCCAGATTGTGGTGAGCATCGCGGCCGGGGCTGTCCTCGTCTTCCTGGACCAGACCGAGCTGGCCTCCGGAATCATCTGCGCTCTCGTAGGACTCCACTTCCTCCCGCTCGCCGCTGTTTTCCGGCGCGCGGTGTACCTGTGGGCCGGGCTGCTGCTCTGCGCGATCGGGGCCGCAGGGATCGCGCTGCTGCTGAGCGGGCACGCAGAAACCGCGCGCCTCGCCGTGGGCTTCACCGCGGCCATCGTCCTCTGGCTGACCGCGCTCCTCATCGGCCTTCCCACCGGGGGACCAAAAACCGAGGAATCCTAGGCCGCCTCGGGAAAGATCACCAGGTTAGGCTCCGTCCCAGGCGGATAGCGGATGGGTCACGGTCCGGTCTGGCCGAAGCCCGGACCAGCACAGGCCGCAGTACACCCGGGAAGGAGAACACGATGAGTGTCGCGGGACAGATGCTGGAGACCTATCCGCAGAGTCTGGGCGGAGTCGACCAGGAGAAACTGCGGGCATGCATCGAAGCGTGCTTCGAATGCGCTCAGGCGTGCACCGCATGCGCAGACGCCTGCCTGAGCGAGGACAGGGTTGCGGAACTCACCAAGTGCATCCGCACTGATCTGGACTGCGCTGATATCTGCGAAACCACTGGGCGGGTGCTGTCCCGGCACACCGGTTACGACGCTAACCTCACCCGCGCGATCCTGGAGGCCTGCGCCGAAGCCTGCAAAGTGTGTGCGGACGAGTGCGCCCGCCACGCTGACCACCACGAGCACTGTCGGGTGTGTGCCGAAGCATGCCGCCGCTGCGAGATGGTCTGCCGGGAACTGCTCGCTTCCCTGTGAGCCGCCGGTGACACCACCTCTGCTCGTCCGGCCTCGCCGTGGGCCAGGCGAGCGGGACGTCTGGGGAGGGAAGCCCCAGGCCCAACCACGACAGCGCCGCTCCGGGGCACTTCCTGGGCTCCGGAACGGCGCTGTCGTCGCGGTAGGAGAGCGGAGCGGTGCCCTGGAGGAGGGCACCGCCCGCCCAGGCTATTCGAGCTCCTTGTGAGGTTCAGGGCGCTCCGGTTCCACCGGAGCGGGCCGGAACTGGCCGGTAGCCCACAGCACCGCAACGAGCAGGATGGGGACGATCCACCCGCTCCACCCGAGGATGGAGGCGTGCACGGTGTTGACTGTCTGCCCGGCCTGGGCGAACACCAGGTGGAATCCGGCCGCGGCATTGAAGGAGGAGTGCGCGAGCGCTGCGGGCCACACGGAGGCGGACCGCATGCGCAGCCAGCCGAAGACAGCGCCGATGATGACGCACATTCCCACCATCATGAGCAGGCCCAGCCAACCGGGCGCATCCGGGTAGTTGTAGCCGAGCAAGATCACCGGCGCATGCCACAGACCCCAGATGATGCCGCTGATCAGCAGGGCAGGTGCGGCACCGAACCGGTACAGGCGCGGCAGCAGCCAGCCCCGCCAGCCCAGCTCTTCACCCAGTGCCGGAATGAGGTTGAGGAACGCGCCGATGATGACGTTCACGAATTGGAAGGCGAGCAGGACACCGATCGGAATGTCGGGGATGGGTATACCCAGCTCTGCCACGCCGGCGTCGATGAGCTCCTGGAATCCGGAGAGGTGGGCAAAGTCCGCTGGGTACACGCCGAGCAGGGCGCCGACCGGCAGTGCGACCAGGATAAGCAGGATCGGGACGACCAAGGCGAGCGCGAGATAGCCGATCAACCGGCCCGCGGGGGTCAGCGGCCACAGGGCAAGGGAGCGGGCCCGCTGCGGTGGGCGTTCCACGAAGAAGACGACCACGAGCGCCGCGATTGCGGGCGTACCCATCATGGCCACGGCAATGGGGTAGAAGAGCGGGTCCTCAAGCCCGTCGCCGAGCCACAGCGGGAGCGCAAGCAGCCACGACAGGCCAAACGAAAGAAGCAGGAAGACGGACAGGGACAGGGCAAAAGGGCTGCGATCGGCAGTCATACTCCCTCTCTGAGTTTCGGGGGCGGTGGCCGATTGCCGCCAGCGCTGCTGCGCGGTACAGGGCAGGGTGGGGGAAGGAGCCGGGGCGCGGATGTCCGGCTCGCGGCCCGCCAGTGGGGGAGAGGCAACCAAGGCTCGCACCGCAATCCCCGGTCCACAGCAGTGGCCGTCGGTGCTGTCCTGCACAACGGGTGCCCCCTTCCTCGGCACGGTACGCCGCAGGCGCCCCCAGCACCGGTGCAGCGCTGCCGCGCGGCCAAGAGCACAGGGGCGGCACGGGGGCCAGACCAGGGCACGGCCAGCGCGGGACTGTTCGGCGTCACAGCTCCGACTATAGGGGGTTCCGTACTGGACAGTAGGTCGACCTGCGGGCGGCACGGTCCTTCCCACCCACGCTGTGTGTGACTCGAACGACTGCAGCGCAAGTCCTGGTCTTCAGGTCGAGGCGGCTAGCGTTGCTGTTCGATATACCTCTAGATGATCTCTAGTTGGTGCGCCACCGCATGACGCGGCGAGGTATGAAGGCGACCACAGGTAATGGCGATATGTCGCACCGCGACCTTCGGCGGGGATTTAGCGAGCAGATCCACGTCGATCAGGCGCGCCTCGAAGCTGGCGCAGACCTTGGCGAACATCTCGCGCCGGGTGATCAGGGTTGACTTGTGTTCCAGGGTTTCCGCGGTCCGCCGCACCACGGCTTCGGCTTCCGGCGTCAAATCAGCCCGGTCAAACTCGAACATCACGTCAGAGTGCAGCGCGATCGTCTCCGTGTTCCCGTCACTGGTGCCGCGTAAGCGGTACGGCAGGAATCCCCGTCTTTCCAAAAAGGGAGGACGTCACACTGCTTGCGACCGGTTGGGGTATGCGCTGGCTTCCCTCGTGCTGAGCGCGGTGCTGTCCCCGATTCTGGCGGGGGAGTTGCGGGGACCGGTCGCCAACCCGCTCGCGATCCCTGCGCTCTTCGCGGTCAATGCCGCGTGGGGGACGGGGTGTGGGCTCGTTGCCCTTGGAGTGCAGCATCTGCGCGGCCGTCGAGCTTGAGGAACAAGTGCCGCGAGGCAGGGGGGGCGACGGGGGAGAACCTCGGGAACACGGCGAAGCTGGGGGAGGGAGCGGCGCCTTCAGGCAGCCCTCCAGCAGCCAATCAAAAATCTACAACGTAAAGCTGGGGGTTGTGAAGATTACAGACAACCCCCAGCAACCGCCCACACAATCGCGACCGAAAAACACACCAGAGTCCACTACCTCGAACAGTCCTCCGTGCTGTCGCACGAAGGCGGGACGGTCCGCGCCCTCGGTGGCTCGGCACCGTGCTGTCCGTGCCGCTCATGACTCGGACGGGAGCGGTCCAGCCGACTCGGCGGCGCGCAGGAACCGTCCCGCACAGGCCTGCAGGTAGTCGCGGAATTCGGGCGGGTCCACCACGGTGAAGTCTGCGTCGAGGGAGGCGAGGAGCATGGCCGGCCAGTCGAAGAAGTCCGTGTGCAAGGTGAGCCGGCACCGGTCGCCGTCCAGTTCCTCCACTGTTCCCCACGAACCCACAGCCCGCCGGACGGTGTCGGCGGCTGCAGCCACTTCGACCACCACCCGGTACTGCGGGGGCAGCTCCCGGCTGTGCTTTCGCACGAATTCCGCCGGATCACCGCCGGGAATCTCGCGGGGGATGAACCGTGCCCCTGTCGCCTCCGGATCCGTGATGCGGTCGACCCGGAACGTGCGCCAGTCTCCCCGGCCCACATCCCAGGCGATCAGGTACCAGCGGTGCCACAGCGACACCAGGTGGTGGGGTTCCACCAGTTTCAAGGACCGTGTGCCGTCGCGGGCAAGGCGGGTGAAGCGCAGGATCTCGGTGTCCCGGCAGGTCTGCGCGAGCACCGTGAGGATGACCGCGTTGACCGCTGGTGCGTTGCTGCGAAGGGCGGGCAGGGTGAAGGGGCGCAGCGCTTCCACTCGCTTGCTCAGCCGGGGCGGCATCACCTGGACGACCTTCGCGAGGGCTCGCACCGCTGTTTCTTCGACGCCGGTCACCGTGCTCTGCGCGGCCGTGCACAGGCTCACGGCGATGGCGACGGCTTCCTCGTCGTCGAGGAGCAGCGGGGGGAGGGCCGTACCCGACCGCAGTTGGTAGCCGCCGGCCACTCCTCGTGTTGCCTCGACCGGGTATCCCAGTTCCCGCAACCGGTCTACGTCACGGCGCAGGGTACGTTCACTCACCCCTAGTTGCTCTGCGAGTTCCCTACCGGACCAATACCGTTGAGTCTGCAGCAGGGATAGCAAGCGCAGCATTCGCGTGCTCGTATTAGCCATGGTTTCAGCATGCCGCATATTACGGACGCGCGATGACCGCAATAACCTTTAGAGTGGTTTGTCGTGAATGAGACAATGATCCACGCTAGTGCGTTGACCAAACACTTCACCACCCGGAAACGGACGGTGGAAGCGGTCCGCGGCATCGACCTGAACGTTGAAGCAGGGGAGATGGTAGCGATCCTAGGCCCCAACGGGGCCGGAAAGTCCACCACCCTGCGGATGCTCACCACGCTTCTCCTCCCCACCTCAGGCACCGCCCAAGTCGCGGGAGCCGACATCCGCACCCAACCGCGCCAAGTGCGCTCCCGTATCGGCTACGTCGGCCAAGGCACCGGATCGGGGTACAACCAGCGCGGTCGAGACGAACTCATCAGCCAGGGGCGCGCCTACGGGATGAGTACGGACCAGGCCCGCCGCCGCGCCGAGGAACTCATCGCCTCCCTCGACTTGAGCAATGTCGCCGACCGGCGTTCCTCCTCCCTGTCGGGAGGCCAGAAACGCCGGCTGGACATCGCCCTGGGGCTGATGCACACGCCGCCACTGCTGTTCCTCGACGAACCGTCCACCGGGCTAGACCCGCAAAACCGGGCCAACCTGCATGAACACATCCGTGAACTGCGTTCCCGGCACGACACTACGATCGTGTTCACCACCCACTACCTGGACGAGGCCGACCAACTCGCGGAACGTGTGGTGGTGATCGACCACGGCACGATCATCGCCGATGACACCCCGGAACGGTTGAAAGCCGAATACGCGGGCGACCGCATCACGCTCACGTTCGACCGGGCCGACGACGCCAAGCGGGCTTTTGGCCATCTCATGGCCCGGGCGGAAAGCGCGCGGGGTACCCACGACGGTGTCCGCGTGGTGCTGGAGGTTGACGGCGGCTCCCGGCTCGCACCCGCCCTGCTGCGGGAGCTCGAAGAAGCCGACCTGCCGGTCGCTGCGGTGGAGATCGCCCGGCCTACGCTCGACGACGTGTTCCTCAACTTGACGGGCCGCAGCCTCCGCGACGCCGCTGCTTCGGAGCCTGCCGCTACCCAGGAGGTCCCGGCATGACCATTCCCACCACGCCTCTCACTGACACTATCACCGTTTTCGTCCGTGAACTCCGGCCTGTGCTGCGTGACCCGTTCACGGTGGTCTTCAGCCTGGTGCAGCCGCTGGTTTTCCTCGCCCTGTTCGCTCCTCTGCTGCCTGAAGGGCTGTCGGGCGAGTCGACCCTGCAGTGGTTTGTGCCCGGCATCATCGTGATGTCGTGCCTGTTTGCCACGATGTCGACCGGAGCGAACCTGCTGTTTGAGATCCAGCTCGGTTCGCACGAGCGCATGCTGGTCTCGCCGCTGCGCCGTTCGTCGCTGATCGTGGGGCGGGCGTTGAAAGAGATCGTGCCGGTGCTCGCCCAGACGGTGATCATTCTTGCCGCGACTATCCCATTCGGGTTCCGTCCCCACGTGGTGGGGGCGCTCGGCGGCCTGTTGATCATCAGTGTGTTCAGTGTCGGTGTGGGTGCTCTCTCCTATGCGCTGGCGCTGGTGTCCAAGGACCGGCACTGGCTGTTCTGGGGGGTTCAGCAGACGGTGCTGTTCCCGCTGGTGCTGCTGGCCGGCATCATGCTGCCGGTCGAGGGCGGTCCTGGATGGTTGCGTACCATGTCCCTGCTCAACCCGCTGACCTACGTGGTCAACGCGGAACGCGCCTTGTTCAACGGGGTGTGGGACACGTCGGTGGTTGCGTGGGGCGCGCTGTCGGCGGTCGTCACGGCCGTGCTCGGCCTGTGGGTGGGCATTGTCACGATGCGTCGCGCGCACTGATGCTGCCGGGCTCCTCTCGGAAGGGGCAGGCCCCAGCGGGAGAGGGGATGATTATGTCTTCTGCGGTGCCTGGCGGGCTCCCGTCAGGCACCGTGTCCTTGCTGTGGGTGCGGATAGAGCCGTCTGGGTGTTTCTGGCGAGGCCGGGGCGGGGCTGTGTGGACGGTGGTGTCAGCGGCGGCGCCGCGTGAACAGGCGGCGCAGCAGAGAGTCGTTGCGGATCTCTGCGCGGGCGTCGAAGTAGCAGACCGCGGCGTGTGCTGACGGGGCGCCGAGCCGTTCCATTTCCGCGGTGAAGAGTTTGGCTGACTCGGCAGTCCACATCGGCTGGGCGACCAGGATGCGGGGCGTCGGTCTGCTGCGGTCGTTCACGGTCTGCCACTCCGTCCCCGCTGTGTCCGAGGAGTCAGAGGAAAGCGGCTAACACGTTGCTGATCTCGCGTGCCGCGGCGCTGACGGCGTATTGGACGGCTTCCTCGGACAGCAGCTCGTAGCTGTCGGTGCTGGGATCGGGGGTCATGACATCAATCGACACGCACCCCAGGATCTCCGACCTGGTGGAGCTCCGCCCGATCAGTGGGGTGGCAAGGATGACGCTGAACTTGCCCCGAGCCCGCTGCCATTCACGGTAACTCATCCCGAGTGTCCGGGACTGTTCGGGGGGTTCTTGCTGTTCGCGTTGGGCAAGTTCGTGCCATTCCGCTTCGGTGAGGCTCTCCAGTTGCCGGTCGAGGGCGGCGACATCCACGATGAGCAGGCGGCCCAAGGTTACACAGCGGCCGATGACGCCGACCCCGGGCCGCCAGGTGATACCGGAGACACTGGTGGCTCGGAACCGTGCCCACGCTAGCGGGACGAGTTGTTCGTGGTGGAACGGCCATATGCCGGTGCGGACCCGCAGATGCACGGTGGCGCCCAGGTCCCGCACGTCGATCCCGGTTTCGTCTTGGATGCGGAACAGGAGGGCGTGCAGGGAGTAGGTGACTCCCTGGCGGATGTTGCGGAGGGTGACTTCAGACTTTTCTGAACGCCACTGGTGGATCGCTGAGGCGGTCAAGCTCAAGAAGAGCAAGGTGATGCTGACCGAGGCGAGTCGGAATTCCTCGCGGGGAGAGAACTGCCAGAGCTCGGCCTCGTGTCCGGCGAGAGCGAGACCGGCAAGGAACGTGAGGGTGGCGCTGAGGATTTTTGCACCAAGTCTGACCTGACTCCAATGCGGGCCCACAACCTCATGTTTATCACAGAAGGTAAATAGATTTTTTCATTATGTAATTGCTTTGTGGGGTGGGTTGCGCCGGGTATTGCGGGATATTTCCGGTGATAGCGGACGCCATGCGTGGAGGGGATTGTGGCCACTCCGTTGCAGAGGGGAAAGAAACGAGGGCTTCAGTAAACTCCAGGGCCCGCACCGCGCCCCCATGGTCCCCCGGCACTAGCGCAGGCATGCGTGCGGCAGCGCCGCGCGAAGCACCCCGTCATCGTCCTTCCGCACAGCAGCGTGATCCTGTCGAGAGCAGACAGCCGGCCCCCCGTGCATCGGCCACCCCGCCATGGTGACGAGCCCGACCATCTCGCGAGAGCGCGCGACGTGCTGGCGTGACCCCACTGCCCGCAGGAAGGAACGCGGTCGGCAATGCGGCCGAGACTTCTCGCCCACACCGGTAGGACCGCCGATTGTCCCGTATTGGGGCGTAAGCGAAGATGGCGGAGTGACTCAGATCAGTGAACCCCCCGCTTCCCCCGTCTTCACGGCCCTGATGAACTTCCGCGACGTGGGTGGAGTCCGCACCACGGACGGCGGCAGGATTCGCATGGGACGGCTCTACCGCAGTGCCACCCCCCAGTTCCTCACCGTTGACGAAGCCCGCCAGCTCGCCCACGGTCTCGGGGTGCGCACCCGAGTCGACCTGCGCGGCCGACGCGAGGCCCGCGAAGCCGCCAGCCCGGCGCTCGCGGAAACCGGCATGGCCACAGCACACCTGCCGCTGTATGCGGCACGCCGGATGGCGAAGGCCCAGCCTACGAGCAGTGCCGCCATCGCCGCCCACTACCTGGGCTACCTGGAGCACTCTGGGGACACGTTCGCGCGCATCGTGCGCCTGCTAGGAGAGCACCGGAACCTGCCCGTCCTCGTGCACTGCGCTGCAGGCAAAGACCGCACCGGGGCCGCGGTGGCGCTCATCCTCGCCGCAGCGGGAGCAGACCGCGACGACATCGTGGCCGACTACGCGCGGACCGCCGACCATCTCGATGCACTCCACGCCCAGCTCAGCACGGTCCCCGCCTACCAGCAGCGGCTGGCCGCCATGCCGGAGGAGACCTTCAGCGCCTTCCCCGAAACCATGGAGATCTTCCTTGACCGGCTCGCCGCCGAGTACGGCGGAGCCCACGGTTACCTCCAGAGCCGCGGAGTCACCGCAGACGAACTCCACCGCTTGGTGGACGCCCTCGTCGCATAGGCAGTCCTTGCTGCTTCCCGGTGCATGCGCGGGCAGAAACGGCTTCCCGGTCCTCAAGACTGCGGTGGGACATTCCGCTCAAGAAACCGCAAAGCACGCACAAAAAGGGGTGAGGTGCTGCCGGGCGGGGGTAGCCGCGCAGCCGCCGCAACGTATCCGACAAGGAGCAGCGATGAAACTGGAAACCCCGAGAGACCTGTTCGTCCACGAAATGTCGGCCATGCGCACCGGTGAGGCGGTGATCGCCGACATGCTCGACGAGATGTCCGGTATGGTCGCCGACGAGAACGTCGCCGACATGCTCCGCCACCACCAGCAGGAAACCCAGCAGCAGATCGCCAACCTCGAGCAGTGTTTCCGGGCGATCGGTGCGACACCGCAGCGAGTCCCCTGCGCGGCGATCGAAGCGCTGCGCCAAGAGTTCCGAGAGTTCGCCGGAATGAACCCGTCACCGCAAGTGCTGACGATGTTCGCGCTCGGCGGGGCCCTCAAGGTCGAACACTATGAGATCGCCGCCTACCGGGGACTTGTTGGCAAAGCCATGCTCATGGGGGAGACCACCTGCATCCAACTGCTGGAAACCAACCTTCTGCAAGAAGAAGAGACCGCAGGCAAACTGGAGCGCTTCACCCACGAGATGGGCCGCCGAATGCTCGCCACCGTGTGATCCGCGGAGCGTCGGGGCGGCCGCAGCGTGCCGCCCCGGCCGTGCCTCCGGGTCAGCGTCCCCACGTCTCCCCGAGCTCCTCCTCGATCGGGGGAGGGGAGACCTCGTGCATGTGCTCGGCCACACCCGGATGGCCGTGCCGTGTTTTCCGGGCCTGCTCGTTGCGCTCCGCCGGGGTCCGCTGCCGCGGCGCAGCAGGATCCAGCGGAATCGACCGCAGTACCTCCGCCTCGTTGGCATACTCGCCCAGGGGCAGGGCCCGCAGCGCCTTCACCACTTCAGGTGCGGCTCGGTTGCGTTCCGCGCACGCGACCACCGCCTCCTTGGCAGCGGGATAGTCGAGGTCGAACAGTGCCCTGCGGACCTCGTCAGTGTCGTGGAGCAGCACCATGGTGCCTCCTTAGCGTGGGTTTCTTCTCGGCGGCAGCAGTCCCCCTGCCCTGTGCCGCCACGGCAACCGCCCGATCCTCCTTCCCCTCAGCCACCAGGATTCCGGGCGTCGCCGCCCCGGTCCGCCCGAGCAGAGGCCGGTCCCGGCAGCCGTTCTCCTCGCAAGGCACGCCTGGCCGCTGCTGCATCGGGGACCACGGCTGTGCTCTCCTGCCCAGACCACGCACCCCCAATGCCGCACACGCAGCACGGCCCGCCGGTTAGGAGCCGAACGTGTCGGGGAGCGAGTCTGCGATCTCCCTGCCGAGAATGGGAGAGGCGAGCGAAAGCTCCGACACCACCACTCGAGCCAACTGCAGTCCCCGCTCCGGCGGACAGTTCAACTCTTCACCGACCTGCTGGGCCAGGGTGCCGGAGCGCTGCGGGGAAACAGCCTGGCCCCGGTCCATGTCCTCCCACAGGGATTTCGGGAGCTCCCGCCGCAGGTCCTTGCGGGCCTCCGGAGCGAGGTGAGGAGACAGGGACGTGATGACCGCGTGCACCACGCGCTGCGCCTCTTCGGTGTCGGCGATCTCTTCATGGGCGGCGACACGGTCCACGAGGTCCTGGTGTGCGATCAACGATGTCTCTCCTCTCCGTGGCGGCGGCACCGCGGCCCCAGCACACCCCCGGCACCGCCCTGCCGTGCCGGTGCTCAGCCCTTACTGCCAGCCAACGCCAGTTGACGCAGGTCTTCAGGCAGGCTCTGCCGGACTTTCTCCATCGTGCCGCCGGTCGTCGCCTCGTCGAGGACCTCGAATACCACCCGCGCGATGTGCGCAGCCTTCGGCTCGTCGGTGTGCGAGCGCTGTTTGACCCGGGCGATGAACTCGTCCCGGTCGAACCGGTGCCCCTGTTCTTCCCCGGGCTGGGACGTGATGCGCAGAATGTTCTCGCTGATCTCCCGCGGCAACTGGGCAGCGAGGTCCTCGGCAAGGTCAGCGGGGATCCGCTCCGCCAGCGTCTCCAAAGTGGCCCGGGTCGCGGTTTCCGCTGATCCGCGACTGTCGAGTCGAGCCCGCGCCTGCACTTGTCCGATGAACGCGTCGTGCTGCATTGCTCTCCCCTTGTGCGTGTCTCCGCGGTGGTGGGCTGCTGTGCCGCGGACCGCTGCCGCGGCGTGTGCCACCTGATGTCGGAGAGCCTCTACCACGACCCGGGGGGAGTATGCGGGTTTGGGAGGAAATGAGAATCGTGTGGTGTTTGCGAGAAACTGAGCGGGGAGCGGCACCGCCACCAAGACTGGAACCAGCCCGGCATCCTGCTGTGAGCAGAGTCACGGCCCACCCGGGAATGCGAAAAAACCATCGGTGATTCGTGCTCAATGTGAGCCACCTCTTCGAACCACTGAAACTGCGCGACACCCTCATCCCCAACCGGGTGTGGGTCTCTCCCATGTGCCAGTACTCCGCCCACAACGGAGTCCCCAACGACTGGCACCTCGTCCACCTCGGCCAATTCGCCCTCGGCGGGGCCGGACTGGTGATCGCCGAAGCCACGGCCGTCGTCCCCGAAGGACGGATCAGCCCCGCCGACGCGGGACTGTGGAACGACGAACAAGCCTCCGCCTGGCGGCGCATCACCGACTTCCTCCGCGCCCACGGTGCTGTCCCCGCCATCCAGCTCGCGCACGCGGGCCGCAAAGCCTCCACCGCAGTGCCCTGGGAAGGCGAACACACCGTCCCCGAAACAGAAGGCGGCTGGCCTACCGTCAGCTCCACCAACCAGCCTTTCGGCAGTCTCGCCGCGCCCCGGGCGCTCACCACCGACGAAGTCGCCGCACTACCGGAACACTTCGCCGCAGCCGCCCGCCGCGCGGAAACCGCCGGCTTCGACGTCGTCGAACTCCACTTCGCCCACGGCTACCTGGCCCACCAGTTCTACTCGCCCCTCGTCAACGACCGCACCGACCGCTACGGCGGCAGCTTCGACAACCGGGTCCGGCTGCTGTTGGAGATCACCGAGGCCGTCCGCCAAGTGTGGCCCGCCCACCGGCCCCTGTTCGCCCGCATCTCCGCCACCGACTGGGTGGAAGGCGGATGGACCGGCGACGACTCGGTCCGCCTGGCCCGCCTCCTCGCTGACCGCGGCGTCGACCTCATCGACACCTCCAGCGGCGGCGCGGTACCCGACGCCCGTATCCCGGTCCGCCCCGGCTACCAGGTGCCCTTCGCCCGCCAGATCAGAACCGAAGCCCGCGTCCCCACCGGCGCTGTCGGTCTGATCACCGCGCCCGAACAAGCCGAAGAGATCATCGCCTCCGGATCAGCCGACGCGGTCCTGCTCGGTCGCGCCATGCTCCGCGACCCCCACTGGCCGCTGCACGCCGCCGACCGGCTCCGCGCAGGCAACCTCTGGCCGAAACCCTACGAACGCGCTCGCCTGAACTAACCCGCCATCCTCTGGTTGGGGAGCAACCCCGAGCCGCTCCCCAACCAGAAGGCGGGGACACCCGCAGCCCTCTCCCGAGCTCCCACAGACGCCCGGAACGTTGATGCAGTTCACCACGGTTGCGGTCGTTTTGTCACCCCCCGCCGCTACGGTGGCCTACCGTGAGCGAACGATGGACCGCCAACGACGTGTGGGCGCTCGCCCCTGACGTGTCGTCCCGCAAAGCCGCGACAAAAATCGCCCACCCCGACTCGTGGCCGCGGCTCGGCTGGCGTCCCGCCGGGCCAGACACTGACGCCCCCGGCGGCGCCACAGCCGTATGGGGCGAATGCAAAGGCAGCGGAGCCAAGCACTACCAGGTCGCCGTACACCTAATCGGACCGGGCACCCCCGCCTACCGGTGCAGTTGCCCCAGCCGCAAAATCCCCTGCAAACACGTGCTCGCGCTTCTCGTCCTCTGGACGGAAGACGTTGCCGCTGAAGACACCGGCCCCGACTGGCTGGACGAGTGGCTGAACCAGCGTGCCGCCAGGGCAGCAGCGGCTAAACCCGCACCCCAGAAAACCACGAAGACCAGCACCGACCCGGACGCTGTGGCCCGCCGCGCCCGGCAACGCGAACAACGCGTCGCCGACGGGGTCGTTGAACTCGACACCTGGCTCATCGACCAGGTCAGTGCCGGGCTCGCCACCAACCGCCGCGACTCCACCCAGCGCGACGGCATGGCCGCACGCCTCGTCGACGCGCAAGCGGGCCGTCTCGCCCACCAACTCCGCTCCCTCAACCACGTCGCCTCCGAAGACGACTGGCCCGACCGTCTCCTCACCGAATACGCCCTGCTGCACCTGCTCTGCGTGAGCTACCAGCGCAGCGACACCCTCCCCGCACCCTTGCGCGCCACCGTCCGCGCCCGCATCGGCTTCCCGCTGCCCGAACCGGAAGAAACCGTCCGCGACCACTGGGACGTGCTCGGACGCTGCGACTTCACCGCTGACCAGGTGCGCGGCCGACGCATCTGGCTGCGCGGACAAGCCACCGGACGCACCGCACTGCTGCTGTCCTTCGCCCCGAAAGGACGCGCCCTCGACACCCCCGCCCGCGTCGGCACCCTCCTCGACGCGGAACTCGCCTTCTACCCGGCAGAGAACCGCGCCGTCATCGCCACCCGCTACTCCGAACAACGCGCGGACACCCCGCGCGGCGGCAGCATCGCCGACGCTCTCGCCGACGCGGCCCGCGCCCTCGCCGCCGACCCGTGGCGAGACACCTGGCCGGTGGTCCTCACCGACGTCACCTGTGTCCGCGGTGACGTCTTCTGGCTCACCGACTCCTCCGGAGACGCCCTCCCTCTGCTGCGGCAAGACACGAAATTCGGATGGCAGATCTTCAGCGTCAGCGGCGGCCACCCCGTCACCGTGGTAGCGGAATGGACCCCCGACGGCCTCCGCCCGCTTGCCGTGTGGGACCACCGGAAGCACCCGATTCTCCCCGCATAACCCGCCTCGGCTACCCGACCCGCACCCGCCACCCTCGAAAGCACAGAAGAGGAACCGTCACGTGACATACGCGGATTCCTGGTCCGACCTCGTATCCACCGCACTGGTCGGCACCTCCCGGCGCCCGCTCCCACCCGCCGCGGACCACGCGGAAACACCCAGCGGCGACCCCGCCGCCCGCCTGCTGGAGCGTGCCGCCCTCGCCGCCATCCAGCGCCGCGCCGGCCAGCGCCCCTCCCCGCCACCCGCCCCGCCCCCCGCTCCCGCCCCCGAGGAAACCGCCCCCTACCTGGACGGGCCAGCCCTGAAACGGCTGAACACCATCCTCGACACACGGCGTGTGTTCCTCGCCGAATGGCTCCACTACGCCGCCGCCACCGGCAAACTCCTCCCCCCGGAATACCTGCCTGACGTGCTCAGCCACGCGAAAGGAAACACCATCGCGGCCCGCGCCCTCACCCGTGTCGGCGGCGCCCGCGCCCGCTGGCTGGCCCGCCACTGCTCCGTGTGGTCCTACCTCCTGGACTTCGAAGAAGCCCACCCCGATTTTTTCGACCCTGAGCTGTGGGCCACCGGCACCGCCACCCAACGCCGCATCCAACTAGAGCGGCTGCGCCGCACCGACCCGGAGCACGCCCGAGACCTGGTCGCCCGCACCTGGGCGAACGAGCGCGCCGAAACACGCTACGAACTTCTCAAAGCGTGGGAGCACGGCCTGTCCCGCGACGACGAACCCCTGCTCCTCACTGCCCTCCGTGACCGCAGCCACCCGGTGCGCGTCCTCGCCGCAGCCCTCCTGATCCAACTCCCGGACAGTGACGACGGCCAACGGCTCACCCACCACGCTACCCACCTCCTCCGCACCACTGGTGCCCAAGAGCAGGAAACCATCACCCTCACCCCGCCCGGGGACGTCGACGCCGAATTCGCCTCCCTGCTCTCCCCGAACCGGCGCACCACGAAAACACCGGAGGAACGCGCCCACACCCTGCTCTCCCACCTTCCGCTGCGCCTGTGGATCGGCCGCCTCGGCAGCAGTCCCGCAGACGTGGTGTCCAAGAAGATGGACGACACCGTCCGCGACGCCCTCATCGCCGCTGCCGTCCGCTACCGCGACCTTGACTGGGTGCGGGCATTCCTCGACGACGTCGGCCGCCACACTTTCGCCTCCAACAACTGGTTCGAGCAGCTCGACGCGCTCCTGCACCAGCTTCCCGCTGAAGAACGCTGCGACCGGGTCGCCCACTGGCTCGACGACCCCGACATTCCGGAAACCCAGACCTGGAACCTTCTGTACCGGCTCGAATTCCCCTGGGTGGGGCGGCTCAACGACATACTCGTCGAACAGCTATTCACGTCCCCTGACGCGCCTGACCACTTCGGTGTCATCGCGCCGGGCGCGGAAAACAAGCTTGACCCCGGCCTCTACGAGCGCCTCGCCCCGCTTGCCGAGAAGCGCAAAGGAAGCCGCGAATTCCGTCATCTCGTCACCACTCTCGAATACCGCTACACCATGCGTAAGGAGCTGATGTGACTCTCACCACCACCGCAGTGCTGCGTCCCCACGCCGAGCAGGCCTACGCCGACGAACTCGCTGCCCTCGCCGCAATCGACGACCGCCCCCGCCCGCCCGGTTGGAAACTGTCCCCCTGGGCCGTCACCCAGTACATCCTCGGCACCACCCTCGACGACGGCACCGAAATCACCCCCAAATACGTGGGATCCCGCCGTCTCGTCGAAGTCGCCGTCGCCACCCTCGCCACCGACCGCGCCCTCCTGCTGATCGGAGTGCCCGGCACCGCCAAAACCTGGCTGTCCGAACACTTGGCGGCCGCCATCTCCGGCGACTCCACTCTGCTCGTCCAAGGCACCGCGGGCACCGTCGAAGAAGCCATCCGCTACGGCTGGAACTACGCGCGGCTCATCGCCGAAGGCCCCTCCGAGCAAGCCCTCGTACCCAGCCCGGTCATGACCGCCATGGCTGAAGGCCGCCTCGCCCGCGTCGAAGAGCTCACCCGCATCCCCTCCGACGTCCAAGACGCCCTCATCACCATCCTGTCCGAGAAAACCCTGCCCGTCCCCGAACTCGGCATCGAAGTGCAAGCCAAACGCGGCTTCAACATCATCGCCACCGCCAACGACCGCGACCGCGGCGTCAACGAACTGTCCAGCGCGCTCCGCCGCCGCTTCAACACCCTCGTCCTCCCCGTCCCCCAAACCGCCGACGACGAAGTCGACATCGTCACCCGCCGCGTCGCCCAACTAGGCCGCAACCTCGACCTGCCGGAAGTCCCCGCCTCCCTCACCGAAATCCGCCGCGTCGTCACCGTCTTCCGGGAACTCCGCAACGGCGTCACCGAAGACGGCCACACCAAAGTCAAAACCCCCAGCGGCACACTAAGCACCGCCGAAGCCATCTCCATCATCACCAACGGCATGGCCCTGGCCGCCCACTTCGGCGACGGTGTGCTGCGCCCCGCTGACGTCGTGCCCGGCATCCTCGGCGCCGTCATCCAAGACCCCGCCACCGACGGCGTGGTCTGGCACGAATACCTGGAAACCGTGATCCGGGACCGCGACGACTGGCACGACTTCTACACCGCCTGCCGGGAGGCAACCCACTGATGGCCCCGATCGACACCGAACGCGTCCACCTCCTCGGCATCCGCCACCACGGGCCCGGGTCGGCGCGCGCCGTCCGCGCGGAGCTGCGCCGACTCCGCCCCGACGTGATCCTCATCGAAGGACCCCCGGAAGCGGATGCGCTTCTCGAGCACGTCCCCGGCCTGGAACCCCCGGTCGCCCTCCTCGCCTACGACCAGGCCGCCCCGTCTCGCGCCGCGATCTGGCCGTTCGCGGTCTTCTCCCCGGAATGGCAGGCACTCCGCTACGCCGCCGCCCACGGCATCCCCGTCCGCTTCTGCGACCTGCCTGCCGCCCACACCCTCGCCCTGGACGAACCCGACACCGACCACGAAGAGTCCCGCGTCCGCGTCGACCCGCTCAGCGTGCTCGCCGAAGCCGCCGGCTACGACGACGCGGAACGCTGGTGGGACGACGTCATCGAACAGCGCCGCGACGGCGGACCCTCCCCGTTCCCCGCCATCGCTGAAGCCATGGTCGCGGTCCGCGCCGAACTCGCCCCGGACCCCGAAACCGAACGCGAAGCCCGACGCGAAGCCCACATGAGGAAAGTGCTCCGCGCCACGCTGCGCGCCGGATACGAGCGGATCGCCGTGGTCTGCGGCGCCTGGCACGTGCCCGCCCTCCTCGACCTGCCTCCCGCCACCGCCGACACCCGGCTCCTGCGCGGACTCGCGAAAACCAAAGTCGCCGCAACGTGGATCCCCTGGACGCACGGGCGGCTCGCCGCCGCCACCGGATACCGCGCCGGCGTCCGCTCCCCCGGCTGGTACCACCACCTGTTCACCGTCCCCGACCGGCCCGTGGAACGGTGGCTCACCGAGGCGGCGCGACAGCTACGCGACAACGACCAGCCCGTCTCCTCCTCCCACGTCATCGAAGCAGTGCGGCTGTGCGAGGCTCTCGCAGCCCTGCGCGGCCGCCCCCTGCCCGGGCTCGAAGAAATCGCGGACGCCACCTCCGCAGTGCTCTGCGAAGGCGCCGAACTGCGGGCCCGGCTCGTCCACGACGCAATGGTGGTAGGGGAGCGGCTCGGCACCGTTCCCCCCACCACCCCCACCGTCCCCCTGCAACGAGACCTGGCACTCCACCAAAAACGGCTGCGTCTCAAACCCGAGGCACTCGAACGAGAACTCGTCCTCGACCTGCGCGAAGAACGGGACCGGGAACGCAGCGCCCTCCTGCACCGGCTGAACTTGCTCGGCATCCCCTGGGGCACCCGCACCCGCGACAGTGTGCGCTCCCGCGGCACCTTCCGCGAAACCTGGACCTTGCGCTGGGAACCCGAATACGACATCGCGGTCATCGAAGCGAGCCGCTGGGGCACCACGGTCACCGCAGCAGCCACCGCGTGCGTCCACGACCGTGCCCAGCACGCCGACCTTCCCACGCTGACCAGCCTCCTCGAAGACAGCCTGCTCGCAGACCTGCCCGAAGCCGTCACCGGCACCGTCGCCCAACTCGCCCAGCGGGCCGCCGAAGACACCGACATCCAACGGCTGATGCGCGCCCTACCCCCGCTGGCCCGCTCCGCCCGCTACGGCAACGTGCGCCGCTTCGACGCCAAGGCACTCCGCACCATCGCCACGGAACTGCTGAGCCGCATCTGCGCGGGCCTCGCCCTCGCCGTTACCGGCCTCAGCGACGACGCCGCCACAGCGGTCACCACTGACATCGACACCACCCACACCGCGGTAATCCTGCTCGGCGGAGACGCAGAAACCGAATGGCTCGACACCCTCGAAGCAGTAGCGCCCCGCGAGAATATCCCCGGCCGGATCAGCGGACGCATCCACCGCATCCTCTACGACAGCGGCCGCCTCACCGCCGACACCCTGCACCAGCGGCTCAGCCAGATCTCCTCACCCGGAACCCCGCCGGACCGCACCGCCGCATGGATCGAAGGCTTCGTCGCCAACAACGGCCTCCTGCTCGTCCACGACACCGCCCTGCTCACCCTGATCGACCGATGGCTGACCAGCCTCAACGAGTCCGCCTTCATCACCGTGCTCCCCCTGCTGCGCCGTACCTTCGGCAGCTTCCAACCCGCGGAACGCCGCGCTATCGCCCAGCACGTCATCCACGGCAGCCTCGACGGCCACACCCCCGACCAGCCCGTCGACACCCAGCAGGCCGCCCCCGCAGTGGCCACCGTCGCCACCCTCCTCGGCCTCCCCACCCACCCCTGACACCCGGAAGACCCATGACCAACCGTTCTGAACCCACCCCACTCCTGCCCGAACGAGCCCGCCGCTGGCGGCTCGTCCTCGGCGAAGCCGCCGAAAACGCCTGCGCCGCAGCAACCGGAGCCACAACCCCCGCCACAGGCACCGTGCTCAACCGCGACGACGCCCGAATCGACGCGGCCCTCGCCGCCCTCTACAACTACTCCGACACCGGGGGACGCCTCCGCGGCCCAGGGAAACGCAGCGCAAGCCTCGACTCCTCCGCACCCACCGTGGCCCGCTGGCTCGGCGACATCCGCACCTATTTCCCCAGCAGCGTGGTCCGGGTCATCCAACACGACGCGCTCACCCGGCTCAACCTCACCACCCTGCTGCTCGAACCGGAAATGATGGACGCCGTCGAACCCGACGTCCACCTGGTGGGCACCCTGCTGGCCCTCAAAGACGTCATGCCGGAAAGCGCCCGCGAAACAGCGCGCACCGTCGTGCGTCGCGTCGTCAACGACCTGGAACGGAAACTCGCCCACCACACCCGTTCCACCGTGCAAGGCGCCTTGGACCGCTCCGCCCGCACCACCCGCCCCCGCCGAGTCTCCGACATCGACTGGGACCGCACCATCCGCCGCAATCTCCAGCACTACCTGCCGGAACACCGCACCATCGTCCCGCAGACCCTTGTCGGCTACGCTCGCCGCAGCCGCGGCGTGCAACGCGACGTCATCCTCGCCGTCGACCAGAGCGGCTCCATGGCCTCTTCCGTGGTGTACGCCAGCGTGTTCAGCGCAGTGCTGGCATCACTCCGAACCCTGCGCACCTCCCTCGTAGTGTTCGACACCGCTGTCGTTGACCTCACCGACCAGTTGAGCGACCCCGTCGACGTGCTGTTCGGCACCCAACTCGGCGGCGGCACCGACATCAACCGGGCCATCGCCTACTGCCAAGGGCTCATCACCCGCCCCGCCAATTCGATCTTCGTGCTCATCAGTGACCTGTACGAAGGGGGAATCCGCGAAGAAATGCTGCGCCGGGTCGCAGAAATGACCGCGGCCGGAGTCCAAGTCATCGTGCTGCTCGCCCTCTCCGACGACGGGGCACCCGCCTACCACCACGACAACGCCGCCGCCCTCGCCGCCCTCGGCGTGCCTGCCTTCGCCTGCACCCCCGACAAGTTCCCCGACCTCATGGCTGCGGCCATCCAAGGCCAGTCGCTCACCGCCTGGGTCGAACAGAACATCTACGACGCCTCCTAGCCCGTTCCCCGCAGAATGTTCGTCGAGTGTGGCCGTGGCATGCGGCCACACTCAGACCGCTGCGGGCGTCAAACCACGGTGGTGCACCCGGCCAGCCGACACAGTAGGGGAGCGGCCGGTGACGCAACTACGCCCTACGCCGGGAACCGGATAATGGTGCGCGTGCGCCGCGGGGCACCACCCAACCCCCACTCCACTCCGGGTGTTCCTGCTGGCGTTTCGGTGCGGCCCTCAACGGTTGAAAGGACCGGCATGTACGTCGACCTCCCCCTGGACCGACTCCGGGAGTACCGGGCAGAACGCGAGGCCCCCGCAGACTTCGCCGAGTTTTGGGAACAGTCGCTCGCTGAGGCCCGCACACATCCTCTCGGCCTGCAGGTCACTGCGGTAGACACGCCGATCCGCACCCTCGACACCTACGACGTCGTCTTCCACGGCTACGACGGGCACCCGATCCGGGCCTGGCTGAAAACCCCCAAGGACGCCACCGGTCCGCTGCCGGTCGTCGTTGAATTCCCCGGCTACGGCAACGGCCGCGGCGACGTCGTGGAATCCCTGGAATGGGCTAGTGCCGGGTTCGCACACCTGAGCATGGACGCCCGCGGCCAAGGCGCGGCAGGCAGCCGTGCCGGGGCCACCCCTGACCCGGTAGGCAGCGCCCCATCCCATCCCGGTTTCATGACCCGCGGCATCGAAGACCCCGCCACCTACTACTATCGGCGAGTCATCGTCGACGCAGTCCGGGCGGTAGAAGCCGCACGGGCCCTCGACATCGCAGATCCGGAACGGGTGGCGGTGGTCGGCGGATCCCAAGGCGGCGGGCTGGCGCTCGCTGCCGCCGGACTCGTCGACGGCCTCGCCGGGGTGGTCTCTTGTGTGCCGTTCCTTTGCCACATCGACCGCGCCATCACTATCACCGACGCCCACCCCTACGCGGAGATCACCAAATACCTCTCCATCCACCGCACTAAAGCACCCGCCGTCCTGCGGACCTTGTCCTATATCGACGGCGTCCACTTCGCGGCTCGTGCTACCGCTCCTGCACTGCTCACCGTCGGACTCATGGACCCGGTCTGTCCCCCGTCAACAGTGTTCGCCGCTTACAACGCCTACGCGGGGCCGAAAGACCTGCTCGTGTGGCCCTACAACGCCCATGAGGGAGGCGGGGTAGAGGACCTGCGCGCTTCGATGGCTTTCCTTGCTCCGTTGCTCGACGGCAGACCAGTAGCAGCCCACAACACCGTCACCATCCATGACCAAGCAGCCACGGGGTGAACGCGTCCAGGCCTGTCTGCTCCTGGCAGCGGGGGAGAAACCGCAGGAGCCGAAAGGTCCGAAAGCTGCCTGAGAGGTAGTCGCCTCTACGCCCTCCACGAAAAGTGGGTGTGACGCAGCTCAAGGATCGAGGCAGGAATACTGGGGTGAGCTGACAAGACCAGGAATCACTTCGCAAAGTCGGTCTGGGGCGCGAAGAAGCAAAGACCGCTCTTCTCGTAGCGCGGATTCCGGGAACGGCATTACCTACGGGAAGAGTGGACAGCGTTCCCGAACTATGCCGGCGATTCGTGTGTGCTCCGCTATGCACTGTCGTCTTAGTGCAGAGCGCCAATAGTTCCGGCTAGGGGACAGCGGCCCGGTCGTCTCTATGACACAGTTCACTGACGATCCATCCCCACGTGCGTGGGGCTCACGCGCCGCCCTGGCCTGGCACCTTGTGCGCACCCGGTCCATCCCCACGTGCGTGGGGCTCACGCGCCGCCCTGGCCTGGCACCTTGTGCGCACCCGGTCCATCCCCACGTGCGTGGGGCTCACCTGCTCGTCCGACACGTCCACATCCGCAGGTGCGGTCCATCCCCACGTGCGTGGGGCTCACAGCCGCACCCCGGCCTTTTCCTTTGCTGTGGACGGTCCATCCCCACGTGCGTGGGGCTCACGTTTTTGCGCATCTGCGCCTTGTACAGCTCCGCGGTCCATCCCCACGTGCGTGGGGCTCACCCAGGGGAGCGTTGACGCCGGCCGGGTGCTTCTGGTCCATCCCCACGTGCGTGGGGCTCACTCCTACAGAGGAGACGATTAGGCGGCAGATCAGGGTCCATCCCCACGTGCGTGGGGCTCACAATCCGGGATTCATAGAGTATCAGTTTCGTAACGGTCCATCCCCACGTGCGTGGGGCTCACCTAAACGCAGCCTGTCCGGATACGTGCGTCACCGGTCCATCCCCACGTGCGTGGGGCTCACAGCCGGACACGGGACATCACCCATAAAGCCCTCCGGTCCATCCCCACGTGCGTGGGGCTCACGCCACCGGTGCGTATCCCGCGCCCATGACGCGCGGTCCATCCCCACGTGCGTGGGGCTCACCGTCCTATCGCCCACTGGGACGCGGTCCATGTTGGTCCATCCCCACGTGCGTGGGGCTCACGTAGGTCTGCACGTACTTGACGGTGCGCCGGTACGGTCCATCCCCACGTGCGTGGGGCTCACGTAGGTCTGCACGTACTTGACGGTGCGCCGGTACGGTCCATCCCCACGTGCGTGGGGCTCACGTGTGGGACCGGCCTATGCCCACCTGGCGCGAAAGGTCCATCCCCACGTGCGTGGGGCTCACGCCCCCCGCCAGGAGGAGGGCCTGCTGCACGTTGGTCCATCCCCACGTGCGTGGGGCTCACACCTCAACCGCTACCCTGCGCCTGGACCTCAGCGGTCCATCCCCACGTGCGTGGGGCTCACGACGTCAACGCCCAGGTGATGCAGCCCCGCCACGGTCCATCCCCACGTGCGTGGGGCTCACGGGCTGGAGCGGGCCCGGTTCATCTCCGCCCAGGGTCCATCCCCACGTGCGTGGGGCTCACATCGTCGCGGTCAACCCGTGCAGCAGCGTCGTCGGTCCATCCCCACGTGCGTGGGGCTCACCACGATCGTCCACATGCGCACCTGGTCCATGCCGGTCCATCCCCACGTGCGTGGGGCTCACGGGCTGGAGCGGGCCCGGTTCATCTCCGCCCAGGGTCCATCCCCACGTGCGTGGGGCTCACAGGAAGTCGCCCAGGGCCAGTGGGAGCCAATCCGGTCCATCCCCACGTGCGTGGGGCTCACGCACACCCCCGGGGTGGCTGTCACGCCGAGGGTGGTCCATCCCCACGTGCGTGGGGCTCACGGCGACCGGGGCTGTGGGAAACCGGTCGCCCGCGGTCCATCCCCACGTGCGTGGGGCTCACTATCGACTCCCAGGAGCTGTCAGAGTGGGCCGCGGTCCATCCCCACGTGCGTGGGGCTCACGACGATGTCCCCAAGCGGGCCGTGGAAAACCTCGGTCCATCCCCACGTGCGTGGGGCTCACGTCGGGGCGACCACCTGTTCCCGGCCGGTTCCCGGTCCATCCCCACGTGCGTGGGGCTCACCTCGCCGTCGATGTCGACGGCGAGATTGTGATCGGTCCATCCCCACGTGCGTGGGGCTCACATGGTCGCCTGTCCCGGATAGCAGGACCACGCCGGTCCATCCCCACGTGCGTGGGGCTCACACCTCCAGCAGCTTCAGACCGGTGTGGTGGTCCGGTCCATCCCCACGTGCGTGGGGCTCACCAGCGCACAACCCGGTACCGCGGTTTTCCCCAAGGTCCATCCCCACGTGCGTGGGGCTCACACCGCGGTTTGAGCGGGGGGTCAAACCCCCCGCTGGTCCATCCCCACGTGCGTGGGGCTCACTGCGGCCCGCAGCACCGCCGCAGCGCCGTACCGGGTCCATCCCCACGTGCGTGGGGCTCACAGAAGCTGACCTGCAATTTTGTGGAGCGTTATCTCCTCGTTATTAATCTTGCAGGCGGCTTCATCATACAGATCACTCTAGATCGTTTTCAGTGGATGCGCTCTCTCGCGACTGATTTGTCCTTTTTGTGTGTATTTAAGAATGGCTGTTGTCCGTTGGCTGGGGTGGGGATTCACGGGCTATCTTCAAGCCGTTGAATATCAGTGGCGGGAAGCGGGGGAGGAGCATCCCGCGCTTCCCTTAGTGCGTTGGTAGCGCGCGGCAACGACCGGCAGGGCCTGCCGCACCCGTTAGTCCGCTGCGCGCTGAATAGCGGATCGATACCGTCCTCAACAGCCGCCTTCGGATTGACGATGGGGAAGCAGTTGGGGCGGCTGCCACGAGGGTCAGTCGGTGGGAATGGTCCCTACCGCGCCGCGTCCGCCGTCAACGGGGTAGATGCCCCCGGTGATCCAGGCGGCTTCGTCGCTGGCGAGGAAGAGGGCGAGGGAGGCGATCTCCTCCACTGTGCCGAGACGGCCCAGGGGGTAGTTGCGTGCGGCGATAGCGTTGGCTTCCTCGACGCTGCTGGCGGTCAGGCCGCGCTTTTGACGGGACAGTTCCACCAGCGGGGTGTAGACCCCGCCCGGGCAGATCGCATTGACCCGGATGTTGTGGGGTGCGTAGGCGGCGGCCATTTGCCGGGTCATGGAGATCACGCCGCCTTTGGCTGCGGCGTAGGGGAAGATGCCGGGGATGCCGATGAGCCCGCCGACGCTGGCCTGGTTGATGATGACCCCGCTGCGGCGTTCGACCATGTGCGGCAGCGCGTATTTGGAGGTCAGCCAGACGCCTTTGAGGTTGATGGCGATGACCCGGTCCCATTCTTCTTCGGTGGTGGTGTGGGCGTCGCCGGAGCCGGGGATGCCCGCGTTGGCGAAGACGATGTCGATGCGGCCGAAGTGTTCCAGCGTGGTGGTAGTCATTCGTTCCGCGTCGGCAGCGGAGGACACGTCGGCGGTGAGTGCGAGGGCGGTGCCGCCTGCGGCGGCGATGTCGTCAGCGGCGCTGTGGGCAGCGTCAGCGTTGCGGTCGACGCAGACCACGGAGGCTCCTTCAGCTGCGAAACGCAGGGCGCTGGCGCGTCCGAATCCCGATCCGGCTCCGGTGATGAGTGCGATCTTGTCCGTCAAACGGCCTGAAATGGCCATGGGTGCCTCCTGAAAACGCCGACAACACACCAAAAACAGTTCATTTGATTATCAGCAAATCGGTGTGGTGTCTATAGCCGGGCGGATTCCTCAACGCCGCGTTCCGCGGTGTACTCCTGCAGGGAGGAGAGGAGGAAGTCGACGAGCTGTCGGGCATAGCGGCGCCGCGCGTCGGTTTGGGAGCGGATGTGCTCCGGGGCGGCGATCGAGTGGTTGACGATTGCGCCGTGGAGGGCGTCGAGCAGCACCCCTATGGGGGTGTGCGGGCTGAGTTCTCCGCGGGCAACGGCCCGTTTGACGATGGCTCGGGAGGCGCGGATCTGCGATTCGCGGACCCGGTTCCAGCGTTCGGTGATGTCCGGGATGATGTGCGATTCGACGGCCATGCGCCGGGCAGCTAGTCCGTGGGGGCCGCAGAACAGGTCGAGGAGGAGGTCGGCGAACTCTACGAGGTCGGCGCGGACGTCGCCGTTGTCGATTTCAGCGATGGGGGCGAATCTGCTGGCGACGGCTTCGGTGAGGAGGTCGGCTTTGCTGCTCCAGCGCAGGTAGAGGGAGGCTTTGCCGACTCCGGCGGTGCGTGCCACGGCTTCCATGCTGAAGCCGGACCAGCCGGAGAGGCCGAACACCTGCAGGGCGGCTTCGATGATGCGCCGGTCGACGTCCGGGTCGCGGGGACGGCCGCCGCGGTCTTTGGGTGCGGGCAGGTTCATGGGTTCCAGACTCGCATATCTCGGGTCGCAGGGGTTGACTTACTGAACAGGTGCCGTTCATTATCAGGGTTAATGTACGGCAACCGTTCAGTAAAGAGGGGACGTGGCTACCGGAATCCGCGCTGAGGCCGAGGACTTCGGCCACACTGTTGCTGCTGTTCTCGACGCCCGGTGGGGGAATGCCACCGCGGCTCCCCACGGCGACCTCGCCGGGGTGTGGCAGGCCGCCGTCGAGCACGGCTGGTTCGAACTCGCCTCTGAGCGGGCTCTGGACTTCCTCATCGCCGCGGTGCGCGCGCTTGGCGTCCGCGCCTGCCCGCTGCCGCTCGTTGACGGCTACGTGGCCGGGCTGCTGCTCGGCGCCGACGTTAGTCGGCGGATTGCTTCCGGGCAGGTGCGACCGGTCGTGGCGGTCACCGGCACGGTGGATACGGACACGGTCCACCACTGCGAGGCCGCGCCGTGGGCCACCCACGTTCTGCTGCTGCACCCCGCAACGGGCCGGGTGCGGCTCGCCCCGATCGCTCAGGTCGAGCCCACACCTGGGCTGGCCGTGCCGTCCTGGTCACGGGTGACGGTCGCCGCACCGGAAGCAGAGATGCGGGTTGAGCCTGCGGTGGTCGAGGACGCGCTTGCGGTGTGGACGCTGGGACTGGCGGTGCGCGCGCTTGCCGCGGCGGAGCGCAGCCACGAACTCGCGGTCGCCCACGCCACCACGCGGGAGCAGTTCGGCAGGGTCATCGGCGGTTTTGGGGCGGTGCAGCAGCGGACCGCTGCCTGCCACATCGACGTGGCCGCCTCGAACGCGCTGGTGGCTGACGCGGTCGGCCACGGCCTGGCGGGCAGCGGGGAGTGGACGCTGGCCGCGGCACTGGCGGTGCGCCACATCAGCGATGTGGTTACGTCGATCATGTTCGGAGCGCAGCACACCCTGGGCGCGGTCGGTTTTTTCGAGGAGCACGAGGCGGCTTGGCTGTTCCGTCGCGTGCACGCCGATGTGGTCCGGTTGCGCGCGGTGTCCCGGTACGCGCTGCGGGTCAGCCGTGCCCTGGTGGAGCGGGGCCGTTCCCTGCCGTCCTTCCACTTGGGGGAGGCTGCGGAGCGGTTCCGCGCCGAGGTGCGTGCGCTGCTTGCCGAGCACCGCACGGTGGACGAGCACGGCCGGGAGGAGTACGACCGGGAAGGTCTGCGCGCAGCCATGGCGGAACGCGGACTGTTCAGTCTCGGCTGGCCTGAGGAGCTGGGTGGTCGGCGGGCTGGGGTTGCCGAGCGGGCCGTGCTGAATGAGGAGATGAAGTATGCGTGCGGCCCGGTGGACCGGGCGATGAGCGCCACCATGCTGCTCGGACATTCGATCCTGCGGCACGGCACCCCGCAGCAGCAGGCCGAGTTCTTGCCGTTGATCCGGCGCGGTGAGCTGCGTTTCTGCTTGGGCTACAGCGAACCGGAGGCCGGGTCGGATCTGGCGTCGCTGCGGACGCGGGCAGTGCGGGACGGCGACCACTGGGTGATCAACGGTCAGAAGGTGTGGACGACCCGGGCGCACACGGCCAGCCACGTGTGGTTGGCGGTGCGGACCGACCCGGATGCGGTGCCGCGCCACGCGGGCATCACGATTTTCCTGGTGCCGATGGACACGCCGGGGATCACGGTCCAGCAGCACACCGCGCTGTCCGGCGAGGTGTCCTGCACGGTTTTCTACGACAACGTGCGGGTGCCGGACAGTATGCGCGTGGGCGAGGTCAACGGCGGGTGGCGGGTGATCACGGACGCGTTGGCCGCCGAGCGGGTCGTCATGGGCGGGGTTGCGGCCACGCTGCTCCGGCAGCTCGACGACCTGTTGGGTTATCTGCGTGCTGATCCGCAGCGGCTGCTCGGTGCTGAGGATTCGGCAGCCCGGGACCGGTTGGAAGGGTTGGCGGCCCGGCTGCAGGCGACCCGGGCCTTGGTGTTGGAAGCGACCCGGGCGATGGCGGAAGGCAAGGCGTCGGATCTGGCTGCCCCCATGGCGGGGGTGTTGGGCGGGGAGCTTGCCGAGGATTTCGGTCAAGGCGTGCTGGAGCTGCTGGGGCCGGAGGCTGCTTTGGGAGCAGAAGTGCCCGGGGTTCCCGGCCACGGAGTGTTCGAACGGGCTTTGCGCACGTCGCCGATGTTCGTGATCGGTGGCGGTACCAACGACATCCAGCGTGCGATCATCGCGCGCGGCCTGGGGCTGCCGCGGGAAGAGCGTGCGGTGCGGGCGAAGGGGCGGTAGATGCGGACGGCGTTGACGGAATTGTTCGGTATCGACGTGCCCCTCGTCGGGTTCAGTCGGTCTCCGGCGGTGGTCGCGGAAGTGTCGAAGGCCGGCGGGCTGGGGGTGCTGGCCGCCACCGCGTACGGGCCGGAGGAGTTGGACGTCCAGCTCACGTGGATTGAGGAGCAGGTGCGGGGGCGCCCTTACGGGGTGGATGTGCTGGTGCCCGCATCGACAGTGGGGGACCGGCGGGAACTGGTGGCGAGGCTGCGCGCGCAGATCCCTGCCGAGCACATCGAGTTCGTCCGCTCACTGCTGGAGAAGTACGGGGTGGAACCGGGGGATCTGGCCCGGGGACATGGTGCAGCTGACGACCAGGTGGTGGGGGTTGCGCCTGAGGGGGTGGAGGCCCTCGTGGATGTGGCGTTCTCCCACGATATTGCGCTGATCGCGAATGCGCTGGGCCCTGCACCGCCGTTCCTGGTGGAGCGGGGCAAGCGGGAAGGGGTGGTGGTGGCCGCGCTGGTGGGGAATGCGCGGCATGCGGCCCGCCAGTTGGATGCGGGGGTGGATCTCCTGGTCGCTCAGGGCACGGAGGCGGGGGGACACACCGGCACGGTGGCGACCATGGTGCTCACCCCGGAGATCGTGGAGTTGGCGGGAGCTACCCCGGTGCTGGCGGCGGGTGGGATCGCTTCCGGACGGCAAATGGCCGCTGCTCTTGCGCTGGGTGCGGCGGGTGTGTGGTGCGGGTCGGTGTGGCTCAACAGTGTGGAGGACATTACCCCCGACTACATCAAGCGGAAGTTCCAGGCTGCGGAAAGCACGGACACTGTGCGGTCGCGGACGCGGACCGGTAAGCCGGCGCGGCAGTTGCGGAGTGCCTGGCATGACGAGTGGGAGCGTCCGGATGCTCCGGAACCGTTGGGGATGCCGTTGCAGATGATGCTGGCCAAGGACGCGTGGCAGCGCATTGATGCGGCGGCGGAGCAGGGGGTGGCGGGCGCGAACGCGTTGGGGTCGTTTTTTGTTGGCCAGGTGGTGGGGTCGTTCGGGGAGTTGCGTCCTGCAGCGCAGATTGTCGCTGACATGGCGGCGGAGTGTGCCGAGTGCATCACTGGCCTGCAGCGGGTGATTCACGGGGGTGCGGCATGACCGTGGGCTGGGTGGAGCAGAGCCGCCTGGCGGGGTGGGTTCGGCCAGGCGGCGCGGGCTCAGGCGGGCCAGCCGGTGTGCAGGTCGGTGCCGACGTGCAGCTCGATGGTTTTCTCGGCGATCAGCGGGGTGCCGTCGACGATGCGGATGCGGTCGAGGTAGGTGCCCCAGCCGAGGACCGAACGGTTGGTGCCGCGACCGGTGAAGAGGAAGTAGGAGGCGATCTCGACCAGGCCTGGGGCCAGCCACGTGGTGTGGGGCGAGGTGATGAAGTGCCGTTTCTCAGAGGGGTCGCGTTCCAGGAGTCGGCGGTAGAAGTCGGCGATGCTGGTGCGGCCTACGGCGGTGCCGCGCCCGGTGCGGAGGATGCCGTCGTCGGTGAACAGGGCGGCGACCGCTTCGGGGGTGGGGTTGTCCAGGGTGGCTGCGTAGCGGTGCAGGTGGTTGCGGGCGATTTCCATCTCTTCGAGGCGGCGGAGGCGTTCTACCAGGGTGTGCAGGGTGGGGTCTGCGGCGGTCACAGTCTCTCCTTTGGGTGCGCGGACGGGCGGTTTCCTGGGGCGGTTGGGCAGCGGAAGCCCTTGACCCACCCTCATTAATGTGATTAATATCATAATTATCATTACTATTGTTTGTGTGGGGGAGTCACCTTCGGGTGAGGAGAGGGGAGGAACAGGTGTCACTCACGGAGCGTCCCCAGCTCTTCATCGGCGGACGCTGGGTTGACAGCAAAGGCGGCCGGAAAGTCGACGTGCACAACCCGGCAACCGGGGCCTACGTCGGCAGCACGGTCCTGGCTTCGACTGCCGACATCGACGCTGCGGTCGCCTCAGCCCGCGCTAGTTTCAACTCCGGGGTATGGGCCAACACTCCGCCTGAGGAGCGTGCCGCTGTCCTGCACCGTGCCGCCGACCTGCTCGAGGAACGCGCCCCGGAGCTCGCCAAGCTCATCACCTCGGAACTGGGCTGCCCCATCTGGTTCAGTGAGCGCGCCCACGTCCCCAACCCCATCCGCCACCTGCGCTACTACGGCACCCTCGCCAAAGACTTCGCCTACGACGAGCGCCGCAGCGACGGCACCAACACCAGCCTCGTCACCCAGGTCCCCATCGGGGTCGTTGCCGCCATCACTCCCTGGAACGGGCCGTTGAGCACCCCGTCCCTCAAAGTCGCCCCCGCGCTCGCCGCAGGCTGCTCGGTCATCCTCAAACCGCCGCCGGAAACCCCGCTCACCGCCTACAACCTCGCTGACGCGCTGAGCCAGGCCGGGCTGCCCGACGGGGTCCTCAACATCGTCCCCGCCGACCGGGAGGAAGGCGCCTACCTTGTCAGCCACCCCGACGTCGACAAGGTCGCCTTCACCGGAAGCTCCGCCGCGGGCAAGAAGATCATGGCCGCCTGCGCTGAACGGATCGCCCGCGTCACCCTGGAACTCGGCGGCAAATCCGCTGCGATCATCCTCGACGACGCGGACGTCGACACGGTCGTCCCCGCGCTCCTGCCGATGGCGTTCATGGTCAACGGCCAGGCCTGCATCGCCCAGACCCGGCTGCTGGTCCCCCGCTCCCGCAAAGACGAGTTCATTGACGCGTTCGCCCAAGCCGTGGCTGCGCAGCGGGTCGGCGACCCGATCGACCCGGCCACGCAGATCGGCCCCATGGTGAGCAGACGCCAGCAGGAGCGCGTCGAAGGCTACATCGCCACCGGACGCCAGGAAGGCGCCCGGGTCGTTGTCGGCGGCGAGCGGCCCTCCCTGCCTTCTGAGCTGGCGGGCGGCTGGTTCGTCGCCCCCACCCTGCTCGCCGAAGTGCACAACTCGATGCGCGTCGCCCAAGAGGAGATCTTCGGGCCCGTGCTCGCCGTCATCGAATACGACGGGGACGACGAGGCGGTCGCTATCGCCAACGACTCGGTCTACGGCCTGTCCGGATCGGTGTGGAGCAGCGACGAGGAACGCGCGCTGGCGATCGCCCGGCGGATGCGCACCGGCATGGTCAGCATCAACGGTCGGCCCCAGGCCGCCAACTCGCCTTTCGGCGGTTTCAAACAGTCCGGCATCGGCCGGGAGATGGGCCCCGAAGGTTTCCACGCCTACCTGGAAACCATGTCCATCGCTGTCGGCTCCTGACCTCGGAGGACACCATGACCCAACGCCTGCGAGGACGTGTCGCGGCGATCACCGGCGGAGCCAGCGGGATCGGGGAAGCCACCGTGCGGCGCTTCCACACCGAAGGGGCGAGCGTGGTCATCGCCGACATCCAAGCGGAAGCGGGCCGGCGCCTGGCCGACGAACTGGGCGACCGCGCAGTGTTCGTCCGGACCGACGTCAGCGAGGAAGCGGACGTGGCTGCGCTCGTCGACACCGCAGTGGACCGCTTCGGGCAGCTCGACATCATGGTCAACAACGCCGGGATCATGGGTGCGCTCGGCCCAATCGACGCCACCCGCATGTCCGACGCCGACCTCACCATCGCAGTCAACTTGCGCGGCGTCATCTGCGGGATGAAGCACGCCGCCCGCGTCATGAAACCCCGGCGCAGCGGTGTCATCATCTCCACGTCCAGCCCGGCTGGAGTGCTCGGCGGGATCGGACCGCACATCTACAGCGCGGTCAAAGCCGGCATCATCGGCCTGTCGAACTCGGTAGCCGCGGAACTACGCCAGCACGGGATCCGGGTCAACACGATCATCCCCGGCTCGGTGGTGTCCCCCATGACCGCGGGCATCGTCGTCGACGATGCGCACAACCTCGCCGGAGCCCAGGAAGTGCTGGGCCGCACCGCGCTCCTGGGGCGCCCCATCCAACCCGCGGACGTGGCCGCCGGAATCCTCTACCTGGCCAGCGACGACGCCGCGTTCGTCACCGGCGCGGTCCTGCCGGTGGATGCGGGGCTGACCGGGGCGAGCTGGCCTTCGCCCTACACGTCGGGACGCTACGCAAAGCCCGTGGCCCTGCTGGAGGCCGGGCGGCGCATCGGAGGAGAGGAGTGACCGCCGTGGTGACCCCCCAGCGGTTGCGGGAGTTCTTCCACCCCCGTTCGTTTGCGCTCATCGGCGCGAGCGACAAGTCGACCTTCTCCGCGCTGCTGTACCGCAACCTGGTCGCGGCCGGCCACGGCGAGGTGACCTACCTGGTCAACCGCCGGTCGGACCAGGTTCATGGGCGGCGCGCGTATGCGAGCTGCCGTGACATCGGGTGCCCCGTCGACCTGGCTTTCGTCATGGTGCCCGCGCCCGCGGTCGGCGACGCCCTGCGCGACGCCGCCGCGGCCGGGGTGCGCAGCGCGCTCGTGCTCAGCTCCGGCTATGCCGAGGCAGGCGAAGAAGGGCGGCGCCGCCAGCGTGAACTGGTGGAGCTTGCCGCCGAGCTCGACCTGCTGCTGCTCGGCCCTAACGTGCTGGGGTTCACCAACGTGGCGGCGGGCGTGCCCGCCATGGTGCTCGCCGACCCGCCCACGACACCCGGCGGGGTTGCCCTTATTTCGCAGAGCGGCGCGAGCTGCGGTGCAATGAAAGACTTCGCGGCGCTGGCCGGGGTGGAACTGTCCTATGTGATCACCGTCGGCAACGAAGCGATGATCACTGTCGGGCATCTGATCGACTACCTCGTCGACGACGAGCACACTCGGGCCATCGCGGTGTTCATGGAAGGGATCCGTGAACCCGAGGTGTTCGCCGCGGCGGCCCGCCGTGCCGCGGAAGCGGGCAAAGCCGTGGTCGTCCTTAAAGCGGGCCGCAGTGAACTGGCTGCGCGGACCGCTGCCTCACACACCGGGGCGCTGGTCGGCGACGACCGGGTCGTCGACGCCGTGTTCGCCCGCCACGGGGTCATCCGGGTCGACACGATCGAGTCGATGCTGGTCACCGCCGGGGTGGCAGCGCACACCGGGCCCTTGGCCCGGCCGGGGGTGGGCGTGGTCTCCATCTCCGGCGGGGCCTGCGACATTCTCGCGGACCTCGCCCAGGCCGCTGGAGCAGCCCTCCCCGAGTTCACGGCGGAGACGACGGAGCGGCTGCGCACGGTGATGCCCTCCTACGGGAGCGTGCACAACCCGCTGGACATCACGGGCGCCGCCATCCTTGACCCGTCCCTGTGGGAGGAAGCGGTCGCCGCGGTCGGCAACGACCCCAATGTGGGGGTCGTGGTCGCGGTCAACAGCCTGCCCTGGCGGGACAGCAGTGAACCGTTCTACGGGCAGAAGTATGTGAACGCGATCGGTGCGGGCGCAGCACGCTCCGCCGCCCCCGTCCTCTACCTCACCCAGGTGACGCAGCCGATCGGCGCCCAGGCCCGGGCTGTCCTCGACGAGGGCGGGGTGGCGCACGTTGTCCCCGGCCTGCACTTGGGCATTACGGCCCTGGCGCACCTGGCGCGCTGGTCGCAGGACCGCGAACAGATCCTCCGTGAGGTGGTGCCGCCGCCACGGCGCATCCGTGACATGGATCCTGTCCCGCTGTCGGAGGTTGCGGTCCGCGCCCTGCTGGAGGAGGCCGGCGTTCCCGTGGTGCCCGCCCGCCACGTCCACTCGGCGGAGGAGGCCGAGGCGGCAGCCCGCGCCTTCGGGGGCCGGGTAGCGATGAAGATCGTCTCCGCGGACCTGCCGCACAAGAGCGACGTGGGCGGGGTACGGCTGAATGTGGACGCTGCGGCGGCAGCCGCTAGCTACGACAGCCTGCTGGCGGAGTGCACGGCGAAAGCCCCGCATGCCCGGCTTGACGGGGTTCTGGTCTCCCCGATGCGGGATACGGGACTGGAACTGCTGGTGGGCGTAACGCGGGACCCCCAGTGGGGGCTGGTGCTGGCTGTCGGTTTGGGCGGGGTGTTCGTCGAGGTCCTCGACGATGTCGCCCTCACTCCGCTGCCGGTCTCCCCGGACCGGATCCGCGCCTTGGTGGAGAGTCTGCGCGGCGCCGCCCTGCTGCATGGGGTGCGGGACCAGCAGGCAGCTGATCTTGCCGCACTGTCTGCGACGGTCAGCGCGGTCGGCCGGCTCGCCGAGGAGCTCGGGCCGCGCCTGGAATCCCTGGAGATCAATCCGCTGCGTGTTGCCGGGGACCGCATCGAAGCCTTGGACGCGCTCATCACCTGGCGCGATGCCGCCCCCGCGGCCGTGGGAAAGGAGAGTCGTGCATGCTGACCGACAAAAGAGTCCTCGTCACCGGGGCTGGCGGCGGGATCGGGCGGGAGATCGCGGTGGAAGCGGCCCGGCAGGGCGCGGCCTGGGTGACTGTTGCGGACCTCAACCCGGCCGCGGCCGCTGAGACCGCGGAAATGGTTGCAGGGGTCGGGGCGCGCGCTCACGCGGTCGCCGTTGACCTGGCGGATTCCGCTCAGGTGCGGCGCATGGTGGAGGAGGCTGTGGCTGCGGGAGGCGGGCTGGACACACTCGTCAACAACGCTGGCGTGCTGGACTCGGCTTTCACCGACACCCCCACGGTGGAGGAGCTGCCGGAGGAGGCATGGGACCGGGTTTATGCCGTCAACGTCAAAGCGGTCTGGCTGGCCACCAAGTTCGCGGCACCCCATTTGCGGGCCTCGGAGCACGGCCCGTCTGTGGTGAACGCGGCGTCGGTAGCGGGGATGACCGGCTACGGTTCCCCGGCCTACGCGTCGAGCAAGGGCGCGGTCATCCAGCTCACCCGTTCCATGGCGATTGCGCTCTCACCGCAGGTGCGCTGCAACGCCTACTGCCCCGGGTCGATTGAGACTCCGATGAGCCGGGCGTACCTGGAGGCGAGCGAGGACCGGGAAGCGCGGCTGCGCTCCATGATCGGCGCGCATTTGATCCCCCGTTTCGGCAGGCCCAGCGAGGTCGCCAAAGTGGTGTGCTTCCTCGCGTCCGACGATGCTTCCTTCGTCACCGGCGGGATTTTTCCCGTGGACGGGGGGACAACTGCCTGGCGCGGGCTTCGAGAGTAGGCGAGGGCTGTCGGACGCGGGCGTGCTCCGTGGCGAAAACACGAACACGGAGACCGCTTCAGTCTGCCGTGACCAGCATATATCACTCTAAGTAATCACATGTGGGCGGAGTGGCTGAAGTGAAAATTGCTGCTCAGGAACTCTTGACCGACGCCCAAACAAGGCTAATGATGATCATTAGCTTGGTGATATAGATCACTCGTTTGTCGAGTGTTGTGCGTCGTCGGCACCGCGGAGCCGTTGCCTCACAACCCCCCAAATCCAACCAACGGAGTTCACTCATGGTCACACGACGTGGAAACAAGGGTGCCGCCACTGCGGCATCCTGTCTCGCCCTCGGCGTGGTGGGCGCACTCACCCTCACAGCCTGCGCCGACACAGCAACCAGCGCCGGTGGCGGCTCCGGCCAGGGCGTCGAATACGGGGCCAGCAAAGAGGAGTACCAGGCCGCCTTCGCCGACCTGGACACCATCACCCTGACCACCCAGAGCCCCGCCCCCAAAGGCTCGGTGACCGGGGCGAACGTCGAAGCCTACTTCGAAGCCCTCACCGAATGGTCCGGCGGCAAACTGCAGTTCGACATCGCCTACGCCAACGCGATCGTCGACCCCGCTGAAGCCGACGACGCGCTGATCGACGGCCGCCTCGACATCGCCCAAGTCCTGCCGATCTACGAACCAGCGGAATACCCGGCCAACGCGGCCCTCATCGAAGCCAGCTTCCTCTCCGACCACAGCGTCGTCGTCGGCGCCCTGCAGTCCAACGCCTGGCCGCTCGAAGTCGCCTTCAACACCCCCGAGGTCATGCAGGAGTACGAGGACAAAGGCATCAAACTCCTGCTGCCGTCCTACAACTCCGGCTCCAACGCGCTGTTCTGCAGCAAGGAACGCCGCAGCCTCAAAGACCTCAAAGGCATGCAGGCCGCGGCCGGCGGACAAGCCCAGACCAAGGAGATCGAAGCCCTCGGCGGATCCGCCGCCTCCGTCGCCTACCCCGAGCTGTACGAGAGCCTGCAGCGCGGCGTCGTCGACTGCAGCGTCTCCAGCCTCACCGTGGGTGTCCTCGGCGGATTCATCGAAGCCGCCCCGCACGTCGTCGTCGACCCCGAGGCAGGCTTCGCGCTGGCCCCCGGCGCCATGGCCATCAGCCAAGCCACCTGGGACTCGCTGCCCCTCGTCGCCCAGCAGCTCATGTGGGACCGTCTCGACGTCTTCCTCAGCAGCAACATCTCCGACAAGATCTGGCCGAACATCGTCGAAGCCTCCAAGCAGGCCGCCGACGCCGGCGGCTCCATCGAAGTCTTCGAAGAAGACGCCCGCAAGGCTCTCAACGACGTCAACGCCGAACTCCTCGAGGAGCTGAGCACCACCCCGGCCATCGAGGACGGTGACGCGTTCGTCGCGCGGATCAAGGACGCGTCCGCCAAATGGTCGACGATCGTCGAAGACGAGCTCGGCTACACCAACGAGACCGACTACAACGGCTTCGCCGAGTGGTACACCGAGGACGCGGTCGACCTCGACCCCTACGTGGCCAAGGTCTTCGAGGAGATCCTCCTCGAACACCGCCCGTCGTGATCACGCCCCTCACCCCCGCACGGTCCGGGGCGGACCCCCGCCCCGGACCCCCTCGCCTCCTCACCGCTGTCCATTCCGCGGAGATGCCATGAGCGCACCATCGAAGCCCAAGGGCCGCCGCATCGCCGAACTCCTCATCGAAGTCCCCGCCGTAGTCGTGATGTTCGTGATGATGTTCCACATCACGGCCAACGCCCTGCTGCGCTTCTTCGCCAACAGCCCGCTGCCCAACACGTTGGAATACGTGCAGTACTGGTACATGCCGATCGTCGCCCTACTCGGGTTCGTCGCCGCGCAACTACGCGGCCAGCACATCGCGGCAGACCTGGTCTTCCGCATGCTGCCCCGGGCAGCCAAGCCCTACGTCACCGCGGTGGGCTGTGCGGCGAGCGCGCTCCTGGCCGCAGGGTTCGCCTGGTACGGCTGGCAGGAAGCCGTGCACGCCTGGGAGATCACGATGACCGCCGGGGTCAGCGACGTCATCTCCTGGCCCGTCTACTTCCTCGTCCCCCTCGCCTTCGCCAGCCTGACCGTGCAGTTCGCGTGGGCCACCGTGCGGGCTATCCGCCACCCCGACGCCGACGAGGACGACGAGCAACCGGGTACTGAGCCCGCTGCCGCGTAGTTGGAGACCACCATGACGAGCGCAACCGAAACCAGCGCGACCCTCGACAACACCAACCCGGCACGCTCCACGGAATCCACCGGAACGGTGAAAGAAGGCCGCCGGCCGTGGATCGTGGCCGCAGTGACGCTGATCGTCCTCGGCGGCTCCGCGGTCTGCGTGTTCCTTCCCCTCGTCCCCGAAGCCATCGGGGCCATGGCCTGCGTCATGATGCTGGCCCTGCTGTTCCTGCGGGTGCCGGTCGCCGTGGCCATGCTCATCCCCTCACTGCTCGGCCTGTACGCCCTGCGGGGGATGCCGCTGATCGAAAGCACCTTCAGCAAGCTGGTCTACAACGGTGTCGCCGAGTGGACCCTCAGCGTGGTCCCCATGTTCGTCCTCATGGGGCTGCTGCTGTGGCGGTCCGGCATGACCGACAGCATCTACCTGGCGGGACGCCACTGGCTCAACTGGCTGCCCGGCGGACTCGCCGTGGGCACCAACGTCGCCGGAACCGGCCTGGCCGCGGTGAGCGGCTCCTCCGTCGGCACCGCCTACGCCCTGGCCCGCATGGGCATCCCCGAGATGCTCAAAGCCGGATACGACCGCAGGATGGCGATCGGCGCGGTCATCGTCGCGGGCCTGCCCGGCCAGCTCATCCCGCCCAGCATCATGCTGGTGATCTACGCCGGCATCGCCGAGGTGCCCATCGGCCCGCAACTGCTCGCCGGTATCGGCCCCGGCCTGCTCGTGGCCGTCATGTTCACCCTGATGATCGTCGGCTTCGCCGTCGTGCGGCCGGAACTGGTCGGCAAGACCAAAGGCGCGGCAGTCGCACAGGACCAGACCACCTGGAAGGAGCGCCTGGTCAGCCTCGTCCGGATCTGGCCGGTGCCGCTGCTGATCGTCCTCATCATCGCCGGCATGTTCTCCGGTGTGTTCACCGCCACCGAAGTGGGTGCCGCCGCCGCCCTGTTCTCGCTCATCGTCGCCCTGATGTGGAAGCGCAAGAACCGGCCGTTTGCCGCCGTGGTGGAATCGGCGGTGGCCACCGTCAGCAGCGTCGGCGCGATCTTCTTCATCCTCATCGCCGCGGCCGCCCTGACCAGCCTGCTCACCCTCACCGGCATCAGCACCGGCATGGCCGACGCCGTGGAAAGCCTCGGCCTGGGCCGGGTGCAGTTCCTGCTGGTCATGGTGGTGGTCTACCTGATCCTCGGCATGTTCATGGACCCCATGGCCATCATGGTCCTGACCATTCCGATCCTGATCCCCACCCTGAACTCGCTCGACATCTCCCTGCTGTGGTTCGGCGTGTTCACCGTGTTCATGGGAGAACTCGCCGTGGTCACGCCGCCCGTCGGCATCCTCGCCTTCATCATCCACGGAATGGTCAAAGACCCCGACGTGAACATGGGGCACAAGATCAGCCTCAAAGACGTGTTCGTCTCCGTCGGCTGGTTCCTGCCCATGGCGATCGCTGTCGCGGTGATCCTCATCCTCGTCCCGGAGATCGCCACCTTCATCCCCGACATGGCAGCCGCACAGAAGTAGGAGGAGCCTGTCATGCCCGCACCCATCCGCATCCAGCAGTGCCCGGTCAGCCACACCGACTTCAGCACGGACACGGAAATCTACGGCCACTACGCGATGCTCGACGCGGAGCGGGAAGCCAGCCGGTTCCGGTTCAACGACACCACCGACCGCGGCTTCCTCATGATCCAGCGCTACGACGACGTCGTCGAAGGCTTCCAGCACCACGAGACGTGGACCACCAAAGTCCGCAGCGCCATCAACCCTGACTCCCGTTCCGGCACGGCACTGCTGCCCCAAGACCTCAACGGGGAAGCCCACGCCAAACTCCGCCGGGTCCTCAACCCGTTCTTCTCCCCAGCCGCAGTCCGCCGCATGGAACCCATGGCGGTCGCACGCTGCATCGAACTGATCGAAGAACTCCAACCCAAGGGAAGCTGCGACTTCGTCGCCGAGTTCGCGATCCGCTACCCCACCGACCTCTTCCTCGCCCTGCTCGGGCTCCCCGTCAGCGACGGCGAGTTCTTCCTGCCCTGGTCGGAGACGGTCTT
>NZ_BCWB01000003.1 GCF_001592045.1 Thermobifida fusca NBRC 14071 = JCM 3263 | reverse complement strand
GCCGGGTTCTTTGGGGAAGACCCGGCCAAAGTCGCGGAAGCCAGGAAGAACATCATCGACTACTTCACCGAGACCATCCGGGAACGCCGCGCCAACCCGCGCGACCCCAAGGAAGACATGGTCACCCGGCTCCTGGAAGCCCGCATCGACGGCACCCCCATCCCCGAAGAGGACATCCTCACCATCTGCTTGACGTTGATGCTCGCCGGGCTGGACACCACCCGCAGCGCCCTCGGCTACATCTACGCCCACCTGGCCCGCAACGACGCCGACCGGCAGGCCATCATCGACAACCCCGACCTGGTCCCCCGGGCCGTCGAAGAGTTCCTCCGCATGTACCCGCTGGTCTTCCAAGTCGGACGGGAAGTCCAGGAACCCACCGAGTTCCACGGCCTCGACCTGCAACCCGGCGACGTGGTGTGGCTGGGGATCGCCCAAGCCAACCGTGACCCGCGCAAGTTCCCCGAACCCGACCGGTTCAACCCCGACCGCAAAGGCGTCAACCAGCACATCGCGTTCGGTGCCGGGCCGCACCGCTGCCTCGGCATGCACTTGGCCCGTCTCGAACTCGCGATCGTGCTGCGCGAATGGCACCAGCGCATCCCGCACTACCGCATCAGAGAAGGCGTGACGCTGACCGAACGCGGCGGACAGTTGACCCTGCCCACCCTGCCCCTCGAATGGGAGGCCTAAGACCGATGCGTATCTCCATCGACTCGGCCCGGTGCATGGGCCACGGCCGCTGCTACGCGGTCGCCCCCGACCTGCTCAGCGACGACGAACAAGGCTTCGTCGCGCAAAGCGGGCAGACCTTCGACGTTCCCGACCACTTGCACGGCCAGGCCCGGGAGGCCGCCGACGCCTGCCCCGAATCGGCGATCTCGCTAGGGGAAAGCACGACTGCCGATGCTTGAACACCTCCGCGTTCTGGACCTGACCGACGAGCGAGGGCTGCTCTGCGGCCGCCTGCTCGCCGACCTGGGAGCGGACGTGGTCCAACTGGAACCCCTCACCGGGTCCTCGGCGCGGTCAGCCCCGCCGACCGCACACGGCGGGGCCGGCCCGTCGATGTTCTGGGAGACGTTCGCCGCCAACAAACGCGGCATCGCACTCGACTTGGACAGCGACGAGGGGGTCGCCACCGCCCGGGAACTCGCGGGACGCGCCGACATCATGATTACTTCCCTGCCGGAGGCCTGGCTGCGGGAACGCGGCCTGGACCCTGATGCGCTGCGCGCCGCCCACCCGCACCTGATCACCACGGTGATCAGCGCCTTCGGGTGGACCGGACCCAAATCCGGCTATGCCGACTGCGACCTCGTGGTCTGGGCGGCGGGCGGCCCGCTGGACCCGCACCGCGACGAAGAGCGCCCACCCTTGCGGATCAGCGTCCCCCAGGCGTTCCTGCACGCCTCCGCGGACGCTGCGGCAGGCTCCCTGATCGCGCTGCACGCCCGCGCCACCACCGGCCGCGGCCAGCTTGTCGACGTCTCCGCCCAAGCCAGCCTAGGCACCGCCACCCTCGCCCGGGTGCTCTCCCACGACGTGGGGGACCCCCAGCCGGAATGGCACCGCCAGCCCACCGCGGGCAAAGACCAGAGCGGCAGCGGCGCAGCCACCCCCAACCGGCTCAAAAAATGGCGGTGCGCGGACGGCATGGTGGAACTCCACCTGTCGATGGGACCCGCCTCAGGCGAGTTCACCAACCGGCTGTTCGCCTGGCTGCACTCCGAGAACGCGGTCAGCGACCGGATCGCCGCCTGGGACTGGACCACCCTGCCCCAGCGCATCGCCGACGGCGAGATCACCGAAGCGGACCTGGCTGAGGCACGCGCCGCAGTAGCGGACTTCCTCGCCACCCTCACGAAACGCCAAGTGCTGGACGCAGCCATGAAACACCGGCTGCTGTGCATGGCGATCTTCGACGTCGCCGACATCGCCGCCAGCCCGCACCTGGACGAACGCGGCTACTGGGCGCAGGTGGACATCGACGGGGTCCCCGTCCGCATCCCCGGCACGCTCGCCCACGTCAGCGGCGACGCCCAACCCCGGGTGCGGCGACGCGCCCCACGGCTAGGCGAACACACCGCGGAAGTCCTCGCCGACTGGTTGACCGCGCAGGAGGTGAGCGTATGACCCGCGCCCTGGACGGCTTGAACGTCCTCGACCTGTCCTGGGTTGTGGCCGGACCCCTGATCGGGCGTGCTCTCGCCGACTTCGGTGCCCGCGTAGTCCGCGTGGAATCCAGCCGCCGGATCGAAACCGCCCGCCTCATGCAGCCCTTCCACGGCGGCAAACCCGGCGTGGAGAACTCCGCCCTCTACGGCAACTGCAACGCCGGGAAACTCGGGCTGACCGTCAACCTGAAAACCGAGGCGGGCCGCGGAGTCGTCCGCGACCTGGCCCGCTGGGCCGACGTGGTCATCGAATCCTTCTCCCCCGGGCAGATGGCCAAGTGGGGACTGGACTATGCCGCGCTCTCCCGCGACAACCCGTCCCTCATCATGCTCAGCACTTCGATCGCGGGCCAGACCGGGCCGTGGTCGGCGCTGGCCGGCTACGGCAACGTCGGTGCCTCGCTCAGCGGATTCCAGCACCTGGTCGGCTGGGAAGACCGGCTGCCCCTGGGCCCCTTCGGCCCCTACACCGACTACCTCGGCCCCCGGCTGGCGTTGGTCGTCCTCCTCGCCGCGCTCGAAGACCGCCGCCGCACTGGGCGGGGACGCTACATCGACGTGGCCCAAGTGGAAGCCGGCGTCTTCTTCCTGTCCCCCCAAGTCGCCCACTACGGGTTCGACGGCACAGTGGCGCAGCGCCGCGGCAACCGCGACGACGTGTTCGCCCCCCACGGCGTCTACCCATGCCAGGCCGAGGACGGCAAAGAACGCTTCGTAGCGATCGCGGCACGCAACAACGCAGAGTGGCGGCGGCTCGCTGAAACCATGGGCCGCAGCGACCTGGCTGACCGCGCTGATCTGCGCACCGCAGAGCAGCGGCGCGCCCGCGCCGACTTCCTCGACGAGCAGATCGCACAGTGGACGAAGACAAGACGCGCCGCCGACGTCGAACAGTGCCTGCAAGCGGTCGGTGTGCCCGCGCACCGGTCTGCTTCCAGTGCTGACTTCGCCGCCGACCCGCAGCTCGCGCACCGCGGCCACCTGGTGCGGCTCCCGCACCCGATCCACGGCCAGACCACCGTGGAAGGGCCGCGCTACCTGCTTTCGGACACCCCCGGCGAGGTCACCCGGCCCGCGCCGACGCTGGGCCAAGACAACGAGTACGTGCTGCGCGACATCCTCGGCTACTCCGAGGAGCGGATCGCGCAACTGACCGAGGACGGAGTGTTGGTATGAGCGGCGGCATGCAGACCGAGGACTGGAAAGCCGAATGGCAGCCCGTCGTCGACGCCGTGGGCCGCGACTTTTCCGACGGGGAGACAGTTTTCGGGGCTGACCCGGTCGAGCGCGGGGCGATCCGCCGCTACCTCGAACCGCTCGAGTTCGACTGCGCGCTCCACACGGACCCCGCCGTGGCCCGCGCCGCCGGGTTCGCTGACGTCACCATGCCCTACACGGGTGTGCTCACCTGGACGATCCCGCCGCTGTGGCAGCCAGGCGAAGTGCTGTTCGACAGCGACGACCGCAATGCGCAACCGGTGCGCAGCCCCATCAACAACCAGGACATGCCCCTGGGGCCGAAAACCACCGGTTTCTTCGGCACCGACATCGACATCGACTTCATCCGTCCGGTGGTGGCCGGGGAACGCATCGGCCGCCGCGGCCGCCGCCTGGTGTCGTGCGTGCCCAAGGAGACGTCAGTGGGCCGTGGCGCCTTCCTCACCTGGGAGAGCGACGTGGTGACCGAAACCGGTGAGGTCGTCGCACGGATCCGGATCGGCACCTACGCCTACGTGCCCAAGAACAAGACCGAGGCCAGTGATGACTAACCCCCTGATGCACCAGCGGTACTTCGAAGACGTCACCGTCGGCGAAGAACTGCCCAGTGTCGCCTACCCCTTGACCGTCTACCGGATGGTGATGGCGGCCGGAGCAACCCGCGACTTCAACTCCATCCACCACAACACCGAATACGCGCAGAGCACCGGCGCCAAGGAAATGTACGCCAACACGTCGTTCCTCCTCGGCACGTGGGAGCGGTGCGTCCGGGACTGGATCGGACCCGCCGGGACGATCCGCAGCATCCGCGGTTTCCGGATGCGGGCGTTCAACTACGTCGGCGACACCGTGCGTGTCTCTGCCACGGTCACCGGCACCCGCGTCGAGGACGAGGTGGGCGTGGTCGAGCTCACGATCCGAAGCGAGAACTCGTCCGGGGTCAGCGTCGGACCGGGAACCGTGGAGGTCACGCTGCCGCGTCGTGGAGAGGAGCAGGAGTGAACATCACCCCCACCGCTATCGCCGGGCTCGGCATGACCCAACTCGGCAAGGTCTACGGCCGCACCCCCGCCGAGTTCGCTGTGGAAGCCGTTACCCGGGCCGCCGCGGACGCGGGACTCGCCCTGGCCGACATTGACGGGCTCCTGGTCAACCCGGGGGTCAACAACGACACGGACCTGCGCCTGCAGTCCACCCTGCAGTTGCGGGACCTGCGGCTGCTGACCACGATCCAAGGCTTCGGCTCCTCGGCGATCCAAATGGTCCAATACGCCTCCATGGCGATTTCTGCCGGCATGGCGAACGTGGTCGCCTGCGTCTACGCCGATGCGCCGCTGAAAGAAGGCCGGGGCAGCGGGGCCGCCTACGCGGGCGGCAACCGCCCGCTGACCGGGGTGGAAGCACTGCCCGCTGCTGCCGGGTTGAAATCGGCCCCGGCCCGGTACGCGATCGCGGCCCGCCGCCACATGGAGACCTACGGCACCACCAGTGAACAACTGGGGGCGGTCGCGGTCGCCGCTCGCGCCTGGGCAGCAATGAACCCGCTGGCGCAGATGCGGGAGCCGATCACTATTGACGACCACCAGAATTCGCGGATGATCGCTGACCCGCTGCGGCTGCTCGACTGCTGTCTGGTCAGCAACGGTGCGATCGCCATCATCGTCACCAGCGCGGAACGCGCCGCCGACTTGGCCCAGCCGCCGGTCCACATCTGGGGCTGGGGCCAGGCTCACCCCGGCTACACCAGCTACCGCGACAGCAACTTCGGCCTGGTCAGCGGGGCCGCACAGTCGGGGCCCGCCGCACTGCGGATGGCTGGCGTCACCGTCGACGAGATCGACATCCGCGAAATCTACGACTGCTTCACCTACACCACGCTGCTCACCTTGGAGGACTACGGGTTCTGCGCCAAAGGCGAAGGCGGAGAGTTCGTGGCCAGCGGTGCCCTGGCCCCCGGGGGCAGCCATCCCACGAACACCGGCGGCGGAGAACTGTCCTCCTACTACATGTGGGGCATGACCCCGCTGTCGGAGGCGGTCATCCAAGCGCGCGGCCAGGGCGGGCAGCGACAGGTAGCCAAAAACGACCTGATCATGGTGAGCGGCAACGGGGGAGTCCTCGACTTTCACGCCACGCTCATCGTCAGCCCGCACGCCAAGACCCGATGAGCGAGGAAGGAGCCGCGATGACCGTCACCCCCGTCGTCCGAGACGACTACTCTGCCCCGTTCTTCGACGGTGCTGCACGGGGCGAACTGATGCTGCGCTACTCACCGAGCCGTGGAACCTGGTCGCCTCCCGAGGCCCGCCTGTGCGTGACCACGCACGCCGCGGACCTGGAGTGGCGGGCCGCTTCCGGTGAGGGAACGCTGGTGAGCTGGACCGTCATCCCCGGCCGCTCCCGCGACGGCACGCCCGTGCCCGACACGATCGTGGGCATCGTGGAGACCGCTGAAGGACCGTGGCTGACGCTGCGCATTGTCAACGCCGACGAGGTGCCCCCGGCCGTCGACCGGCCGGTGCGCGTGGAGTTCGTGCACCCCGACAACAGTGAGGCCGTCCCGGTGGCGCGGCTCGTCGCATCCCCCTGATCCTCCTGCGACCAGCAGGACCGTGGTGAAACTTCAACGGGAGGGGAGAGAACCAGTGGCTAACCCGCACACAAGCAGCCTGCAGCCGCTGAAAACAGCGGCGGTGCTGTCTACCGTGATGCTGATCGCTGCCGGCTGTGCCGAAGACCGGGGCAGCGGGGGGAGCGGTGGCGGCGGCCCGTCGGTTGACTACGGGGCGTCCAAAGAGGAGTACGCTGCCGCCCTAGCGGACATGGAACCAGTGACGCTGACCCTGCAGAGCACCGCGCCGAAGGGGGCGGCCACCGGGCGTCGGTTCGAAGAATACGCGGCGGCCGTGGAGGAGTGGTCCGACGGCAAGATCACGTTCGAGATTGTCTTCTCCAACGCGATCGCCCCCGCTAACGAGGTCGACGACGCGCTTGCGGACGGGCGGCTCGACATCGGCTCAGTGATGCCGTCCCTGGAGCCCGCCGAGTTTCCCGCCAACAACGTCATGTGGGATGTGAGCTTCGTCGGCCGCCAGACCCCGGTCGACGGGCTGCTGCAGTGGCACGGCGCGATCCTGGAGACCGCGGCCCAGGAGGACGCCCTCTACGAAGAGTTCGAAGCGCGGGGGATGAAACTGCTGCTGCCCGCGTTCCACTCGGGGGCGATCGCCTACTCCTGTACGAGTGAGCGCGCCGATTTGGACTCGTTGAAGGGCGCCACCATCGCTTCGCAGAGCCGAGTGCAGAACGGCCAGGTCGAGGCACTGGGCATGCAGCCGTCGACGGTCAACTACGCCGAGATGTTCGAAAGCTTGGAGCGGGGCGTGGTCGACTGTGCGCTGGGCACGTTCACCGTGGCCGCGCTCAACGGCTACATCCCCTCGGCCCCCTACTTCGTGGTGGACCCGGAGGTCGGTTTCGGCAACGCGGGCGGGTCGATCGCGATCAGTCTCGCCACGTGGGAGTCCTTGCCGCTGGCAGCCCAGCAGTTGCTGTACGACCGGCTCGATGTGCTGCTGCAAGCGAACTACGAGTCCACTTGGGACAACATTGCTGACAGCCTGACGCAGGTCGAGGAGAACGACGGCGCGGTGCTGCCGCTGGCGAAGGACGCGCGGGAGGCGCTGGCCGCCTACAACGAGCAGGCTTTGGCCGAGGCAGCGAACAACAGTGCGCTTCCCGACAGCGAGGCGTTCGTCACCGCCCTCGAGCAGGCGCTGGAGGAGTGGACGGCCAAGGTGGAGCAGACCGCTCCCGGGCTTGACGTCGGCTACGACGAGTTCCTGGAGTGGCACGCCGCAGGCTACCCCGACTTGCAGAGCTACTTCGACCAGTTGTGGAGTGATGCGATGCAGCAACGCCGCCCCGGCAGTGAGGCCTGACCTTCCGTGCGCGGATCGGTTCTCCGCCCTGTCCTGGTCCTAACGGGGAGGAGAACCGCGGTGGGGCACTGCGACCGCAGTGCCCCACCGGAGGGTTGGTTAGTGGTCTTCGGTGAGGAGCTGCAAGGCGTCAATCAGGTCGTCGACGGCGGCGCGTGCCGCGGGCACCACCCCGGTCAGGCGGAAGAAGCCGTGGGTGAGCGACGGGTATTCGGCGAGGCTGGCTTTCACCCCGGCTGCGCGGAGCCGCTCGGCATAGGCCACCCCTTCGTCCCGCAGAGGGTCGTGTCCGGCCACGACGATGTGGGCGGGCGGCAGGCCAGCCAGTTCGGCGCGGAGCGGGGACGCGAGCGGCAGATCGCGGCGTTCGGGGTCAGGCAGGTAGTGGTCCCAGAACCACCGCATCTCCGCGACGCCGATGGGGAAGGCGGTGGCGTGGGTCTGGTAGGAGGCGCGGGTGAAGTCGTGGTCGGTCACCGGATAAAGGAGCACTTGGAAGTCGAGGCGGGGCCCGTGTTCGTCGCGGGCACGCAGGGTGCAGGCCGCGGCGAGGTTGCCGCCCGCACTGTCCCCGCCCACTCCCAGCGGGCCGTTCGCGGCGATGGTGGCGGCAACATGCTGCACCGCGGCGTAGGCGTCGTTCACGGGCGTGGGGAAGGGGTGTTCGGGGGCGAGCCGGTAGTCGACGCTCACCACGGTCCAGGCGAGCCGGTCGGCGAGGAAGCGGCACAGTTCGTCGCTGTAGTCGAGGTCGCCGGTGACCCAGCCGCCGCCGTGCAGGTAGACGAAGGTGGCTCGCGGTGCGGCGTGGGGGGTGTAGACGCGCGCGCCGATCTGTCCGTCGGCGACGGGGAGGCGGATGTCGCGTACCGACCGCAGGTCGGGGCCGTTGGCGCAAGAGCTGTTGCCTGCGGCGACTCGGGCGCGCGCCTGTTCAGGGGTGAGGGAGGTGAGGGGAGGGGCCGCGGCCGCGGCTGCGGCCACGGCAGCGATTGCGGGATCCACTGGGGTGGTCATTGAGCCTCCGCTAGCGGGGGTTTCGGTAGCACCAAGCCACCACTTTTTTCTCAATTTCATAATAATAGTAATTATGAATTTTATCACAAATCTGCCTGTGGATGGCTGACGTCACGCGGAAAGGCGCCCTATGAAACCACGGGAAACGACACAGTTCACCCACCTCTTCACCCCCATCCGCGTAGGCCGCATGGACCTGCCCAACCGGATCATGGCCACGCCCCACGCCACCCCCATCGGCAACCTGTGGAGCCCCGACGAAGCGGAAGCCGACCGCAACATCGCCTACTGGGCAGCTCGGGCCCGCGCCGGCCTGGCATGGGTCGGAGGAATCAGCGCCGCCCTCGAAAACCACCTGGTCCCCGGATTCGAACCCACCGGTGTGGGCGCAGCCGCCCGCGGAGTGTTCCGCCTGCCGTACTTCCACGACCGCATCCGCAAACTCACCGACACCCTGCACGAGGCCGGGGCCTACGTCACCGCGCAGCTCATCATGCAAGGCGGCATGCCGCACGGCCCCTCGCCCACGGTCACCGCATACGTCGCCAACCAGGTCTCCCACGCCCTCGACCGCGACGAAATCGCCTGGTTCATCAACGAATACGCTGAATCAGCCCGCCGCGGCAAAGCAGCCGGACTCGACGGCGTCGAACTCCACGCCAACCACGACGACCTGCTGGAATGGTTCCTCTCCCCAGCCTCCAACCACCGCGACGACGAATACGGCGGCGACCTGGCCGGGCGGATGCGCTTCCTCCTGGAGATCATCGACGCCATCCGCGCTGAAGTCGGCCCCGACTTCACCCTCGGCGTCCGCATGAACCTCTACGAGGCCCTCGACGGCGGATACGACGCAGCCGAAGGCGTCGACATCGCCAAAGCCCTCGAAGCCACCGGAAAAATCGACTACCTGTCCGTCGTCGTCGGCGATAACTGGGGCGCGCCCAGCTACATCCAACCCCACTACTACCAGCCCGCCCAATGGGCAGACCTAGCCGCCCAAGTGACCCGAGCCGTCTCCCTGCCCGTCATCTACACCGGACGGGTCACCGACCCGCACACAGCCGAAAAAGTCATCGCCCAAGGACAAGCCGACCTCGTCGGCATGGCCCGCGCTATCATCACCGACCCGGAAATCATCACGAAAACAGCACAGGGCCGCGTCCACGAAATCCGCCCGTGCATCGGCTGCAACGAATGCATCCACCGCCGCCTCGTCGACAAGCTCCCCTTCGCCTGCGCCATCAATCCGTATGCTTCCCGGGAACTCGACGGCCCCCTACCCCCGGCCCGCACTCCCCGGCGCGTCCTCGTAGTCGGCGGCGGCCCCGCCGGCATGGAACTCGCCGGGCTGCTCGCCGAACGCGGACACGAGGTCACCCTGTGGGAACGGGAAGAACAGCTTGGCGGCCAGATGCGCATCGCCGCCCGCGCCGCCGAGAACGCCGCCTACCACGACTTCGTGACCTGGCAGGAAGGACGGCTCCGCCGCGCCGGCGTCACCGTCGAACTTGGCCGAACCGCCACCGTCGACAACGTCCTATCCTTCGACGCCGACGTGGTCGCCGTCGCCACCGGAGCCGTCCCACGGCGGCTCCCTATCCCCGGGGCGGACGCCCCCTTCGTCGTCGACGGCCACGCCGTCCTCGCCGGGACGGCACAGATCGGCGAACGCGTCCTGCTCACCGCCGCAGAAGACCACATGCAGCCGCTGACCATCGCCGGTTACCTCGCTGACCACGGCCACCACGTGCACCTCGTCTACCAGACCCCCGGTCCCGCACCCCTCGTCGGCAAGTACACCATCGGCGCCCCGCTCGCCAAGCTCACCGCCGCGGGCGCGGCATTCACCTTCATGCAGCGCGTCGTACAGATCGAGGAAGGGCGGGTGGCCACCCGCAACATCTACTCCGACATCCCCGGGGAGATCACCGGCTTCGACAGTGTGGTCGTAGCCGCCGGAGGCGTGCCCGACGACAGCCTCTACCACGAACTCAAACGGCACGGCAAGGCCAACGTGCACCTCCTCGGCGACGCCTACGCTCCCCGCCGCATCACGTTCGCCACCCAGCAGGCCTACGCCCTTGCCGCACTCGTGTAGGAGAACCCGTGAGAGCGGTCCGCTACGACGGCACAGGTCTCTACCTGAGCGACATCCCCGCCCCCGTGGCCGGCCCCGGACAGGTCGTCCTCGAAGTCACCGCCGCCGGCCTGTGCCACTCCGACCTGGCGGTCATGAGCCGACCGCCCGAAGCCCTGCCCTACAAGCTGCCGATCACCCTGGGACATGAAGCGGTCGGCGTGGTCGTCGACGTCGGCGCGGGCATCTCCGGCCTGGCCGAAGGCGACACGGTCGCGGTGTACGGTCCGCACGGCTGCGGCGCTTGCCGCACCTGCCGGAGCGGGGCAGAAAACCACTGTCCACACGCCCGGGCGGCAGGCATCCTGCCGCCCGGGCTGGGCGCGGACGGCGCACTTGCCGACTACCTTCTTGTCCCCCATTCCCGCCACCTGGTCCCCCTGCGCGGTCTCGACCCGGTCCGCGCTGCCCCGCTCACCGACGCGGGGCTCACCTCCTACCACGCGGTCCGGTCCGCGCTGCCCCGGCTGCCGCCCGACGGCACCGCCCTCCTCATCGGTATCGGCGGGCTCGGACACCTCGCGGTCCAGATCCTGCGTGCCCTCAGCAGCGCGCAGATCATCGCGGTAGACATGGCCGCCGACAAGCGGGAACTGGCGCTCCGCTGCGGGGCGGACACGGCCCTGCCCTCCACGGACACGGTCCCCGACCAGGTGCGGGACCTCACCGAAGGGGTAGGCGCTGACGTGGTCTTCGACTTCGTCGCCAGTGACGCCACCCTGCGCATGGCTGCACGCAGTCTCCGCCCCGGCGGGGAGATCAGCATCGTGGGGGTGGGGGAGGGGCGGCTGCCCGTGGCCGTAAACCTGGTGCCTCTCGGAGCGGTCGTCCGCACCCCCTACTGGGGCACCCAGTCCGACCTTGTCGACGTGCTCGCGCTCGCCCGCGAGGGACGGATCACCGTGGAGGTTGAAGAGTACGCGCTGGAGGAGACGCCCCTGGCGTACGAACGGCTGGCACGCGGCAACGTCCGGGGCCGCGCCGTGGTGAATCCCGCGCGCGCTCCGGGAAACGCCCCCGGGCAGGCATGCGCGGAAGAACAGCGGGGGTGACGAGGCAGACCGGCACCGGCCTGCAGTGCCCGGTCACCCCTGCCAGGGAGGAACAGTGTGCTCGCTAGAGACAGGCGCCGCCTCCTGCCGTGCTGCCTGGCAGGAGGCGGCGCCCACCACCGCAGACGCACACGGGCCGGCGCGTGCTCCCCAGGACGGCAGCCCGCGGGCCCGGGGAAGGACGCGCCAGCCTGCGCGGAGCGCGGGGACAGGGATCCCGCGCCCGGACAGTCCAGGGCGCACCTTGGGCGCGCCCCGGGGGAGAGAGCCGTATCGAACCGGCAGTCTGTCCAGCCCTGATACCGGTGGAGGACTCCACCTGTCAGAGGGAGGGCTGCGGAGCAGGAGGCTGAAAGGCGTTTCGACCGCGGCCCTGCCCGCTGTCGGGACCGTTCCGCAGCCGGACGGACCCGACAGCCGAGTGCTAGGTGAGGACGAAACCTTCGTAGCCCTTGGCAGCCACCTCGTCGCAGATCTGCCGGTAGCGGTGGAAGCCGCCGACGTAGAGCATGAACACCCGGGGTTTACCGGGGACGTTGGCGCCCGTGTACCACGAGGCGGTCATGGGGTAGAGGGTTTCGTCGGCGATCTCGTTGACGTGCTCCACCCACTCGTCTTCTTTCTCCAGGACTGCCTCGGATCGGGTGAGGCCGTTCTTGAACATGTAGGCGATGTGGTCGGTCACCCATTCCACGTGCTGTTCGATAGAGACCAGCATGTTGCTGAGCGCAGACGGGCTGCCCGGGCCTGCGATGAAGAACAGGTTGGGGAACCCGGCGGTGGACAGTCCCAGGTAGGTGCGTGGCCCTGCGGCCCACTTCTCCTTCAAAGCGACGTTGCCCACACCGCGGATGTCGATCTTGAACAGCGCCCCGGTCAGCGCGTCGAACCCGGTCGCCAGCACCAGGGAGTCGAGTTCGTACTCCCGTTCCGAGGTGCGCACCCCGCGCGGCGTGATCGTCTCGATCGGCGCAGACAACGTGTCGACCAGGTGCACGTTGTCCCGGTTGAACATTTCGTAGTAGTCGATTTCCAGGATGAGGCGCTTGGTGCCGAACGGGTAGCCCTTGGGGACCAGGCGTTCCGCCACCTCCGGGTCGCGCACGGTGTTGCGGATCTTGTTGCGGATGAATTCAGCGACCCGTTCGTTGGCGTCCCGGTCGCGCAGGATGTCGCGGTAGGCGGCCAGAATGTCGGGGCCGCCCTCCTGCCAGTAGCGTTCCAGGGTTTCCACCAGCTCTTCGTCGCTGACTTCCAGCGCGGACTTCGGCCCCTGGTAGCGGTGGGTTCCTCCGGGAGTGTTGCGGGACTCTTCCCGGAATTCGGCGTAGCGCTTCTTCAGGTCGGCGAGGAACTCCGGGTCGAGCGGCGCGTTGCGGGCGGGGACGGCAAAGTGGGGGGTGCGCTGGAACACGAACAGTTCCGCAGCCTGTTTCGCGATCTGTGGGCTCACCTGGATTCCGGACGACCCGGTGCCGATCACGCCTACCCGCTGCCCGGAGAAGTCCACGGGCTCGTGCGGCCAGTTCCCGGTGTGGTAGAGGTTGCCGGCGAAGTCTTTGAGCCCTGGGAAGTTGGGGAGCTGCGGGACGGAGAGCTGGCCGCTGGCCATGATGAGGTAGCGGGCGCGGATCCGGTCGCCGTGGTTGGTGTCGACCGTCCACGTGTTGGTGGCCTCGTCGAAGGCTGCCGCGGTCACCGTGGTGTGGAAGGTGATTCCGCTCCGCAGGTCGAATTTGTCGGCGACGAAGTTGATGTAGCGCAGGATCTCGGGCTGGGAAGCGTACCGCTCAGTCCAGTTCCACTCTTGGAGGACCTCCTCGGAGAACGAGTAGCAGTACTCGATGCTCTCGATGTCGCACCGCGCCCCCGGGTAGCGGTTCCAGTACCACACACCGCCCACGTCGCCAGCGGTTTCGATGACGTGCACGCTACGCCCGAGTTCCCGCAGACGGTAGAGGGCGTACAGGCCGGAGAAGCCGGCTCCCACGACCAGGACGTCCACTTCCTCTGGTGGTTGTCGGCGAGAGTCGACAGTCGTCTGCCCGGCCATAGTTCTCCTTTAACGTTTTGCGGAACATTAATCGGTGCGCATGAATGTTAACAATATTACTGTTGGCAGAAAAGGAGGTTTTGGCCTTGACTTAGAGGTTTTCCTGGTGTAGATAAGACCGGTTTCTGTGAGGCCTGATTGCGGGTGCTGAACCGGCAGTGTTGTGACAGGAATGCGTTTCGTAGCGGATTTCCGCGAGGCGGACGGGCGGACCGCTGTTGCGAGTGCGGAGTAGGGGAGTACGGGGATTTGCGGAGGGGTGGCGGACCGGTCGAAGCGGCGCTTCCGTATCGTGGGTCGATGGCTGCGGCCCTCGCGGGGCGGTACCGCCGTTGAGCTCCGAGTTAAGTAAGGTTAGACTTACCTTCGCTTGTGTGCATTGTCGCTTTTGTCGGGATTGGCGGTGGGGGACACGAGTCCCCACCCGCACAACCCCCGTCAACCCGACACCATGCCCCTCTCCTAACACAGCAGAGAAAGAAACCAGCATGCACTCGACGCTCCGCACCCTGCCCGCACGCCTCATGAGCGCGGGCATCGCCGCCGCTGTGAT
>NZ_BCWB01000002.1 GCF_001592045.1 Thermobifida fusca NBRC 14071 = JCM 3263 | reverse complement strand
GCCTCGCCGCCTGCGGGGGATCGAGCACGGACGGTGGTGAGGACACCGCCCCCTCGGCTGACGGCGCCTTCCCGGTCCGTATCGAAAGCGCCCTCGGCGTTGCGGAGATCACCGAAAAACCCGAGCGGATCGTCACCCTGGGCCAAGGATCAGCCGAAACCGCGATCGCGCTCGGCACCGTCCCCGTGGGTATCGAAAGCTACGAGTGGGGCAGCGACGAGACCGGCTACCTGCCGTGGATTTACGAAGCCGTCACCGAAGCCGGCGAAGAACTCCCCGTCCAGTTCACCGGCGGCGAAGACATCGACTTCGAAACCATCATCGAACTGGAACCCGACGTCATCCTGGCCCCCTGGTCCGGAATCACCCAGGAGCAGTACGACATCCTCAACGACATCGCCCCCACCGTCGCCTACCCTGAACTGCCCTGGACCATTGAATGGGACCAGCAGATCGAGATCATCGGCCAAGCCCTCGGTCAGAGCGAGGAAGCCCAGGAACTGATCGACGACATCGAGCGGCAGTTCGACGAGGCCGCCGCCTCCCGCCCCGAATACGCCGAGCTCACCTTCTCCTACATCTACACTGACGGTCCCGGCACCCTCGGTGTCTTCATGCCCCACGAACAGCGCGTGGCCATGGTGAGCAAACTCGGCCTGCAGGTCGACCCCGTCGTGGAGACCCTGCCGGAAACCGAAGGCACCGCCTCCGCAGTCATCGGCCTGGAAAACGCCGACAAGCTGAAGGACAGCGACCTTATCTTCACCTTCTACACCGACGCGGAGACCCGCAAAGAAATCGAATCCCAGGAGCTGTACGCGTCCATCCCGGCAATCGAACGCGGATCGGTAGTGGTCAGCGAAGACACGTCCTTCGTCACCGCCTCCTCCATCATCAACCCGCTCACCGTGCCGTGGGTCCTGGACCGCTACCTTCCCCTGATCGACGAGGCCGTCGCTCAACTCGACCGCTAACCACCAGGGTGCGGCCCTGCTGGGGCCGCACCCTGCTCCCTGATCCCATGGCAAAGGCGATCGTGACCACCCCACCGGCGCCACTCCAGGCCAGCCCCGCCCGCACCACCCTGCTGCTCGGCGGCACCCTCCTCGCGCTCGCCGCAGCGGTCCTGCTCAGCCTCACCGTTGGCAGCAAACCCACCACTGTCGCGCAGGTGTGGGCGGCCGTGACCGGCACCGCCGACCCCTACACGACCACCGTGGTAGCAAGCCGCTACCCCCGCACCATCCTCGGCATCCTCGCTGGCGCTGCCCTCGCCGCAGCCGGACTGCTCCTGCAAGGCATCACCCGCAACCCCCTCGCCGACCCCGGCCTGCTCGGCGTCAACGCGGGCGCGATGGCAGCCGTCGTCACCGCGATCGCCCTGCTTGGCCCCACCTCCACCACGGCAACAGTCTGGTGGGCGCTTCCCGGCGCCCTGCTCGCCGGCCTCGTCGCCTACCTCCTCGGCGGCCGGGAAAGCACCGGCAGCACCGTCCGCCTCGTCCTCGCTGGAGCTGTGATCTCCGCCGTGCTCACCGCCTACGTGCAAGCCGTCGCGCTGAGCATGCCGCACGTCTTCGACAACTACCGCTACTGGGTGGTGGGCTCCCTGGCCGGCCGCGGCTTCGACGTGATCGCCTCCGTCCTGCCGTTCCTCACCGCCGGGGCACTCCTCGCCCTCCTGCTCTCCAGCAGTTTGAACACGTTGGCGCTCGGCGAAGAAACCGCCACCGCGCTGGGCGCCAACCCCTTCCTCATCCGGTCCGGCGGCCTGGCTGCCGCCACGCTGCTCGCCGCCGGAGCCACCGCCGCAACCGGACCGATCGCTTTCGTGGGCCTGGCGGTCCCGCACGTGGTACGCGCCCTCATCGGGGGCGACTTCCGCACCTGCATGCCCCTCGCCCTCCTCGCCGGACCCACCCTGCTGCTGCTCGCCGACGTCGTCGGCCGCTTCCTGCTGCGCCCCGCAGAACTCATGGTCGGCGTGGTCACCGCGTTCGTCGGCGCCCCCTTCCTCTTCCACGCTGTCCGCCGCATGCGGGGGCCGTCATGACCCGACCGTCCGCCCTGAACCTGCGTGTGGGCTCCGCGGTAGCGCTGCCCGTCCACCTGCGCTCCCTGCTGTGGGCGCTGCTGCTGGCGGCCGCCCTCCTCCTCACCGTCGTGGCCACCCTCTCCCTAGGAAAGCTGGGGATTCCCCTCACCGACGTGGCCGACGTGCTCACCGGCAACGCTTCCCCCGTCCACATGTTCGTCCTCCACCGGTTGAGCGGGCCGCGCGTGACCGTGGCCATCGGGGTTGGGGCTGCGCTCGGCATGGCGGGAGCCCTGTTCCAGTCCGTCACCCGCAACCCGCTCGGCAGCCCCGACGTCATCGGCGTGAACTGGGGGGCGAGCGCGGGAGCCGCCCTCGTCGCCCTAGCGTTCCCCGGCACCGTCCCCGTGCCGCTCGGCGCACTGCTGGGCGCAGTCGCCGCTGTGCTGACCGTGGCCACAGTGACCGGAACCGGGCTGCGACACCCCGGACGGCTCGTCGTCGCCGGGATCGGTGTTGCCGCCATGTCCGCGGCCTTCACCCAGTTCGTGGTCGCTGCCCTCGCCCGCGACCAGGCCAGTGTGCTCGCCGCCTACGTCAACGGCACCCTGTCGGCACGCTCCTGGGAGCACGCGGCGACAATCTGGCTGGTGGTTGCCCTCGCTGTTCCGCTACTCGCTGCCCTCGCCCAACCGGTAGCACTCACCGAGATGGGCGACGAGCTGGCCGACAGCCTTGGCGCGCGGGCTACGCGGACCCGCACCGCCGCAATCACCCTGTCTGTGGTCCTGGCAGCGGGCGCAGTGAGCGTGGCCGGACCGATCGCGTTCGTCTCTTTGACCGCACCGCAGATCGCCCGCCGCCTCACCCGGCTCGCTGGACCCAACCTCGTGGTTTCCGCGCTCGTCGGTGCACTCATCCTCGCACTGGCCGACCTTGCCGTGCAGCACTTCCCGTTCACCGACGGGCTTCCCGTCGGAATCGCCACCCTGGCCGTGGGCGGCATCTACCTGGGCTTCCTGCTGGTACGCGAGTGGCGGAGAGGAGCACTGTGAACCAGACCGCGACCAACGAAGAACCGTCCCCCGCGGCGGAGCAGGACTTTCCGCGGCGCGGACTGCGCGCCGAACACCTCACCCTCGGCTACGGAACCGCCCTCGTGGTGCGCGACCTCACCGTGGACATTGCCGAAGGCGAGTTCGTCGCGATCGTCGGCCCCAACGGCTGCGGCAAGTCCACCCTGCTCAAAGCCTTGGGTCGGGTCCTGCGTCCGCTGTCCGGCCGAGTACTGCTGCACGGCCGCGACATCCGCAAACAGCGATCCAAAGACGTGGCCCGGCAACTGGCGCTGCTGCCGCAGAACCCGGCTGTCCCCGAAGGGATCACCGTGCGCTCCCTCGCCGCGCGAGGCCGCTACCCCTACCACACGCTGCTGCGCCAGTGGAGCCCTGACGACGAGGCGGCCATCGACCAGGCCCTGGAACTCACCGGGCTAGCCGCGCACGCCAACAGCCTGGTGGAAACCCTGTCCGGCGGCCAGCGGCAGCGGGCATGGGTAGCAATGATCCTCGCGCAGAACACCGGGACCATCCTGCTGGACGAACCCACCACGTTCCTCGACATCGCCCACCAGTACGACCTGCTGGAACTCTTCGCCGACTTGAACCGGCAGGGCCGCACTGTGGTCGCGGTGCTCCACGACCTCGCGCAAGCAGCCCGGTTCGCCAGCCGCCTCATCGTCGTCAACGCGGGACGCATCGTCGCCGACGGCACCCCTAGTGACGTGCTCACCGCTGACCTCGTGCACCAGGTGTTCGGCCTCGCCTGCGACGTGATCGCCGACCCCCGCACGCACACCCCGCTCATCATCCCGCACGAACGGCACCCGGACCTGTGCCGGCAACCAGCCCAGATCAGATCTGACCGTGCCGCGGTGGACGCTGCCCGGTAAGCGCGAACCGGCCGAGATGCTGGATCTTCCACCGGATGGGATCGTGCAGGGTGTGGGTGCGCGCATCCCGCCAATATCGGTGCAGGTTGAGCGGATCCGCAGCGGACCGGGTGCCCGCCACCTCGAACAAGGCGTTGGCGACCGTGACCGCGGCCCGGCCGCCCGCCGCTTTTGCGGCCGCGACCGCAAGGGACGCCTCGGCCACGGTAGCGGCGGTCGGGTGGGCGTCGGCCGCATCCACTGCCGCCGCAGCACGCTCCAATAGGGCCTCGGCGGCCCGCACCTGGAGTTCCAGCTCCCCGAACTGCTGGACCACGAGGGGGTCGCCCGTCGCCGTGTCGCTTCCGCTCTCCACATAGGGCCGGCTCCGGGTCCGCACGAATTCTGCCGCCCGCTCTAGTGCGCCGCGAGCCAGGCCGATGTCGATCGCGGCATGCCCCAACTGGGCGAACGGTCCATAGGGGAAGGGGTGGGTAAACGAGCGGTAGTGCGGGACCACCCACGCGGCGGAGACGTCCACCCCGGTGAGGCGGACAGTGCCGCTGCCGGTGGTGCGCTGCCCCATGCCGTCCCAATCGTCGACCACCTCCACCCCGGGGGTGTCAGCGGGCACGAAGACCGCGTGCGGCTGGGGGTCCGCATGCCCGGAAACCGGCAGGAGAGCTGTCACTGCCAGCCACTGGGCGAACAGCGAACCGGTCGCGTAGTACTTGACCCCGGTGATCCGGTACCGGTCGGCCCCGGTCCGCTCCAGTGTGGTCCGCTGGTCGTGCGAATGCTTTCCGGTGCGCTCAGCCTGGGCGTTGCCGACCAGCGCCCCATTGAGCACGTCGGTGAACACTTTTTCTTGCAGTGTCGGGCTGCCGTTGCGGCGCAGTGAGTAAAGGAACGCGAAGTGGGGTTGGAGGATCTGCGCCACACTGAGGTCAACTGTTCCCACCAGGCGCATCACTTCGGCCACGGTTGCCGCCGCTACTTCCGCGCCGCCCCGCGAAGCGGGCACGGTGATTCCCAGCAGGCCGCTCGCGCGGATCTCCGCGAGCTCCGGCCACGGCAGTCTCCGTTCTGCGTCGCGCTGGTCGGCTTCGGCGGCCAGCCGCGGGACGAGAGCGTGGGCGGTCCGCAGCGCGTCACTGTCATCGGTGATGAGACGCGCAGTGACCGTGTCGGTCATCGGGGGTCCTCCTTGTGGTGTGCCAGACCGGGGTGTGCGACTGTCCGCTGGAGGGCCGCAGCGGAAGCGTCCGGCCTTAGAGCAGGCCGGACGCCGTACGGGAAAGGATCAGGTGTACCAGGTGGGTTCAGGGATCTCGTTGAGCAGCGTGTAGCGTCCCACTTCGCGCCGCTTGTAGGCCACTGGGTCGTGCAGGCTGTGAGTGCGCAGGTTGCGCCAGAACCGGTCGAGCCCCACCGACGATGCGGTGGCCCGCGCACCTGTGACTTCGAAGATGCGGGACGTGACCTCCAAGCCGACGTCGATAGCCCGCTGCTTGGCGGCCGCAACCCGGACCGCGATCTCGCCGCGCTGGCGTGCGGTCACGGCTTCCCGGTCGCCGTGGAGGATCTGGGAGAGCTGCGTGCCGACCTGGTCGGTGAGCGCCTCCACGGACCACAGCTTCGACTGCAGGTCCCCGTAGGCTTCGAGGATGTACCACTCGTCGACCGCGGACTCTTTGTTGTCCCTGCCGTAGGGCCACGGCCGGGTCGTGGACCGGGTGTAGGCGGCGGCGGTCTCCAGCGCCCCCTGGGCGATCCCCAGGTACAGGTTGGTGAACACGAGTTGGATGGCCGGCAGGTTCAGCGTGTTGTAGACGAGTGGGCGGAACTCCCGGTTGACGTAGCCTGCTGCGTCGTCCCAGGAGATGCGGACGTTGGTGATCCGGACGCTGCCGGATTCGGTGAGACGCTGGCCGATGTTGTCCCAGTCGTCTGCGAAGACGATCCCGTCCTGGGCGGAGGGGACGATCGCGAAAATGTGCTGGTCTGTTCCTTCCAGTACGCCTTCTAGCACGGTGAGGTCGGAGACCTTGCTTCCAGTGGAGAAGGTTTTGCGTCCGTTGAAGACGAGCGTGTCGCCGTCTTCGGTGATCACGAGGTCGTCGTCGCGGGGGTTGACTGCGCCACCGAAGAAGTACCGGTTGGTGGTGGCGAGCTCCTCGACTGCGGCGATCTGCTGCGGGGTGCCGAGGAACCGCACCGCCCACGACCACAGGTAGTGGTAGCCCAGCAGTTGCCCGATGGACCCGTCGGCCTTGGAGACTTCCCGGGTCACCCGGTAGGCGGTCTCCCAGGTCTGTCCGCCGCCCCCGTATTCGACCGGGCCGAGCAGGGTGACCAGGCCCGAGTCTTTGAGGAGTTGGACTTCGGCGTACGGGGTTTGGCCGGCGCGGTCGCGTTCCACAGCGTCGGCGGCGAGGATCGCGCCGACTTCGGCGGCCCGGGTGAGCCACTCGGCTGGGGTGCGCGGGGCTGGGCGGTCGTTCCAAGACCCGGCCGGGGAAGTTTCGGCGGGCCGTTCGGTCTGTTCCGTGCTCATGGTGCCTCCTCATCCGTGTGCGGAGAATCAGGACAGGTGTGCGGGGAGACCGGCCCCGGCGGGAGCGCCGGGGCCGGGGGACAGACCAGGTCAGGCGTGCTGGGCGGCGCGGACTGCTTCGGCGACGGGGGCGCCTTCAGCGAGGCGCTCGTCGACTTTCTGCTCCAGTTCGCGGATGATCGGCAGCACGGTGGCACCGAAGTTGGCGACGTCCTCGTGGTAGTGGAGGAATCCGAGGAGGAGCAGGTCCGCGCCGCGCGCCTTGTACTCCACGATGCGGCGTGCGATCTGCTCGGGGGTGCCGATCAGCCGGGTGCGGAAACCGTCGTTGTACTGCACGAGGTCGTCGAAGGTGGAGTCAGCCCACATGCCTTTGCCGTCGGCGGTGGACTTTCCGGCTTGGCGGACCGCGTCGCGGAAGTCGGCTACGGCCCGCCGGTCGGCTTTGGCGATGATCTCGCGCAGCACTTCGCGGGCTTCTGCTTCGGTGTCGCGGGCGATGACGAACCCGTTGAGGCCGAACCGGATCGTGCGTCCCGCCCGGGTGGCGTGGTCTCGGACCTCGGTCACCTGTTCGGTGAATCCTTCGAAGTCGGTGCCGTTGGAGAAGTACCAGTCGGCGTTGCGGCCAGCGGTTCCGCGGGCGGCCGTGGAGTTGCCGCCGAAGAAGATCTCAGGCAGTCCCCGGCCGGGCACGTCCAGCGGTTTGGGTTTGAGGTCGTAGCCGTGCAGCCGGTAGAAGTCGCCGACGAAGTCGCGTGGGCTGCCTTCCCACGCGGCGCGGAGGTAGCGGATGAACTCTTCGGTGCGCCGGTAGCGTTCGTCGTGCTCCAGCCAGAGTTCGCCGAGCGCGAGGAACTCGTTTTTCAGCCAGCCGCTGACCACGTTGATCGCGATCCGGCCGTGGGTGAGGTGGTCGGCGGTGGCGACCCACTTGGCGAGGACACCCGGGTGCCACAAGCCGGGGTGGACTGCTGCGATGACGCGCAGCCGCTCGGTGGCCAGGGCGAGGGCGAGACTGAAGCTCGTGGATTCGTGCTGGTGGTCGGCCCCGTAGCTGGCGATGTACCGCACTTGGGTGAGCGCGTAGTCGAAACCGTTGTTCTCGGCGAGGACCGCGAGTTCGCGGTTGTAGTCGTAGCTCCAGTCGGTGCGCTGCTCGATGGTGCTGGTGACGAGGCCGCCGCTGACGTTGGGGACCCAGTAGGCGAACTTCAGCGGTGCGGGCTGGGACGGCTGGTCGGTCACGGTGGTGTTCCTTTCCGGCTAGTGCTGGTGGAGGGCGGACGCAGAAACAAGTCTTTATTTCCTACTTGAAAAGTAGGTTATTGGCGGATGGGACGGTATTCCGCAGTCCTCCCAGGGAGACGCGGCCCTTTAGAACGGGGTGAATCCCCCGAACGATCCGCGGTGGTAGAGGAGCGGAGACCGGCGCGGATCATGGACTGTGCCGGCGACGACGCGGCCCACGACCAACCAGTGGTCCCCGATGAGGCGGGTCGCGGCCCGGGAGCACACCAGCCGCGCGGTCACCCCGTCCAAAGCAGGCACCCCGTCCCGGTCGCGGGACCAACGGGTCGGCGGAGCGAACCGGTCCACTCCTTTGGCGGCGAAACGGGTGGCCAGCTCGGTTTGGTCTGCACTGAGCAGGTGCACGCCGAAGAGGCTGGCCTGGCTCAGCCGAGGCCACGTGGACGACGTGGTGGCGACATAGAAGGACACGAGGGGCGGGTCGAGGCTGACGCTGGTGAAGGACGTGGCAGTCAAGCCGACGGGGTGGCCCGCCACGTCAGCCGTGACGATGACGACCCCGGCAGGGTGGTGGCGCAGGAGCTGGCGGAACTGGTCCGCGGCGATCGGAGGGCGCTGCGCCGGGCGCACAGCGGTATGGGAATTGCCCATCGAGACTCCTCGAAGTGCGGTCTGGCAGCGGCGACAGCTACACGGCTGTCCGACTGTGATGGCGTGCGCGGATGTGGGGGGCGACCTGAGCCGTCCAGGAAGCCACCACGGAGTCCAGCTCCGGGCTGGCTGATCCGTCCCGGGGCACGGTGTCGTGGAGGACAGCGAGTCCGGGCGACGGGACATGCGCGCCGAGCTCGACAAGCAGGGGGCGCAGGTGCACTTCGACGGCGAGAGTGTGCGCCGCAGAGCCCATGACGAGCAGCGGCAGGGCGGTCGCACCGGCAAGGGCACCACTAGGGAGCAAGTCCAGGAAGACCTTGAGTAGCCCGGTATAGGTCGCCTTGTAGGTCGGGCTCGCGACGACGAGCAGCTCGGCCCGGCTCACCTGCTCCAGTGCCGCAGCGACCTCGGCAGGCGGGCCGGGCAGCAGCAGCGACGGGGCCAGTGGGGCAAGCTCGACCAGTTCGGGGTCACCGGGGAGTCCGAGTGCGCCCGCTACGTGGCGGGCCGCGGTCAGCGCCGCAGTGGCGGTACGCGACTGCGGACGCGGATTCCCGACGAGGACAGTGATGGACACGGTGGTTTCTCCTCGGTTTCTTAGGAAGCGGGAGCCGACAGCCGCGGGCTGCCCACGAAAGGTACGTGCACGGGCGCGGCGTCAGTATCAGCGGCAGGGGGGCGCCACAGCCCACGCTGCCGCAGCAAGGGAAGCACGCCTTCACCGAACCAGTAGGCCTCTTCCAGGTGCGGGTAGCCGGAGAAGATGAACTCGGTGATGCCCAACCGGTGGTATTCCTCGATGCGGTCGGCCACCTCGGTGTGGCTGCCGACGAGCGCGGTTCCTGCCCCGCCGCGGGCCAGCCCAACCCCGGCCCACAGGTTGGGGGAGACCTCCAGACGCTCGCGGCTGCCGCCGTGGAGGGCGAGCATGCGGCGCTGGCCTTCGGATTCGCTGCGGACCAGCCCGGCTTGGACCTGCGCCACCGTGGCGGGGGAGAGGCGTTCCAGCAGGTGGTCGGCTGCACGCCACGCTTCAGCCGCGGTGTCGCGCGTGATGACATGCAGTCGGATCCCGTAGGTGAGGGTCCGTCCGGCCTGGGCGGCCAGTTCCCGGACCCGGCCGATCTTCTCTGCGACGGCAGAGGGAGGTTCGCCCCACGTCAGATAAGTGTCGACGTGGCGGGCCGCCACGCGGAGGGCGGCGGGGGAGGAGCCACCGAAGTAGAGGGGAGGCCGCTGCGGGGGCGGCTGGTGGAGTACCGCTTCCTCAACCGTGAGGTGCGCGCCGCGGAAGGTGACAGTGTCCCCCTCCCACAATCGGGTCACGATCTGGAGGAACTCGTCGGTGCGGGCGTAGCGCGCTTCCTTGTCGAGGAAGTCGCCGTAGCTGCGCTGCTCTGCGCTTTCTCCGCCGGTGACCACGTTGAGGAGCAGCCGACCGCCGCTCAGCCGCTGGTAGGTCGCTGCCATCTGCGCAGCCAAGGTGGGCGATACCAGTCCGGGGCGGAAAGCGACGAGGAATTTCAGTCGCTGCACCGCGCCGAGCACGATCGCCGTGGTGATCCACGCGTCCTCGCACCATGCTCCGGTCGGGGTGAGCACGCCTTCGAAGCCCAGGTCCTCAGCGGCGCGGGCGATCTGGGTGAGGTAGCCGGCTGAAGGGGGCCGCGAGCGCCAGGCGGAGGCATCTGCCGGGTCGCCGTCAGCGACGAGGCCGCGGC
>NZ_BCWB01000001.1 GCF_001592045.1 Thermobifida fusca NBRC 14071 = JCM 3263 | reverse complement strand
TGTCGCCCTGCGTGGGCAGGAACCAGTGGAAGGTCAAGGACATGAGCGGCGTCCTTCTGTTGCGCGGAGCAGGAGGGCGGAGCTGGAAGGCTGGGATGGGTGTCAGCGGGGCCGGTAGACGTAACCGACCCGCCGCACGGTGACGAGCCGTTCGCCTAGCGCGCCGAGCTTGCGGCGGATCCGGTGGACGTGGACGTCCACCGAGCGGGCCGTGGTATGCGCTTCGGGAGCCCACACCTGGTCGAGGAGTTCTTGGCGGGTGAACACCCGCCCGGGAGCTGAGGCCAGGTGGGCGAGCAGCCGGAATTCCTGGTAGGAGAGGCTGACGGGTTTTCCGTACGCCCACACTTGCCATGAGTCGCGGTCGATGACCAGAGCGTCGTCATTCAGTGGACCGGTGGCGGTGCTGTCCGTACCGTTGGCGGCCTCGACGACATGGCCGACGACGACCATGACTTTGCGCCGGTCTGTCAGCGGGATGACGCCGAGGAGCCGCTCCTCGTCAAGGTGAGGCAAGGCAGCGTCAGCGTCGCGCACCGGGCGGTGGATGTCGCTGGTGAGCATGGCACCATGATGCGCCAATAACTCAATTAAGTCTACCTGTTTAGTGGGTTTTATTTTTGTTACCTCCGCGGCCAGGGGATGCTGTGCACGGGCACCGCGGCTCTCTGCCCGGAGCAGACCAGGCGCGCCAGGCGGCGGGCCCGCCTCCCCGGGGGGCGCTAGCGCGCCCCGCCGAGGAGCTCTGCCAGGCCGTCTGAACGGGGGAGTGCGGTACTCCGAAGCTTCACCAGAATGCGCCCGGTGGGTCCAGGGTGCACTGCCCGGCCTGTGGACGCCGCCACCCCGGGTCAGGGTGCTTCGGTAGGCAGACCTCAGGGGAGCTGGCAGGCGGACTGGCGATCACCCCAGGAAAAACGCGGTGTCAACGCGCGATGAGGCCCCTGTTGCTCTGCAATGAAGGAGCTTTTCGGAAGGGTGTCTGCGTCGCGACAGGCAGGCGGTCGACAGGCGCATCCTGGGCAGGCGTGCCATATAAGAGTTTTCCTACCTATATAGTTGGTTTTGTCTGTAGTGCGACGCCTCCGCGAAAGGTGGGCTCCCGCATGCGTTTCCACTGGTTCCTGCCGACTACCGGGGACGGATACGCGGTCCGCAACTCCACGATCCGTCTCGACACCGGTGACACCCCCGCGCCTGCGCGCCAGGCCACCCTCGGCTATCTCGCCCAGGTTGCCCGCGCCGCAGAGAGCGCCGGTTTCACCGCGGCTCTCACCCCCACCGGTGCGGGCTGCCCTGACCCCTGGACCATCTGCGCAGCACTCAGCCAGCACACCGAGCACCTGAAATTCCTCGTCGCTTTCCGGCCCGGCTTCATCCTGCCCACCCTGCTCTCCCAACAGGTGCGGGCCTTCCAGGACATCTCCGGCAACCGACTGCTCGTCAACGTCGTCACCGGGGGAGACCCGGTCGAACAGCGGGCCTACGGCGACTTCCTCGACCACGACCAGCGCTACGCCCGCACCGCCGAATTCCTCACCGTGCTGCGCCGCTCCCTCACCGGAGCACCCGTCGACTTCACCGGACGCTACTACCAGGTGGAACAGTGGGGACCCGCAGACCCGCTCGACCCCGCACCCGACATCTACTTCGGCGGGGCCTCCCCCGCAGCCGAACAGGTCGCCGCCACCCACAGCGACGTCTACCTCATGTGGGGCGAGCCGCCGGACATGGTCGCCCAGCGGATCGACCGAATGCGCACCCTGGCCGCCAACGCCGGCCGCACCCTCCGATTCGGCATCCGCCTGCACATCATCGCCCGCGACACCTCCGCCGAAGCCTGGCGGGAAGCCGAACGGCTCCTCCACGGCATGGACCCCGAGCGCATCGCAGCCATGCAGCGCTACTACGCCCGCATGGACTCCGTGGGCCAAGCCCGCATGGCCAGCCTGCACGGCGGCTCCACCCGCTCCCTCGAAGTCGCCCCCAACCTGTGGGCGGGAATCGGCCTCGTCCGCGAAGGAGCAGGAACCGCGCTCGTCGGCTCCTACGACGAAGTAGCCCAACGTCTCGTGGACTACCAGGCCCTCGGCATCGAAGAGTTCATCCTCTCCGGCTGGCCCCACCTGGAAGAGGCCTACCGCGTAGGCGAATACGTCCTGCCCCGCACTCTCGCAGCCACCGCAGCACCAACGCCATGAACACTGCCGTCCGGCCCCGCACCGGCCCCACAGACCGCGGCTCCGGGACCCGCCTCAACTCCGACAACTCCACCCGGAGCCGCTTCCACCTCTCCGCAGCCGCCCGCTCCCTCGGGCTGCGCGCCCTCGCTGTAGGCGGCTTCCTCCTCCTGTGGTGGGCAGTAGCTCGCGCCGAGATCTGGCCCCCGGTCATCCTGCCCCCGCCCCACGCTGTCTGGGAGCAGGCCGTCGCAACCACCACCGAAGGGTTCAGCGGATCCACCCTGCCCGAACACCTGTGGGCCAGCATGCGACGCATCCTCACCGGCAGCGGATACGGCACCGCCGGAGGAATCCTGCTCGGCCTCCTCATCGGACTGGTCCCCGCCCTGCGCGTCATGCTGGGGCCGCTCATCTCCTTCGTGCGTGCCCTGCCCCCACTGGCCTACCTCAGCCTGCTCGTCATCTGGTTCGGCATCAACGAAGAACCCAAGATCTGGCTGCTCATCATTGCCTCCCTGCCGCCCGTTGCCGTGGCCACCGCTGACGCGGTCCGCAACGTCGGCCCCGACTACCTCCACGCGGCCCGCTCCCTCGGCGCACGCTCCTGGCGGCTGCCGCTGTGGATCGTCCTCCCCCACGCGCTCCCCGAAGTGATCACCGGGGTCCGCATCGCGGTCGGCGTGGCCTACACCTCCGTCGTCGCCGCCGAGACCGTCAACGGGCTTCCCGGTATCGGCGGCATGATCCGCGAAGCCCAGCGCTTCAACCAGACCGACATCGTCATCCTCGGACTCTTCGTCATCGGCCTGTCCGGGCTGCTCATCGACGGCATCCTGCAGCGCATCGACCGCATCCTCGCCCCCTGGCGGGGCCGAACCTGACCCGCACACCAGATCCGCTCCCCCTAGGAGAACCCCATGATCTCATCGCGATCCCCCCGCACCCTGACCACGGTGCTCGCACTCGCCGCCACCCTGCTGGCCTCCGCGTGCACAGCCGCCGAGGAGAGCACCGACCCTGCCGACGGCGTCCCCGCCCAACTGCGCATCGGCTACCAGTCCATCCCCAACGGAGACCTCATCGTCAAGCACTACGGCTGGCTGGAAGAAGCCCTGCCCGACACCGAGATCATCTGGAGCAGGTTCGACTCCGGCGGCGACGTCAACACCGCCTTCCTCGCTGGAGAACTCGACATCGCCTTGGCTGGAAGCGCCCCCGTCACCCGCGGCCTGTCCCAGCCTCTCGACATCGACTACCAGGTAGCGTGGATCCACGACGTCATCGACGACAACGAAGCCCTCGTCGCCGTCGAAGGCATCACCGAGGTCGCCGATCTGGCCGGCACAACGGTCGCCGTCCCCTTCGCCAGCACTACCCACTACCACCTCATCGCCGCCCTCGACGAAGCCGGCCTCACCGTCGACGACGTCACACTCCTCGACCTGGAACCCCCAGACATCCTGGCTGCCTGGCAGCGCGGCGACATCGACGCGGCCTTCGTGTGGTACCCGGTGCTCGGGCAACTGCGCGCCGCGGGCGGCACGACCCTCATCACCAGCGGAGAACTCGCCGACCGCGGCAAGGTCACCGCAGACCTCGGCGTGGTCAGCACCGACTTCGCCACCGCCTACCCGGAAGCGCTCGCCACCTGGGTAGAGCAGCAGAACCGGGCCGTGGCCCTGATCCAGGAAGACAAGGCCGCCGCGGTCGAAGCCATCGCCGCCGAACTCAACCTGGACGCCGAGGAAGCCGAAAAGCAGATCGACCAGCTCATCTTCCTCAACGCCGCAGAACAAGCCTCCCCCGATTACCTCGGCACCCCCGACCACCCCGGCCGGCTGGCCGAATACCTCCGGCTGACCGCTGAGTTCCTCGCCGACCAAGGGGAGATCGACGCGGCACCCGCCTTGGCGGACTTCCAAACCGCCCTCGCGCCCCAAGGAGTCGCCCGTGTCCTGGAGCCCTAGCCCCACGACCGCCGCCCTGGAACTGCGAGAGGTCGGCCACGACTATCCGAGCCGCGACGGCACAGTCCCCGCACTCGACGGCATCACCCTCTCCCTCGACCAAGGACAGCACCTCGCTGTCGTGGGCCCCTCCGGGTCAGGGAAGAGCACCCTGCTACGCCTGATCGCCGGCTTCCAGCAACCCACCCGGGGCACGCTCACCGTCCACGGCACACCCGTGACCGGCCCCGGGCCTGATCGAGGCGTCGTCTTCCAACAGCCCACCCTGTTCCCCTGGCTGAGCGTGCTCGCCAACGTGGAGTTCGGCCTGCGCATGGCAGGCGTCCCGCGCAAAGAGCGCCGGGAGCGCGCCCTGCACCAGCTCGCACTGGTCGGGCTGGCCGACACTGCGCGGATGCGCCCCTACGAGCTGTCGGGCGGGATGCAGCAGCGGGTCGCCATCGCCCGCGCCCTCGCCCCGGACCCCGGCATCGTGCTCATGGACGAACCGTTCGGCGCACTCGACGCGCTCACCCGAGAACGCATGCAAGAAGAACTGCGCCTGCTGTGGCGGCACACCCGCAAAACCCTCGTGTTCATCACCCACGACGTGGAGGAGGCGGTCTTCCTCGGCACCCGGATCATCGTCCTCAGCGCCCGCCCCGGCCGGATCATCCTCGAGGAGAGCTCAGACCTGCCCTACGAGGAGAATCCCCGGGCAGCACCCGGTTTCGCGCGGCTAAGGGAACGCATCACCGAGGCGGTGCGCCACGCCGCCCACCAGGCCCACTGAACACCGACACGAGCAGAGAAAACACCCGCGCACCGGGGAGAGCGCACGACCGCGCCGGGAACCGATGTGCGGGTGCAACCTTTCCGGCGTGCCCGGGGTTACCAGAGTGTGAGCACCATCGCGGAGACCGCCGACGACGCCGACCGCTGGTTCATCGAGCTGTACGACCAGCATCGCAGTGCAGTGTTCTCGGCCGCGCTGCGGCTCTGCGCCCGCTGGGCGGATGCCGAGGACCTGGCTGCTGAGACATTCGTGCGGGCATACCGGGCTGCCGGAAGCTACGGCCCGGAACGCCGCTCCCAGATGCGACCCCGGGCCTGGTTGATGACCATCCTGTGGAACGTGTGGCGCAACCGGGCCCGCACTGCTGCCCGCAAACCCCCGCCAGCACCCCTCACCGACGACGTCGACCTCGCTGATCCCCGGCAGGACGTCGCTGAAATCGCCGAACACCACGAGACCAGCGGGGCGCTTGCCACACTGCTCAACCAGCTCTCCACCATGCAGCGGGAAGCGATCGTGCTGCGGTATGTGGCCGACCTGTCCCTGAGCGAGGTTGCCGCGGTCCTCGGTATCCCCGAGGGCACCGCGAAATCCCACATCTTTCGCGGGCTCGCCAAGCTCCGCGCACTCACCCGGGGAGGTAGCTATGCGTGAAGAACCATTGGAACAGCAGCTCGCAGACCTGGCCGTCGACGCCCCCGCCGACTTGATCGACCGGATCGTGGCCCGCTGGGTCACCGTGGAGAGCCCGATCGGGGAGCTTTTCGTCGCCTACACCGACCACGGCATCGCCTATGTCCGGCGGCACGGAGCCGAAGCAGCCGAAGAGTTCCGCCGCCGCTTCCAGCGGCCGCTGGTGCGCGCCCCCCGGCCCCCGGCTGGACTGGTGTCGGCGCTGCGGCGCGGACGCAGCAGCACGCTCACTTTTGACTTGCGGGGCCTGTCCGACTTCCAGGTTGCGGTGCTGCGCGCCACTCGGACCATCCCGCGGGGTGAAGTGCGCCCCTATGCCTGGATCGCCCAGAAGATCAACCGGCCTAGAGCAGTGCGCGCGGTGGGCACGGCGCTGGCCACCAATCCGGTCCCCGTGCTGATCCCCTGCCACCGTGTGGTCCGCTCCGACGGTTCCCCCGGCGAGTACATTTTCGGGGCTGAAGTCAAGCACCGCCTGCTGCACGACGAGGGCACCAATCTCGAGGAGCTGCATACGCTGGCCCGGCGCGGCATCTTCTACGTGGCTAGTGACACCACCGGAATCGTGTGCCATCCGACGTGCCGCCACGCCCGCCGAATCACCCCGCCCCACCGGAAAGGGTTCCGTACCTTCGCCGAGGCCGCTGCCGCGGGATACCGCCCTTGCCAGCACTGCCAGCCCGCTCCCACGGTAGCGACGCCAGCCCCAGGGCTGTCCCGCGACGAAGAGCGGTGACACGGCGGGAAGCGCTTCCGTTCCGGAGACCGACCTTGTTGGGGGAAGGGCGAACGGGAAGAACGGGGGATTTTCCACCGGGATCCACGCTGGCGGCGGGCGGAAAACGCGGGTGTTCCCGGTGAAGCCGACACAACAGACAGGAACGAACAGAATAGAACAGCGAATTGGTGGCCCTACCTCTCCTTGGTGTGGTAGAGCTGTGTCCCACGGGGATCCTGCTGAATGCTTTGCTGTCGCCGGTGAAGCACCCCTAGGCGTGGGAGCGCTCCCAAATAAGGGATCATCATTCGCCTAGGCCGTACGCCCCGACTACATCAGGACTGATTCCGGCCAGACCACCACCGGTCTGCCGCCGCAACAGAAGCCCGACCCGGGAACGGGGGAATTCGTGTGGGAATTGCGCGGGAAACATCCGGCATAGGCCGGCTCATCCTCGGTGTCTTCAACGCCGCTGCCTTCGCCGGCCTCTCCACGGTGGTCCTGCCACTACTGCTCGACCAGCGCGGCGCCACCAAACCAGAGATCGTCATCTTCTACGTGCTGTTCGCCCTCGCCGCCATGGCGGCCAGCCTCCTCGGAGGCGGATGGTGCCGCCGACACGGGCGGTACCGGACCGGGATCGCCCTCGGCGCCACCCTCGGCCTCGCCGGAACGGCCTTCCTCGCCGCCCCCACCCCCGGGTGGGCGATCTACCCTGCCGCCTGCGGCATCGCTGTCGGCAGCCTCATCTACCCGTCCTTCGTGGCGCTACTCGACAACGGAACCCGCTCCGAAGCCCGCGTCATGAGCCTGGTACGCACCGTATTCATCATCGGCTACATTGCCGGGCTCGGCCTCGCCTCCGCCATGTTCCTCGCCGAACAAACCCTGGGCCCGCTCTTCCACCCCATCTACGGAGGCATGGCCCTCTACGGGCTCATCCTGCTGATAAGCGTCACCCTCCCCGCGGTCGCCCACCCCAAGCCGACCACACCCGAAGACCCGGCAGCCCGCGGCCGCAAGAAAGAATGGTGGCTGGTGGCCCTGGCCGTGGCCGCGGTCTTCCTGCTCCGCGGCGCCGACAACCTTCGTCAGGTCTACCTGCCGCTCTACGCCCTGAGCGCAGGCATCGCGGAATCCGTCATCCCCAGCCTGTTCGCCCTCACCGCCTTCGTGGAGATCCTCGTCCTGGTCCCCCTCGCCACCGCCGCCGAAAGATACGGCAGCGTGCGCACCCTCGTCGGGGTCTGCGTGATCGGCACCCTGTCGTTCCTCCTCGTCGCGGTGGGCACCGGATACGGCGGACTCCTCACCGCCCAGGTGCTCTACGCCGTGTTCACCGCCGGATTCCAAAGCATCGCCGTGGTCATGCTTGGCCAGGTCACCCGTGCAGGCGTCTCCGGCGGAATCGGCGCATTCGTGGCCATCTTCCACCTCGGCTCCGTGATCGGTGTGACCGTGCCCCTCGTCGTCCCCGGCTACTCCGCGGCGATCTTCTGGATCGGCTGCGGACTGTGCCTCTTGGCGGCCGCAGCCGTGGTCGCAGTAGGCGGAGACCTCGACCCCGCCCACCGCGAAACCGCGAAACAGCCATCCCCCGCAGCGCACAGGAGCGTGGAGAAAACCGTCTCAGCGCCCGACTGGCACGATGGTCCTGCGACCCAGTGACACCGGCCCCAATGGCAGCACAATTGCGTCTAGGGTGCCCAGTGTCCCACCACCCCTGAACCACAAGAACAGGACCGAACGTGACCGGAATCACCCCAGCTCCGTTGCGCGCCTTGCGGCGCCGCGTAGCAGTACTCGTCGGCGAAGTACTCTCCCCTGGAGTTCTGGTCACGGTTGCCCTGCCCTTAGTCGGCTGGACCGGCACCCGCAGCCTCACCGGTGTCGGCTGGGGGCTCTTTGCTGCCCTCTGCTGCGTGGCCGTCCCCTACATCGTGCTGTTCCTCGGAGTCCGACGCGGCTACTGGCAGGACCACCACTTGAGAGACCGCCGGCAGCGCACGGTGCCGTTCCTCATCGCCACCGGCTGTGCCCTCACCGGCTGCGCCGTACTGCTCCTGCTGGACGCCCCCCGCATCGTCCTGGCCCTGGTCGTCGCCATCCTGGCCGGACTCGTCAGCACCAGTGTGGTGAACAGGTGGTGGAAGATCTCCGTGCACACGACAAGCGCTGCCGGGGTCGCCACTGCGCTCGCGTTCACCTACGGGCTCATGTGGGGAGTGGCCGCTCCCGCGGTCGCGCTCGTCGCCTGGTCGCGGGTCGAACTCGATCACCACACGGTCGCCCAAGTCGTTGCGGGCGCACTCCAAGGGGCGGTGGTGTGCGGCACAGTCTTCGCGCTCCTGCATTGACCACGAAATCCCGCAGCGCGCCTGTTCCCCCGGATCAAGGGAGCCGCAGCTCCCCGGTCCCGGTGAGAAGCCGGACGACCGCGGCCGTGTCCGTCAGGTCATCGAGCACGGCGTCCGCTCCCGCAGCAGCAAGATCAGCGCGGCTGCTGCGCCCGGTCGCCACCCCGACCGCCCGCACGCCCGCGTCGTGGGCGCCGCGGATGTCGTGCGGGGTGTCGCCGACCACCACCACGCTCGCAGAATCGAACGGCCCGTGCCGTTCCCCGGCCCGGGCCATCGCCCAACGCACCAGGTCCGCCCGGTCGACACTCTGGTCCCCGTAGCCGCCGAGAGACAAGTCGAGATACCCGGCCAAACCGAACGCAGCGAGCTTCGCTGCAGCCAGATCCCGGATATTGCCTGTGACCACCGTCTGCACAGCGCCAAGCCGGTGCAGGGCCTGAAGCGCCGCATCAGCACCAGGCAACGCACGTCCCACTTCGCGCATCCGCGGACGCAGTTTCTCCGCCGCCTGGACGAGCGCTGCAGAGAACCGGGAGACCAGGTCGGGGCACGGCCTGATCCCGTTGCGCTGCAGCGTCTCCGTGATGATGGCGAGCTCGGTGCGTCCCGCCATCTCCGCCACCGCCTCCGGGAAACGGCCCACGACGGAAGCGAAGGCGTGCGCATACAGCTCCTGACTGACCGTGCCCACGGTGAGGAGGGTGCGGTCGATATCCCACAGGACAAGACAAGGGGAGGGGATGGTGGTCACGGTGCCGATGGTCTCATACCGCCCCACCATGGCGGGGGAGAGGGCAGCCTACCCCCCACGTAGCCGCAGTGTCGGAGACGTTCCCCGCCCAGCTCTGGGCGCGGACCGCTCCCCATGCCTGAGGGAGCGGTATTAACGCTGACCCGTGGGGGAGGAGGCGGAACCGGCGGCCTGGGCTTCCTCTCCCAGCAGGCGCAGCAGCTCCGCGGCACCGCTGTTCGCCTCCCCGCCGCCTTCAGCGGCTGCGCGAATGAGGTCGTGCAACCGGGAGAGCAGCCGAATCCGCTGTTCCAGCACGGCCATCTTGGTGGCGAGCATGGCATGGGTGCGCGCGGAAGCCTCACCGGTGCGCTCCTGCGTCCCCTGGCACAGCTCCCGCACCTCTTCCAGGGAGAAACCCAACTCCTTGAGGAGCAGCGCCCCCTGGACATAGGAGAGGTACTCCGGCGGATATCGGCGGCTCCCACCGGCCGTGCGTTGGGGCGTGGGAAGGATCCCCAGCTCCTCGTAGTAGCGGATCGTGCGGGGAGAAACCTGGGCGCGCCGTGCGAGCTCGCCGATACTGAGCAGGCTCCGGGCAGTACCGGACGACGGCGCAGAAGCGTCCTGCTGCTCAGGAGACGCAGACGAGGACGTCCGCGCCGCCCCGGAGGAGATGCGCGTGGACATCGGTGGACTCCCAAACACTCAGAGAATTAACGGATCACGTCAAACACCGTCCAACTTAGCGGGAGCACAGCGGCCACACGGCGGATGGCAGGTCTCACGTGCGCGGAACGCCGGATGATTCCCAGACTCAAAAACCGAGATCACGGCCGATGATCTCTTTCATGATCTCCGTCGTCCCCCCGAAGATCGTGTGCACCCGGGCATCCCGCCACAACCGGGAAATCGGATACTCGTCCATGTATCCGTAGCCCCCGTGCAGTTGCAGACACGTGTCAGCGGTCCGCTTCAGCAACTCAGTGGTCCACCATTTGGCTTTGGCCGCATCCACAGGGCTCAGCCTGCCCGCGTTGTGGGCGAGGACCGCCCGGTCGACATAGGTCTGGGCGATATCCACCTCGGTGGCCATTTCCGCCAACTGGAACTTGTTGTGCTGAAAACGGCCGATCTCCTGGCCGAACGCTGTACGCTCCCGACAGTACCGGATCGTCCACTCCACAGCGGCGCGTGCCGCAGCGACCGCGATCACCGCGATCGACAGCCGCTCTTGCGGCAGATTACGCATCAGATAGCCGAACCCCTGGTTCTCCTCACCGAGAAGATTGGCCGCGGGAACCCGCACATCCTCGAAAACAAGTTCGGCAGTGTCCTGGGCGTGCAGCCCCACCTTGGCGAGGTTACGACCCCGGCGGAACCCCGGCATGCCGCGTTCCACCACCACAAGGCTGATGCCGCGGGCCTGGGCCGACGGATCAGTCTTCGCGACGACGATCACCAAATCCGCGTGGATCCCATTGGTGATGAACGTCTTCGTGCCGTTGAGCACATACGAATCGCCGTCCCGGACCGCGGTAGTGCGCACCGCTTTGAGGTCGCTGCCCGCCCCCGGCTCGGTCATCGCAATCGCGGTCACCAGGTCCCCGGAACACAGTCCGGGAAGCCAACGCTGCTTCTGCTCCTCGGAAGCCAGCGACAGCAGATAGGGGGTGACCACATCGTTGTGAACCCCGAAACCGGAGCTCAGCGAGAGCATCCCGGCACGCGCACACTCCTCGGTGAGAATCGCGTTGTAGCGGAAATCCGGTTCACCCCCGCCACCGTACGCGGCAGGGATAGCCGTCCCCAGAAAACCGGCACGACCCGCCTGCCGCCACAGCTCCCGGTCAACGATGCCTTCCGCCTCCCACCGTGCATAGTGGGGGACAGCGTGACGCCGGAGAAACTCCCGCACCGCATCCCGGAACTCGACGTGAGCGGGTTCGAAGAGTGTGCGTTCCATCGCAGCTTTCCCAGGCCGTGGACTACCGTCCGATCCATTCTTCCCTGCCCTCCTGCTGCGGACGGTCTCGCCCCACCCTTGGCCCAACCGCTACGCCCTTGAACGCTGCCGGCCGGTGCGGGCATGACCCGCCGACAGGGGAAGGGCTGTCCCGGCCCAGCACAACAGCCCAGCGCCCCCTGCTGGACGGACCAGCGCGGAGCCGGCTTAAACCCTACGGTTCAGCAATACGCGCGATAGTGTCCCCTTCCGCCAGCTTCTGGCGGTCATGCACCGCGAATTCAGCGAGTGTCCCGGAAGAAACCGACTTGACCTCAGTGAACTGCTTTGCTGCTTCCACCATTCCGATGGTCTGTCCAGCCTCAACCCGCTGGCCTTCCTCCACAAAGGGCGGCGCATCGGGCTTAGGGCGCCGGTAGAAGTGACCGGAGACCGGGGATGTGATCACCCGGGTCGCTGGCATGCCTGCTCCTTGCATCGACCGTCGGATGCCCGTTGCGCTACCCGGCCTGCCGGTACCCTGTCCGCCAGAGCCGTAAAATTTCCGCTCAACTACCCGTTCCCCGAAAAGCCCCATGAACCGGAACGGTTACGGCATTCCCGCATGGCGTTCTCCCAGAAAGAAACGTCCCGGTTTGTCGCATACGGTGTAACTTTGCCCCCAAGTACGGGCGTGCAGGAAGGTTGCGTGGTGGCGGAACAGACGGTCATCGACGACCGGTACGAACTGGAATCGATGCCGATCGGTGAAGGCGGAATGGGGGAGGTCTACCGCGCCCACGACCGAAGACTGGACCGCAAGGTCGCCGTCAAACTCATCCGCTTCCCCTTCGGCCAGCACGATGAGACGCTGGTGAAGCGTTTCCTCCACGAGTCGCGCATCATGGCCCGACTCGAACACCCAGGTGCACCCGCCATCCACGATGTCGGCGTCTTCGACGACCCCCGCGTCGGCTCTCGCCCGTTCATGGTGATGCAGTTCGTTGAAGGAATCTCCCTCGACTACATCATCGATGAACACGAAGACATCCCGGTCTCCTGGGTGGCATCCGCTGCCGCGCAAGTCGCCGCGGTACTCGCCGCAGCACACAAACGCGGCATCTTCCACCGCGACCTCAAACCGTCCAACCTCATGCTGTGCCACGACGGCACCATCAAAGTCCTGGACTTCGGGCTAGCGATGTTCCACGACCCGGACGTCTCACGCCTCACCCGGACTGGAACCCTCCTCGGCACCCCCTCCTACATGTCCCCCGAACAGGTCCAAGGAGCCACTCTCGGGCCGCAAAGCGACCTGTACACGCTCGGACTAGTCATGCACGAACTGCTCACCGGCCAGCGCCTGTTCGACGGGCGCACCGAGTACGAAGTCTTCCACCGCCAAGTCAACGAGCCTGCCCCGTCGGTGCGCACGACACGCCCCGAGGTGCCAGAGGAAATAGACCGGCTCGTGCTGCGTCTGCTGGAGAAACACCCCGCGGACCGGCCCGCAGACGCCGTCGAAGTATGCCGCGCCCTACTGCCGTTCACCCAGGGCGCAGGCTTCCTCCCCGGCACGGTGGCCGAAGGCAGCAACCCGATCCACCTCTACTCCGCCGTAGTCGGCTCTATGACCGACACGGTTGGCCCCACTATCCCGCGAAAGACCCGCGGCGGCCCCGTCGACTTGGACCAGGTCCGCCAAGTGGCCGTGGCGTTCGCTCACGAAGCGCGCTACAACCAAGCGGCGACACTGCTGGAAGCAGTGCTCTCCGCAGTGGTTCCCGCTCTCGCCCCAGACGACCCGCAGGTACTCACTCTGCGCGGGGAGCTTGCTGAAGTGCTGTTCAAAGACAGCGACTACCGCAAAGCAGCCCCCATATTCGCCGAACTCCACCAGGTTCTCGCGCACCACCGCGGTCCCGACGACGAACAGGTGCTGCACTACCGGCACAGAGAAGCCACTTGCCATGCCCTCATGGGACAGACCACAGAAGCGTTGCGCCTGCTCCGTGCACTGCTCGCCGACCAGCAGGCCAGCTACGGCCCCTACGACCAGCGCACCCTGAATCTGCGCCGCCAGATCGGACTCATGGAGCTCGGGGCAGGGGACACCGGGGGAGCCCGGCGTACACTCCTGGAGCTACTCGACGACCTGGAGCAGCACTACGGTCCGGACCACCCCGACACAGTGAAGGTGCGGGAAAGCCTGCAGCGGATCAGTGGATGAGCGCGGCCGCGGCGGTGCCCCTCGCAGGCACGCCCTAGCGGCGAAGCTCACGACACTTCGACCGTGATGCGCTTCTCCTCGGCCGGCCCCGCCTCCCAACCGCGGGCCAACTGCAGGTCGATATGCCACGTCCCCGGTTCTTCAGCCTGGACGCGCACCACATGCTCCCCGGGAGCACCACCGGAAAGGCTGCCCACGGGCGAGCCGCTGTCTTCTTCCAACAACAGTCCGTCCCCCAGGCTCGCCACTGACCAGACGTACCCCGTGGCGGCATTCTCCGGAAGCCGGACCACCACAGTGTCTCCCACGCGAGAGGTCACTCGCCCGCTGTCCGTCACTTGAACCTCAGCCATAACCGCACCTTACGAGCCCTCCCCCTCAAGGAACCATCCCCGCCAGCTCTACATTCGTCCTCTTTTCAGTAAGAAAAAGAAATTCATCCCGTTCACCCCTTGTGAGAAGAAACTCTCGTGTGTGGGAGCGGAGCACCGGTATTGGCCGTGCCGCACAAAGCGGAAACATGCCGGGCAAGGGCCGTGGGAACGCGCCACGGGAGGAGTGCGGGGCGGCACCGCGGTGAGCCGACGCCTGCCCCGCACACTCACCAAGGCAGCCCGCGGACCAGGGCACGACACCCCTCACTGGGAGTGCGAAACAGAGCCCGAACCGTCGGAAGGACCGCCCCGGTAGACAATCCCGCCGTAGAACGTGTGTCCCTGGAAAGCCGTCCCGGTGACATTGCCGTAGATCTGGTTGGTCACCTGGCTGGACGCTGGCTCCTCGTATTTCAACTCGTTGAGGATCACCCGCAGCTCGGCGGCCGCCTCCGGGTTGTTGCGGAGTAGACGGCGCAGCCGGTTACGCCATTCTGTGCGGGCGTCTTCGTCTGGCAGGGTCTTCTCGAGGACATCGCTGCGAGTCTGATCGAGTTCGGCTGCCACCCCCTGGTCTCCGCCGAATAGTGCGGCCACTCGGTCGCGCACTGTTGACCAAAGATCAGTGGTCATGGCCTGCACCAGCGCTGCGGCCCCGCTGGTCGCTAAAGACGTCAGTTCCTGGGAGATTTCCGTCACGTTTCCTCATCTCTGCGGCGATAGGACGAGAACTCTACGACAAAGACTCCCGAAGACCTGCCGCGGTTCCGCGCTACCCGATGACACATCTTTTCTTTTGTGCTGTTTGCTCTGCAATGTCTGCTCTGTCGTGCAAAGCAAACCATAAATGGATAATCGAGAAACGCGGTTTTTCTGAAACGTCAAAATTAGGGAAAGTGGCTTCGAAGAACGGCTCCGCTCTCTAGGTTGGATGGTGGCGCCGTTGGAAAGGCGGCGGCACAGCAGAGGATCCGGCGGTCCCGGAGGAGTGGATTGAGCACAATGAAGCACGGCGGGATAGCGGCATTCGTCGCTGCCATTGCTGCCGCCCTAAGTGCAGTGCCCGCAGCAGCAACCCGCGTCATCGCCATCAGTCTCATGGACTCCTGGGGCCGCGGGGGAATCGGCTGGGACCGCACCAGGCACACCGTCGTGCACCGCACAGCACACGGCGGACCGGAACACATGTCCACCTCGTACGTGACGGTGGCCGCCACAGAGCGGGACGGCGGCACACAGCATGCCCCAGGCAACTTCCTCACCGTCAACAACGGGGAAACCAAGGGGCGCTTCTGTTCCTCGCCCCGTCAAAGATGTGCGGGTCCGTCTCTGTTCCCGCATCTGCGCTGACACGTACTGCGCTGAATGGAGATGACCCCGGAGCGCGGCTGGACCGGTTCCTCCCCGGCCCAGCCGGGAATCGACGGCACAGGAGAGCACCGGTGCAAGGGCGTTCGTAGGGGACGAGCCCTCTACCGGGACGCCCGCAATACCCGACCACTCTCCTGCGTGGGAACCGTCCGGGAGCGGGAATGGTGTCTCGCAGGTTGCCCACAGCCGTCGAAGTGCGGGCCGGACTCTTTCCGGCCCGCACCACACATTCCGCTAGTCCTGCACAGCGTCCTGTTCTGCTTTTCCGCCCTCTGCACCGGAACCGGCAGGAGCACCGGGGGAAGGAGCCGCATGTGTCTTCGACCGTGGCGCTAGCGCGTGGAGCAGGTGGTAGCCCGCGAGGATGACGATCGTGCCCAGCGCAATACCGCTGATCTGGAATCCGTCGGTGAAGACGAGAGAGACATTGCCGATTCCAGCGATCAATCCGGCCGCAATCGGCACCAATACCAGCGGGTCAGCGAAATTGACCTGGTTTTCCACCCAGATCTTCGCGCCGAGCAGGCCGATCATGCCGTACAGGATGACGGTGATCCCACCGATCACCCCTTGCGGGATGGCATAGACCAGGGCACCGAACTTGGGGCACAGGCCGATCAGGATCGCGATTACTGCAGCCACATAGTAGGGGGCGGTGGAGTAGACGCGGGTGATCGCCATAACCCCGATGTTTTCGGCGTAGGTCGTGGTGGGTGCGCCTCCCACCGAGGACGCCAGCGCTGTGGCCACACCGTCGGCGAAGATCGCCCGACCCATGTAGGGGTTGAGGTCGTTGCCGGTCATCTCCTGCACCGCTTTGACGTGGCCGGCGTTCTCCGCGATGAGGGCGATCACGGCGGGCAGCGCCACCAGGATGGCGGAGAGGTGGAATTCCGGGGCGTGGAACTCCGGCAGGCCGAACCAGGGAGCGTCAGCAACACCGGACAGGTCGACGCGGAAGGCGTCTTTGACGCTGCCGTCCTCCTGCGGGGTCGGGGTCATACCGAAGAACCGGTCGAAGACCCAGGAGAGGACGAAGCCGAACACCAACCCGAGCAGAACGGTGATCCTGCTGAGGAAGCCGCGCAGCACGACCGTCGCCAGGATCACGAAGGCCATGGTGAGCAGCGCAGTCCACTGGTCGTACGGCCAGTAGGACTCGGAGACTACGGGGGCCAGGTTGAACCCGATGAGCATGACGACCCCGCCGGTGACTGCGGGTGGGAACGCGCGGACGATGGCGTTGGGGCCGAGCAGGTGGATGACGAAACCGGCGAGTGCGAGCACCACACCGGTGACGAGAACCGCTCCGGTGATCGTGGCGGGGCCGCCACCGTCGGCGGCGATGATGACGGCTGCGGCGACGAAGGAAGCGCTGCTGCCGAGATAGCTGGGGACTTTACCGTTGACGATCAGCAGGAAGAGGATGGTGCAAATCCCCGACATCATGATGGCCAGGTTGGGGTCCAGGCCCATGAGGAGGGGGAAGACGAAGGTGGCCCCGAACATAGCGACGACGTGCTGGATGCCGAGGCTGAGGGTGGTGAGTCCCGCGGACAGCCCGTTCCTGGGTCCGGTTGCTGGGGCGGGGGAGGGGACATCGGTGTCCCCTTGGGGGTTCTGATGCGAGCCGGGCTGCATACCGCCTCCCTATTGAGATGGCAAGGACAGGAGTGAGGGCTCCCGGCAGGCCTGTTCCGTGAACGGAGCAGCAAACGCCCACGAACAGGAGGTCTCTCGCGGGGGAGGTGGTGCCTCGGGGAGCGGGAGCCCAGACGCGGTGCCGCTCCGTTGCGGCAACGCGGGCGAGCTCCCGCAAGGGGAGAAGCTCACCCTCCCACAGTTCGACATGGCCGCGTGTCAGCGGGATCGCGGTGAGGTATCGACACGGTCACCCTACGGGGGATGATCGGTTGTTTTCAGTCTGTAGTCCCGGGGTGGGGAGGGCGGACAGCGCTGAGCATGAGGTTCCCCGCCAGGGGTGGGGTGGTAGGCGGTCATATCTATAAATCTACGATGTAAAGGTGGCGGTTAAGAACTATACAAACAGCAACAACTCCAAACACAAACAACAAGACCAACTCATCAAATCGCGGCAACACGTTTCTGAGCTGCTTCGATGATCTGGGTGAGCCGTGCGTGATGGGCTCCTGGCCAATAAATTTGGCGGCATTCGGTGCATTGGACAAAGGTGTCGTAGGTGGCTCGTGTGCCTGCAGGGAGCTGGTCGGCGATGTTGTCTTTGTCGACTTGGGCTAGGGGGCCGTTGCAGGTGAGGCATCGGGTCCAGGGGGCAAGCGGGGGTGCGTAGCGGTCGAGTACTTCGAAGAGCTGCTCGTCGGGGTTGCTGGCGTAGATGTGCCCGCCGGCACGCAGGTTTTTGCGGTACAGGATGCCGCGGTCGCGGGTGAGGAGGATTCGTTGCTCTTCGTTGGCCTGCTGGACGAGTGCAGGGTCGTCACGGTGGGTGTAGTAGACGGTGTCCACGCCGAGGAGGCGTAGCCGCCGGGCCAGGGTGCCGAGGTGGACGTCGAGGATGAACCGGATGGGGGAGAAAGGCACCGGTTGGGGCTTCGGGACGGTGAGTACTTCGATGAGGTCGCCGGGTTGAGGGTGCTGGGAGGGGGAGGCAGTGGTGCCGTTGATGCGCAGTTCACCGATTTCGGTGAGGGGTACGCCCAGTGATTCCACCACGTGGCTCAGGGATGCGGCCGGGTCGTGGTTGACGTGGAGGAGGTCGGTGCGGTTGCGGGGGGCGAGGAGCGGCCGCAGTGTGGGGTCAAACCGTAGCGTTATCGATGCGTGTTGCATGTTGTCAGCATGCCATTGCGTGTGGGGTGGGCGAATGGTTTGGCGGTTTTCGATTTAGCTGACCGGTGGCGGGGCTGGGGCGTGGTGAAGCGGCCGCCGTAGGCAAGGTGCTCGTCAGTTCTTGCGGCTTCGGCTGAGTAGAGCAGGGGAAGGTCGGAGTGGTCGGCGGCGGCCAGGGTGAGGGCGGCGACGTTGTCGGCGTGGGGTTTCTGTTGCGGTGGTGGGTTTGAGGTTGTGGGGGTGTCGGGAGTGCGGGACATGGGGGTTTCTGGTTGCGGGATTTCTGAGATTTCTGAGGGTGCAGGGTTGTTGGGCTTGTGAGGGTGGGACTTGGTCTGGGTGGTCTGCCATTCACCTAATATGTTCATCATTAGAAGCATTTTTGGTGGGATGAGGAGACCTGCACTATGAGCTCCCCCGAACGGATCATTGTGGTTGACGGTGCGCGGACGCCAGTCGGCAGTTTTGGCGGCGCGTTCAAGGATGTGCCCGCCCACGAACTCGGTGCGGTGGCGGCCCGGGCAGCGCTCCAGCGGTCCGGGATCGCGGCGTCCGACATCGACGAGGTGGTCATGGGCTGCATTGGCCAGGTTGGCCCGGACGCTTACAACGCGCGGCGGGTCGCTATCGCCGCTGGGCTTCCGGAGAGTGTCCCCGCCTATACCGTCAACCGGTTGTGCGGTAGCGGTCTGCAGGCGGTGTGGTCTGGGGCGATGCAGATCCGCTGGGGTGCGGCCGACATTGTCCTGGCCGGCGGTGACGAGAACATGAGCCGGATGCCGTTCTACGATTTCGGGGCGCGTTCCGGTTATCGGCTGGGGGACCGCACGCTGGTGGACGGCACGGTGGCGATGCTGACGGACCCGTTCTCCAACGTGCACATGGGGTGCACGGCTGAGGCGGTGGCCCGAAAGTACGGGGTGAGCCGTGCTGAGCAGGATGAGTTTGCGTTGGAGTCGCAGCGTCGCGCGGCTGCTGATGCGGCGCGTGCCGCGTTCGCTGAGGAGATCACCCCGGTGGAGGTGGGGGGCCGTAAGCCGGTGGTGGTTGAGGTGGATGAGCATCCTCGGCCGGACACCACGTTGGAGGGGTTGGCGCGGCTCCGTCCGGTTTTTGAGAAGGACGGTACGGTGACGGCGGGGAACGCGTCGGGGATCAATGATGGTGCGGCCGCGTTGGTCCTGGCTCGTGAGTCGGTGGTGCGTGAGCGGGGCCTGAAGGGTCTGGCTGTGGTGGAGTCGGTGGCGACCGCGGCGATGGATCCGCAGCTGATGGGGTATGCGCCGGTGCTTGCGTTGCGCAAGCTGTTTGAGCAGACGGGGACGAGCCCGGCTGTGGTTGATGTGGTGGAGTTGAATGAGGCGTTTGCGGCGCAGGCGGTTGCGGTGATCCGGGACGCTGGTCTGGATCCGGAGAAGACCAACCCCTATGGTGGGGCGATTGCGTTGGGTCATCCGGTGGGGGCGACCGGGGCGATTCTTACGTTGCGGGTGGCCCGGGATTTGGTGCGGCGTGATCTTGAGCTTGGTGTCGTCACGATGTGCATTGGTGGCGGACAGGCTTTGGCCGCTTTGTTGCGTCGGGTGTGAGTGTTCGTTCGTGGATGCGCGGGTCTGCGGTGGGGTTTGGCTGCAGGCCCGCGTTTTTGTCTGGGTGTGCGGGTCCTGCTGGGGTGGTGGGGGTGGGCATGATGGTGGGCATGGAGATTTGGGTTAATCCGGCTTGTTCGAAGTGCCGTTCCGCGTTGTCGCTGCTGGATGCCGAAGGGGTGCGCTACACGGTGCGCCGGTATTTGGAGGATCTGCCTACGGCGGCGGAGGTGGAGGAGGTGTTGGGCAAGCTCGGGTTGGAGCCGTGGGATATCACTCGGTTGGGTGAGCGGCAGGCTCGAGAGTTGGGGATGGCTGAGTGGCCGCGGACGGTGGAAGAGCGGGGGCGGTGGATTTCGGCGTTGGTGGCTCACCCGGTGTTGATTCAGCGTCCCATTATTACGGCGGAGGAGCGGGCTGTGGTGGGGCGTAGTGAGGAGGCGGTCCGCCAGATGTTAGAGGAGTAGTCCGAGAAGCTGGTGGGTGTGGATTGTGGGTCGCAGCCTTTGGGGTGTTGGTCTCCGCTGTGGGGGATGGGGTCGCCGTAGCTGAGGAGTGACCGGGGTTGGGTATCGGATATGTGGCTGCGTTTGCGGGTGGAGCGCTGGCGCTTTTCAGTCCGTGTAGTGCGCTGCTGCTGCCCTCGTTCTTCGCGTACGCTTTCCGTTCTCCGGTTCGTCTCCTCGCGCGGACCGGGGTTTTCTTTTGTGGGCTGTGTGCCACGCTGGTGCCTTTGGGGTCGGGGTCGGCGTTGGTGAGCACGCTTTTTTACGGGCACCGGGATCTGCTCATCACGGTTGCGGGTGCTGTCATCATCGCGTTCGGGGTCGTCCACGTCGTTGGTGGCGGGTGGTCGTTGCCGTTTTTTGGCCGGTGGCAGAGCCGGGTGGCGGGGCGGACGGATGTCGTGTCGGTTTTCGGGCTCGGTGCGGTCTACGGGTTGGCGGGGTTTTGTTCTGGGCCGGTGCTGGGGGCGGTCCTGACTGTTGCGGCGACTGGGACGGTTGTGCAGGGGGCCATGGTGTTGGCCTGTTATGCCCTGGGTATGGCAGCGCCGCTTTTTGTGTTGGCTGTGGTGTGGGAGCGGTGCGGTGTGGCGCGCAAGTCGTGGCTTCGAGGTCGTGCTTTTACGGTGGGGCCGCTGCAGTTGCACAGCAGCAGTGTGGTGTCCGGGGTGTTGTTCATCGCTATCGGGGTGCTGTTTGTGGTCTATGACGGGACCGCGTCGCTTTCTGGGCTTGCTGGCATGGCGTGGTGGGAGGAGGTTGCCTATCGGGCCCAGGGGCCGTTGCTGGAGTGGGATTCCCGTGTGGACGCGGGGGTTGCCGTGATCGCGGTGTTGGTCAGCGGTGTCCTTCTGCTGCGGGCTTGGGTCCGTGGGAAGGAGAAGGAGTCGGGGGGAAGTCGGAGGCTGCGCCGCTGATGTGTGCTGCAGGGTGCGGTCGAGGGCGGGTGGGAGCGGTGTCCGGGGGCGGTGGGGGCGTCGTGGGGCGGGTGGATGGGTGGGTGAGATGGCGGAGAGGGTGTGGTTCCGCTTCCATCGCGGGGGTGGTCGACTGGGGGCAGGTCGGCTGTCTGTGGTTGTACGGTCCCTTTCAGGGTTGGGCGGTGCATGCGGCCAGCCTTGTGGCGGAGGCGTTGGCGGCCTGTCGTGGTGGTGCGCCCGTCATGCTGCTGCGGCTGGTCGAGGCGATGCGTGGAGTGGAGGGTGAGCCAGGTCGTGGGTGAGGTGCGTGGCGAGTCGGGCCGCGGGTGGGGGCGCGGTTACGTGGTGGTGGCGGTTGTGCTGCTGCTGGTTGCGGTCGCTGCTGGGGTGTGGGTTGGCTGGGGTGGGAGGGGAGCAGAGTCGGATTCCCGGCCGGGAGATGGGGCGGTGGCGGGGAGTGCGTCTCCGCCGGTGGTGGCGGGGCCGGTGCCTCCGCAGGTGGATCCGGAGCTGGTTTTGGGGCGCAGCGATGCTCCGGTGACCATGGTGGTGTTCAGCGATTACCAGTGTCCGTACTGTGCGAGGTTTGCGTTAGAGCAGCAGCCGGTGCTGGTGGAGCGTTACGTGGAGACCGGGCAGGTGCGTCTGGTTTGGCGGGACTATCCGTATTTGGGGGAGGAGTCGGTGCGGGCGGCGGTTGCGGCCCGCGCGGCTGGACGCCAAGGCCGTTATTGGGACTACCACGAGGCTTTGTATGAGTCCTCGGAGGTGTGGCGTGCTGCGGGGGCGTCCCGGGAGAGCCTGGTGGAGGTGGCTGCCACGATCGGGTTGGATACGGACCAGTTCGCTGTTGATTTGGCGGATCCGGTGTTGCGGGAGGCGGTCGAGGAGGATTTTGCTTTTGCGCTCGGTTTGGGAGTGCCGGGTACTCCAGCGTTCCTCATCGACGGGGAGGCGTTTTTCGGGGCGCAGCCGGTGGAGAGGTTTGCGGAGCGTCTCGATGAGGCGCTGGGGAAGCGGGGCTAGTCGGGGTGGCTTCACCGTTCCTCGTTGTTGCCGAAGGAACGGCCGGTGTTGAGGTGGGTTTCGTAGTCGTCGAGCAGGTCGTCGAGGTTGCGGTGTTGGGCTTGGGCCAGGGCGGTGAGGCTGGCCAGCGCGAGTCGTGCGAGCGCGGTGGTGAGCATGAGGAGTCCTTCGTGTCCGTGGTCGGCGGCACGGTCGTAGCGGAGTCGGATGACTTCGTCGGAGGGCGCTCGGGCGGCGAGCCGGTCGGCGCCTAGGGCCTCAGCCATGTCGGCGTCGGCGTCTCCGACGCGGATCGCGCGCACGATGTCGAACGCGGCGCGTTCAGCTTCGGAGTAGCGGTACCGCATGTCGAATCCTTACCGAAGTGTGCTTGCAATTGTGGTCCTAGTGGGATACTTCCCGGACATTGCGGGTGCATCCGTAGCGGGGCGTGTGGTTTGTCTGGCATTAGTCCAGGAGTGTGCCACGGGCGGGTGAGGTGGGGGTCGGGTTGGTCGTGGCGTGGCGGGGTGTTGTTGTGGTGTCATGCCGGGTCGTGCGGTGAGGGCGCCGAGGGGCGGGGAGGGCCGGGGCGGTTGGTCTTTCCGGGCCACCGAAGGGTGAGGTGGGGTGGTGGCGGGTCTGTTTCTCCCCTTTTTTGGGCCGTCGGCAGCCTACTGGGCGGTGTGGGGTTCTTCAACGGCGCCGGGGTGGGGCTAGTGGGTGGGGCGTTCCGCTGCTGATTCTGTGTGCGGTACTCCGGGTGTCCTGTGTGGCTCGCAAAGCTCTTGTCCGGGTTGAAGGGTGTCGGGGAGCAGGGTTATGGACACCGGTGCCGCGGTGTCCGAAAATCCTGTCGGACCGTCAAACCTCGCACGTACACCGCTGTGACCTGGGGAAACGTGGAGGGGTGGTGTCCGAAACCCTTTCCGTGGGGGTGTGGGCGGGGCGGGGTGGGAGGGTGGGGACCGAAATTCGGGTCCGGCTTGAGCGGTAGGGCTTGGCAGAATCGGCGGCATGTCGACGCGGGAGCTCATTGTTTTGGGGACGTCCAGCGCGGTCCCCACCAAGCGGCGCGCCCACAACGGGTACTTTCTGCGGTGGGATGGGCACGGCATCCTGTTCGACCCGGGGGAAGGCACCCAGCGGCAGATGCGGTATGCGGGAATCTCGGCGCATGACATCACCCGCGTGTGTGTGACGCACTTCCACGGTGACCACAGCCTGGGCTTGCCGGGGGTCATCCAGCGGATTGCTCGGGACGGGGTCACCCACCCGGTGCGGGTGGCCTACCCTGCGGCGGGCCAAGAGTATTGGGAGCGGCTGCGTTATGCCACCTCGTTTGTGGACACTGAGGTCATTGAAGCGCAGCCGCTGGCCGGTGACGAGGTGGTCGTCTCCGGTGAGGACGAGTTCACGGTGACCGCGCTGCCGTTGGACCATTCGATCCCCACTTACGGGTACCGGATTGCTGAACCGGATCGGGTGCACATGCTCGCTGACCGGCTCGCGGCGCGGGGGATCCGCGGGCCAGCGGTCGGCAGGCTGAAAGCTGAAGGGTTCCTCATTGACGCTGCGGGGAACCGGGTGGAGCTTGCTGACTACAGTGTGGTGCGGCCCGGGCAGGTGTTCGCGTTTGTCATGGACACGGGGGTGTGCGACACCGCGGTTCGGTTGGCGGAGCGGGCTGATCTGCTGGTGATCGAGGCGACGTTTCTGAACGCTGAAGCGGAGCTGGCTGCCCGCTACCGGCATTTGACTGCTGGTCAGGCGGGGATGATCGCTGCGCAGGCCGGGGTGCGGCGTCTGGTGCTCACTCATTTCTCTGAACGCTACGGCCGTGAAGAGGAGGACCGGTTTATTGCTGAGGCGGCCGCCTGTTTTTCTGGGGAGATTGTGCTGGCCCAGGATGTGATGCGGGTGGCGGTGCCGTCTCGCCGGTCGGAGGGTGGCGGAACCGTGGCGGGTGCTTGACCAGGGTGGATCATGGCGGGTAGACACGGGTGCGGCCCTGGACAGCGGGGGTGGGTCGGGTGCGGGGCCGGCAGACCAGTGGTTGGTGGAACGCAAGGGGCAATGCGTGACAGGTCGATTCGTGGGGTTGAAGCCTGCCGTGGGGGTGGCTGCGGCGGCCGGGGTTGTGGCGGCTGTGGGTGTTGGGGTGGTTGTGGCGGTTCACGGAGACGAGGGTGGGGGGTCGGCGGATGTGGGGGTGGTAAGCCCGCTGCCGCGGCATGCCCCCGCGGCCGGGGTGGAGGCGGGTGGGGAGGCGGCCCGCGCCAGGCAGCAGCGGGCGGTGGCTGAAGGGGTGCGGAGTCGCACGGTGGAGGTGGCGGCATCCCGCCTTCCCGAACACCCCGATGCGGGGCAATCTGGACAGTGTTTGGCCTCAATGTATGGGGATCCGCAGCCGACCGCGTCCGGGGAGATCTTCGATCCCACACAGTTGACCGCGGCACACCCCACTTTGCCGTTTCACACCATGGTGGAAGTCACCAACACGGCTACCGGGCGGAGCGTGACCGTGCGGATCAACGACCGGGGCCCTTATGTGGCGGGGCGGTGTCTGGATTTGAGCACTGCAGCGTTTTCCGCGATCGCTTCCCTCGACCAGGGGGTGGTCCGCGTGTCGTGGCGGGTCGTGGGCTGAATTCCTGTACCGCCATCACCACCAAGATCACTGGTAAAGGCCGGGATGTGGGGCGTGTAACGGGTGCGGTACGTGGTAGACGCGTCCACCGCGGGCCCGCAGTGGGCTGCCCGCAGCTCAAGGATTCTTTCGGCACCGAACAGGAAGGTGATCGCGATGGCGCTTCCCGTGACCCGCCGTCGGGAACGGCTGATTCCCACCCAGTGGGGCGCGTTCCCCGAGTTTGAGGAACTCTACGACCGGATGGGGCGGCTGTTGGAGTCCGCGTTCGGTGAGCCGATCATCTCTCCCACCACGTGGACACCGTTTGCGGACCTGTTGGAAGACGACAAGTCCTACATTGTGGAAGCTGAAGTCCCGGGGATGTCCAAGGACGACATCAACATTCAGGTCAGCGGGAACGAGCTGATCATCTCCGGGAAGGTGGAGGAGCAAGAAAAAGAAGGGGTGCGCGCCCACCGGCGGATGCGCCGCTACGGGGAGTTCGAATACCGCACGGTGCTGCCCGGGGAGATCGACGCTGAAGGGGTGCGCGCCAAACTCGACAACGGTGTGCTGACGGTGACCGCTCCGAAGAGTGCGCATGAGCGGCCCCGCCACGTCGCCATCGAAAGCTGACCTGTTCTCGCCAGGGCTGTCGCGTTCCTCCTGTCGTGGGGACGGCGACAGCCCTGTTCGTCTTCGGCTGCGGGGCCGAGCCGACCGGGCGGGGCGTGGCAGAATGCCCGCGAGCAGGACTTTGCTTGCGGGGAGGGGCCAGTGTTCCGTGCCGGACCAGTGTGGGTGGTTTCCCCTGCCGACCTTGTGGATGTGGTGGAGTGCCCGCACCGCAGCGTGCTGCACCAGGCGCGGGCCGCGCATCAGGAGGGCGCTCCCACCCCTCAGATTGTTGACCCGCTCGCCGGGGAGGCCCGCGAAGAGCTGGTGGAGGCGGAGCTACGGCGGCTTCGCGCGCTCTTCGGCGGTGATGCGGTGGCCACCGTCGCACCGCCGCGCCCTGTCCTCGACGAGGTGCACGTCGCTGCTCAGGCGACCCGGGAAGCGATCCGGGACCGGGTTCCGGTCATCCACCACGGTGTGGTGGTCGCGCCGATCCAGCCGGGGGTGCTGTTGTTCGGGCAGGTCGACTTCCTCATCGCGACCACGGTGGACCCGGAAACCGGGGCCTGCCGGGAGGGTGTGCCTGCCGGGTATGAGCCGTGGCAGGCGGTGGGGCACGCCACCCCGCGAACCATTGTGGAGCTTGCGGCGTGCGCCACCATGCTGGCTGACACCCTCCCGCAGGCTCCCGAGTTTCTGCATGTGCGCTCAGAGAATGGGCATCATGCGCTGCGGGTCAGCGACTACGTTCCCCTGGTGGGGGTGGCGCAGGACCGGCTGATACGGCGGCTCGCCGCACCCCCCGAACTGCCTTCCCCGGTGTGGGGGGAGCCGTGCCCGGCCTGTGAAACGTGCGGGTTTGCGACGTGGTGTGCCCAAGGGCGGGCCCGGGACCGGCATGTGAGCTTGGTGGCGGGCATCCGTGGTGATCAGATCGTGAAACTTCAAGCCGTGGGAATCACCACGATTGACGCGCTTGCCCGCGCTGGGGAGGAGCAGCGGCCGCCGCTGTTGGCGCGCCGCACCTATACCCGGTTGCGGGAACAGGCGGCGCTGCAAGTCCGCCAGGACGCCACCCGCACCGCAGACAACCCGACGGGGCGCGTGTTCGCCACCGTGTATGCCGAGGACGGGCTGGTGCTGCTGCCTGCCCCCTCGGCTGGGGATGTGGTGTTCACCGTGGCCACCACCCCGGTGGGCGACGACGGGGAGTTGGCGTTCCTGTGGGGCGCGTACCTTCCCAGTGAGGAGCGGCACTGTGTGTGGTGGGCGCACGACCGTGCCGAAGAGCGGGTCGCGTTCGCTGCGTTCGTGGATTTTGTGAGCGGCCAGTTGCGCGCTGACGGGGAGGCTCACCTGTACTGTTACACCCCGCAGGGGGCGAGCCGGCTTGCCGCGTTCGCTGCTTCGCTGGGGGTGCGGGAAGCCGAAGTGGATGACCTGCTGCGGCAGCGCCGGTGTGTGGACTTGTCTGATGTGGTGAAGAAAAGCGTGCGGGTGTCCCAACGCTCCTATGCGTTGTCGGCGCTTGAACCCCTCTACTTGGGTGACGATGCTCAACGGTGGGGTGGGGGCGAGTCGCAGCCCGACGGGTATGCCGCCTACCGTCGCGCCTGCCGGGCGGGGGATTCCCGGCAGGCGCAGGCTGTGCAGGAGGCGCTTGCTGCCCAGGTGCGCCGCGAGTGCGTGTCGGTGGCGCGGCTGCGTGACTGGTTGGAAAAACTCCGGGTCGACCATGGGATCGTGGCTCGACCTGCACCCCCCGAAACGGTGGGGGTGGACCCCGGCCAGCAGGAGCAGGCTGCGGCCCGGCGGGCCGCAGTGGAGGAGCGGATCCGGTCTTTGACTGAAGCGTTGGCGGGGCCCGCGGCAGGGGAAGGGCGGGGTGAGGACCAGGACGCCTGGGATGTGCTGAGTGCGCTGCTCGGCTATTACCGGCGGGAAGAAGCCCCGTTGTGGTGGGATTTTTTCCGCCGCCTGTCCGCCCCGGTCGAAGAGTTGGAAGCGGATGCGGACTGTGTGGTGCCGTTGTGGGTGCGCGCTCATGCGTGGGTGCCCCCGCAGGGGCGGCAGCGTAAAGCGGCGCGGCACGTGGAGGTGGGCGCGGATCCCCGCCGGCTGCATCCTTTTGGGGTGGGTGACCAGGTGCGACTGTTGTACCCGGGGGTGGCCGGCCAGGGGGCGGAGGCGGTGCCGGCAACGGTGGTGGAGGCTGCGGCCGACCGGCTGGTGGTGGTGGAGAAAGCAGACGTGGGTGCGGAGCATGACCGGCAGCCGCTGGCGGTGCTGCCGGGGGCCCCGGTGCGGTCTACACCGAAAGACGAAGCGTTGTGGGAGGTAGCGGAACGTGTCGCCGCGGCTCTTCCCCGTCCGCCTCAGATGGCGGGGGTGGATCTGCTGCGCCGGGTTCCGCCGCGGCTGCGCGGCGGGGGTGCGCTGCCGGATCCGGGCGACTTCGGTGGGGACACGGTTGCTGCGGTTCTTGCCGCGGTGGACGCGTTGGACGACTCCTATCTGGCGGTGCAGGGCCCGCCGGGAGCGGGGAAAACCTATCTTGCTGCGCGGCTGATCACCCACTTGGTGGGTCGTGGCCTCCGGGTGGGGGTGTGTGCGACCAGCCATCAGGCGATCGAGAACGTGCTGCGCGCGGCGGTGCGTGCCGCAGCGGAGGCCGGGGTGGGGGTGCCGTGTGCGAAACGCCCATCAGGAGTGTCTCCTGATAGACGTGTGCCGTGGGAGCAGCCCAGGCAGGTGCGGGACTTGGTGCAGTGGTGCCACCGCCAGGAGGGTGGATACCTGGTGGGGGGAACCGCGTGGAACTTTACGCACCCGCAGATGCGTGGCCTGGGGGTGGATGTGCTGCTCATCGACGAGGCCGGGCAGTTTGCGCTTGCGGATGCGGTCGCGGTGTCGGCTGCGGCTCGTTCGCTGGTGCTGTTGGGGGATCCTCAACAGTTGCCGCACGTGGTGCAGGGGGTACACGCGGCGGGCGCGGACCGGTCCGCGTTGGAACACGTGGTGGGGGACGCCGACATTATCGACCCCGCCTACGGCTATTTTCTGGCGCACACCCGTCGCATGCATCCGGGGGTGTGCACGGTGGTGTCCCACTTGGCCTACCAGGGGCGGCTCAGTGCCCACCCTGATGCGGCGTTGCGTGGCCTAGCCGGGGTGGAGGCGGGCGTGTACCGCAAGGTGGTGGCGCACCAGGGGCGCAGCACGCACAGCCCTGAGGAGGTGCGGGCTGTGGTTGAGGTGGTCGCGCAGTTGGTGGGGCGGGAGTGGTGTGAGCCGGGGCGGCCGCCGCGGCCGTTGCAGGGCAGCGACATTATGGTGGTGGCCCCGTTTAATGTGCAGGTGCGTGCGTTGCGGGCAGCGTTGGCGGAAGCCGGGCTGGAAGCGGTGCGTGTGGGCACGGTGGACCGGTTTCAGGGCCAGGAAGCGCCCGTGGTGGTGTGTTCGATGACGGTGTCGAGTGCGCGGGAAGCACCTCGGGGCATGGAGTTTGTGCTGTCCCGCAACCGGTTGACGGTGGCGTTGTCGCGGGCCCAAGCGGTGGCTGTGGTGGTGTGTGCGCCGTCGCTGGTGGAGTCTGCGGCTCGCACGATGGCTGAGCTGCGGGCCTTGGCGGGGTTTGCGCACGTGTGGGCCCAGGCCCGCGACTGGCCTGACCCGGCCCCAGGGTAGGGCTGGGCGGGGAACCGTGGATCTGCCGGGACGGTTCGTCGTTGACGCAGGGGTTTGTTGCCGCCTGCGACCAGGCCCCTGGCAGAGAAAGGTGGGGGGTGGACAGGTGCCGTGTCCACCCCCCTACGAGGGTGTGCGGCTAGGAGAGTCGGGCTTCGATCGCTGCGATGATGCGGGGCCGCAACTCGGCGGCGGGAATCACCTCGTCGACCGAACCGACTCGCACCGCGCGTTGAATGTCGTGGATGCGGTCGAACTCTGCGGCCACTTCCCCGAGTTTTTCGGTGCGGACCGTGGCGCGCAGCTCCTCCAACTCGGCGGTGAGCGTGGCCCGCAGGGTGCCGGACGCTGCCGCCACTTGGGCTTCCAAGTCGCGGACCCGCGGGTCGGCTGCGGTGCGGGCGTCCACTTCGCGGGAGAACACCACCGCGGCCGCCGGGGCGCCGCCGAGCACGGACGCGAACGAGCCTTCCACGGCCAGCACGGTCATGTTCGGGTTGAGGGCCTTGGAGAACACCACGAACGCGCCACCGTGGTAGCGGGAGATCACGCAGAACACGATGGGGCCGCGGAAGTTCACGATGGCGCGGCCGATCTCCGCCCCATACTCCAGTTGGAGTTTCCGCATCGACTCGGGAGAGCCGTCGAACCCGGACAGGTTCGCCAACACCACGAGAGGACGGTTGCCGCTGGCCGCGTTGATGGCGCGGGCCACCTTCTTCGACGACTGCGGAAACAGGGTGCCCGCAGTGTAGGTGTCGGGACCGTCGGTGGGGGGGAAGCCGCGCCGCGGAATCGAACGGGATTCAATCCCGATCAAGCAGACCGGGATGCCGCCGAGACGCGCGTCGTAGACCACAGCGGTTTCCGCGTCCGCCATGCCCGCCCAGCGTTCCAGCACCGGGTGGTCTTGGTCGCAGACCGCGCGCATGACCGTGCGAATGTCGAACGGTTTCTTACGGTCCGGGTTGGTTTCCGCGGAGAAGATGTCGCCCACCGTGGCGAAGTCGCTGCCGTCCACCTGGTGCGGGAAGGTGCGGATGTCCCGGTCCACGGGGTCGCTGGTGGGGGCGCGGCGCGGTGTTGTCTCCCCGGGCGCGATGTAGGTGTGGGCGTAGTGTTCCATGAGGATGTCGCGGGCCGCCAGCAGGTTCGGCGCCCAGTATTGGGCTTGCCCGTTGGGGCCCATCACCCGGTCGTATCCGCCGATCCCGAAGTTGTCTTCCGCGGACACGCCGCCGGAGAAGTCCAGCGACTGTTTGCCGGTGAGGACCATCGCCGAGTCCGGGGTCATCACCAGGATGCCTTTGGTGTGCATGAGCATCGTCGCTTCGGCGTTCCAATACGGTTGGGCGCCGACGTTGATGCCCGCAACCACGATGTTGATTTCCCCGCCGGCTTGGGTGAATTCCACGATCCGTTTGAGGGCCGCAGCCACCCAGTCCATGTTTTCGGTGCCGGATTCCATGGAGATGCGCGCCCCCGAGGACAGGGCATACCACTCCACGGGCACCTGCATGCGTTCCGCCAGGTCGAGGGCAGCGATCACGCGGCGGCATTCGGGTTCCGCCAACGCGCCCAGCGACTTGGTGGGATCCCCCAGCAGCACGACGCGGGTCACCCCTTGCGGGTGCAGCGCGGTGGGGGTGGTGACCACGCCGACCACCATGCCCGCCGTGTTGCGGCCTTTCGGCCGGTCCACGGGCACCAGGGTGTGGGTGTCGTCCAGGTCGTATTCCTGGAATTCGCCGAGCAGGTCGGTCAGCTCGTAAGGGTAGACGGTGTTGCGGCTGCTGGCACGCAGCACTTTCTGCCGGTAGTCGTCGATCGGTTCGATCGGCTCGGTGGGGGGTTCACCCACGGTCAGCGTGGTGCCGCCCGCCGCGTCAAAGGTGATGCGGACCGCGATCGGGGTGAGCGCTCCAGTGTGCGGGTGGCGTTGCCGGGCCAGGAACAGGATTTCTTCCAGTCCGGCGCCCGCTGTGGTGGGCAGGACCCGTTCCACGAGCGTTTCCAGTTCAGCGCGGGTCAGGTCGCTGGGCGGCCACACATACAGGGTGATCCGGTTGGTGGGGAACCGTTGGGGTGCGGCCTGGCGGGAGCGGGCGCGGCGGATCGAATCCAGGCAGGTCGCCACCACGTCCTCGGCGGTGGGGAGCGCGACCAGGCGTCCGTCGTGGTCACGCAGCGCGGTCAGGTCCCGGATTTGCGCGAACGCGACCAGCCGCCGATCGGCGGGGTTGTCGCGGGCCACGCACTCAAACAGGTACACCTCTTCGTCTGCGGACGGCAGCCGGGTCAGGTGGAATTTGCTCAACCGTTCCAGTTGCAGCCGGTGCGCGATCTGCGGGTGCAGGCCGCGGATCAGCCGCTCCTCAGCGAACCCGGAGTCGGTGGGGCGGAATGTGAAGTGGTGGTGCATGACCGCGCCGTCCCGGCCCGCCACGGTGGTGGTCACCCGCCGCACCTGCGGGGGCAGCACGTGCGCGTTGATGCGGGCGCTGAGTTCCTCCGCCATCGCGTCGAACGTGTCCGGCTGTTCCTGCCAGGCCAGGTAGATGTCGACGTCGACGGTGGCGTGCCCGTCGGCGAGGCGGGCGAGTTCCCGCAGCGCGTCGTCGACCGTGTCAAACCGGGCCGCGGCTGAGATCACACACGAGTCGGTGCGCTGGGCCACCACGAACGCGCACCCGGGGGTCCGGTGGGTGTGGACGTCACGCAGCGCCCGGTTGCCGTAGTAGCGGCGAGCCAGCACTTCCAGCATGACCGTGTTGTCGCGGTCGTCGCGGACGAGTCGTTGGCCGAGCAGCCGCACCAACGGTTCGGTGCTGCGCACCATGTCCGCGATCCGTTCGGCCCGGTCTGGGGCGTTGGGGTGGGCGTCCAAATACCGCAGGTGTTGACGGACGTTGGCGTAGACGCGGGCGCGGTTGCGGCGCAGCAGCGGCTGGGCGAACCAGGCGAACACGACGCCGCGGGCCAGGTCGGCGATGGCGGGGAAGCGAACCTGGGTGGCTGCCACCAGCCGTTCCAACGCCAAGCCGACGGGTTCGTGCAACGCGGCGGGCGGGGGTGGTTCCTGCAGCCAGGTGCGCAGCAGCGCGGTGATGATCGCCGCGTCGTGGGAGGCGCGCTGCTGGGCGAGGAAGATCCGGAACACGGCGGCTTCCAGCTCGGGAGAGCGTTCCAGATCCGTGACTCCGTAATGGGCGAGAGCGGTCGCGAGTTTGGTTTGGAACGTGTCGGGCAGGCCGGCGCGTTCCACGTCCAGGCTTTGCAGGTAGGTGTGGAAGTGTTCGCGGGCGCTGGGCACGTGGCTGTGGCTGTCGTCGCTGGCAGGCCGGTTGCGGCTGAGTTCCGCCAGGTCCGCGAACACGGTGAGGAGACGCAGTTCGTCGGCGAGCAGCGAATGGCCTTCAGCGAGCGCCTCAGCGCGGGCCGTCAGATAGTTGTTGAGGGTGTGCTGGTCGTCGCACAGGTCCGGGTCGAAACCCAAAAGCCGGTTACGCAGGTCGGTGATGCTGCGTTGGGCTCGCACGTGCGCGGGGACCGGTTCGAGGGCTTCCGGCAGGTCCACGTTCACGGGCGGGGCGGCATCCTGGTCGGCTGTGGTGGTGTCGCTGAGCGGTTCCAGCCGCATCAAGGGTGCGCCGGACTCCACCTGGGTGCCCACGGTGACCAGGCATTCTTTGACGCGGGCTTTGAACGGTGCGCGCAGCACCGTTTCCATTTTCATGCTTTCCACGACCAGCACGGGGTCGCCGGCCTCCACCTCCGCGTCCACGGCGACCGGGGTGGCGACCACCAGGGCGGGTGTGGGGGAGCGCAGCACGCCGCCTTCGTCCCGGCTGACCCGGTGGGTGACCCCGTTGACTTCGACGAGGAACGTGGGCCCGTGGGTGCCGGTCAGGAGCCGGTAGCGGGTGCCGTTGACGGTGATACGTCCACTGTGCGGGCCGAACCGGTCCAGTTCCACATCAGCGGTGCGCACCACGCCACCGGTGTCAATGGCGGCGCGGAACCGGTGGGCGCCGACGCGGGCCACTCGCAGCCGGTAGGTGGTGCCGCGGAGTTTGAGGTCGAGTGGTTGGCCGCTGTCGTGCTGGACTTGGGGGCGGCCGCCGAACGCGGTGGTCAACAGCCGCTGCTGTTCGACGCGTTCCTCTTCTTCGTAGGCTTCGATCGCGGCGGCGATCAGGGCGATCGCGGAATGCGTGTGGCTGACCAGGCGGCCTTCGCTGCGGACCCGGTCGATCCAGCCGGTGTCTGCGGTGGCATTGACCACCTCCGGCTGGTTGAGCAGGTCGAGGACGAAGCTTTTGTTGGTGGTGCCGCCTTCGATGAGGACGGTGGTGTGGGCGAGGGCGCGGCGCAGGCGGCTCAACGCTTCCTCGCGGTCACGGCCGTGCGCGATGATCTTCGCGATCATCGAGTCGAAGTCGGAGGGGATGACGTCCCCTTCCGTGAACCCGGTGTCCACACGGATGCCTGGCCCGGTGGGGAGTTCCAGGTGCACGATCCGGCCGGGGGAGGGCGCGAAGTCCCGGTCGGGGTCTTCCGCGTTCAGCCGTGCTTCGATGGCATGCCCCTGCTCGATGGGGGGTTCCCCTTCGAGTTTGCCGCCGCTGGCCACCCACAGTTGGGCTTTGACCAGGTCGAATCCGGTGGTGGCTTCGGTGATGGGGTGTTCGACCTGCAGGCGGGTGTTGACTTCCAGGAACGCGAAGAGTTTGTCGTCGGGCCGGTAGAGGAATTCGACGGTGGCGGCACCCCGGTAGCCGACAGCAAGAGCGAGGCGTTCCGCGGCGGCTTTCAGGTCGGCGGCCTGCACAGGGCTGAGCACGGGGGACGCGGATTCTTCGATGATTTTCTGGTTGCGGCGCTGCACAGAGCAGTCGCGCACCCCCAGTGCCCAGGCGGTGCCTTGGCCGTCGGCGATCACCTGCACTTCCACGTGGCGGGCGCCGGTGACCAGGCTTTCCAAGAACACGGTGTCGCTGCCGAAGGCGCGGGCTGCTTCCTGGCGGGCCCGCTCATAGGTGTCGACAAGCTCGGCTTCGGTGGTGATGATGCGGATGCCGCGCCCGCCCCCGCCGGCGGCGGCTTTCAGCATCAGCGGATAGCCGATGGTGCGGGCCGCAGCGATGGCCTCATCGAGGGTGGTGACGGGGCCGCGGCTCCACGGGGCCACGGGCACTCCGACTTGTTCGGCGAGGAGTTTCGCGCCGATCTTGTCGCCGAGCTGCCGCATCGCGTGCGGGCTGGGGCCGATAAAGGTGACTCCGAGCTGTTCGCACAGTTCCGCGAAAGCGGGGTCTTCCGCGACAAACCCCCAGCCGACCCAGGCGGCATCAGCGCCGGTGTCGACGAGCGCACGCTGCAGCACTTCCAAGTTGAGGTAGGGACGTGCGGACGCGGGACCGAGGTCGTAGGCGATGTCGGCTTCACGGACGAAGGCGGCGGTGCGGTCAACATCGGTGTACAGGGCGACCGTTTCGATCCGCGTCCCGGTCTCTGCGGCGATGTCCCGTACGGCATGGATAAGCCGCATAGCGGCTTCACCACGGTTGACGATGGCGATACGGTTGAACACCCCACCGGGCCCTTCTGGTCGATCAACGGTGTACCTGCCGCGGCACCACGGCCCCGGCAGTGTTCCACCCTCCCGTATACCGGACGGCAATGCCATGGTGCGCCTAGCTGAGGCTGCGCCCCCGCAGTTTGTGGGAAACAACCAAAAACCCCGCCGCGGCCCGGGGGGGGGAGCCTGCGGCGGGGTGCGGGTGGTCGATGAAGATCACAGTGGGGAGGGGTCGTCGACGAGCCACGCCCCACCCGTGTTGACGAGGGTGAGCGTGGTGGTGTCCGGGGTGCCGGTGGAGGTCACGTGCACGGTCGCGGTGGTGCCGTCCGCGGAGAGCTCCACGGTGTCCACGTGGGCGGTGGTGGCGGGGTTGGCGAGGATGGTGTGGAACGCGGTGGCGCAGTCCACGGGGCTGTCGTCGGAGGCGGCGAGTTCCGCGGTGGCGGATTCGATGAGGGCGGCGCGGGCGTCTTCGGTGAGCACAAAGCAGCCGACTTGGCCGTCTCCGGTGCGCACGGCTTCCAGGTAGGTGTCGGCGGCTGAGCGGGCCCCTTCTGCGGCGTCCCCTTCCAGTACGGGGTTTTCCAGGGGGTTCACTGATGCTGTGGAGCTGGGGGAAGGCTCGGACGGTGGGGCAGGTTCCGGGGAGGACGTGCCGCATCCGGCGGTGAAGACGAGACTGCTGGCAGCCAGTACGACGGCGGGCCGCAGACACTGTTGCACGACCATGGGTGCTCTCTTTCGTTGTGGGGATCCCCGGGGCCGTCCCGGGGTGGTCAATTTCCTATCGCACTGCGTGCCCCGGCCGCTACAGCAGGGGAGGTTTCGTGCCTGGGCCTGGGGCGGTGTGTTCGTGCCCGCACGCGTATCCCGTTTAGGGTGGCCAACCGCAAGACACCCACGCCCCGCGTGTTTGTTGTGGCCGGAGGATCCGCATGGCACCGAAGAAACGCAAGAAAACCCGGGCCCGCCGCCCTGCCGCGTCGCGCACCCACGCCACGCCTCCCCTCAAGGTGAGCCGCACCCCGCTGCGGGTGGACGAGCCGCCGCGCTGGCCGATGCTGGTGTGGAGTCTGCTGGTCGTGGTGTGGGTGCTGGGCTCGTTGACCGCGTTGATGGGGGTGATGGCATCGGTGACGGTCCTGTTGGACGACGTGACCGATCAGGCGCGGCGGCAAGGAGCGTGGGCTCTTGTCTGGCTGCTGGGGTGCGGTCTTGGGGTGCCGCTGGTCGGCACTGTGTGGGCGGCCCTGCTGCGCCGCCGGGTGGCTGCGGCCCTGTTCGGGTGCGCGTTCGTGGGATCAGCCGTGCTGTTGGGGCTGTTGGCTTCCCCCGGGGAGATCTGGGCGGCGCTGCGCACCGGCCTGGCTTTGTGAGGCATAGCGTTTCCGGGGGCCGTATGCGATCATCCGGTCACCAGGACGGCTCACCGCCCTGACGGGAGGGTGAGTCATGATGGGGATCAGGACCACGGGATGCACACCGGTGCGTGGCAGATCGGTGGCACGCGCACCTTGCGCATCCTGCCGCACACCGGTGGCTGACACCACCGCGATCGGATGGGGGCTGTGACCGTACCGTGCCCGAAATGTGGAAAAATGCCCAGGTGATCGATGCTTTTCGTGCCGCCTTTCAGGAACTGATCGACGCTTCCCTCCTGGGTGACCCGCAGCGTTTCGGCCCTGCGGTGGGTCGGGTCTATGAGCTCGCCTCCCACGTTCCGGTCTCCGAACGGGAGATTGCCCTGGAGGCGTTGGGGCCGATCTTTTCTGGACACCACGTTGGTCCGGGAATCGAAGCCGACCTGACCGTTGTGGCGGGCGCCCTGGTGGAAATGGGAACCCCGCCGGGGAACACGGGGATCGAAGTACTGCGTCTGCTACGTGAAACCGGGCGAGCCGCAGGCATGTTCCTGCACGCCTGGGACAAGGTGGGGGACGGCGACCCACCCGATCCCGACCAGGTCACCGCAGCCGACGAAACCAGGGTCGCCGCCGTGCTGGGGGACTCTGCCCCTGTAGCGACCCTGTGCTGGTGGACGGCACGCCGCTACGGGCTGTCCGCGAAAACCATGCTGAGCTCCGCGCAGGTGCGCGCCGCCGTGCGCAGCGACCCCGAGCTCCACGGTGACTTGTTGGCGATCGCTGCGCAACTGTCAGCCCACCTTGCCGAGTTCAGCGAGGTTGTGGCTTTGCTGCGCATGGACGAGGTGTCGTCAGCGCTCGTGTTGGACCGGGGCACCCGCCGCGGTTTTCGGGTGCGGTTCGAAGGGATCGCCGACAACTTCCAACTGCACACCCTGCTCGCGGATGCGCTGATCGGGGAGGAGGGCCGCGGACTGCCTGGGCGGCGACCGGATCCGCGGTGGGTGGCGGCCTTCCGCGACTCCGACCCTGATCCGCAAGCAAAAATCGTCCACGGCTGGTGGAACCTGGTGGGTTCTGACGGCAGCTGGGTGTGGAACGAAGGGGTTCCCGCCGACATTCCCCTGCTGAACGGGGAACGCGTCCTCATCCTCGAAGAGCAAACCTATCCGCGCTCCTGGAACGCGGGACGCATCTACCCGCTGGTGAAAGCAGACCTGTGGGTGGTGGAGGAACTCGACCCTGCGGAGGCCGCCCACTGGTGGTCGCTCGTGGAACCCGAGGACGACACCCCCGCACTGCCAGCGGCAGCGGACACCCCTGGGGAAGAGGCTGCCCCCGCCCCGTCGCCGTGGTGGCAGGAGACCGAGCCTGCTGCCCCCCGCCCCGCTGAACCCCAGCCGGCAGCTGACGCCCCGGCCAGCGTCGACCCCCTCGCTGACCGCGGAGAGGACACCGACCACCCCACCGCATCCTCTCCCACAGCCGTCGAAACCCCACCCCTGCAGGATTCACCCGCCGACAACGAGCAGGCCGCACACGACCAGCTACCCCAAACCGAGCACATCCCGGTCCTCACCGACGAGCTGCTCGCCGCCTACGACGCGGCCCGCACCACTAGTGACCCGGACGAAGACGGCGAGGACGACACGTCCCACCGCGACGCGCCCGGCTCCACCCTGCTGCCGCCCCTCCCACCCGGGGTGTCCGACAGTTCCGGGTGGGGGCCCAGTTGGCGGTAACCCTTCGCGGTCACACGCAGGCTCCCGCCCGCCCTCCTAGGCCACCACGTTGAGGGTGGACGGGAGCCCGCAGACTTGCTGGGGTCAGACCGGCCGGGAGATCGGCTCGTCGTCCCTGTCGTCCAACAGGGCCGCGAACCCCTCGTCGTCTTCGTCTGCCTCGGCCGCGTGCGCGCCACGCGGCCGATAGCTCCGCCACCGCGACGGGAAAAACAGCGGAATGAGGAACGCGACCGCTAACGGCAGCACCAATCCAGCCTCCAATAGGGCCCGCACCCCTTCTTCCCCGGGAAGCTGGACCACGCCCAAGCCCGGCACAGTCAGCGGGGCAAACACCTGATCCGCCCACTTCGGCTGCAAAACGTGGGCGACTGTCGCCCCCGTTAATACCACTCCCGCCATTCCCGGAATCAGCGGAGTCAGTTTCGGGGGCACCAACACCAGCGCAACCACCAGCGCCAACACCATCAGCGCGGCGAGAGTGAGGAATTCACTGGGACCAAAAAACCCTCGCGTGGAGTTCACCAGCGCGCCTACCCGCGGCGTCACCCATCCGCCCGCCACGAGAAGCACCGGTCCCAACAACAACCCGAAGACAAAACCAAAGAAATGTCGCACGGGGGAGGTCTCCTCTCAAAAATCACGAGCACTTTACCGACAAAACACCTTTAATGGGTCGATCGTGGATGCCGTGTTTTTCCCCCGGCTGCTGCGGCACCCGCCCGGCCCGGCTGTGGTTGCGCCCACCGGTGCCCTCCCGCGTTCTAGGCTGGACCTATGGAGAGTCCGCACGCTGCCGACCCGGAGGGCATCGACCCCCAGGTCGTGGAACTCGCGACGACGATCTTCGCGTTGGCGCGCGCCGGCGACACCGCGTCCCTCGACGCCTACATTCGCGCTGGAGTTCCCGCCAACCTCACCAACGACCAGGGCGACACCCTCGTGATGCTGGCCGCCTACTACGGTCACGCCGACACGGTGGAGTGCCTGTGCCGACACGGGGCCGACGTCAACCGGCTCAACGACCGCGGTCAATCCCCACTCGCCGGGGCCGTGTTCAAAGACGAAGACGCCGTGGTGAAAACCCTGCTCGCCCACGGCGCCGACCCCACCCTCGGACAGCCTTCCGCCATCGACACGGCCCGCATGTTCGGCAAAGAGCACTACCTGGAACTGTTCGACAACGCCTAACCCATCCGCACCGGACGAGTGCCCGCAGCGGCTGACCAACCCCGCCCCGCAGCCCCCTGCTGTGACCGGGTGGTGGACGGCCGCTGCGCGCCCCGCGCAGCCATCCACCACCCGCGAAGGACGCGGCCACGGGGCGGGCGTGCCATACCCACGCGCGCACGTGAGGGGAAACCAGCCACGCCGCTGAGAGGAAGGACCGTGCCACACCACCACACCCTTCCGGCAGCAGACGCAGCGTCTTCAGCAAAAAAAGGGGGCCTGCTGCCCGTGCCGCAGCGTGACGCTCTCCCGCATGCCCCCTTCCGCTCCGCCGCGGTCCACCATGCTGCGGCGCCCGCCCATCACCCGGGGGAAGAATAGGAGTTACCCGACCCCATCACGGAAAGAGTCCACGTGAACGACGTGTCCCGCCCACACCCGGTCATCGACCCCGACCTGCCTGAGAAGGCACGCACCCAGCTTGAAACCGCGCTCCACCCACCCCAGGACACCCCACCGGCGGAACACCGCCGAACCCTGCTGCCCCAGCCCATCGCCGACCACCCGGTGGCCACCGTCGTCATCACCCTGCTCGTGCTGCTGGTAGGCATGCGTCTCCTGGCGCGCGTGTTCGTGTTCGTGGCCGCCGCCGTCCTCCTCATCGGAGCAGGCATCCTGCTCATCGCCCTCCTCGCCCCCCGACGCGACCCCCAGCGCGCTGCGCGTCAGCTCCGCGACCGCTACCGCGACCACTATGTGACCGCCGACGATCTTGACGAAGAAGCAGCCGCACTCCTCGCGCGTGCCCAACGCGCCGTGGCCACGATCACCAGCGCGCACGTCGTCCGCGACGACATCCTCGACGTCGCCCTCAACACCGCGGTGCTGCCCCGTCAACTGTGGGAGACTGCTCGCGCCCTGCGCAGCCTCACCGAGCTGCGGTCCCGCCCCACCCCCAGCCACGGCGACGACACCACGATCGCCATGCTGCTGGACGACCGGAAACGCGCCCTGCAGGCCATCCACCAGTCCGTGGCCGACCGGGTGGCTGCCCTCGAGGACTACGCCACCCGGGTCAGTGAAGCCGAGCAGGCGTGGCAGCGTGTGGCGACCCTGCGCCGCCTGATCGCGGAACAGGAAGAACTGCGGGACCTGTTGGCTGCGACCGCCGCTGACGAGGTCGCGGTCCGCGAGCTTGCCGAACTGACGGAACGGGCCCGTGCCGCAGAAGCCCACCTGCAGAACGCGGCCCACCAGGCCGCACAGGCCGCCCTGCGCCTCCCCGGCGTGGACTAGGTCACGCCCACTGCACCGGATGCCCGTATTCCAAGTAGCGGACCGTGGAGCCAGTGCCCGCCACACACGCCGCGACCCGGCGCGCCTGCGGCTCGGGAAGATAGTCGCCGATCCGCTCCGGCTCCACTAAATGCGCGTCGCTGAGTTCGTCGGGGGGCAGCCGCACCGCCTCAAACTGGCCGGGACGCAGCAGACCACCGAACACGAACACGGTCGCTGGCCGCCGGTCCGGGCTCGCCTGGGCAGGTAGCCAGTCCACACACACCAGCCCACTCAATTGGGGGGTGAACCCGAGCTCTTCGGAGCATTCCCGCAAACACGCCTCCCGCGGAGACTCCCCCATCTCAATCACCCCGCCCGGCAGCCCCCACCCGGGCCGGTAGGTGGGCTTGACCAGCAGGACCCGCCCCGCCTCGTCGCGCAGCAACGCACTCGCCGCACCCCGGGTCCGCGGCAGGCTGTCGAAAAACTCCAACTCGCTGTCGGCCATGACTTGACCCTAGTCACGGCCTGCCGCGCCCGGCAGCGGTCCCGGCGGGGTTCCCCACTCGGCCACCACTCAGTCAGACGAACCACCGTGGTCGCGGGCATACCGCCGCTGAAAGTCAGCGCGCAACCGCGCCGAGGAAGCAGGATCGTCCCGGTGCAGCGCCTCATACTCGTCCACCGAGATAGCGTGCCGCGCATAGTCGTCGTAGGCAGCATCCCCTGGGCGCAGCACCGTTGTCCCACAGCCCAATGCCGGTTCGGAACGGTCCACGTAGCTGACCGGAACCCGCAGGCTGCCATCCGGGTAGCGGACCGCTTTCACGCGATTCACGCCATCACCCCATAAACCCCGTAGTAGGTGTGGAAATATTCCACGATCGCGTACGCCAGATCCACCTGGCCGCCCAGCATGGTCACGAGCACGTGCTCCTTGCGGGCCAGCGTGATCGCGAAGCACTCCGCCCACCATTCGTGGCGCCGGTGCCAGTACTCCTCCACCAGGTGGGGGACGCACGCGTCGTGCAGGTCCCGCCACTGGCGGGTCTCCGACATCATGCGGTCGGCCACATCCAACGCGTGCCCGATCTCGTGGAACACCAGGGACACCGACGTGTGCGGGCTACTACCCAACACCAGGAAACCGAAACGGTAGATCCCGGCAAGCCGGTCGAACGTGGGGGCCTGCGGGTCGTCGGGATCAGTCGACACCCCACGCAAATGGTTGAAACAATTCAGGTCAGCAACGGACCCTTCCCCGATGTAGATCCCGTTGACCTCTTCCACCACCCGGTCAACGATGGCGGGAGGAAGCCGCGACAACGCGTCCATATGGTCGAGAATGCGCGGAGAGGGGATAGTCCCGGCAGGCCAGCGGCGATGCAACACCGCTTCCAGCCGCCCCAGATGCCGCCGCCCGTCATCAGGGAACGGACGCACCCCCTGAGGATGCGGGCCACATTCCAGGATTTCGTTCACGAGTAAGCAACATAGAGCGTCTCCAGACCTCTCGGAGCCATCCACCGCCCCGCTGCCCCGGCCCGACACCGGCAACCCCACGGGAACACGGCACGCCTCCCGCCCCAGCACACCCCCGTTGTCCCAATCAGCGTCCAACCACCCCAGGGCAAGGTCCACAACGATTGCGTCACATCCCCGATTCCGTGGCGTTGCCCTGCGCGGCCGTGCGGCACGCCACCGCATCCGCCGCATCCATCACCAACCGGGTAAACAGCGTGGGCTGCTCCAAGTTCACCATGTGGCCGGCACGCGGCACCACCAGCAGCCGCCCGTCCACGCACGCGTCCACAAACAGCTTCTCGTGGATACGGAAATGGTCCCGCGCCCCGTTGATCAGCCACACCGTCCCCGGGTAAGAGGACAACAACGTCAACACGTCCAAGTCGGTGATCTCGTCGATCACCGCACGCCCCACCTCCATCGCCAGCCCGCCGTCCAACACTGCTTCAGCAGCCTCCGCAGGCAGCGTCCACCGGTGGAAACGCTCATTGACCGACTGTCCCCGGTCCGGAAGCCGCTCCAACAAGACGGCAGGAATCCGGTACATGTTCGCCCACCCGTGCACGGGACGCGCCGAACACCCCGCTGCCACCAGTCCAGCGACCCGCTCCGGGGACGCCGCAGCCGCCGCAATGGACACAAACCCGCCCAGGCTCAACCCCACCACCAAGGCGGGACGCCCCACCGCATCCACCGCCTCGTGCACCGTCTCCACCGCGCCGCGCAAGGTGAACGTCTCCCCACGCCGGTCCCCGTGGCCCGGCAAATCCACCGCGACCACCGTGCGCCCTTGCGCGCCGAGCATCTCCAGCTGCGGACGCCACATGGTTTTCGACGTGCGCAGGCCGTGCACGAACACGATCGGCACGTGCATCAGCCACCCCCTTTTTTCCCCGGCACCGCCACCGCCCTCACCCCTCATTCTCCCCGCCCCGCCGTCCCTCCTCATTCTCCCCGCCCCGCCGCCCCTCCTCGGGGACTAGCCGGCATACACCACCGTGACAGGGGCGTGATCCGACCACCGCTGGTCATGGGACGGCGCCCGCTCCACCCACGCCTCCTGGGCGCGCGCAGCCAAACCCGGCGTAGCGACCTGCAAGTCGATGCGCCACCCCGCGTCATTGTCGAACGCCCGCCCCCGATACGACCACCACGTGTACGGGCCGTCCTGATCAGGGTGCAACGCCCGCACCACGTCGACGTATCCCGCCTCCTCATACACCCGGGAAAGCCACTGCCGCTCTTCCGGAAGGAAACCCGAGTTCTTGCGGTTGCCCCGCCAGTTCTTCAAGTCAGCCTCCTGGTGCGCGATATTCCAGTCGCCGCACACCGCAAGCTCCCGCCCCTGGGCCTCCACTTCGGTGCGCCGACGCACCAGATAGGGCAGGAATTCCGCCATGAACCGCTCTTTCTCCTCCTGCAACGGCGTGCCCACCTGTCCGGAAGGCAGATACAGGCTGGCCACGCTCACCGGCCCGAAGTCCGCCTCCACGTAACGCCCCGAATCCGCGAACTCCGCAGAACCGAATCCGATCCGCACCGCATCCGGTTTCATCCGCGAATACACGGCCACTCCGGCACGACCCTTGGTTGCGGCAGGCACCAGCACCACATGCCAGCCGTCCGGCTCAGCCACCTCGGGGGGAAGCTGATCGAGTTCCGCGCGGGTCTCCTGCAGACACACCACGTCCGCTTTGGTGCCCGCCAGCCACTCCACGAACCCTTTCCGCGCTGCCGCGCGCAGCCCGTTGACGTTGACCGTCGCAATGACCAGAGAAGACATGGCCAGCAGCCTAGCCCGCACCCACTACTGCCTTCTCCCCGCGAAAGCCTCCCCCTCAAAGAGGCGAGGGCGTGAAACCGACGGCGGGGAGAAGGCGGGGAATACACAACGGTGGGCGAGCCGCCCCCACGCGGCCCGCCCACCAGACCATCCCCGCCTCAGGGGATGCGTTTCGCTACCCAGGTGGACACCACGTGCAGCGGACCCTCCAACGGGCCGCGCCGTTTCACCAGCCGATGCCACAGGGTGGCGAAAATCAGCGAGCCCAGCAGAACCGACAGGCTCAACCATTCCGAGAGGAACGACAGCGGGGTGCCGTCCAGCATGTCGTTCTCATCCAGCCAGATCAGCAGGATGTGCCCCACATACGTGGTCAGCGACAGCGACCCCACAGCGATCAGCGGGTAGACCAGCCAGCGTGCCCGGCCCAGAGCATCAGTGACGATCAGGCACAGGCCCAGCAGTGCGATCGCCACACCACCCGCACCGTAGACGTCCATGAAGGTTCCACTGTGCGGAGCAGTCACCAGCAGCCACGCCCAGTCGGTGGCGGGCACGGTGCCCCCCATGCCTTCGGCATACAGTTGGTTGAACCCGTCGATGCCGAAGGGAATACCCGTGTCCGGGTCGAGGGTGGCAGCCAACCGTTCGTCAAGCCCCAGCCCGCGGATCGCCAGCCACGACAGGGTGTAGGCCGCGGCCGCCATTCCCGCGCCTACCGCGACCAGCCGCCAGCGCACACGCGGCTGCCGCAGGTCAAGACGGCCGATCGCCAATCCCGCGAACACGAACGGCAGCCAAGTGATCGCGGGATAGGAGCCGGTGAGCAGGAAGTTCACCACTCCGTCGTCCGCCAACGCGACGAGCGGGTCGTAGGCGTTGACGGTCTCCACGATCCTCGCCATGGTGCCCCCTCGGTCGATCCGGGAGCGGATCCAAAACGACACGATGGGGCCGATGAAACCCAGCGTGGCGGCCGCACCGGCGATGACGGTCCACCGCTCGGTCAGCAGCATGCAGGCGAACACGAAGAACACGGCGTAGTAGGCGAGGATCACCGACACCGGGGTGCCCAGCATGGTCAGCGCCGTGCCGAGAATCAGCAGGATCACGGCACGCACCACCACACGCCACAGCGCCACGCCGAGGTCTTTGTTGACTTTGCGGTCGTGCCCCCCGGACAGCAGCGCAATGGACACTCCCGCCAGGAGTGCGAACAGTGCGGCGGAGCGTCCCGCGGCAAGGGGCTGCAGGGGGTTGGTGCCATCAGCGAGCGTCCACCCCACCCCCACGTGCACGACGAACATGCCGAGGATCGCCACACCTCGGGCAACGTCGACCCCGAGAAGACGCGGGACCGGTGGTTTGACTGGCGGGGAGGACCCCTCCTGGGGAGTGGGAGCGCGATGCTGGGTGCGTGTTTCGACAGAAGAGTCGGTCTCAGGTGGAGACATGGGACCGGGAAAAGAAGTGGATCGGCTGGAACTGTTCGACACGCATATGAGGATCCCTCGACTGCCCCGAGGATCCCAGTCTTTTAACCCACTTGTGACCGGTTGTGGCCAACTCCGTTCGCGGCGGGGAGGGGAAAGCCGCCGCGCGCGTGGGACGCCGCTAGGGGAGTAGCCCACGGGGTAGTCATGCCCTCCGTGCGGGGAGGGGGAAAGTGTGTCGAACAGTTCCAGACGCGGGGGATCGTCGAAGGAACCGTAGCTGGGGAGTCACGGAACATCAAGGGACCTGCCGGAAACGCCCCCATGAATCACGGTTGTTCCACTGTGATGGGGTGCCAGCGGTAGGGGGTCTGCTTCCAGCGCCGCCGAAAAGTCCTCCCGCGAGCCTTGTGCTGTCTGTGAAGCGAGAAAGTGCGGGCCGACGTGGTCGCGCAGCATGGCTGGGGAAGGGTGTCTTGCGGCAGGGGAGGCCCTCCACCCTGTCTACTTGACATAATATTTATTATCGGCGATCAGGGGAGGTGGGGGAGTGTCGCGGGTGGAGCCCGCACGATACACCGTGATCCCCGACCACCGCGTTCCCCCGCCCGGCGCTCCCCGCCTTGCCCTGCGCCCGCCGACACCTCGAGCCGGGTAAGAGCCAGCGTGCCACGTCGCGCCGGCGGTTCCTCCCAGTCCGCGCCACCCGGCTGGCCTTAGGCGGCCGCCTTCGAAAGCCTGAACTTCCGTAAGACGGGTTCTCTTTCCCCTTAGGGTGGTCGCCATGTGGCAGCGTGATGTGGACCTTGTGGTGCCCCTGTGGCAAGGGTGCGACGATATGCGGGTCGCGGCTGGGGCGAGCGCGCTGGCGCGGCTGGTGGCCACGGCAAACCCCAGAATGCACATAGCGGTCTCTGACGGTCGGCGCGGCGCTGTCGACGGCGTGCACCACCTGGAATTGATCGCCCGCACCATGCGGCAGGTGCGCACCCGGATGGCCCGCCGAAACCCGGCCCGAGTCCTCACCCTGGGCGGGGACTGCGTCTCCGACCTGGCGGCTCTCGAGCATTTATCCCGCCGCTATCCCGGCATGGCCGTCTACTGGGTGGACGCCTACCCCGACCTGCACACCCCGCAGTCGTCCCCCACCGGCCTAGTGCAGGGCATGGCGCTGCGGCTCCTGCTCGGTGAAGGACACCCCCACCTGCTGGGGGCCAGCCGTCTCGTACCTTCCCAAGTGAAGCTGATAGGCGCCCGGGTGGCAGCCCCGGAAGAAGTGGAGTTTGTCCGCAGCCGACGGATCGAGGTGGTGGACACCACCCGGCTCACCGTGGACGCACGATCAGTAGTGGCCGGCCAGCAGCCGGGCTCCCCCGCCTACATCCACCTCAACCTCGGCGCCTGCGACCCCCAGGATTTCCCGGCAGTGGCGTTCCCCGCGCCCGTGGGCCCGCGGGCAGCGTTGCTCACAGCGGCCGTGGCGGCGATCACCGCCCACCACACCGTGGTGGGTGTAGGAGTGTGCGAATACACGCCCGCCGTCGCCCACGATGTGACCGTGCTGCAGTCCTTGCTGCAGGCGCTCAGACTCGTGGATCCAGCCCCACCACCACCGCAGGAAGGAGCGCGGGAAGTCCCCGGCGTGCTGTAGCAGCGGCGAGCAGGCATCGCCCCGTCCTGGTGCGCCGCTTGCAGCGGTCGTCCGGTGGCGGGGCTGTCGGGGCGTGGGCGAAAGCTGTGCGGGCAGGGATGGGGTAGCATGCCACCCACAATTGTTACCGACTAGTAGTTATGGGGGTGGGTGCCCCCGGGCCCGTGCAGAGGAGCAGCCATGCCGACACTCGACCGCCACGGCGACGTCTACGTCCTCGACCTCGGCGACACCGAAAACCGCTTCCACCCCGACTGGATCGCCTCCGTCAACGCCGCCCTCGACGAAGTCGAACACACCCAAGGCCCCTGCGCCCTCGTCACCGCAGCCACCGGCAAATTCTTCTCCAACGGCCTCGACCTGGAATGGCTGGCCGCCCACCCCGAACAACGCCACGACTACGTCGTCAGCGTCCACCGCCTCTTCGCGCGCGTCCTCACCCTGCCCATGGTCACCGTCGCCGCCCTACAAGGACACACCTTCGCCGCCGGCGCCATGCTCTCCCTCTCCCACGACTTCCGCGTCATGCGCGCAGACCGCGGTTTTTGGTGCCTGCCCGAAGCCGACATCAAAATCCCCTTCACCCCAGGCATGTCCGCGCTCATCCAAGCCCGCCTCAGCCCGCAAACCGCGCACGAAGCCATGGTCACCGCCCGCCGCTACGGCGGACACGACGCGTTCGCCGCAGGAATCGTCGACTCTGCCGTCGCCGAAGACGAAGTACGCGCCACCGCGCTGGACATCGCCGCCGCCCACACCACCAAAGCCGGCCCCACGCTCGCCACCATCAAAACCCGCATGTACCGCCAGGCTTTGGACGCGCTCGCTGAAACCCCGATCCCCCTGTCCTGAACCGGCGAGCCTGCCACCCCTCCCTGAACTCCTCCGGCGGCAGGCCCCGTTACCCGCCCTGTTGTTGTCCCACTCCAGGCGGCAACAACAGGGATTTCTCGTTTGATGCGCGCAAACCCCGTCTTACGGCAAGCGCAACCATCCCGTGCGCACCCGCCACGAACCGCCGCGCTTCAACAAGTCGAGCACAGCATGCTGCAGGCGGGTCACCGGAGTCACCCGGTCAGGCGCCACCTCGGGACACTCGAAAACAAACCGGAACATATCCGCGTCCCCAGGGCCCTCGTGGTCCGACAGCACGAAACGATCCTGGAAAGCCCGGATATTGGACTCCGGCGGCAGATAGTCCCGCAACTGCGGATCCAGCAGCCACGACGTGCACACCGCCACACGCACCCGCTCCCCGGTCACCGCGGACAGCACCTCACCCGCCCGGGCCAGCGAAGCATCCACCGCATCAGCAGACAGCGGCTCCCCAGCAGGAATATGCAGCCGAGCCACCAGGCGCTCGTCCACCACTCCCACCAGCTCCGGAAAATCACCGCTGTCCAGGTAGGCCGTCTCATACTGCAAACGCCCCACCTCATACAGCGAACCCCGGTAGTGCAACGCGATCCACACCGGCAGGTCCAGCCCCACCCGGCCGTACATGCGGCGAGTCTTCGCCACATGCCGCCCCAGATCCGCAAGCGTGGCCGCGGTGACATCCTCCGGCACGCCGCGGCTGCGGTGGCGCTCCCGCAGCACATCCACCGCGGCAAGGAACGCGTAAATGGGGGCGCAGCGCACGCGAGGGTCGTCAGCAGAGATCACATCGGGCCAATCCACCCAACCCGGGCGGCCCACATCCGCGAGGATGCGCGCATAACAGGCATCCACCAGCCACCGAGCCGCTGCAGGCCAGTCCTGGTCCGGCCACAATGCACGCAGATCAGCGCGATCCGCACCCTCCACCGCGGCCGCATCCAGCAGCTCATCCGCAGCCTCTCGACCAGGCAGCGGAGCAGGGGGCGGGTCAGGGAAATCAGCAAGGGAGGACAAAGTGGCAGCAGCCTCAGAGGCAAGCCCCAAGGCGCGCGCTTTCGATGTGAGATCCATACTGCCATGCTGACAGGAACCCGGAGAAAATGCCCAATGTTAATCGTGAACTACTCCAGGTAGGCAGATCATGCCAATTTTTCTTTCTAGTGAGGCACACGTCACACACGGCGCATAGTCTTTAAGTTCAAACACACCTCATCAACCGTGAAAGCTCGCGAAAGGGGACAGACAGCGATGGCCGACCCCGAACAGCAGGTCCGCGAATGGCTCACCGCCTACACCGCACCCACCATGAGCGTGGCCCACCTGCTGTGCGATCGGCACGACCCGACCCGCACGGCCGTCACCGAAGTCCAACCCGACCTGTCGTCCACCACCCTCACCTTCGGTGACCTCTCCCGCCGTGCCGCACACCTGTCCGCTGTCCTGGCCTCCCACGGAGTCACCCCCGGCGACCGGGTCGCCACCCTGCTGCCCCTCGGCATCGACCTGACCATCAGCGCCGTCGCAGTGTGGCGGCTAGGCGCCGTCCTCGTCCCCCTCCCCCCGGTGCTGGCCGCCTCCGCCATCGACTGGAGACTGCGCCAAGTCAACGCCACAGCCGTCCTCGCCCCCGCCGACCAGACCAGCAAACTCACCACCGGCTCCTGGACCGTGATCGACCCGCACAAGGAAGCCGCCACACCCCCACCCGACCCCGCCACCGTGGGACCCGACGACCCCCTGCTCATCAGCCACACCCCCGGCATATCCGGGCCCCCGCGGCAAATCACCGTCCCCGTGCGCGCCCTGGCCGCCTTCCACATCCACCACCACTACGGCCTGCACATCAGCGACGACGACATCTACTGGTGCTTCAGCGAACCCGGCGACCCCCACGGCCTGTACTACGGCCTGGTCTCCCCCCTCCTTGCCGGACACACCTGCCTGCACCTGCGCGCCGGCTTCGACCCGGAACTCACCTTGGACGTCATGGAAACATTCCAGGTGACCCGCCTCGCCGCCGCGCCCACCATCTACCGGGCCCTGCGCACCGCCACGAAAACCCTGCCCCCCGGCATCATGGTGCAAGGACTCGCCACCAACGGCGACGAGTTCCGCACCGACCTGTCCGAATGGGCGCTCGGCACCTTCGGCGTCGGCATCAGCGACCACTACGGCCACCCCGAATCAGGGATCGTCGCCGTCAACGACGGGCACGGCGGCCCCCTGACCGCCCTCCCAGGATTCCGGCTGACAGTCCTCGAGCCGCTCAGCGACACCCCGGCCGAAACAGGAGTCCCCGGACGCGTAGCAATCGACACCCACAACAGCCCCGCCTGGTGGTTCGCGGGCTACCCGGACGACCCCCTGGCCACAGCCCAGCACTTCAGCCCTGACGGACGCTGGTACCTGACCGGAGACACCGGCACCGTGGACGACACCGGCGCCGTCCACCTCACCCGCCACAACGGTGAAGTGATCATCACCTCCGGCTACCGGATCGGCCCCTACGACGTGGAATCAGTACTGCTGGAACACGACGCCGTCGACGAAGTCGCCGTCTACGGAATCCCCGACCCGCTCCGCGGCGCACTGGTAGCAGCCAACGTCGTCCTCACCCCGGACGCCTCCCCCAGCGACGAACTCGCCGAGGAGCTCAAACGCCTCGTCGCTGAACGGTTCGCAGAAACCGCGGCCCCCCACCAGGTGACGTTCGTGCCGCACCTGCCGAAAACCGCGAGCGGCAAACTACGCCGCAACCGGCTGCGCGCCAGCGCTGCCTAGCCTTTCTCGGCTAGTCGACGAGCGTGTCGATCCGGGCAGCCATCTTCAAATCGCGTTCGGTCACATGGCCGACATCGTGGCTGGTGAGCGTGAACGTGAGCGTCGTGTAGCGGATGTCGATATCGGGGTGGTGCTGGGCTTCCTCAGCAGCCTGGGCAACCCGGTTGACCAGCTCGATGCCGTCCAGGAAGCTCGGCACGGTCACGGTGCGGGTAATAGCCTGCCCTTCCCGCCGCCACGCGGGCAGCCGGTGCATCGCCGACTCCAACGCGGCCTCGTTCTTTGTGTCCACCATGGTTTCCTCCCTGCCTCGAGCTTGCCTCTGCGGTCCAGGGCAGTGCCCGGCGCCGTCTTTCCTCTACCCGCAATCACCCCGCCCCACCAGCACCCCGCCGGTCCAGGGCAGGCCCGGGTGATGCAGGAGACAGGCGTGGAAAGGGCAGCAACAAGACCGCTGAACAGCTCCACCAAAAGCTCATCAAGACCGGACAGCGTCGTCGGCGCCTGTTTTCTCTACTGGTGGAACCCACAAACGCCACGCCTTGGCCCAACAATCAACGGCCTCCACCACCAACGACACACCGCTCCAGACCCGAAGAAACGAGCGCGCCCAACCGACAAACACCAAGACTCACACCACACACGGCACGTCCCAGCCACCAAGCCTTCGAAAATTGGGATAGTCCACGCCAAAGGTGCATGTTGGATAATTTTGCACCGTGTGCCACTTTGGTCGGTTTGGTGTGGCGTCCAAAAATTAAAACCGCATCCCCAAACCTGCTTTTGCGGGGGCCGAGCTGGTGGAAGGCAGTGAGGAGCAGTTCTGTCTGCGGTGATCGTCTTCTGCTGGCGGATGCTGCGCACACGCCGCGCCCAGCAAGCCCCGGTCTGGTTGGGCTGGCTCATTCTCGCCTCCTAGGGCGCGGCAGCACTGTTGGCCGCTGGTCTTCTCGCTGCCGTATGGCTGCTGCTCGGCTCTCCTGGTCTTGAGGTTCCTCAACAACTCACCCCGAAGGATCTGGACTCGATTGCTACCCGATCCTTCGGGGTGGTCGCAGGAATGGGCGCCGTGGCCGCGCTGGTGATCAACTACCGGCGCCAACGATTGTCTGAAGCGGAAAACAGCCGCAAAGAAACCCGCCTGTTTACCGAACGCTTTGAAGGAGCCAGCGAAAAACTCGGCAGCGAATACGCCGCAGTCCGTCTGGCTGGAGTCCATGCTCTGGCGCATGTGGCCGATGGTGCTCCCAGCCGCGAGTTACGACAGATGTGTATCGATGTGTTGTGCGCCTACCTGTGCCTGAAGACGCCAGCAAAGAGGAACACGTCGAGCATCAGCAACGCACCCTCCGGTTCGCCTCGTTTCGGGAGGTGCGTCACACCATCATCCGCATCATCGGTAGACGGCTCCGCAAGGATGCCCCTGTCTCCTGGCAGGGCTGCGACTTCGACTTCACCGGGGTCGTTTTTGACGGCGGCGACCTCTCCGATGCCCATGTCACCGGAGGTCGCATCAGCTTCCGCGAAGCACAATTCACCAACAGCAGGATGGACTTCACCGGCGCGACGTTCTCCGGAGGCACAGTGGACTTCACCGACGTTCGTGATCTTTCGGTGATGCCGCAAGGCTTGCGGGAAGCCACGGTGAAGGCTGCGCCGGAAGCGAAGGTGCTGCTGCCAGAAGAGTGGCTTTCGTCTTCCCCTGCGGATTAAGTCAGTAGAGCTCTGACTGGTTTCCTGGTTGCCGTCTTGGCGACGACCGTTCAGACAAGGCCCCTTACGTCGCCTGCACCGCTACGATGCACCCTCCCCTTACCCGGACACGTCCCAGCCGCTTTGGCTTTCACCGTGATGAAAACAGCCCGCTCGAGAACTAAAGGCTATTGACGGTGGCCCACCCTCACTGCTCGATCCTCAACCGGCCTTGAGCAGGAGCCAGGCCGGTTAAGGATCGCGTTGCCCAACCCGTGTCAGGCGCTACACCCGGTGGTTAAGGCCAATCCACGCCAGGGCTGAGGGTTCCGCTAAAGCTTGGGGACGACCAACCGGGGGGATAAACCTCATCGTCTTTTTTGACGGTGGTTGCGGTCGTGTAGCGTCCCGGCTCGGCGGGTTCAACGAAAAAAGGTCCGCATTCGCGCGCCTGGTGAGTGTCGAGGGTGACCCGGCAGGAGTTCAGGGTCGATGGGTCCCGTGTCAAGTGATACTGCTGACTGTCGATCAAGTCGGGATCGAGGTCCATCAACCAGACCCACACGGTGACGTCTGTACCAGCTATCTCGGCGCTGAACGCTTTGACTTCTGCGGAAACAGCAATCTGCCCGTTTTCTTTCTTGATACAAGGGCGCACCTGCACGGTGTCGTTGATCATGCTCGCCCACGACCGGCAGTTTTTTGTGGCTACGGAAAGCTGTTCTCTCGGTTCTCGTGGTTCTTCTGTTTCTTCCACAGTCGCGGGAAGGTCCGCAGAGGAGGAGGGCTCTGGGCTCGCTGAGGGTGAAACAGAAGCCGAGGGGGAAGGCTCTGCGGTGGCTGAAGGTAACGCTGATGGGGAGGACAGTGCAGCTACCGACGGTGAAGAAGACGTCGACGAATCCTTTGAAGACAGAAAATAAACAACTGCAGCAATCGAACAGACCGCACCGATCGCGGCGAACAGTGAGTGGACCAGGAGCCGTCGGGGGACGGCCGCAGCATTTTTCGCCGGGGAGCTGGACTCTGACCCTCCGGAATTCGCTGGTTCTTCCTGCCCCTTCTTCTCTGCAGGAGAACTGTACTGCTGGGCTTCCAGGCAGCGCGCGGCTTGGCTTCCCCAACTGCGGGGATACCGTTCTGAAAGCCGGGCAGCCAGGTCCTCCACCTGCCTAGTGATTTCGCTCAGCCTTCGCGCCTGGGAGGGGTTCTTTTCTTGAAGGCCAGTGTGGTTGATGAGGGCGTCCACTTCGGCCGTGCCGGGAAGTCGCCGACTCTTGATCTGGTGGATCTGTTCGTGGCCTTGCATCCACCCTGATAAATCGGACTGGTCCACGCCCATTGCCTGAACCAGAGCTTTACGGCCTGCCCCATAGTGTTCGAGGACTGTGCTGAGCTCTTCAGCGAACTCATCCAGGGCCTTGGCTAGCGCGACGGCATCCCGCTCAAAATCAGTGTCAGGAGTCGTGTCCCGCTCCGCCATCCCACCTCCTTCACCATTCCTTGTCACACCTCAACGGTGTTTCTCCTGCTCATAACCGCACTCGGTTGCGGTGCCGCTACACGCCATTCCTCTCCTCTTTCTCACCTGGCTGCGAGGCGACGCGGCTTCTACCAAGGCCGCAGCCACCACAGTCAGGAAGGCCCCCATACCGAGGAAGGAAAAATGCGGAGTTTCACGACATATTCTCAAAAAATGTCGTCATTCTCTTCGAAGTTATCGGACTGTTGAGGTTCTCTTGATCTGCCGTGTCCGTTGGTGTGACAACCACGAGATGTTCTGCTCGTTCTTCCAGCACGGCAGGACCCGACTCGAGGAGAGAAATCCACGCTGGCCGCACAGCAGTGGCCGAGGAACGTGACGAAAGTCGTGGGACACAGGTTTTCCGCTGATCAAGGAGGACGAGGGCCCATCCAGGGAACAAATCTTCCCGGGTAGAGCTTGGGGGATTGCTCTCCAGCGCGACCCTTTCCACCGCAAGGAAGCCCTACGTTATCCCGCAATCACCTACTGCAAGGAAAGACTGGCATGCGGTCGTGGACACTCGCCGCATGCAGATACGCGGCACAAACCCACGTCTCCGGCCCTCCGCTGCCACGAATCTCGCGCTCCCCACCAGCGCAATGACCACGAGTCAAGTCATGCGAACGCACCAATCGGCGACGAGACGCTGCAGCGACCCATTCCGGCCACCCCTATAAGCCGCCACGCCACCCGCAACGACACTGTTCTCCCGAAGCTCAGCCCCATGCCGAAAAAACCGAACCGGACTAAGTTGCTGGAGACGAACAACCACGCAACGCAAAGGAGACTCCATGACGGCAGCAGAAAGCGCACGCCTTACCCTTCTCGTCCTCTACAGCGACCGCATGGAAGAGTGCCGCGCCTTCTACAGTGCCCTGGGACTGTGTTTTGCCCGTGAACAACACGGTCAAGGACCACAGCACTACGCGGCCGTACTCGACGACGGTTCCGTATTCGAGATCTACCCCGCCTCCCCCGAACGCCGCACGGGTATCACACGACTCGGCTTCCGCGTTGACAAGACTTTGCTTCAAACACCCCTGGAAGCCGGACACCATATCTTGACCGACCCGGACGGCCGCAAAGTCGACCTTCACGTGGTCTGAAACCCTCCCCCCCCCGGAAAAAGGGCTCGTGACCGCACCACCCTCCACGAAACCCGCCCCGCAGCGAGCACCGTGAAGTCGTCACCCGACCGCACAAACACGCGGCCTCTAAGGTTCACCACTGTCAGGCACCGCGCCGGGAGCACCGCTCCCCCGCGGGCCCACTCACCCAATATCCGGTCACATACTGGCGGGGATCATTGCCAACACCCACAAAGCCACCCGCCGCCACGGCCACACCCCTGGAATAGCCCACCTTCCCCGAACACACCCCCGTAGCAGGCACCCAGTCGTGCCTGCACCAAACCCTGCGGCCCCACCCCGGAAACACGCCACCGGCATCATGCGCAGCTCACTCCATGCCTGCCCCTGGGGTTTGGAAAACCCCGAACCACGGGGGTTAAAGCGTGTGGGAGGAAGGCCGGCTTGGCGGAATCACGGGGGATTCAGGAACCCGGATCACGATCACAGCGACATCGTCATCGTTGTCCTCAGGGCGGACGCGCTCAATGAGCAGGTCACAAAAGTCGTCGAGCTCGTGGTGGACGAGCTCGGCAGCATGCTGACGCAGCTGCGCCATACCCTCGTCCAGACCGTGGCGGGTGGATTCGATAAGCCCGTCGGTATAGAACACGACCGTACTCGCCACCGGCAGTTCAACAGCGGAGTCGGTGCGCGGAATATCCGTCTCAGCACCCAACAACAGGTCGTGGTGCTCGTCGAGGAAACGGGCCTGCCCGTCCCGCAACACCAGCAACGGCGGCAGGTGGCCAGCGTTCGTCCACCGCAAAACCCGCCGCCCTTCAGAACCGTCTTCTTCAAGCCGCGCAAAAACCATGGTGGCCATGGAGACTTCACTGATGTGCCCCAACGCGTGGTCCAACCGGCTGACGATACTGCTGGGCGGCTCGTCACGGTCCCACGCCAACGCCCGCAGCATGTTGCGGATCTGCGCCATGTGAGACGCGGCCTGCAAGTCGTGGCCCGCCACATCCCCGATAACCAGAGCAGGGGTGCCGTCTTGAAGACGAAAAGCGTCATACCAGTCCCCACCCACGTGGGAGGCATCAGGCGCAGGATGGTAGCGCACCGCCATCTTCACCAAAACCGTTTCGGGAAGCGGCGACAGCAGATACCGCTGCATGGTTTCGGTGACCCGCTGCTGACGCTCATACAGTCGCGCATTGTCGATAGCCAGCCCGGCCTGACGGGCCAAGTCGTCGACCAACGCCAACTCGGTGCTGGTGAAATCGTGGAGCTGATCGGCACGCCCCAAAGTGAGCGCCCCCAGAATGGCGCCGCGCGGCCCCCGCAGCGGCGCGGTGATGGCCGCGTGAATCCGGGTGCGTTCAAACAGCGTCCGCTGAGCCATGGCCAAACCCGTGTCGGGGGGACGCTGGTAGTCGCGGAGACTGACCCGAGTCGTCGACGCCCCGCGCAGCACCCGCGACAGCGGCATCAAAGAGGTTTCTGAAACGGGTGGCAGCGGCCCCTGCATCTCTTCCCGACGGATATGCCGCCCGTTTTCGTGGTGGACCACAAGCGCCCGCTCCAGTTCCCCTATCTCGTTGAGCAGGTCAATAACGACCCAGTCCGCAAGACGAGGCGTGACCTGCCGCGCCAGCAGCCACAGCGCTTCCCTGACCTGCAAAGTAGACGTCAGCACCGAAGTGACCTCGGCGATCAGGGAAAGACTGTCAGCAAGGTCGGTCAGCGTTGTCATCTGGTCGACAGGAACCTCCTCAGAAGAGGGGTCACCCCGCGGGTCACGGGGATGGAACAACACCAGCGCCCCCGTAGTGTCCCTGTTAATGCGGTACGGGGCGGTCAACCAGATCACGGGCAGCAGGGCGCCGTCACCACGCAGGAACCACTTGTTGCCACCGTAGGCGCTCTGTCCTTGCAGGAAGGCTTTCATCAGCGGGCATTGGGAACGAGGCAGCAGAGCCCCGCCTTCAGCCCGATGCAGCAGGTCATGGGCGTTACGCCCTATCATGGCGGACTCAGAGCGACCGAGAAGTTTCTCCCCACGAGGGTTGACCGCAATGATCTGTTCGCGGTCATTAGTCACGTACACCCCGATTTTGAGCCCGGACAGGACTTTACGCGGCAAGTCCTGCTCCGATGCGGAAAACGAGACTGGATGCGGCTGATGGTCGCTAGGCACGGCGCTGCCTTCTTTCCACGCGCAAGGCTGCTTACCCGAGTCGAAACCGGTCACAGACTCCAGGTGTTCCCATAGGCCTCCCCTCCCCACCCAGGGCACTACCCCCACACAGCGTTCTGTTTCAGGGAAGCCCAGACCGCTCCTCCCGGACTGCCCGCAGCCCACAGGAAAAGAACAGCAGACGGTCCACCGCGCGCCAACTCACCCCACGAAACCCGCGCTGCCTTCCAGGCCAGGGCTAGGCGCAGCCGCAGTGCTCAAAGGCCCACGTGACGCATGGGGTTGTCGTGCCACGCATCCGCGGGACGAATATAGGTATCGACAACGGACGAGTTCGGCGACCAGCGCCCCTGCCGGGCAATATAAGCACGAGGCACCCGAGCCTCAGCGGCCGCAGTCGCCGCACCCGCCCGCAGAGAATGCGCAGTGATCGGCGCATCGATCCCCGCGCGACGAGCGAGAGTCTTGATGATGTGATTGATCCCGGCACCGCTCATCCGCCCTGAACCACGCAAAGCAGCCCCCGGGCTTCCCGCAGGCCGCCCATACCGGTCCACCGCACGCAGCAGCGGACCGTCAGTGATACCACGTTCCCGCAGCGCATCAATCCACGCCAGCGTGGTACGCACCGGGCAAGTGCGCGCCAGAGAACCATAGGGAACAGCAACAATCGCGCCAGCCGACTCCCGGTCAGTTTTAGAGGTGCGCACCCGCACCTGAAGCCCTTCGGAAACCGCGCGCACATCAGCGATATCCAAGCCAGCCAGCTCGCTACGGCGGGCCATCATCGCAAAACCCAACAGGCAAAGAGTGCGGTCCCGCAGCCCAGCAAGGTCGTCGCTAGTGGCCTCAACCATGGCACGCAACTGTTCCACCGTGAGCGCAGGAGCGCGACGCGGCTCATATCCGGCTTGCGCACGCTCCCTGCGATAGGCGCGCAGCACCATGCGGGCAGGTTTAGTGTCGAGCGGCAGGCCAAGCGCGGTGTGGTGGGACTGGATAGTGCCCAGCATCCGGTCAAGGGTGGCAGGAGCAGGCGGCGGAACAGCGTGGGTAAGCGCGTCAAGATAGGTGGCGAGCGTGGCAGCAGACGCGGGAAGCGGACTGCGGTTTTCGCGGGCGCACCACTCTTGGAAAGCAGCCCAGTCCCGCCGATAGGCAGCACGCGTGTTCGGCGTCCAGCTTTCGGCGATACGCGCGGCCGCAGTAGCACTCAGTTCCCCGCTGCTGGTGATCGGAGCGGGAGCATGGGCGGGTATGAGCGGGCCGTCAGCGCGGGAAGCGGTCATCGACAGTCCTTCCTCGCAATGCCGCCAAAGAATCGTTTCCCCTGAATCTTGAGACACCTGGCGGACACGCAGGCACAAACCCGACCGTTGCGGAGTGTCCCAGCCATTCCTGTCCACCACGCACGTCCCACCCGGCACATCTTATGCAAGAAAACCGGGACACGACGCGGATTCCGTACACGGCGGCCGAGCGCACTGCTTTCAGGCAGCCCCCGGTGAGCCATGCCCAGAACACGCCCCTGACCCAGGCAGCAGGATGGGACGATTACACACCCATACGCGGCGGGCAGGCCGCGCTGCAGGTGGGGATAGCCGTCGACAGCCCATCCGCACAGCGCCACCAGAGAATGACTCCCCTAGCGACTGCGGGCACGCGGGCACAACCTGGGACAGCAGAGTGCCGCGGGCCAGGGGGTCAGGATTTCCAAGGGCCGATACGGTCCAGCCGGCGCCGCTGCTGGCGGGCAGCAGCCGCATCCAAGCCCCGGCCGCGTGCGACAAGCCGATCAGCAGCCATAGTGCGGTGCGCCACAGGCTTATGGTCGTCGTACTTGAACTTGGCCCGCACCTGCGTGACCTGCAGGCGCAAACCGCGAATACCGGACAGCATCCGACCGTAGGGAGGCTGGCCGACGACGACGTCAGCAGAATTGCCGTCAGGCTGGAAGTAGTCCATTTGGCGGCGCAACAGTTCAGCCTTCCCCTCGGCGTCGTCGACGATGTCGGCCCGGCAGATGAACTGAACGGCCGCATAGTAGCTGGTGGGAACCCCCTCCTGCGGCGGGGATCCTGCCGCGGCACGCCACGTGCCGGGCACAAAGGCATAATCACCGACGACAGTGACGACAACGTTGGGGTCGCGTTCAAGCGCCGCCCAGACCGGGTTAGCGCGAGCAAGGTGGACCAGTAAAGCGTCCCCGTCGCGAACGAAATGGGTAGGCACAACGAAAGGCGGCTGGCCCGGCAATCCATTAACACAGAGCTGGCCGAAGTCATGGCCTTCAGCGAGCCAGGCCTGCCACTCGGCGTCGTCCAAGGCGGCATCCCAGGGGTGGATGAGCACGTCAAACCTCCTCAAAAGGCGGGCAGAGCGCACCCGGTCGAGGAACGGTACCGCAGCAGAACCTCCCACGCCACGCCTTTTCGGACCGTAGCCTTCAACGACAACGCTGCAGGCCACTGGTGGACGCTGCCGGTGCCAACTCCTCGCCCTGACTTCGACAAACCGGTCCCGGCGGAGAGTTCACTCACCACCGTCACCGTCGTCCTCCGCATCACCACTGCCTCTCCTACCGGAGATGAGGAATGCCAGCACTGCCACGGCCAACATGCTGATCGCGAACCACTCACCTCCTTCAAAGTAGAAGCCGAGGATCACAGCGGAGAGCGCACCGGGAAACAAACCGGATCCGATGGTGTCCAGCAACCCTCGGAATTTTCTCCACCCCGTTTGCGCCTCTCCCTCACCGGTGCTCGCGCTCCTCCTCAGACTGACCTCGCCAACGAGCATCATGAAGAAACCGACAACCCCCACACCTGTCGCGCTGAGGATGAGCGGGCCGGACCCTTGAGCGAGATCGATCACTGTCATGGCAGGGAACATGCACAACCACAACACGGCGCCAAGGACAGACAAGAGCTGCCACGACGTTTCGTTCTCCTCGCCGCTGCCCTCACCCGCCTCACCACCGGTCTTGGTTTTGCTGAAGAGAATCAGCGGGGCCAAGCCGGAAACCCCTGCGCCTACCACGCCGAGCTCAAACCGTTCAGTTTCTCCGAGATCACCGCTGATCATCAGGGCAGGGACAGGGACAATGCCAAGAAACAAGAGGATCCCGACCACGCTCAGGAGTTTCCGAAAGCCCACCAATCCCATCCGGACACCTCTGTTTCCAGTGAGAGGGATGCGCTGAAAAGTGGGGAGTTCTGGTTCTAACGGGGTGGATGCGGATGGGATTTCCTCGGTTTTTGAAATCCTGTCCTTCCGTCCACAGGCAGATCAGTCAAGCTCTTCGTTCAACAGGGTGCGACAAGACAGAACCAGCACCGTCTTCCCTGAGACACCGACTGCCGGTCTCCTTCTCAAGGGTGCGCAGGTCCACCCGCAGATGCCGTGGGCATTGCGGGAGCCGAGGTCCCCTCGTTGAAACGTGGCTTCCCGACGTCAAGAGAAGGTTACGGGCATGAGGTCCATTGGGAATTCCAAGCACCAGCGTTCTATGCAGTCGTCTGGGGTTGGGACCAGCGCGGGGGACTACCACGTGCCCAGGTGATGGGTGCGCCGTACATGAACTCACTGCTAGGGAAGCTGACGAGGGCTGCTCCGACCTGGGTGCCGCCACACACAGTGGAGTCAGGTGTTGTTGTCGTCTGGTGCTGCACTGGAATTACAGCTTGCGGAGCAGCGCGAACGTCCTGACGTGTGGCTGTCGGCTACTGATTCGCCTTCATGGGCGCGCGTTTACCCAGACCGCGTCGAGTAGGGCGGCCCTCGCAGGCTGTGGGGGGAACTCGAGCAGGCCCACGCCTGGTGGGTCCAGCGCGGCCGCCCGGAAGTGTCAGAGTTCGGGCTGACGGTGGGACCGCAGGGCCATGTGGTGTGGTTCGAATCCCCCGACGGCCCCTCATGGCGCCATTGAGGGGACGATGCTCGGGAAAACGGTTTAGAGTGTCGTGTATGGCGAAGCTGCCCACAATCCAGATAACGAGGAGATAACGCCTCGCGAAATTGCAGGTCAGCTTCGGTGAGCCCCACGCACGTGGGGATGGACCGCGCGCGCTCCTGGTCCTCCTCGGCGGCGCCCTGTGAGCCCCACGCACGTGGGGATGGACCAAACAGCGGCGCGCTGGACCGGATCATCGACGAGTGAGCCCCACGCACGTGGGGATGGACCGCACGCGGCGGTGCTCCGCCTCCAGACGGGCACGTGAGCCCCACGCACGTGGGGATGGACCGGCAGGGCCATACTCATCGTTCTTCTGGCGCGGAGACCCCGGGCTTCAGCCCTGGGGAGGAAGCGCCATCCTCCCATCACAGATCGTTCTTAACTGATCTTCTAGC